>BTVE01000001.1:0-142230 GCA_045862915.1 Acidimicrobiia bacterium
TTGTGTACTCGCCTTCAAGACGTTGCCCATTCCCGACGGTGACCGTGAGGTCGTCCCGTCGTCAACGTCTCGATCGGCCGTCAGCTAATGGCCGGTTTTGAAGTGTCGATTAATGGCCGGATTTGGGCGTCCACCGAGGCCGACTGACCCTGACCACTGCACGCATGGACGCCTCCCGAAAGGGGGCATTGTTTCATAGGGGGGCGGCGCTGTACGGGGTGGAGACCCGGACGCTGAATCAAGCGGTACAGCGAAACATGAGCCGGTTTCCCGACGATTTCATGTTTCAGCTGACTGAGGATGAGGCCGGGTCTCTAAGATCACAAGTTGTGATCTTAAACGTCGGGCGAGGCCGACATCGAAAATTCCTTCCCTACGCCTTCACCGAGCAAGGGGTGGCGATGCTCGCGGGTAACGGCGTTCACCACGCCGGCGTTCGCGCTACTCTGAGGTCATGCAGCGCCTGGTTCTCAAGGTCACCCTTCGCGATATCAGTCCGCCGATCTGGCGACGGGTCGACGTTCCGGCTGATATCAGCCTTGCGCAGTTCCACCGCGTGCTCCAAATCGTGATGGGCTGGACCAACTCCCATCTCCACGAATTCGAGCAGGGCACCGACCTCTACGGCGCCAGCGACCGGGACTTCGGGATCTACCGCATTTCAGAGACATCCACGCGTGTGGGGGACGTCCTCGCAACCCCAGGGGCCCGCCTCGATTACCACTACGACTTCGGCGACAGCTGGTATCACGCCATTGTCGTCGAGCAGGTGCATGACGATGGTGCAGACGAGGTGAAGCCCGTCGTGTTGCTGGGAGGCCGACGCGCATGTCCGCCGGAAGACTGCGGGGGCCCGTACGCCTACATGGACTTTCTGGCCGCGCTGGCGGATCCCGGACATCCGGAGCACGCGGTGCGCAAGGAGTGGGTCGGCGGCATGTGGGATGCCGAGCACATGCCGGCCGTCGCGATCACCCGCCGCCTTGCTCGCCTGAAGTTGAAGGCCGTTGTGTCACGTCCTCAGCGTCGGCCACGAGTCGTTCGGGACCTGCCTGGTGTCGATCCTCGGGTGCTCGACTTCTTCAAGCGACGGGGAAGGCCCTAGCCGGCTGCACGCGTTCGTCGAGCTTGCGGGAGAGCTCGGCAAACTTGTCATCGAGCACCTGTCGATTCCCGCTGATGCCCTCAAGCGCCAGCTTGACGTCGCCCGTCAGCGCCTCGAGCAGCACGCCCTGCTTGTGCAATTGCGCGTCAATGCCACCGAATCGATCGTCGACCCTCGAAAAGTGCTCGTCGTGCCGCACCAAGTGCTCGTCTATCTTCGTGAACTGCTCGTCGTGCCGCACCAAGTGCTCGTCTATCTTCTTGAACTGCTCGTCGTGCCGCACCAGGTGTTCGTCCACCTTGTCGAGTCGACCTTCAATCTGCGTGAATCGCGCGTCGACCTTCGCGAATTGCTCGTCGACCTTCGTGAATCGCTCGTCGACTTTCGCGAATTGCTCGTCCATTCGGGCGAAACCCTGGTCCATCTTGCGTTCCAGGCGCTCAAGAACGTCCTGCATAACCACCCTCCGCCGATCTGAGACGACGACGATACCATCGTCAAGGGAGATACCTTGGAGCATGCAGCTCTCGCGACAATTCGCCGACGCCTTCGCGTACGCACTGGACGTCCACGGCGGCATGATGCGTCAGGGAGAGCCCTACATGGCCCACCTGATGGGCGTCACGTCACTGGTGCTGCACTACGGCGGCTCGGAAATCGAGGCGATCGGTGCGCTGCTGCACGATGCGGTTGAAGACGCGGGCGGGCACGATCGTCTGGCCGACATCAAAGACACGTTTGGCGGCGAGGTGGCGCGGATTGTGGAAGGGTGCTCCGACAGCTTCGAGACGCCCAAACGCCCCTGGCTTGAACGCAAGCAGCAGTACGTTGACCGCGTGCCCAATGAGCCGGCATCCGTGATTCTCGTTTCCGCCTCCGACAAGATTCACAACGTCGGCGCCATCATCGAGGACTACCGGACGTCGGGCGACGCACTCTGGGCGCGCTTCAACAAGGACGCCGGCAAAGCCGGCACCATCGGCTACTACCGCGGCCTGGTCACGGCGTACCGGGCGACCGGTCACCATCCAGGTGTGATCGACGACCTCGACCGCCTGGTCACCGAGCTGGAAGCTCTCTGCGGGATGCAAGGGGAGTGGCCGGTGAGTCGGCGGGTCTGACCACCTTCGCCAAGGCTACGGTGGTCCGCCCCACGGCTGCATGTTGGGCAGGCCTTCAGGCCTGCCTACGCCTTCCTGCGCTTCGGACGCGGCCGCTCGGATGTTGACGCGAGTGTGCGCGCGAAGTGCCGGCTCGCAAGCTCGACCGGCTGCACTCGCTCGTCGAGCTTTCTGGAGAGCTCGGCAAACTTGTCATCGAGCACCTGCCGGTTGCCGTTCACACCCTCCAACGCCAGCTTGACGTCAGCGGACAGCGCTTCGAGCAGCACGCCCTGCTTGTGCAATTGCGCGTCAATGCCACCGAATCGCTCGTCGACCTTCGCGAATCGCTCGTCGATGCGGGCGAAACCCTCGTCCATCTTGCGCTCGAGGCGCTCAAGAACGTCCTGCATAACTACCCTCCGCCCATCTGAGACGACGACAATACCATCGTCGGCCGGGCGTGTAGACGACGCGCCTGTCGATTGATGTACCACGCGGGATCGCGCGGGATGTGCTTGACGATGGTATCGTCGTCTCGAAACGCTGGAGGCAACGCGTCAACCATGTCGCTGACACTTCTCGCCGCTATGTTTGCCGTTCAGGTTGCCGCCGGGCAAGATCCCGCGCGCCCGGTGTGCTCTCGACACGACGCGTATGCCCGCGCCGTGTATGGTCAGGCGCTCGATCGGGCGCCGAACTCACTCGATGCGATGTTTGACGCTGCCCGGTGTTACGACCACTCCTGGCAGTGGGACGAGGCCGCGCGTGTGCTTGAACGCGCGCTGGCGGCCCTTGACGCGCTGCCTCGGGCGGCCGCCGCAGTGCCGCCGCCACCGGTGCCCCCCGACGCCGTCGCCGTGGCCGGCGTACACGTCGCCACGCCGGAGCGCACACGCAACGCGCAGCCGCCGTATCCCGCCGATGCCTATCTGGCCGGACTCAGTGGCTTCGTCATTCTGGAACTGGCGGTCGACGCAAAAGGGAATGTGACGGACGCGAAGGCTGTCCGTTCGATTCCCGGCCTCGATGATTCGGCGATCAAGGCCGCCAGGAAATGGAAGTACAAGCCGACAACCATCAACGGGAACGCCGTGCCGGTCATCACGTTCGGCGGCATTACCTTCGGCGCGCCAGGAGAACCGGTGCCCTCCGACTGGATCGACTTCGCGCAACTGCATCACACCGCAGGACGCCACGTGCTCGCGCGCGCCTCGATCGTTGCGGCTCTTGACCGCCTCCGCGAGGATCAGCTCCGCTTCCTGGGGTTGGTGGATCCGTATGCGCATCCGAAAGACCCGGCGTTTGTCTTTCCCGTCATCAAGAAACAGCTCAACCCCAAGTATCCAGCTGAAGGGTTCGCCACACGCACCGAGGGCTTCGTCGACTTGGAGTGCATCGTCGACACCGCCGGCCGGCCCGGACGCATTCGGGTGATCACGCCACCAAGTGTGCTCGATGGTGCGGCGGTCGACGCCCTGCGGCAATGGGAGTTCGAACCCAGCCGGCCCGACGGCGTGGCGCGTGCGGTCATCGTCCGCGTACGGATGGAGTTCAGGCTGCGATGAGCGCCGGTGCATTTAGACCGTGGCTGCTGCTGACGCTGGTCGTGGTGCTCAGTGTTGGTGCGGCCGCTGAGTTTATCAGCCTCGCCACCAGGAACGTGCCGATTGAGCGAGTGGCCAGAAACCTGCGCCGCTTGATCGCCGAGCGTCCACGCGACCTGCAGTTGCGCATCAACCTCGCGCGTGTGTACGCGATGGGCTTTGCCGAGAAGCGCACTCACGTGCCGGTTGCCGCTGGCGACAAGACGGAGAGCGAGGTGTGGTTCAGTCCGGGCGATCTCCAGTACCAGCAGTTCGGCATTGCTACGACTCGCGATCCCGCGCGGAACGCCAGCGCGCGTGAGTACCTGTCGCAGGCGATCGCCGCCTACAAGGAGGTGCTCGCTCTTGAGCCAGACGAGCCAACAGTCCTACTTGGCCTCGGCTGGTGCCTGAGCCATGCGGGGGAGCGCGGGGACGCGGTCGCCGTGCTGCGCAAGTCTGCGGACCTGGCGTGGCAGCGCGAGAGCCGACGTGATGCCAGCATCCCGTGGGACGGTCGAGGATACCTGGAAGAAACCGCCCGCTACCTGATTCCGCTGCTGGATCCGGTGGCTGATGCGGCCGAACTCACGCTCCTTCGCGACCGGCTGAAGTCGGTCGACGAGCATGCCGGCCGCTGGATCACTCCCATCGCCGTACCTCTCGCGCCCGGCCTCACGGCGCTCGACATTGTCGATGCTGACGCTCGCGTGAGGTTTGATCTCGACGGCCGTGGTCCACATCAGTGGGAGTGGCTCATGCCCAACGCAGCCTGGCTGGTGTTCGATCGTCACCGCACCGGCACGGCCACGTCCGGACTCGATCTGTTCGGCAACGTGACCTTCTGGCTCTTCTGGCGCAACGGGTACGACGCGCTCGCGGCGTTGGATGACGACGGGGATGGCGAGATTCGAGGTACCGAACGTAACGGTTTTGCCCTGTGGCATGACCGCAACCAGAACGGCACCAGCGAGCGCGGCGAAGTACGGCCGCTGGCCGACTGGGGGATTGAGGCGCTGTCCACGCGATACAGCCACGACTCGCAGCACCCCGACGAGATCGCGTGGTCGCGCGCAGGCGTCCGGTTTGCCGACGGCCAAGTCCGGCCGACGTTTGATGTGGTGCTGCGCCGGCGCTGAGCGCTGATGGTCGCGTTCCCCTGGGCCATCACGGCGCCGGTCTTCATGGCGCTGCTGGCCGTCCGTATCCGGCACACCGTCCGCGAACGGACGTTCTGAGGCAGGAAGGGAACTCTCCGCGCGAAGTCGGCGTATGCTATCGAAACTCGATATCAGGTTCCGATAGCGAGACGAAGGAGACACCCGATGCTGCCGATTGTGCTGACGCTGCTGATGATGGTCATGCCGGGAGGAGGGCAGGACGGACGCGACGCCGACCGCGCCGCCATCCGCACCCACATCGAGAAGATCTGTCAGGCGTTCATTAACAACGACGTCACGACCATCCACGCCACACACACCGAGGATTGGCGCGGGTTCCTTGAAAACTCGCGCACCCCGATCAAGGGCGTCGACGCGTACATGCGTGCCAACGGGTTCACCTGGCCTCCAGTCGAGGGTGGGCCGGCGCGACGTAATGCGGCACCGCCCGACCCCACACGTACCTTCAAGGTCTTCGAGTTCGACGTGCACTTTTATGCCGCGGACCTCGCCGTCGTGAACTTCTTCGTCGACTTCGGCAACACGGTGAACGGTGAATTCACCACCGGCACGCGGTACCGGATCATGGACGTGTACGTCCGGCGCAGCGGCAACTGGAACCAGGCCGCCTCCCACACCGTGGTTGATCCAGTCTGGAAGAACACACAGCTGACCCAGTCCTTGACGCTGCCGCCGCCCGTCCGGCAGCAGCTGCTCGACACGCGTGAGGCGGTGTGGCGTGCCTTCTTCACCAACGACCAGGACACCCTGGTCAACCTGGTGCCCGCCGACACGATGGTGCTACAGGGCAACCCCGACAAACCCATCATCCGCCAGGCCGAGATCCTCGAGAGTGCGCGTCAGAACGCCGCCCGAAAGATGACGCTCGTGCGCCTCGAATTTCCACAGACCGAGATCCAGGTGTTTGGTCCGACCGCGATCGTCTACACGACCTATCTGTATGAACTGCAGGCCCCGGACGGCCAGCGACAGACCACACGCGGCAGCGCCACGGAGGTGTTCGTCCGCCGCGGCAACGGGTGGGTGAATCCGGGCTGGCACATGGCGCCGTTTGGAGGCACACGATGAGCCCGAAGAAACCCTCCAAGACGGACATGCTGCGAGGCACCCTCGACATGCTGGTGCTGCGCACGCTCGAACTGCGTCCGCTGCACGGGATTGCCATCGCAGAGCGCATCCAGCAGGTGACGGGTGGCACCTTCGTGGTGGGCCCCGGGTCCCTGTTTCCCGCACTGCACCGACTTGAGCAGGAAGGCTGGATCCGCGGCCAGTGGTTCGTCTCCGAGCAGGGACGCCGCGCGCGGGAATACACGTTGACGGTGGCGGGCAGGCGTCAACTCGCGCGTGAAAAGAAGCAGTGGGCCGTGATTGCCGCGGCCGTCGGTCAGGTGCTCGACGAAGCCTGAGGAGGCCACATGCGCGTCTGGCATCGGTTCCGCGAGTTGCTCCGTACGCTGTTCCAGGGCACCCGTGTACATCAGGATCTCGACGATGAGCTGACCGATTGGATGGAGACCCTCGTCGCCCGCCACATGGCGAGCGGGATGTCCCGCGAGGAGGCGCGCCGGCTGGCTGCCCTCGAGTTCGGCGGCGTGGCTCAGGTGAAGGAAGAGGCGGTCGCCGTGCGCAACGGCATCCAGTGGGAATCGACCTGGACGGACGTCCGGTACGCACTTCGCGCCCTGCGCCGTGCGCCCGGCTTCACCGCGGCCGCCATTCTTACGTTTGCACTCGGCATCGGAGCCACGACCGCGATCTTCTCGGTCGTGAAGACCATCCTCATCGAACCGCTACCGTATCGCGATGCAGACCGGCTGGCGTTCATCTGGGCCGATCTCACCGACCTCGGTTATCCGCACGCGCCACTGGCGGGACCGGAGATCACGGAGTTCCAGCAACGCACGTCCAGCTTCAGCCGGATGGGCGGCGTGTGGGCGACCAACGCGACGCTGGCAGAGCACGGCGACCCCGAGCACCTGCGCATCGCCACGGTGACGCAGGAGTTTTTCGCCACGCTTGGGGTGGAGGCCGCACTTGGACGTGTGCTTGGCCCGGACGACTTCGGCCAACCGGTGACGCCGCTGCTGCTCAGCCACACGTTGTGGATGCGCAGCTTCGGTGCGGACTCGGCGGTCGTGGGCCGCACGGTCACCCTCAACGGCCGCCCCGCCATCGTCGCGGGCGTGATGCCGGAGTCGTTCGAGCTGCTGTTCCCACCAGACGCGGCAGTGCCAACGGACCTGCAGGCGTGGATCCCCGGCTCGCCGCAACTCGCAACCCAGCCTCGCGGCCAGCAATACCTCCGCGTCGTGGCGCGCCTGAACGACGATGTGCGGATGGGAGCGGCGGTGGAGGAGGTGGCTGCGGTTGGCGCGGGCATCATGGCTGAGAATCCCGGCGCTTACACGCCGGGATCCCGGTTTTATGCGGTCGGCATGAAAGACGACACCATGCGCCCGATTCGCCCGGTGATGCTGGCCGTGTTTGGCGGTGTGTTGATCCTGCTGGTCATCGCGTGCGTGAACATCGCAGGACTGCTGGTTGTGCGTGCATCCGAGCGTCGCCGCGAAACCTCTGTACGTCTGGCCCTAGGATCCAGCGCCGGCCGCCTGTTGCGTCAGTGTCTCGTTGAAGGACTGATGCTGGCCCTGTCGGGCGGTCTCCTTGGTGTCTGTGTCGCGTGGGGCGGTCTACGCGCGCTGATCAGTCTTGCGCCCGCGACGCTTCCGCGTGTGCAGGACACCGATCTCGATGTGGGTGTGCTGCTGTTTGCCGCGGCGGCGTCACTGGTGTGGGGCCTGGCGTTTTCGCTGCTGCCGTGGCGTGAAGTCCGCCGGCAGCATCTGTCATCGGCACTGCACTACGGCAGCCGTGCCACCGCGGGCGCCACCGCGGTTCGACTGCGCGAGACCATGGTGGTCGCGCAGATTGCACTCGGGTGTGTGCTGCTCGTGGTGGCCGCGTTGCTGGCGCGGTCGTTTGACGGACTGATGCGACTCGACCCAGGATTCCAGACGGACCGGTCACTCACGTTTCGTATCGCGCCGCCCACGCAGCGGTATCGGCCCCTTGATGGCATGAACACCTTCCATCGCGAGCTGACGTCGCGTCTGCGTGCGGTGCCGGGCGTGACTGCGGTGGGGGCCGTCAGCCATTTGCCGTACGACAACCTGCCCAATTGGGGCACGCCGTATCTGCCGCTCGGTGAGACGGACGGCAGCAAGGCCGGGCTCGCAGACACACGGACGGTGAGTCCGGGCTTCTTTGAAGCTGTCGGTGCGCGGATGCTGGCTGGACGCACGTTTGCGGAGGCGGACACCCGCACGCCGGCGCTGCCGGTGATCATCGACGACCTGATGGCCGCCAAACTGTTCGGCGCGGAGTCGCCGCTTGGACGGCAGTTCACGTCCGACCTGGCTGGGGCGGGGCAGATGATGCCGATGGAAGTCATTGGCGTGGTCAGCCACCTGCGCCACCGGTCGCTCGTGGAGGCAGGACGGGAGCAGCTGTTCGTGTCGTCACGTTTCTGGCCCCGCAGCCCGACGTCATACGTCGTTCGGACATCGGGTGACCCGGGCGCGGTGGCGTCCGGTGTGCGTGAGGCTGTCCGCGGTCTGGACGGCGCCGTGCCGATCTACGACGTGCGCGAGCTTGACTCGTACGTGGACACGGCCCGGGCACCCGCGCGATTCACGACAGTGGTCGCGGTGGTGTTCGCCGCAGTCGCACTCGTGCTGGCCTGTGTCGGCGTGTATGGCTTGATGGCGTACACGGTGGCGTTACGCTCACCGGAGTTCGGCATCAGGCAGGTGCTTGGCGCCGAGCGGTCGTCGATCATTCGTCTCGTATTGGCTGACGCCGCTCGCCTTGGTGCCGTGGGCGGAGCCGCCGGCGTGTTGGCGGCGCTGGGCCTGTCGCGCCTGCTCGCGGCCATCCTCTTTGGGGTCACCCCGTGGGATGTCATCGCATACACGGCCGCGTTCACCCTGCTGGCGCTCTCGGTACTGCTGGCGGCATGGCTGCCCGCGCGCCGGGCGGCTGCCGCCGCCCCCTACACGGTGCTGCGGATGGACTCCTGAGGCGAAAGCAGTGGGGCAGGCCTTCAGGCCTGCCTGGTTGCGCTGGATTTAACGAAAAACTTCGTGACAAGTGACGAAAAACATCGTCAACTGTCGATGTGCCCGCTGTTGCCTCCGATTTCCTGCTCGACGCCCGTCAGGCGCTCCGGCTGCTGCTGACGCGCCCGGGCTTTGCCGCTGCCGCCATCCTGACGCTCGCGCTGGGCATTGGCGCCCCGACCGCCGTCTTTTCTATCGTTCACGCAGTGCTCCTGCGGCCGCTGCCGTACGCAGCCCCAGAGCGACTGGTGCAGGCACACATGGAGTCCACAACGCCGCGCGGGGTGGTCAGGATGGACGCCCTGCCGGTGTCCGCGGCGGGGGAGTGGGCGGCGTCGACAACAACCCTGGACGGGCTGGCCATCTACAACGAGACGGCGCGCACAGCATCGACGAGTGCAGGACCGGAGCGCCTGACCGGCATCGCGACCACCGCCAACCTGTTTGACCTGCTGGGCACCGCGCCCACGCTGGGGCGCGTGTTCTCGGAAGGCGACGATGACCTGCTGCAGGTGGTGCTGAGCGACACAACGTGGCGTACACACTTTCACGCGGACTCCGGGGTCGTCGGCACCACGGTGATACTGGACGGGCAACCGTATCGCGTGACGGGCGTCATGCCGGAGCGCTTCCACTTTCCGACACCCGAGACAGCCTTCTGGATTCCGGTGCGGCTGGACACGGGTGGGTCGCGGGGGATGTTGCTGCCGGTGATTGCTCGCGTGCGCGCCGGTGTCCCTCTCGCAGCGGCGGTGGACGAAGGCCTGATACACATCAGGTCGGACAACTCCGGCTTCGAGTCTCGACTACTTCTGCCGACGTTACAGGAGTCGATGGTCGGGCCGGTGAGCCGCACGTTGTGGCTGTTCATGGCGGCGGTCTCGCTGGTTGCAGTGGTCGCCACCGTCAACATCGCGCTGCTGCTGGTCGTGCGAGGCACGTCGCGCGAAGGTGAGTTCGCGCTGCGGTCGGCACTCGGCGCGGATCGCGGTCGCCTGGTGCGGCAGCTGGTCGGCGAGTCGGCCGTGTTGACCGCGCTGGGCGGTGTGGCCGGGTTCTCACTGGCATACCTCATCGTCACAGCCTTGCGCGCGATGGCGCCGCCCGAGATCCCTCGACTCGATGAAGCCGGACTCGACGCCGGCACGCTCGGATTCGCGGTGGGGATGATGACCCTCGCGGTACTGACGTTCAGCGTGTTGTCGGCCGCACCGGTCCTGCGCGGCTCACGCGAACGCGCGCGCATGGCCGCCCATTCCCGTCGGCGACTGCTCACGCTGGCCTCGGTAGAAACGGCGCTGGCACTGGTGCTGCTCGTCGCCGCGTCGCTGCTGCTCGAGTCGTTCGTCCGCCAAGTGGCGGTGGACCAGGGCTTTGACGCGCAAGATCGCCTGGCGCTGCAGTTCACCATGCCGCGGGCGCGGTATCCCACACCCGAGGCACGAATGGCATTTGTCGAGCGTGTGCTCGAGCGTGTGCGTGGGTTACCCGGCTTCACGCATGCCGCCGTCATCACGGCGATGCCCAACCGGCAACCGACCGGGCGTTTCGCTTTTGATCCCATCGGCATCGATCCCTTTGCGCCGCCAGGGTCACACACGCTTGGTGAAGTCCGGATGGTCACCGATGGCGGACTCGCGGCACTTGGTGTGCCGCTGCTCGGCGGGCGTGACATACGCGCAGACGATACGAACAGCAGCGAACCGGTGGTGGTGATCTCGGCGGCGTCGGCCGCCCAGCATTTTCCCGGCGTCGATCCTGTTGGTCGCACGCTGTTCACCGGTAGCGGTCCGTTGCGCGTGATCGGGGTCGCAGGAGATGTGCGTCCGGCCGTGACGGGCCTTCCGCAACACGATCCATCCGTGTATCTGCCACTTCGGCAGAGCCTCGATGTGTTCCAGCAGTTCGCGACCGTGACCTTGGCGGTGCATGCCCCATCGGCCGCTGCGCCCAGGCCCGCGATTCGCCACGCGCTGCTGGACCTGGATCCCGACATGGCGCCTTTCAACGTCCGCGCGCTGTCTGATGAGGTCGCGCGTCTGGTTGCCGGTCCACGGTTCAGCGCCACGGTGGTGTCGCTCTTCTCCCTGGTGGCGTTCGTGATGGCCGCAGTCGGCGTGTACGGCGTCGTCGCCTACCAGGCCGCCCGACGCACGAAGGACATCGGTGTGCGACTGGCATTGGGCGCGACTCGAGGCCGGGTGACCCGGGTCGTCCTGTCTGACGGACTGTTCATCGTCGCGGCCGGCATCGGAGTTGGTGCACCGCTCGCGGTGTGGCTGGCGCGCCTGCTGCAGGCCACATTTGATGACCTGTCCACACGCCCACTGGTGACCGTCGTGACGGTCAGCCTCACTCTTGCCGCCACCGCTCTCGCTGCGGCGTACATACCCGCCAGGCGAGCCGCACGAATCAGCGTGCTGGCCGCCCTGCGCGAGGACTGACAAGGAGCCTGCTCATGCCAACAAGTCGTCGTGTGTCTCTCGTGTGTGTGTCGTTGCTGGTGCTCACTCTAGCCGCGGTGTCGGCCCAGGAGCGGCGTCAGGGCGGGCCGCCCTACGACCGTTCAAAGGAACAAACGGTTACGGCCGTCGTGCAAGGCGTCGAGCGCGCGCAGCCGCCGCAAGGCCCGGCGCAGGCCATCCTGATGGTGAGCTACCAGGACGCGCCGCTCGCCGTGTTCCTTGGTCCGGAGGAATGGTTCAAGGCACAGGCCATGACCCTTGCACCGAAGGCAACCGTCGAGATCACTGGCCTGACTGGTGCGCGCTTCAACGGGAAGCCCGCCATGATGCCGCGGCTGGTGAAGAGCGGCAGCCGTGTACTGGAACTGCGCGATGCGGATGGTGTGCCGAAGTGGGGCGGCGTGCCGGTCTACTGACCTGCAGGGCGCCGAGGGAACGTCGGTCCGGCCGGTGCCGTGGCGCCGGCCGGGCCTGGGGACCGCTGACGGAGTTGCGCGTCGAGCTCGATGCCCGGCGGAATCGTGAAGGCCGCCGCAAAGACCAGTCCTGCTGCCAGCACACACATCACCACCACCGTCGTCACGCGCGTGGCCGTCGGTCGCACCTGTCGACCGGCCAGCCGCGCGATGCGTTCGACCAGGGTTCCCGACGAAGCCGCGATGGCCAGTGAGTGATCATCACGCGACGCATCAAGCGTGGCGAGGGCAGAGGCGTATTCGCGTGCGTTGATGCCTGCCGACACGACCTCTTCGTCGCAGCACACCTCGCGATAGAGCCGCACTTGCCGCGACATCCACTGCGCAGCCGGATTGCACCACAACACAATGTCGCCAAGTGTCTGCACCAGATTCCAGGCGTAGTCCTGACGCCGCACATGGGCGAGTTCGTGAAGGACGATGGCGCGGAGTTGGGTGGTGGACAGTGTGGCCTGGTGTGATGCCGGCAGGATCAGCGCTGGACGAAGTGCGCCAAACACCATGGGCACCTGCACGGCGTCTGAGGTGACGAGTGTGACGCGTCCGCCTGCCATCCAGGTCGCGAGGACGTCCGTCAGTGCCTCGCGCTCGCGAAGCCCCACGTCGTTGCTGGTCGCGCGTAGCTGACGCAGTGACATCCACTGACGACACACACGGACAAGACCCATCAGCACGCCTGCGAACCACAGAATCGCCACGGCGGGAACGACGATGCGGCGGCCGCCGAGGAATTGGGCAAATCCCACGCTGGAGTCGACGGCGCTGGTCAGCGTCATACGGGCCGCCGGCGCGAGCGGGTCGGCGGTGGTGACAGCGATGAACAGGGGCAGGAGCACCGTTGCGGCCAGGGCGACGAATCCGGCCATGTAACGTTGCTCTGCTGACGCGCGTCCAACGCGAAACCAGAGGAGAAGTGCGGCCGCCAGCAACGGTCCCACCCAGAGCGAGTGCACGACAGACCAGCCGGCCAGGGCAAGCATGGTCACTTCTTCTTTCTGGCGGGCGCCGCTTCCATGGAGTCGAGCAGCTCTCGGATCTGCTGACGTTCTTCCGCGGTGGCGCGGCGATCGGAGAGTGCCTGCATCGCCAGCGACGCGGCTGAGCCACCAAATGCTCGCGCGGCGAGGTCACGCAGGATGCTGCGCTGCGTGTGGGACTGCGGGCGCGCGGCGCGGTAGATCTGCGGACGCACCGAGTCGTCGCGGAGCAGCGTGCCCTTGTCCGTCATGATCTGCATGAACTTGAGCACGGTGGAGTAGCCGATCTCGCGACCTTCCGACAGGTGGCGGAATACCTCACGCACTGTGCTTGGCCCGCGTTGCCAGATGACCTGGAGGATCTCCATCTCGCTCGCGGTGGGGAAGGGCGACGGACTGGGCGGCATCGCCACCCAGTCTACACGAAGGACTTCGTCAATGTGTCAGCATTCACCATGGAGATACCGTGTTGAGTGTCAAGCGGTCGCCGTGGTCGCATCAAACGGCCGCTGATGCTTAAGGACGCCGTAGGCGACGTGCAGCAGTTTGCGCATCACGGCCGCGACGATGACCATTGGGCGTTTGCCGTTGGCGCGTAAGCGCGCGGCAAACGCGCGGAGGACGGGATTGCAGCGGATTGCCGTGAGCGCCGGAAAATACAGCGCGTGGCGCAGGTGAGCCGAGCCCAGTTTCGAGAGCGTCGCTCGGGGATTCCACGTCCCTGACTGCCGTCGTCGCGGCACCAAGCCCGCAAACGCGGCCAAGGCGCGCGCACTGGCGAAGTCGGTGAGGCTCCGACACTCCGCCAGCAGACGCGATGCCGTCGCGGCGCCCACGCCCGGAATGGTGACGAGCAGGTCGCGTTGGTCGCGGAGCTGCGGATGGTGATCGATGTGGTCGTGAATCTGACGATCGAGATCGGCCAGTTCGGCGACCAAGTGCGCAATCGTGCGGTCCAACGACGCGGTCACTGGCGTACTCAGGGCCCCGGCCTTCCGGCGATTGCGTTCCTGGACCAGCATCTCCTGCACGGCCTCGCGGCGCCGGACCAGATCGCGCAAGGTGCGGACCTCCACCGGCCACGGCGTCCACGGCCTCGGCTGTAAGGCCGCACAGAAGTCGGCCAACACGACCGCGTCGACCGTATCGGTCTTACTCCGACGGAGTTGACTCGCGGCAAACGCGTGGACGGCCGCCGGATTGACGATGCTGACCGTGTGCCCGGCATCCGCCAGCGCCTCGGCCACCGCTTCGGCGTAGGTCCCCGTGGCCTCCAGGCACGCATGGACGGGACCGTCCGCGTGCCGCCCAATCCACCGCAGCAGGTCTGCGTGGCCCGCTGGCGTGTTGGGCACGTGTTTCTTCCGCCAGCGTCCGTCCACTCGTCGCAGGTGTACGTCGTACGCCGTTTTGGCAATATCGATCCCGACCGTCACGTGGGCCATGGCCCCTCCCGGCTCCCTCGCTGCGGTCACTCTTGTACATCCAAGCTCACTGCTGAGGGGCAGGGCCTCACGATACCGTCCGACCTGTCGAGGCAGCGTTGGTGGCCCGCTCAGGCTTCATCTCCATGACAGGCTCGAAGCCGTGACGCATGGACCAGTCTCTGAGCGGGCCGTCCTCATCCGTCGATGAGAATCACAACATACAAGTCATGAAGATCATGAAGAACTCCTGTTTTTCTTGACTCTATGCCCTCCACGCCCCCATGGTGCGTTGCTCTTGGGTGCCGGGTTACCGATGGCCGTGCTTCTCATCGTTCTTGTGGCGCTCGTAGTGCTGGCGCAGCAGGTCCTTGCCGTAGTCGTTACCGTTCGGCGTGCGGACGACGCTGTGGATGTGAGCCTTCCCCGGCACACGTTCCCCAGGTAGCGCGACCGGCGTCTGGTGATCGAACTCGATGAGGATCACCGGGCTGTGCACGCGGTAGTAGAAGGTGTCGTTCTCCCCCGTGCCGCCGATCCAGGCGAAGTGTGTGCGGTCCAGATGCGCGCGCAGGTCCTCCATGCGCACCTTCGCGTGCCCTTCCTTCATGTAGCCGACGTACACGCCGATGAGCTCGAGCAACATCGTGCGCTGGCCGACCGTGAGCTTTGCGCCCGGGATACCCGCGTAGTCAAGCACGAGGTTGTCGCGGAAGGCCTGCGCCAGCGCGTTGTTGGCAGTCTTGGACGTCTGCAGCGTCGCGGCCGTCTGCTGTTCAGCCGTCAAGGCACGCATGAACGACAGCCCTTGTTGCTCCTCGAGTTGAAGCACGGACGCGCCGGCATACTTGCCCGTCGTCGCTGTCACAGGTTCGGAGCCCAGGAACGTCGGCGTCATGACGACCTGATCACCCAGCACGAAATAGTTGATGATCAGGTGGTGTCCGTCCAGCTGCCAGCCCCACGGCTGTGTATCTGACGGCACACCCATCACGGTGAGGTGATACAACCACTCGCCGTATTCGCCAGGGCGGTTGACCAGCTCGGCGAGGTGCCCGTTGAGCCGCATCACGTTGCGCGACTGTTCAAAACCCCGCGCGCTCAGGCTGGCACGCATCAGGTCGAAGGCTCGCTCGCGCTGGGCCTCCGACATCTCCTCGAAACTCACGCCCTGCCGCGCATAGCGGTGCACGTTATTCCACTTCAGCCACTCCTCATCGTCGACCGGATAGGTCGTGCGGGAGCGCTGGTCATCAGTGAGGGCCTGAAGGAACCGCTGGGCCGCATCGCGCACGGGCCGCGTGGACACACCGGTGGCCTTGATCGGGAACAGACCGGTCTCGAGCGTGCCGTTGGTCGTGATGCCTTTGAAGGGTTGGGGCTGTTGCGGCTGCCCACCGCGCTGCGCGCTTGCCACGGCACCGCCGCCGACAGCGAGCCCGAGGCCGATCGCCAACCACACGTGTGTCCTCAGCAGCTTCGTTCCCATGCCCCCTCCACCCTATACCGTCTCGATGTGCGTCAAGGGTAGCACCGGCGGACTCCGTGGGTGTTCGAACACGAACGGAACCGAATGCCGGTAGTTCCGGTATGTTTCTCCTGTGGAAGTCGTCAAGGCGTTCCGGCGCAACGCCGTGCATGTGCGCAAGGCTCTGGCCCAGCTCCAGCAGGACGCGGGCAAGGCAGGCGTCGAACGGGGATACTCGGAAGACGCGGGGCTGATGGAGCGGTACAAGCGCCTGTCGATTCCGGTGCGTCGTGCGCTGAATCCTGCCGACCGGGCGTCGTTCCAGCAGACACTCGCGGCCATCACGTCTGTGCAGTCGGCCGATTCAGGTCCGCTTCAGGCCGTGACCCGGTCATGGCAGGCGTTTCAGCAGGAATGTGAATCGGGCCTGCTGCTTGGCGGCGGCCGCGTGCCGCGCGGCCAAATCCTCCAGGAATGGCTCGGCGCCGCGGCCTTCTACGACCAGCTCGATCGGGACAAGGCCTACGACCGGCTCATCGACCAGTGGGGCACCGCAGTCGAAGGCATCGGCGCGCAGATGTGCGAACACGCCGCCGAGGTCATCGTGGAGCTCGACTCGGTCGCCGCAGGCGTGCTGGGCGAACCGGAGATCCTGCCACCACCCCCAAAGACACCGCCACCACCGCCGGATCCGGAGGAAAAGTGGTGGAAGCGCCTGCTGCGGCTGTGAAGGCGGGCCTACACCCCACCCTACATGAAGCAGCCGTGGGGCGGGGCTTCAGCCCCGCCAGGCGATGGCGGGCCTGAAGGCCCGCCCTACATGTACTGGCACAACCTTCAGCCGGTCTCTGCCGTCATAGTAAGCGTCCCTACATATTGGGACCCTGAGGTGACGCGTGTTCAGTCCGGAGTTGAAGAAGGGCAGCACCGAGATGCTGGTGTTGTCGGTGCTCGAAGCCAGGCCCCGCCACGGGTACGACATCGGTAAGCGGATCGAAGCCCGATCGGCCGGACGCATCACGTACGCCCTGCCCACGCTGTATCCCCTGCTGCTGAAGCTTGAAGCGCGCGGATGGATCAAGGGCCGATGGGTGGAAGCGCCCGGTCAGCGGGAACGCTGCTTCTACAAACTGACCCCCTCGGGGCGCGCGGTGCTGGAACAGCAGCGGGCGACCTGGCGCGAGTTCGTCGCCGCCGTCACCGACGTCATGGAAGGCTCCGATGCGTGATTGGGAGGCCTACGTCCGCGCACAACTGCAGCTGCCGTCGCTGCGTCCTGAGCGCGAGAACCGAGTCATTCGAGAAGTCGCCTCACAAATCGAAGACATCTACCGCGACGCCTTGTCGCGGGGTCTCAGCGAAGCCGACGCCGACGCCCAGGCGCTGGCGCACATTGCCAACTGGCAACAACTGGCGAGAGACGTGCAACGCGCCGACCGTCCGCATCACCAGGCGCGCGTGGAGCGCCTTGCCAACTCGATCGAAGCGCACCCCACCCGCGCGAAAGGACCCGCACTCATGACCGCACACCTGCTCCGAGACCTGCGCTTCGGCGTTCGACAACTCATCAAGGCGCCAGGCTTCACACTCGTAGCCGTGCTGACCCTGGCGCTTGGCATCGGCGCCACGAGTGCGATCTTCAGCGTCGTGAACGGAGTGCTCCTCCAGCCGCTGCCCTACGCCAACCCTGATCAGCTCGTCCGTGTGCACGAAACCGTGCCGCAGTACGGACGGTTCTCGGTTGCGCCGGCGACGTTCCTTGACTGGCGCGAACAGAACGGTGTCTTCGAGCGCATCGCGGCGTACACCAACACGAGCGGTACGGTTCAGTGGCCCGACGGCCCCGAACGGGTCGTCGGTGTGGCGGTCTCCTGGGACCTCTTTGAACTGCTGCGCGTACAGCCCGCGCTGGGCACCGGCTTCGTGGCCGAACAGGACCTGCCCGGCAACAGCGACGTCATCGTCATCAGCCACGGACTGTGGCAGCAGCGCTTCTCTGGCGCAACCGATGTGGTGGGCCGGACGGTCAATCTCAACGGACGATCCACGACCATCCTCGGCGTCATGCCTGAAGGGTTCTACTATCCGAGCCGCACCGCGGAGTTCTGGAGGCCGATTGCCATCAACCCGGCCAATGCGAGCCGCGGCGGCCACTTCCTCGGCGTCGTGGCCCGGCTCAAGTCCGGCGTGACGCTCGAACGCGCAGACGTCGAAATGCGGACGATCTCGGAACGCCTGGCACTGCAGTACCCCGAAAACAGCGCCAACGAATCTGCAGAGGTCGTGTCACTGCACGAACAGGTGGTCGGCAACATTCGCCCCGCGCTGCTGACGCTCCTGGCGGCGGTGTGTGTCGTGGTCCTGATCGCCTGCGCCAATGTCGCCAACCTGCTGTTGGTCCGCGCATCGATCCGCGAGAAGGAGGTGGCCATCCGCACGGCGCTGGGTGCGGGCCGGTCGCGCCTCATCACCCAGATGCTCGCCGAGAGCCTGCTGCTGGCTTTGGCCGGAGGCGTCAGCGGGCTGTTCCTCGCCTGGCTCGCCATTCCCGCCATCCAGACGCTTGGCGCCTCGAGCATTCCGCGCGTCATGGACGTCACGATCGACACCACCGTCCTGCTCTTTGCTGCAGGTGCATCACTGGTGACCGGCCTGCTCTTTGGCCTGGTGCCGGCACTTCAGCTGTCGAAAACCGGCGTGCACGCGGTCATGAAGGAAGGCGGACGGTCATCGGTCGGATCGGGCGGCAAGTGGTTGCGCAATGGACTCCTCGTGCTCGAGGTGGCGTTGTCGCTCATGCTGGTGGTCGGCTCCGTGCTGCTGCTTCGCAGTTTCGCAAAGCTGACGAGCGTTGATCCCGGCTTCAACTCTGACGGCGTATTGGCATTCCAGGTGTCGCTGCCCCCAACCGCGTATGAGGAAGCCGAGCGCCAGCTCGCGTTCTTCGACGACCTGACCGCCCGCCTGGCGGCCACACCCGGTGTGCAGCAGGTGGGTGCTGTACAGACACTGCCGATGCGTGGCGGATACGTGCTCACGTTTGATGTGGTGGGTCGCCCGCCGGCACGTCCGGGCGAAGAGCCATCTGCCAACCACCGCGTGGTTACACCGGACTACTTCTCCACGCTCGACATTCCCGTTCGGCGAGGACGCACATTCACGCGCACCGACACTGCCACGAGTCCCATGGTGGCAGTCGTGGACGAGGCATTCGTCCAACGGCACTTCGCGGACCAGGATCCCATCGGGCAGCGCCTCGAAATTGGCAATGGCTCTGACGGCGCCTACGAAATTGTGGGCGTCGTCGGCACCGTCAACCACAACGGCCTCGACGCTGAAAGTCGTCCGACGATGTATGTGCCGCTGACGCAGGATGCCTTCAGCACGATGTGGATTGTCGCGCGCAGCGCCGGCGATCCGTCTGCGCTCACGCCTTCAGTTCGCCAGGTACTGTCGAGCATCGACCCGACGCTGCCGGCCTACTCGGTGACGCCGCTCAGCCAGGTGCTCGATGACTCCGTGGCCGACCGGCGGTTCTCGATGCTGCTGATTGTGCTCTTCGGCGTTGTCGCGCTGTTCCTTGCAGCCGTCGGGCTCTACGGCGTTGTCGCCTACTCCGTCAGTCTCCGCACGCGTGAGATCGGCTTGCGCATGGCCATCGGTGCACAGCCGGGCACGGTGCTCCGGATGGTGATTGGCGACGGGATGAAGCTGGCGCTGATTGGTGTGGTGCTGGGAGCGGTCGGCTCACTGGCGGCATCACAGCTGGTGGCGACGATGCTCTTCAACGTCGAGCCGCATGATCCCGTCAGTTACGCCGCAACCGCCGCCATCCTGCTGACCATCGCGGCCCTGGCGTGTTACATCCCTGCACGACGTGCGATGAAAGTCGACCCCGTCACCGCACTATCGGAATGAGGGGCACTTCGCACTTCGCACTTCGCACTTCGCACTATTACTTGAACATGTTCTTGACGACGAACCAGACGTTGGCGGGACGTTCGGCAAGTCGTCGCATGTACCAGGGGAACCAGTATTCGCCGTAGCTGATCAGGCAACGTGTACGGATGCCCTGCGCAGCCAGCTGATGCTGACGGCTCGACTGGATGCCGTAGAGCATTGCGAACTCGTAGCGATCGGGCGACACATTCCGCTCGCGGATGACTGTGAGCAGGCGCTCCTGCAGCGCGATGTCGTGTGACGCGATGTGGAGCAGCGCGCCGGGCTTTGTGTTGTCGTCGCGCAGCAGGCGTTCGCAGATCTTGAAGTAGTTTTCGTCGACGTCCGCCTTGTTCGGGAAGGCGACGGTGGGCGGCTCGAGGTACGCGCCCTTCACCATGCGGATGGCCGAGCCCAGCGCCACGAGCTCTTCGATGTCCTTTTCGGTGCGGAACAGGTAGGCCTGAATCGCGATACCGATGTTCGGCGTGCGTTCGCGCAGCACCTTGAAGAGTTTGATCGTGCCTTCGACGTACGGCGAACTCTCCATGTCGATCCAGAAGAAAATGCCGTTTGCCTCGCACTTGTCGATGATCGTGTGACAGTGCTTCACGCAGGCATCGAAGTTCTGGTCGTAGCCGAGCTGCGTGGGTTTGATCGAGATCTGCGAGTCGATACCCGCGGCCTTGATGAGGTCAATCACCTTCAGGTAGTGGTCGCGAACCTCGTCAGCCTCTTCCAGGCGGGTGATGTTTTCACCGAGGCGCGTGAAGATCGTGTTCAGCTTCGCCGGCTGCAGCGCTTTTGCGGCGACGATGGCGTCTTCGATCTGCTCGCCGGGCATGAACTTCGACACGGACTTCCGGACAAATCCGGTTCGCATCGCGTTTTCACGGATCCAGGCGTTGGTGGACGCCCACAGCAGAGCCCTGCGCATGACAGACATCGGGCCGAATTGTAGCCCAGAATCGGTCACTCCCCGAGTGAGGGAATCTCCACTTCGCCCGGTACGACCCTGACGAACTGCCCGCGCTGCATGAGTTCGCGCCCCTTGCCGCCCCTGCCCGTGACCTCGTACTTGGCGGTGCTGATCGTCTGTTCGCCGCCGCGATTGGTCTCCACCGTCATCAGGTCGCGATCTCCGCGTGACGCAAGGAAGCCCAGCACCCGGTCGTCGCCGCCAATCTTGATGAGGATGACGCCGCGACCAGGTCCCGACAGCAGATTGACTTCATCCGCCTTGCACAACATCGCGCGCGCCTGACGAGTGGCGGCGATCAATGTCTCCGAGCCGTTGATGATGCGGACGCCTACCATCTCGGCGCCATCCGCATACCGGGCGTAGCGCCGACCGGCACGTGTACTGGCCTCCAGATAGGGCTCCAGCGAAAAGCGCAGGCTGTACCCGTCGCTCGACACGGCGATGGCATGTGTGGGCGGGGCCACCTCAGGGTTCTTCGACGTGATCACACCGGAGATGCGTGGATCGAGGCTGGTGGCCCCGACGATACGTTCGCCGTCCTTGAACTTGAAGAAGCGCTGGATGGGCTCACCGTAGCCGGTGGATGCCGGGATATCGATCACGCGAGTGGTGTACGCCACGCCGAAGTTGGTGAAGAACACCACCGATGCACGTGTGGAGCCCGGCAGCACCGCCAGCACCTGGTCTCCCTCGCGCACACGCGTCGAGGCAACGTCCTTGATCTCCTTCTGCCGCTTCACCCACCCGTCGCGCGTCACAATGACGACATTGTCTTCATCGATGATGAAGTCATCCGCCGTGTATTCGGGCTCGTCGAGCTCGCCGGCAATCTGCGAACGACGCGGATTCACCTTGGCATCGCCGTACTTCGCACGTACGGCTTCGATGTCCTCCCGCACGATCTTCCACAGGTCATCGTCATTCTTCAGGAGCCCGCCGATTTCCTTCGCGCGCTTCCGCTTCTGCGCCAGCTCCTCCTGGATGACGAGGATTTCGAGACGAGCCAGTCGATAGATCTTCAGTTCGAGGATGGCGTCGGTCTGTTCCTCGTCGAGCGCGAACGCCGCAATGATCTTGCGCGCCGCATCCGCCTTGCCTTCGGACTTGCGGACGATACGGAGGATTTCGTCGAGGGCATCAAAGACCTTGGCGAAACCTTCGAGAATGTGGATGCGTTTGTCGAGCGACGCGAGTTCGTAGGTCAGCCGCGCGCGCACGACTTCCAGGCGGAAGTGCAGGAAGTGCCAGAGAATCTGGTGCAGGTTCAGACGGTCCGGCTTGCCGACCGCGGAGTTTTCCGTCGGGATCAGGCACGTCAGGTTGACCGGGAAGTTGGTCTGGAGCGGCGTGTGCTTGAACAAGTACGCCATCACCATGCGTTCGTCGGCGTCGCGCTTCAACTCCAGCGCAATTCGCACATCGTCGGTCGAGAGGTCACGGACGTCGACCAGGTGAGGAAGCTTGCGTGAGAGGGCGACGTCGGCGATGCGCTCGATCAGCGTCGACTTGGTGACCGTGTACGGAACGCTCGTGATGTACACGGTTTTGCTGCCGCGTGTTTCCGGGCCCTTCTCCCAGGTGGCGCGGAGCTTCACCGTGCCGGAACCCGTCTCGTAGATTTCTTTCAGTTCGGCAGGTGTGTTGAGGATCTGGCCGCCGGTTGGAAAGTCCGGCGCTTTGACGTAGCGGCACAGCTGAGCCGTCGACATTTCCAGGCCGCTGTCGATCATCTTCACCAGCGCGGTGCAGACTTCGCCGAGATTGTGAGGCGGGATGTTGGTCGCCATGCCGACGGCAATACCCGTCGCGCCGTTGACCAGCAGATTCGGCAGCCGGGCCGGCAGCACCACGGGTTCTTCGCGTGTACCGTCGTAGTTCGGGCGGAAATCAACAGTGTCCTGGTCGATTTCCGTGAGCATCTCGTCGCTGATGCGGGCGAGGCGGCACTCCGTGTACCGCATCGCGGCGGCGTTGTCGCCGTCGAGCGAACCGAAGTTACCCGAGCCGTCCACCAGCGGATAACGCAGCGAAAACGGCTGCGCCATACGCACCAGCGTCTCGTACAGCGCCGAATCGCCGTGGGGGTGGTAATTGCCCATCACGTCGCCGACGACCTTGGCGCACTTGCGGTGTTTCGCGTCGGCCGTCAGGTTCTGCTGCCACATCGTGTAGAGGATGCGGCGCTGCACCGGCTTGAGGCCATCGCGAACGTCGGGCAACGCGCGCGACGTAATGACCGACAGCGCGTAGTTCAGGTAACGCGTCTGCGCGGCATCATGCAGCGCGACCTGTTCCGTGCCTGCGGTCGGCGGCGGTGGTGGTGCGACGGTCTTCGATGATTCGGCTACCGGCGAGTCAAATAACGAGGGGTTCTTCGGCGGACGCTTAGCCACGGCCGTCGATCGTACCAGATTGGTTGGTGGGCTGGTGGGCTACAGATTGCGCGTGGCGAGCACTTCGCGGATCGGCGTGCGATCGCCCGTGCAGCTGATGCGTCTGGGCGCGTCGAGAAAGTGCAGTGCGAAGCCAAGTGAGCGGTAGAGGCGCTCGATGCGCTCGGTGGCCTGGTTCACCAGGATGACTGGACCACGGTGGCGGGCCAGGCAGGCGGCGGTTCGCTCCTGGTCGCTCCAGGAAAAGCGGCTTGCGCTGTATTGCGTGAACTCCACGTCATACGGTGGGTCGGCATACACGAAGTCGCCACGTTCGAGCGGCACCGCTTCCACGTCGCCGGCAATGAACTGCCACGGCTCAAGGACCGCGCGATACGCCGAGAAGTCGCGGATGTAGTCGATTGATGCGTACCGGCCGAACGGCACGTTGAACAGACCGCGCTTGTTGAAGCGGCACAGGCCGTTGTAGCCGGTGCGATTGAGAAAGTAGAACAGGGACGCCGCTTCAGCCGTCTCGGCAGTCCCGGCCTCGATCAGTGCGTTGAACCGTTCGCGATGGCGGTAGTACAGCGTTTTGTCATTGGCCATGCGCACGGAGACCTTCAGTCCGCGCTGCAGCCAGCGATAGAAGTTGATGACGTGCGGATTGGCGTCGTTGAGCAACGCACGGCTCGGCGCCAGTCCAAGCGTGACGGACAACCCACCGCAGAACGGTTCGACGAGCCGCCGACGTTCGTGTGGCCGCCACATTGGCTCCAGCACGGGAATCTGCCAGCGTTTGCCCCCGGCCCACTTGAGGGGCGGGCGTGCTGACGAGGCCCGTTCCGCAACCGACATAGGCAAGGCAGTCTATCGCGGTATCCTGCCTACATGCCGACTCGTGCCGCCACCTGGGGACTCCTGCTCTCCGTGGTTCTGCTGCTCCCGGGCCTCTTCCTGCCGGTCATCACCGTCCGTGGCGTCCTGTCGCCTGAAGGACTGTCGGCTCTGACACCGCAACTGCTCGATCAGGGCTTGGACGATGAGACCGTGGCCAAACTGCGACCGCTGCTCAACCCCGCCGTGGTGCCGTTCATGGAGATGCAACCCGGCGGCCTGAGAGGCGCGCTTGTCGGCAACCTCAGCACACAACTGTCCGCGCGGCTCAAGGACAGTCCGGACATCGAGGTCTATCACCAGACACGCTCCATCGTCGGCTCCGTGCGCCAGCTGTATTCGGTCGGCAGCTGGACCGCCGCCACCCTGATCCTGCTCTTCAGCGTCGTCGTGCCGCTGGTGAAGTCGGGCCTCGCCTACTGGGCGATCAACCACCGTGACGCGGCCGTCGGCGCACGCACACTGACGTTTGTCGAACGCATCGCCAAGTGGTCGATGGCTGATGTCTTCGCGGTGGCGCTGTTCATTACCTACTTGGCTGCGCAGGCCAGCCAGATGCCGCCCTCACCCGACGCGCCGCCGGCCATCGTGTCGTTTCATGCCGACTTCGGCGCCGGCTTCTACTGGTTCGCGGCGTACTGCGTGTTCTCGCTCGCCGTGCAACAAGGCCTGGCTCGCTGGACCCGCGGGCAGTCTCGCACCATGGAGGTCAGAACCTGATCCCATATCCGACGCTGATGTGCAACCGCAGTTGAGCCCCGCTTGAGGAAAATCGCCGGGCCGACAAGGGCTGGCCGAGCGAACTCCACTTGGCCGGAACTCCGCTGAACTGGAGTCCGGGCGACGTGTATGACGCCAGCATCGCGTCGTCGGTTGACAGGGACTCCGGAAGTGTTCGAATCGAGGTGGTGACCTGTCGGCGATCCACGATTAGCCGGACGTCGACCCTAAGTCGCGTAGACCTGGACAGCATCCACGTGGCTCCACCACCCGCAACAAACAGGGGCGACGTTCGTGGACTTTCCAAGCGGACCTCAACGCGGTCCCGCTCCGCGATGTTCCCGCCCGCATTGACCGAGAACGCGTAACGGCCCTCGATCTCCATCGTCACTGTCGCTGAAGACCGGACAGCAGCCCCAGCGCCGGCAGTGAGATGCAGACCGTAGGCCCCTCTGTTCAACAGGGACCGAGTGATGGTGCCAAGGAAACGGAACTCCTTCGACCGCCCCGAAGTCCGCGTCGCCGCGTCAACCTGCAGGTCGGCAATCGGGGCCGTACCGAGAAGGTCGGCGAATGCGGCGACGTAGCTTGTCCGCGAGTCCTCCACCACACGCACGAAATCCTCGACAAACGCAGGACCATCAGCCCGCTCGACTTCCAGAGCCACCCACCATCTGGGGCGCGGGGTGTAGCCAAGACGCAGCCCTACCATCGGCGTGACAAAATCCGACGACGCTGGACGACTCAGCGCATCGTCCAGAGGGACGATCATCTTAAGTTGGCGACCCTGCAGCTGTCCGAACGTCTCTGCGGCTTGATTGAAGAGCCTCGCGCCGTCTCCAAAGAACCAGGAGCCGTGACGCGTGCTTGGCGCCCCGGTGTGGGTGGTGAACGGTTGCCCTGGCGGCAGGGGGTCCCGGACCGCGCCGCCTTGTGTCGGAGGGCGCCCGGTCCACCCACCGAGCAGTTCGATGGACCAGCCTGAAGGCTGTTGCGACCGCCCCTGTGCCAGCGCGCCAGGAGCAACAGCTGTCCACGCTATCAGCACGACACCCCACACACCCAGTAGCCGGCGCCATTTCGAAGGCACAAACGCTGCCGCCATGACAGCAATCAGCAGAGCGAGAGCTGCGGCCACCGGCAGGTCACCCATGGCAGTTGCACTGGTAGAGAGTCGCCTGACTGGAACGAACGCAACCATCACGCCGTCAGTGCCGTCCGTCGCGGGCATCCAGCCGCGAATCCGGCCGTGCGCATCGAATACGCCGCTGGCGGCCCAGCGCACCGATCGCACCAGAGAAAATCCTCCCTCGATCGCACGTGTCCGCGCCATGTAGGTGTGGATAGGATCGATACCCTTCCAGTCAGACGAGGGCAACACGACGATGTCGGCATGAAGTCGCGCGTGTTCCCGTGCAAGCGCCGGAAAGTCGTAGTCGTAACAGATCGCGCCTGCCACGCGTCCGTACGGGCGAACCAGCACCTGCAAAGGAGCGGTGCCTCGAATCGAGGGTTCTCCTGGTACAGGGTGGTGCTTGCGGTATTCGTCGAGGACCTCGCCCGTGTCTGCGATGAAGACGTACTTGTTGTCGAACAGCAGGGGATCGGTGCTCGTCACCACGCCGTAGGCAAGAACGAGGTCGATGTGTTGGATGCGGGCGGTCTCCCGGCCGCGGGTGATCAGTGCCGCTTCCTCGATCGGCGTGATGACGGTAGCAATCTCGTTCCACACCACCAGCCTCGCGCCGCGCGATGCCGCGACGACCGTTCGCGCGAACAGTTGCTCTGTGTTTTCGCGAAGAACATGATCGCCGGGAAGACCACGGTCGGTCATTCCAACATCCGTGGCGACCGTCGCCACACCCACCACCGCCCCGTGGACCGGCTGGTCGAGGCGCAGAGTTCCCCAGAACAGCACGCCCGAAACGACTAGCAGCGGACTTGCCACCGCCACGGCGCGGCGCTGGGAGCTCCATACCGATTTGGAGGCACCGAACGAGGCAGCGAACAAGCTGGCAGTGAGGGCCATCAGCGCACCGGGCGCGGCAAGGCCCGCGACAGATGTGCTCTGCATGAACGAGAGCCACTCCACCTGACTGTTGGCAGTAGCCATCCACGCGCCGAACTCGGTCTGGCCGTACCCGATCCAGTCTGCGACCACGGTGGTCGACACGTAGGCGCCAACGCCGCCGATCTCACCAAGGCGGCGCCGAACACGTTCAGCCAAGAAGACAGCCAGGAAACGAATGAGCGCCAGCGGTGGCGCAAACGCAATGACCCCGATGACGGGCACAGGCGGTGTCGCAAAGATCGCGCACTGGGCTGAGTAGCCGACGAGCAGGCCGCTGAACAGCGCTGCCCAGTCGCGCCCACCGTGTGCCTGCCGCGCCCAAAGCAGATAGGGGATGGGCGCCAGCCATGCCAACGGCGCGATGCCCCAGCGAGGGCCGGTCAGGAGGGTCAGGGCCACGCCGAGTCCGAGCAGCATCGGGGTGGGCAGGAACAGGGTGGATACATGTCGGGTCATCTCGTTACTCCTCGGAGTCAAATCTACGGAGGCTCCCGAATACCCGCTTGACCTGCGACGCCAGTCCCTTGACCGACCACGTCATTCCGTTTGTTGCTGTAGGATTGGCGCCGCATGAGGCCGCCCACGGTATCCACTACGTCGAGCCGGGCACTGCTGCTGGCCTGCCGGGAACTGGGGCTCGACCAGGACTCGCTCCTGGCAGCTGCGTGCCTCACCGTGGCCGAAGTGGAAGATCCCGATGGCCGGCTCCCGGTCGAACGAGTCGGCAAATTGTGGAATGCAGCTTTTGAATCGTCCGGGGACGACAGTCTCGGACTCCGAATCGCTCGCGCGGTACCCTTTGGGGCTTACCGCGTCATCGACTTCCTGGCAGCCAGCGCCCCGACAGTCGGCGAAAGCCTGAAGCGAGTTGCCCGGTACTTTCCCCTGATCAACTCTGCCATCGGCTGGAGTATTGATACCGCCGACGACCGGGTCAGGATGCGCCTGTCACCCATCGACGCCACCAAGCCAACCCTCGACATGCCAAGGGCGTATACGGAATTCGCTCTCGCGGTGACGGTGCTGCACTGCCGGCATTCCACAGGCATCCACTGGCCACTCATCGACGTCACGTTTCCGTTTGATCCGCCGGCCTCTACGGCCCTCCATGAGACGACGTTTGGGTGCGCAATCCGATTCGGAACCTCGCACGCGTCGTTCAGCGTGGCAGCGGATACGTGGCGCATGCCACATCGCTCGGCGTCAGTGGATTTGCTGCAGACGTTGGAAGCACACGCAAGCAGGTTGATGGACGACATCGGCGCCACACGCCAGGCCACTCTTCGAGTGACGCAGGCCATTGTTGATGAATTGGAAGGCGGAGATCCGACTCTGGCGACCGTTGCCCGTCGGCTCGCGATGTCGCCTCGTACACTGCAGCGCCGACTCGATGACGAAGGCACGTCCTTTGCTGAAGTGCTCGATCGGACCCGTCAGCAAATCGCGAAATCCTACGTGGCAGACCGCGGCCTCGCTCTGACGGAGGTGGCCTTCCTACTGGGCTTCTCAGAACCGAGCGCCTTCACCCGGGCATGGCAGCGCTGGTTCGGCCAATCACCTCGAGCCTACAGAGCCCAGCTCACAGCCGCCGCCCGGTAGACCGGCACTGATGTGCGCCCGACATTCGGACGCAGAAGCACGGCAGCTTGACGTGGCCACAATGACGACGGTAGTGTGGCCACATGGAACCAATTGGCGTTCGTGAACTCAAAGCGCAGCTGAGTCGACATCTCAAGCGGGTGCAGAGCGGCAGCCGCCTCACGATCACCGACCGGGGCAAGCCGATCGCCGTGCTGTCACCTGCGGAGCCACAGTCCAGCATTGCGTGGGCTTGGCGACTGGTCGCAGAAGGTCGAGCCCGGTGGAATGGGGGCAAGCCGCGTGGCCTCAGTCCCCGCGTGCCATCTCGTGGAAGACTCGCCTCGAAGATGGTGACCGAGGACCGTCAATGACGGTCTATCTCGACACGAGCTCATTGGTGAAGCTCTATGTCGACGAGCCAGATTCGGACATCGTCGCAGCGGAGGCGGCAGAGGCCGACATGCTGGTCACCTCGGTCCTGGCGTATCCCGAGTTTTGTGCCATGGTCGGTCGCCGCCGTCGAGAGAAGGTCATCTCCAAGGCGGAGGAAGCCCGACTACTTGAGCGCTTCCGCGGCGACTGGCCGTCCATCCTGACCATTGCCATGGACGAAGACTTGGCGGCGAAAGCAGGACAACTGGCCATCGCACACGGGCTCCGCGGCGCAGACGCCGTGCACCTGGCGTCATTCGTCCGCGTCCTGGAAACGTCGGATGACGATGACGTCCGATTTCGGTGCGCGGATGACCGTTTGACCAAGGCCGCCCGAAAGGTCAGCTGAATCCCTACTTCGTCCCGAACGCGTAGAGGTGCTCGACGGTGCGGATGTAGATCTTGCCGTCCACCAGCGCCGGGGTCGCGTACACGTCCTCCATCAGGTCGTTCACCACCAGCGGCGTGAGATCGCCGCCGGGAGGCAACACAGCGATGGCGCCGCGTTCACTCGCGAAGTAGAGATGCCCGCCGCCGGCAACAGGTGATGCGTAGTACGCGCCAAGCGCGCCGGTCAGCCGTCCCTGCTTGATGAGCTCACCGGTCTGCGGATTCAGCGTGGTCACGATGCCGCCGTCGTTCACCATGTAGAGCACGTCGTTGAAGACGATCGGCGACGGGAGTTGCGGGACCGATCGCTGATACTTCCAGCGCACGGCGGTCTCGGTGGTGTCGCCAGTCCCGCCCAGCGTGATCGCCAGCATGCCGTTCTCGGAGTCGAGCGCCGCGCGGTAGTACTCCCACTCCTCCTTGGTGAGCGACCCGTTGGAGTTGAGGTCCGCAACGCCGAACCAGAACGCGGCCGAGTACTTCGGGAACTCCGCCTGCGTCAGCAGACCGTTCTTGTCGGCATCAGCAGTCGGCCACACTTCATCGGCGGGCGGCACGTTGATCTTGCGGCCAGGATCGTTCTCGGGCGCACCGTAGCCGTTGATGTAGATCATGTCGCCGTGGATGACCGGCGTGGACTTGATCTCGAACGAGAGGCCTCGCACCCACCACTTCTTCTCACCCGTGCGCGCGTCATACCCGGTCAGCAGGAACGACCCGGGCAGCAGGATCTGATCGTTGCCATCCGGCGCCTTCCAGAGAATCGGTGTCGCGTGGCCACTCCTGGCTTCGGGCCTCGGCGTGCGCCAGCGCTCCTTGCCGGTGCGTTTGTCGAGCGCCAGCAGGAACGAACCGTTGCTCTGATCACACGCCAGCACGAGCAGGTCGCCAACAATCACCGGAGACGCCCCCATGCCGTAGATGTTGTCCCACGGCCCGAGCGGCAGCTTCCACTGTTCCTGCCCCTCCTCGTCGTACGTGATCAGTCCGTAGTCGGGGAAAAACGTGTAAATGCGGTTGTCTTCGAGCGCAGGGCTGGGCGAGGCCGGATTGTTGCGCTTGTCTACGATCTTCGTCTTGGTCGTGGGCGCCTGCCGCTCCCAGAGAATCTTGCCGTCCGCGCGATTGATCGCAATCGTGAACAGGTCGTCGCCGCGGAACGCCGTCAGATAGATGCGGTCGCGCCAGACGATGGGCGACGAATGGCCCTTGGGCAGCGCCGTCTTCCACAGGAGGTTTTTCGTGGCGCCAAACTCGGTGGGATACGTCGCACCCACCGCATGGCCTGACCCGTTGGGGCCGCGGAAACGCGCCCACGAGGTGGGTCCCTGCTGCGCGGTCGCAGCGGTCACACCAAGAACAACCAGGACGGCAATGGCAACAACAGGACGGATGGACATATCCGCAGAGTATAGGCCCGCCGGGCGCAGTGGGATGAAACCGCGCCCAGCCGGGACTACTTGTCGCGCGCTCGGGTCATTCGCCTCGCAGGGACTGGATGGGATCCACGTTGGACGCCCGGCGGGCGGGCAGATAACTCGCGGCCAGGCCCACCAGCACCATGAACCCTACTGTGCCGGCAAAGGTCATCGGGTCCATCGTTTCGACCTCAAACAGCAGTGACCGCAACGCGCCCATCGACAGCGCGGCACCCAGTACGCCGATCGCGATACCGACGCCCACCACCTTTGCGCCTTGCGCAACGACCATGCGACGCACCACCGACACTTGCGCGCCGAGCGCCATCCGGACACCGATTTCGCGCGTGCGTTCGGCCACGACGTAGGACAACACGCCGTAGAGGCCGACCGCACCAAGCACCAGCGCCAGGATCGATACAACGCTGAGCGCCAGCATCGTGAACGACAGACCAAGGAGTTCACGCTGCACCAGTTCTTCGATGGTGAACGCGCGATACATCGGCGCCTCCGGCGCAATCTCCCGAACGATCCGGCGCACATCCGCACCAATGCTGTCGGCCCGGCTCGACTTGATCACGTACGCCGGCGACGACAATCGCCACTGGGTCGGCACCTGGCCGGTCAGCGGCATGTACACCAGCGGCACGGGCGCCGCTCGAAAGTCCTCCTGAATCACGTCGTCCACAACACCGACAACGGTCTCCCACGTGTCGAGGCCCTCGCGCTGAAGCTGCCGGCCAACCGCGCCGCCCTCGGGCCACAACATGCGCGCCGCCGTGCGGCTGAGGACGACGTTGCCGAGTGACGAGGTGGCGTCCGCGCGTGTGAATCCGCGGCCTTCCGCCACGTTGATGCCCATCGTCTCGAAGTAGTCTTCGCCGGCAAACGTCACGTTCAGCAGCGGGCGGACGTCGGGCGCTGCGCCGCCTGGACGAAAACGCGCCTGCCCCACACCTTCATCAAGAGGCATGTTCTCGATGACGCCTACGTTTTCCACGCCGGGAAGGGCCCGGAGACGGTCGCTGAAGTCCATGATGAAGCGCGCGTACGACGGTCCATCGGTCAGGGACGGTTGTTCAGGCGCAATCTGGAACGAGTAGATGTTGGTGGTGTCGTAGCCCGGATCAACAGCACTCAGCCGCGCGTGGCTGCGCATGAGCAGGCCGGAAGCAATCAGCAGCATGAGGGCGAGTGCTGTCTGCGCCACGACCAGGGCGTTGCGCGCGAGCGTGCGTCCACCTGTGCTGCCGCGGCTCCCTTCGCGCAGCCGCGCCATGGCGGGACGAGTGAGACGAATGGCCGGCAGCAGGCCGCACGCCATCGCCGCCAGCAGAGCGAACACACCGGTGAACACCAGTGTGGCGGCGTCGAGTGACGCATCGGCCAGGCGCGGCACTCCAGGGGGCGCTGCGCTCACGAATGCCGGCAGCGTCACCGCGGTGAAGAGTGTCGCGGCCGCCCCAGTGGCCACGGCGATCAGCAGGACCTCTGCCATCTGCACACGCAGCAACTGTCCGCGCTGCGCGCCGATCGCCTGGCGCACGGCCATCTCGCGATGACGTCCCTCGGCGCGAACCATGAACAGATTTGCGACGTTGGCGCAAGCGATCAGCAGCACGACAAGGCCCGCAGCCAGCAGCACCCAGAGCGGACGCGAGGCCGGACCCAGCTGCTGCTCGGCCAGCGGCCGGACGACGGCGCGGTACTGCTGGATGAATGCCGCGTACCGCGCGGAACCGCCGAACCGTTCCGGCAGTTCCTTGGAGAGTGTCGTCAGTTCCTGAGCCACCGCATCCATGGTCGTTCCGGGTGCGATACGGCCGACCATCGCCGCGCCAAATCGACCGAGTGCGATGTCCTGCGGCCGCACGTCGTACGTCATCCACAACAACGTGCCTTCCACGGGGAACCTGAAATCCGGTCCCATGACGCCGGTAATCGTGCGGTCGCTGCCTCCCATGAAGTGGCGCTGACCGATGACGTCGTTGCGCCCGGCAAACCAGGTCTGCCACAAGGTATGAGAGATCACTGCAGCATCGGTCGCATCGGCGGCCGGCAACGTGCCCAACACGGGCGCGACACCAAACGTGTCGAACAGTGTCGGCGTTACGGCCGACATGCGGACACGTTCAACGCGATCGTTGACTCGCAACGTACTGGTGAACGACTGCACCAGCGCGACGTCTTCGAGCAACCTCGCGCGTTCCTTGAAGTGCACGTAGAACTCGTTCGAGGCATTGATCTCTTCAGGCAGATCGGATCCGGGTGCCGTGCCGGTGATGAACACCAGTCTGTCGGCGTGGCCGTACGGCAGTGGCTTGATCAGCACGGTGTTGACCACGCTGAAGATGCCGGCGGTGACACCCAGCGCAAGCGCGAGGGTGCCGACTGACACCACAAAAAAGCCGGGCGATCGGCGCAGGCCGCGCATCGCGTGCAGGAGGTCAAGCCGCCATTGATCAATCTGATGTCGCATGGTTGGTCCTCGTCGGGATGGCGTGGCATTCCAGGTAGGGCGAAGTCGTTCGGTCACTGAAATCCACAGGATGTTGAGCAGCGACCAGGCAAACAGTCGCAGGGCGTGGCGGAGTCCACGCCTGCGCGCCAGGGCAATGTCGCGTGCAGCCTGGCCGGCGACTTCGTCGGCAAAGGCATCACGGAAGGCGCGCGGCAAGAGCCGCGTCGCGAGATGCAGCAGGACAATCACACGCGTCCTGACGCGCCAAGGCGGCGCACCGCCTGCGCCGCAGCCTGCTTGAGTTGTTCGGCCTGATCGGCCAGAACTCGGCGTCCCTGCGCGGTCAGCGTGTAGTACCGGCGGGGCTGCCCTGGATGCGCGGGAGCGCCGGCGGGGGGAGGCACCTCACGCACCAGCCCGGTGGTGATCAGCCGCGCGATCACCCGATACAACGTGCCGGCGAGGGGCTGCTGCGTGCCGCCGGAGTCTTCGGCAATGGCGTCCTTGATGGCGTACCCATGGGTCGGCCCGGACGACAGGGCCAGCAACACGTGGTAGTCGAGCAGGTTCACACTATCTCCCTCGGGACTTCGGGACCTCGGCACCTCGGCACCTCGGCACCTCGGCCCGCATATATGCACAAAGAGCATTTAAGCCGACTGGGGGTCAGACGGGAAAACGGGGGTTTGGTTCACTGCCGAAGGGCGGTCAGGGGATTGACCCGCGCGGCACGCATGGACGGCACACCGGACGCGACGAGCCCGGCACCAAGCAGAATGACGGTCACCAGTGCGAACGTCCACGGATCCTGCGGTGCCACGCCGAACAACAAGCCGGCGAGAAGGCGCCCCACCAGCACGGACAAAGCCACGCCAACGCCGACACCTACGGCCAGCGTTCTCAGGCCTTCACCAAGCACCAGTGCCACGATCTGCCGTGAACTCGCACCGATGGCCATGCGCACGCCAATCTCACGCGTACGTCGGGCCACGTTGTTGGCCAGCACCGAGTAGATGCCGAGCACCGCGAGAAGTCCGGCCGCTCCGCCATACACGCCAGACAGCGATGCGTACAGACGCGCATCGCGATATTGCAGCCCCAGCTCATCTTCCATCGTCGAAATCCAATGTTGCGGCGATGTCGGAGCCAGGCCCCCGAGGGCCCGCGACAACGGTGCAATGAGCGACGCCGGCGCAACGTTCGTGTGCACCGCGATCGACAAGGCGCCAGGCCCGCCGCGTTCGATCGGCACGTATACGTCGTAGTCGGCGGGTCGCGGCTGCAGCGGACCGTGGTACTGCACGTCGTTCACGACGCCGACGATGGTGAACGACTCGGCGAGCGCGACTCGAGGCATGACCGCGGCAATGCTCTGGCCTACAGCATCGTGGCCGGTCGCATCAGCCACCCGTCGGGCCAGCGACTGACTGACCAGTGCCCCGGTCGCATCCGCCGACCGGTCCGCAAGGTCGAGATCGCGACCGCTGACCACCGCCATCCCCATGACCGACAGGTACTCCGCATCCACGGCATGGCGGCCGACGTCGCGCAACTGCACGTCAGGCGCAATCGCGATGTCGGTCGTTTCGTCGAACCACGGCTGCAGCACACCAGCCATCACAGACGTGTTCCGTACGCCGGGCTGTCCGTTGAACGCGCGACGGATGTCGTCGGCCAGGGCGACGCGAGCCTCGGTCGTGGTGAACACGTTGGGATCAGGACTCACGGCCATGCGCAACAACTCGGTGGTGCGGTATCCCAGGTCGTTCCGAACCAGGTTCTGATAGGTGCGGGCAAGCAGTGCAGCGCCGGTCAGCAAGACAAACGTGAACGCGACTTGCGCCACCACAAGCACTTGCCCGTAGCGCCGCTGCCGGCGTCCCAGGCTCACTCTTGTTGCCGCCTCTGGCAGAGCGAGCTGGTGCTGGGCGTTTGCGCCCAGGCGCGCAGGCAACACACCGAACACGAGGCCGGTCAGCAGGACGAGGGCGACGCCCACGGCAGCGGTCGCAGGGCTCATGCTCAGGTCAACATAGGTCGGCAACACAAACACACCGGAGGATGCAAAGGCGCGGATCGCCCCGGCTGCGAGTGTGATGCCGGCGGCGCCGCCCATCCCTGCAAGCAGGAGGCTCTCAAACAACAGCTGCCGCACCATCCGGCGTCGCGGCGCACCAAGTGCTGCGCGCACTCGCAATTCGTTCTCGCGCTGCGCGAGTCGGGCCAGCAGCAGCGTCGCGACGTTCGTGCAGGCAATCACCAGCAACAGGCCCGCGGCGGCGAGCAACGTGTAGAGGCTCAGCCGGAAGCGGGCCCGCCAGCTTTCGCCGAAGGGCTCAGCCACAAGCGTGACGCGGTCGTATGCGTCCGGATAGTCACGTGCCAGTGTGGCCGCGACGGCAGAGACGTCGGCTCTGGCCTGATCGAGCGTGACGCCTGGACGCAGGCGTGCCAGCACCCAGGTAGCGCGAGACAGGCGGTCGCGCATCAGCGGCGCCGGCTCGTAGTGCGCGACCGGCACCCAGAAGTCGGAGACATCTGGATCCACGGTGCCCACAAACCCCGGCGGCATGACGCCAACGATGGTGCGGACACTCTCCTGTGCCTGGCGCGATGCCGGCCGCGTGCGGAAGGCCTGCCCGACGATATCGGCGCGTCCACCGAAGCGGCGCTGCCACAAGTCGTAGCTGATGAGGACCGGTCGATCGGCATCGGCCTCGTACTCCCGCGCATCAAACAGCCGCCCCACATGCACCCGAGCGCCGATGAGGGCGAAATATCCCGGCGTCACTGATTCGCCACGAACACGCTCGGTGCCCGACTCCGTCGTCACGGCGAGGCGCGTGCGTGAGGCGCTTTCGATCGCGTCAAAGCTGCGCGTCCGTTCACGCAGGTCGAGCACTTCCGGGTACGAGATGTCGGCCGTTTCCTGCGTCGCGGTCTGTGAGGTCCAGACGCGCACGAGGCGGTCGGCGTGCGGCATCGGCGGTGCCGACAACAGGACCATGTCCACCAGTGTGGTCATGAAGATGGCGGCCCCGAGTCCGATGGCCGCGCACAGAACAGCAGTCAGCGTCAGCCGCGGCGTCGCCCGCAGGCTGCGCCAGCCGTACAACAGGTCATGCAGCATGCCCGGTTTGTAACACGGGCAACGTGTTCGGAGGCGGGACGCCTACCAGCGCCAGTCGGCGACAAAGATGTTCGTGTCGCCTTCCTTCGCGCCCAGCCTGTTCGACGCGAAGATCAGCTTCGTGCCGTCAGGCGAGAACATCGGGAAGCCGTCGAACGTGTCGTTGAACGTGACCTGCTCGAGCCCGGTGCCGTCGACGTTGATCAGGAAGATGTCAAAGTTGCGGCCGCGCGGATCGTGGTGGTTGGACGCAAAGATGATCTTCGTGCCGTCGGGTGAAAAGAACGGTGCAAAGGCTGCCGCGCCGAGCTTGGTCACCTGACGCACGTTGCCGCCGTCACGGTTCATCGTGAAGAGCTCGACCGACGTCGGACGCCAGAGCGCCTGCTTCAGAAGGGAAAAATATTCCTCGAGCTCTGCGCCAGGCTCTGGATGGCGGCCGCGCCAGACGATCTGGCTGCCGTCGGCCGAGAAAAACGCGCCGCCGTCCGGGCCCGGCATGTTCGTGAGACGACGGACGTCGGAACCATCCCCGTTCATGGAGTAGATCTCCATGTCGCCATCCCGAACGCTGGTGAACACGATACGGCCGTCGGGTCCGATCGTCGCCTCCGCGTCATACCCGGGCGTGTTGGTCAGCTGCACCGGGTTGGATCCGTCCGGATTGGCCTTGAAGATGTCGTAGGAGTCGTAGACGGCCCAGACATACCCCTGACGCATGTCGGGCCGCGGCGGGCAGGCCTCGCCGGCAAGGTGTGTGGACCCGTAGAGCAGGGCGTCGTTGCCGGGATAGATATACGCGCACGTCGTGGCGCCCTTGCCGGTGCTGACCAGGCGACGATCCGACCCGTCGGGCTTCATCGTGTAGATCTGATCGCACTGCTGGTCGCCATCCATGCTCTGGAAGCTGATCAGGCTGCCGTCGTGTGACCAGTACGCCTCCGCGTTCTGGCCGCTGAAGGTGAGCTGTCTGATGTTCGAGAGGTGCGGCTCCGGCGCGCTGGGGCCGGGCACAACCGCAGCCGGAGGCGCCGCCTGGCTCGGCTGTGGTGCTTCACTGCCGCTGCACGCCTGCGTTGCGGCCACCACCAGGGTGACGCCCATGACCAATGCCGTGAACCGGCGAGTACCTGTCTGCATCGAAGTCGCTACCATAGCGCGACGATCATACCTCCATGCCCCGCCGGATCATCCACGTCGACATGGACGCGTTTTACGCGTCGGTGGAACTGCGCGACCGCCCGGATCTGCGCGGCAAGCCACTGGTCGTCGGCGGGTCGCCCGATTCGCGCGGGGTCGTAGCCGCAGCCTCCTACGAGGCCCGGAAATACGGGGTGCGGTCGGCCATCCCGATGTCCCGCGCCGTCAGACTCTGCCCGCACCTGGTGATCATCCGCCCGAACTTCACGAAGTATCGGGCGGTCTCGCAGCAGGTCTTCGAGATCTTCCGGTCCGTCACGCCGCTGGTGGAAGGGCTGTCGCTCGATGAGGCGTACCTGGACGTCACTGAAAACAGCTGGAACGAACCGCTCGGCATGACGGTCGCGCGACGGATCAAGGCGCTCATCCGCGAACAGACCGGCCTCACGGCGTCGGCAGGCGTGGCGCCGAACAAGTTCCTCGCGAAGATTGCCTCCGGCTGGCGCAAGCCCGACGGCCTCACCGTCGTCGCACCCGAGCGCGTCGAAACCTTCCTGCAGCAGCTGCCCGTCGATGCGTTGTGGGGTGTCGGCCCGGTCACCGCGGAACGGCTCCGCGAGCGCGGCATCACCCGCCTGCTCGATGTGCGCACGGCCAACCCGGCGGACCTTCGCGCCGCCGTCGGAAGTCATACCGAGTGGCTGCTGAAGTTGTCGCGGGGCGAGGACAACCGCCCGGTGCAGCCCAATCGTCCAGCCAAATCGTCATCAAGTGAGCGCACCTACGCCGAAGACCTGACCGACATGGGAAGAATCCGCGAAGAAATCACATGGATGGCCCGTGCAACGGCCGACTGGCTTGCCAAACGCGAGCTGATGGCCCGGACGGTCACGATCAAAGTGCGGTACGAGAACTTCGACACAGTCACCCGCAGCCACAGCGCCGAACCCACCCGCGATGGCGACGCCATCGTCGCGCGCGCCCTGGCGTTGCTGCAGAAGACCGATGCGGGCACTCGTCCGGTCCGCCTGCTGGGCGCAGGCGTCCACAACTTTGCCGGCCAGGCGGACGTGGACCCGGACGATGACCGCTGGCCGCTGTTGCGGAATCTGTAGAACCGTTTACTTCCGCGGTGTCCGTCGGCCGTTGTGGCACGTCACGCAGGTGACGCGCCCGCCGTCGTTACCGGGAACAGCCTTGTCGAGGGCTGCGTTGATTTGTTCGACCAACCGCATCATCACCCGCGCAGTGTTCTTCGCTTTCTTGTCGTCAGACACGAAGTCGAAGGTCGTCAGGGGCTGACCGTCCACACCGACATGGCAGTGGTCACACCGGACGCCGAGCGACTGCGTCATCTGTTTCATCAGGTCGATGACCGCAGGCACCGGCGCGTCCTTCGGCAGAATCTGGAGATTGACCAGCCGGGCGGGTGGAAAGGCGCCCTGCTGCTCGCTGGGAGATGCGGTCGTGACGACGGCGGTGGTCAGACCACACACGGCCGCGCTGATCAGGAGTCGGGAGATACGCGTCATGCCGGTCAGACTGGGCGTTCGGCCTCCGAAGATCAATGAGAGAACGCTGAGATTTTGCGGAAGAAGCGTGGTCTGTTGAACCTGGTCCCGCGTCTGACAGGGTGCGGTCCCACGTTCGGAACAGCCCGCCGCAGCCTCGGCGGCGAAGGGCTGCCGCTGCGGCCCGTTCCCTCAGGCACGGATCCTGCTGTCCTGCTCGGCGCGGCCGGACGCGGTGTCCGCGCTGAGACTGGAGTAGATGACCATGATTGCGATGTTGGCAGTGACGGCAATGTTGGTAATGGGAGCGCCGGATCAGGCCTCCGAACAGGCGGCAGTGCACCAGGCCGCCCTCGACTATGTCGAGGCGTTGTACCTGGCAGACCCCACCCGGATCGAGCGGAGCGTGCATCCGCAATTGACAAAACGGGGATTCATGCGGCGTCCGACAGGCGAATACGGCCCAATGGGCACGATGACGTATGCCCAGCTGCTGGCGCTGGCCGGCGAGTGGAACGCCAACGGCAAACGCGATACCTCCATCAAGAAGGTCGAAGTGCTTGATGTGCTCGACCACACCGCAGTCGCGAAGATCACGGCGCAGTGGGGCATCGACTACATGCAGCTGGCGAAGTTTGATGGTCGATGGATGATTGTCAACATCGTCTGGCAGACACACCCACCGGTCCGTTGAGGTGTCACCGTGCTGAATTCGCTGAGAACCCCGATGATACGTCGGTGAGAAATGCCGGCATCAACCGGAGCTGCTTCAGTGCCGGATGCACGAAAGCGAATGTCGCATCGGGCTCGCGCCCATCGATGGCCATGCGAAGGCTGGCCAGCGCCTCGTCGGTCCGGCCCAGTCTCGCCTGCAATGTCGCCCGCAGGAACCAGGTGCCCGGTTTCGATTCGCGCGTCGAGATATCCAGCATGCGTTGCCAGGTCGTCGTGTGATCGGCGCCCAATTCGGCCTCGGCGGCGATCTGGCACAGCCGCATGGGGCCGGCACCCACCGCGACGGACGTGGCCTGGCGGCATGTGGCCAGCGCCGCGGCGGCGTCCCCTCCAAACAACTGCGCCCAGCCGAGCGTCACCAGCGCCCGCGTCGACGCCGGGTGCGCCGCCAGCGCGCGACGCGCGTACGAGATGGCTTCGTCGGATCGCCCCTGCGACGCCCTGAGCCGGCTCATTGAAATCAGCGCCACCTCCTGGTTCGGATCCAGTTGCAGTGCGCGGCCGAACGCGCGTTCGGCATCTGACCAGTCCCAGCGATCGTTGAGGGCCACGAAGCCGTGCGCGGCATGCGCATCGGCGATTCGTGTGTCCGGGCTGACCGAAGGAGCCGCCGCCACGCTCCTGGCGAGTGATCCGTATGCGACGGACAGACCCACGACCAGCAGCGCCATCACGGCCAGCGCAATCGGCATCCACCCCGGGGTCGCAGGTGCGGCCACGACATCGACCGCAGCTGGGGCGCCGTCAACGGGCGAGGACGGATGGACGGGCGCGACGAATCGATAGCCCCGGCGCGGTACCGTTTGAATGAACGTCGGCTTGGCGGCATCGTCGCCCAGGGCCAGACGGAGTTGCCGAATGCTGAAGTTGAGGCCGGCGTCAAAGTCGACGTAGGCGTCATTGCCCCAGAGCGCTTCGCGAAGGTCGTCGCGCGTGACCAGTGCGCCGGCGCGTCGAACCAGCACGGCCAGGATCGTGAATTGCTGCGGCGGCAGTTTGACCGGCACCGCCCCTCGGCTCAGCTGGGCTGCGCGGAGGTCCAGTTCGAAGTCGCCGAACGTCAGGCGGTCGGAGTGACAGAATTCCGGAGTATTGGTGTTCATTTCCACCATGGCCATGCGTCCCCTGCTCGGAGTGTCGCTCATCTGCCTGTTCGGGTGCGGACAGGGTTCACCGACGCAGCCCGTCTCCCCAACGGACGCACGAGTCGGAGTGATGACACAGCTCTTGAACACCTGGGCGAGCGGTCCCGGTCACCATGGCGTCAGTGCCGCAGCGGTGTTTGCCGACGGCACGGTGTGGTCGGCGGCCGCAGGGCGGCCGGCCTGTCCGAGTCGCTGCAGCAATCCCATCTGATTGCCATCGGCAGTATCACCAAGACGATGACGGCGGCCGTCGTGCTGCAGCTGGCCGCCGAAGGCCGACTGGGGCTCGATGACCCGATCGCGAAACACCTGCCGCCACGGTTGTACGTGAGCCCCGACATCACCATTCGACAACTCCTGAACCACACCAGCGGCGTGGCTAACTACACGGGCACCTCAGGCCTCAGCCAGCTGATCGCGGCGTCGCCCGGTCATGTCTTCACGGCTGATGAGTTGTTGAACGTGATCGGACCTCCGCGCTTTTTGCCCGGCACGGCGACGGAGTACACGAACACCGCGTTCCTGCTGGCCGGTCAAGTGGCTGAACGGGTCGGCGGCACCACCATCGCCGAGCTCTACCGATCGCGGCTGTGGCTGCCGACGGGCCTGACCGCGACCTGGCTGCCTGGGTATGGCAGAGCCCCCGGGCCGGTGGCCATGTCCCTGTCGTCTGAAGGACTCATCGCACCCACCGACCGCATGGAGGTGTTGTCGGTGGGACAGAGTGCCTTTGGTGTGATGGCCACGGCGTCCGACGTGGCCCGGTGGGGGCACGCACTGTTCACCGGGTCGGTGGTCTCAGGAGGCATGCAGTCGGAAATGCGCACGCTCGAGCCGGCCGCCGGGAACATCCCGGGTGAATCCGGCTCGGGTCTTGGCATCAGAGCGTACGACTACCTCGGGCGATCCCAGCTGGGTCACAGCGGAGCCTCGGCGTTCGGCAACAGTCTGCTCCTGCACGACATCGGCGCGCGCGTCACCGTTGTGGTGCTGATGAACCAGGCCAGCGGCGCCGATCACTTCGTGCTGGGGCCGGCGTTGCTTGAGCTCGCGCTCTGAATCCCGCGTGCCGGACGGGACGTCGACCGGTCATCGAGCGTCATCCCATCCACGTAGTGCAGGACGGCCATCGTGCGGCTCGACTCCGGGTGACGCCCGAACAACCGTTCCAGCGTCATACGCGCCTCGGTCAAGGCTACCGGGGTTTCGGCGGCGGCGATCTTCATCAAGACGGTCTCCTCTTCGGCCCCACCTGCGTCGTGGGCCCGGTGTCCTTCGGGGCGGCGTGCGCGGTCGCGGAGACGGTTCAGACAGACATTGGTCGCCATGCGGAACAACAGGCTCGAGGGGTACTCCCCGTTGAGCCGTTCGCGGCGTTCAACGAGCCGGACGAACACATCCTGGCTGGCATCCAGCGCTTCCGCATCGTCGCGCAGCAGCCGCCGACACCGGCGGATCACCATCGGTCCGTACCTCCGGCACAAGGTGCCGACGTCCAAGGCCTCGGTCATGCTGCTGGTGGAACACCAAGGGGCGGGCAAAGTGTCACCGGCCATTCGACGAAGGGGCATGCCCACGTTGGACGAGCCTGCTCAGCCAGGCGTGGCCACGGTTGCGGAATCTGTAGACTTGACGAACGATGGCCAGCCAGACCGCACGCGCCCTGATCGCCCTCCCGTGGCTGCTGCGGGTGCGATGGGTCATGGTGGCAGGCCAGGCCGTCATCGTTGCCATTGCCAACCTGGGTGTCGGCATCGACGTGCCGGTGAAGGTGCTGGCGCCGCTCATCCTGGCGTCGGCCGTCAGCAATCTGGTGGCGTACCTGCTGAGACAGCGACTGTCTGCGGCGCACCTGGGTGGATCGCTGCTGCTGTTCGACGTGGTGCAGCTCACCGGGCTGCTGTCGGTCACGGGCGGACCGTTGAATCCGTTCTCGATGATCTTCCTCGTGTACATCACGCTGGCCGCGGTTGTGCTCGGGGCGCGGTGGACGTGGACGATTGCCACGGCAGCCGCACTCGGGTTCGCAGCCTTGTTCGTGATGCCGGGCAACGAACACAGCGCGCTCGCCCATGCGTTCGCCGGCGAACTCGGCGGTCACCTCCAGGGCATGTGGTGGGCCTTTGCCGCAGCCGCTGCCCTGACGGCACTCTTTGTCGTGCGACTCTCACGCGAAATTGACGACCGCGATCGCGAGCTTGCTGCCGCGCAGGCGCGCGCCGCCCGCACCGAACGCCTGGCGTCACTCACGACACTTGCGGCCGGCGCCGCACATGAACTTGGCACGCCGCTGGCCACCATTGCGGTCGCCGCAGGCGAGTTGGAGCGCACCCTCGCGGACGCCAACCTGCCGGATGCGCTCGATGATGCGCGGCTGATCAGGGCGCAACTCGATCGCGCGCGGGACATCCTGAACCGCCTGGGCCGACGTGCCGGCGATCCCCCTGGAGAAATGCCGCAACGGATGTCGGTCACTGACCTCGTGGGTCGGGCACTGACGCTGGTACCTGGCGACCCTCGGCAGGTCGATGTGCGGCTACATGCCGACGCATTCCTGGACGGTCCTCCAGGCGGTTTGTCGGAGGCGATTGCCGGACTGATTCGTAATGCGATCGACGCGGGCGCCAGCGCGGTCTCGGTGACTGCCTCGGTCGATCAGCGTCTTGTCACGATTGTGGTGCAGGACACCGGCGCGGGCATCCCGGCAGACGTGCTGGCACATGTCGGCGAGCCCTTCTTCACGACGAAGTCCCCGGGCGCCGGCCTCGGTCTTGGAGTCTTCCTGGCGCGGCTCCTCGCCAACGAACTCGGCGGCGACCTCACGCTCACATCGACGCCTGGAAGCGGCACCACCGCCACCCTGCGTCTGCCGTCAGCGGGATAATGTGGGTCGATGACTGACGCCGCTCGCCCCCTCGCGCAGTCCGTCCTTCTTGTGGACGATGATGAGCCGTTCCGATCGCGGCTTGCGCGAGCGATCCGATCACGCGGGTATGACGTGCGGGAGGCGGCAGATGCGACGTCGGCACGCAACGAAGCGGAGCGCGAGAGCCCGGAGATGGCCGTGGTTGACCTGCGCCTTCCCGACGGCACCGGCCTCGAAGTGGTGAAACATCTCAAACACCTCGATCCCTCCACCGCCATTGTCGTGCTCACGGGATACGGGAGCATTGCGACGGCGCTTGAAGCCGTGCGCCTGGGCGCGGTGCACTACCTGACGAAGCCGGTTGACGCCGATCGAGTCCTTGCGGCGTTTACGCCTGGCGACGGTCCGGCACCTGAGGTGCCGGCCGAAACGCCGTCCTTGGCACGCGTCGAATGGGAGCACATCAATCGGGTACTGACCGATTGTGGCGGCAACATCTCAGAGGCCGCGCGTGTGCTTGGCGTGCATCGGCGATCGCTGCAGCGCAAGCTGCAGAAGTTTCCGACGGCGCGGTAGGAAGGCGCTTCACCTCACGTATTCCGCCAGATGTTGGCCGGTCACTGTCGACTTCTTCTTGACCAGCTGTGCGGGCGTGCCTTCAAAGACGACAGTGCCGCCGTCGTGACCGGCGCCCGGGCCCAGATCGATGATCCAGTCCGCGTGCGCCATGACGGATTGATGGTGCTCAATCACAATGACCGACTTGCCGGAGTCGACGAGACGATCCAGGAGCGCGAGCAGTTGCTCGAGGTCGGCCAGGTGCAGACCAGTCGTGGGTTCGTCAAGGACGTAGACGCCACCCGCGTCGCCCATGTAGGTCGCGAGCTTGAGGCGCTGCCGTTCGCCGCCCGACAGGGTGGTCAACGGCTGGCCGAGGCGCAGGTACCCAAGGCCCACGTCCGCCATCCGGCTGAGGATCGCGTGCGCGGCCGGCGTCTTTGCCTTGCCCTCGCCAAAAAACCGCGTGGCTTCTTCCACAGGCATGTCGAGGACCTCGGCAATGTTGCGGCCTCCGAGGCGGTAGTCGAGCACCGAGGCCTGGAACCGCTTGCCCTGACACTCTTCGCACAGGGTTGCCACGCCCGCCATCATGGCGAGGTCGGTGTAGATGACGCCGGCTCCATTACACGTAGGACAGGCGCCTTCCGAGTTGGCGCTGAACAGGGCCGGTTTCACACCATTGGCCTTGGCAAACGCGGTGCGAATGGGATCCAGCACACCCGTGTACGTCGCGGGATTGCTGCGGCGCGAACCGCGGATCATCCCCTGATCGATGGTGACAACCCCCTCTCGCCCGGCCACCGATCCGTGGATGAGTGAACTTTTGCCGGAGCCAGCCACGCCGGTAACCACAACCAGCACGCCGAGTGGAATATCCACGTTGACGTTCTTCAGGTTGTGGGTCTTCGCCCCTCGAATTTTCATGGTGCCGGTCGGCGTGCGCACGTCCGTCTTGAGCGTCGCCCGCGTACTCAGATGGCGTCCGGTCAACGTGCCGCTCTTGCGGAGTCCGCTGACATCGCCCTCAAACACCACGGAGCCGCCGGCTGAGCCCGCTCCAGGCCCGAGGTCAACAATGTGATCGGCAATCGCAATTGTTTCGGGCTTGTGCTCAACGACGAGGACGGTGTTGCCGTTGTCTCGGAGTCGGAGCAGGAGATCGTTCATGCGCTGCTGGTCGTGGGGATGCAGGCCGATCGACGGCTCGTCAAACACGTACGTCACGTCAGTCAACGCAGAGCCGAGGTGCCCGACCATTTTGGTGCGCTGCGCTTCCCCGCCCGACAACGTGCCCGACGGACGATCGAGGCTCAGGTATCCGAGACCGATCTCCACGAACGAGTCGAGAGTGTGCTGCAGCTTCGCCAGCAGCGGAGCTACCGACGCGTCTTTGACCCCGCGCATCCATTCCGCAAGGTCGCTGATCTGCATCGCAGACGCATCGGCGATGTTGATGCCCTTGATCTTCGACGACCGCGCCGCCTCGTTCAGGCGTGTGCCTTTGCACTCCGGGCAAGTCGAGAACGTGACCGCTCGTTCGACAAAGGCACGGATGTGCGGCTGCAGCGCGTCGACGTCCTTCGACAGGAAGGACTTCTGAATGCGAGGAATGAGACCTTCGTAGGTCAGGTTGATCTTCTCAACCTTCACCTTGATCGGCTCGTTATAGAGAAATGTGTGCAGCGCCTTCTTCGACAACTTCTTGATCGGCGTATCGGGATCCACACCGGCGGCCGCAAAGGCCCGCATGTGCCATCCGTCCGCCGTGTACCCCGGCACCTTCAGTGCGCCTTCGTGCAGCGACTTGTCCTCGTCGTAGATCTCCTTGAGGTCGATGTCGTTGACCGAGCCCATCCCTTCGCAACGTGGGCACATCCCCCCGGTGACGCTGTACGTGACCTTTTTCGGCTGCGCACTCGCACCCTTTTCAACCGTCACCGCACCGACGGCCTTGACCGACGGCACGTTGAACGAGAACGCGTTTGACGATCCGATGTGCGGCTTGCCGAGCCGGCTCCACAACACCCGCAACATGGCATTGGCGTCGGTCGCGGTTCCCACCGTCGACCGCGCGTTTGCGCCCATCCGCTCCTGGTCGACGATGATGGCGGTCGTCAGGCCCTCGAGCACATCCACTTCCGGCCGCTTGAGCGACGGCATGAATCCTTGCAGAAATGCGCTGTAAGTTTCGTTGATCAGGCGCTGCGACTCGGCGGCAATCGTGCCGAACACCAATGACGACTTGCCGGAGCCTGAGACCCCGGTGAACACGGTCAGCCGGCGCTTGGGGATCTCGACACTGACATCCTTGAGGTTGTTCTGACGGGCGCCCTGGATGCGAATCAGGTCGTGCGAATCGGCGGGATGGCGCTTGGATGGAGACATGAGTCGTCGATCATGACACGCCCCCGCCGCCCCCCTTGCCGCTCCTCGCCAACTCTTGCCGCTTCTCGCGTGCGACAACTTGCCACACCTGTCCCGGCGACGCGCTCGGCTAGGCTCATTTCCATGCTCCGACGTGTATTTCCGGTGACGGCAGTCCTGTTGTCTGTGGCGGTAATCGGCCTCTCGGCCCACCTCAAGGTTGAGCGGACGTTCCCGGCCACCGGCGGTACGGTCACGACCACCCCGGACCGCATCCAGGTCTGGTTCTCGCAGAATCCGACACTGGCGATCAGCGGGCTCTCGCTGGAAGGGCCCAAGGGCAAGGTCGAGTTGGGCAAAGTCGCGGCCGGCAAGGATGGCGAGAAGACGGACATGTCGCTCGTGGCCCCGATCACCGGCGCGCTCGAGGCCGGCAAGTACACCGCGAGCTGGAAGACGTCCGGCAACGATGGCCACATCCTGACCGGCACGTTCGAGTTCACCTACAAACCCGCGAACTGACGGGGCCTCGCGTCCCGGCATGGTCATCTGGTTCTGGTACACACTCGTCGTCGCCGTCATGGGCGGCGCGGGGTGTGCGTGGGTGCTGTCAGGCGTGCATGCGCCATCGGTCCGCACCTGGCGCAGGCGCCTGTCGACCGTCAATCTCATCAGCGCGTCACTGCTGCTCGTTGCCGTGGCGGCGCGGCTCTGGTCACAAACCACGCAGGCCTTCGGTGGCGATCAACCGATGTCCACCCTGCTGCTGCGGGTCATCGTCACAGAAACCCCGTGGGGCCGTGGCTGGACGTGGCAGGCGCTGGGCTCGGCACTCTGCCTGGTTGGCGCCATGCTCGTTCGGCGGAACAACGCTCAGTGGCCGCTGCTGCTGACCGCCGCTCTGTTCACTGCCTTCGCGACATCGTTCACCGGCCATGCGGTCGGCATGAACGAGGGCGTGTGGATCACGGTGCTCGCGCAGGGCGCCCATGTCATTGCCGCCGGACTCTGGCTTGGCACACTCGCTGCCCTGCTCATCGTGACGTTTGACGATGTGGATGCGGATGGTGTGACAGGAACGTTTCGGCTGGCGTTGCAGCGGTTCTCGACGGTTGCACAACCGGCGGTCGCCCTCCTGGTGCTGGCCGGTGCCGTTGCGACGTGGCGCCATGTGGGCTCGGTGGCCAACATGGCCACGCCGTACGGATTTGTCCTTGCGCTGAAAGTGGCAGCGTTTGCGGGCGCAGCCGCGTGCGGCTTTTACAACTGGCAGCGACTGACGCCGCAGCTCGGGGTGCGCCGAGGCGCGCTGCCTCGCCTGTGGCGCCTTGCCGGACTCGAAGTATCGCTGGGGATTGTGGCCCTGGCACTCACGGCCATCATCGGCACGCTGCCGATGCCCGGCCATGACCACTGAGAACACACGACTGACGGCAGGAGACGAAACGATGATGCGTGCATGGATGGTGGCCACCGCACTGGTGGCGGCAACGGCGGGTAACGGAACACCAAAGACGATGGCGACCTCCATCAAGCTGGCAGCCGAGGTCGGCGGAAAGCCGTTTTCGTGCGGGGAATCGTATGACGGCATCGGCACGACGAAGTCGACCATCCGCGTCACGGACTTCCGCTTCTACGTGACAAACGTTCGACTCACGAAGGCAGACGGCACTTCGGTGCCCGTGGCCCTCACGCAGGACGGCCTGTGGCAGAAAGACGACGTGTCGCTGATGGATTTTGAGGACGCGACCGGGTCCTGCAGCAACGGCACGGCGCCGACGCACACGACGATTGACGGCACCGTGCCAGAAGGCAACTACAACGGCCTGTCGTTTGAAATTGGCCTGCCGTTCGACAAGAACCACCGCGACCCGGCTGCGCAGCCGTCTCCGCTCAACCTCACACGGCTCTTCTGGTCGTGGAATGCCGGGTACAAATTCATGCGCCTCGACATGCGCACCACCGGCATGCCGAACGGCTGGGTCATCCATCTGGGCAGCACGGCGTGTGATGGTGCGACCGCGACGACGGCGCCGACCGAGTGCAAGTTTCCCAATCGCGCGCCAGTGACGCTGACCGGGTTTAATCCCCTGAGCGACACGGTGGTCCTCGATGTCGCCGCATTGCTGGCGGGCAGCAATGTGGACAAGAACCAGGAGAAGACCGCGGTGGGCTGCATGTCTGCGCAGAACGATCCGGAGTGTGGACCGCTGTTTGAACGACTGGGCCTCGCATTTGGTGAGACGCCGGCGAAGCCGCAGACAGCGTTTTCGGTTCGACGCTGATGACTCGACACTCGACGCGGTTTGGTCTGCTCGCAGGGATGCTGGGCAGCGTGTGGCTTGGCGCGTTGGCGCTGACCGCCGCGCCTGCGCAGCAGCCTGCCGCGTCCGAGTGGGTGTGGGATCTGCCTCCTGGCTTTCCGACACCAAGAGTCCCGCCCGACAATCCGATGTCGGCGGCGAAGGTCGACCTGGGACGGCACCTCTTCTACGACACCCGACTGTCGATCGACGGCACGTTCTCGTGTGCGAGCTGCCACGATCAGGCGGTGGCGTTCACTGACCGCAAGCCACGCGGCATCGGTGTCACCGGCGAAGTGCATCCTCGCGGCAGCATGAGTCTGGCCAACATCGCGTACAGTCCGGTGCTGACCTGGGCCAACCCGTCGGTGCGCACGCTCGAGCTGCAGGCGCTCGTCCCGATGTTTGGAGAAGACCCGGTCGAGCTCGGACTGTCCGGCCGCGAAGCGCAGCTCATCGCGACGCTCCGCAAGGAGCCGCGGTACACCACGCTGTTCGGCGCGGCGTACCCGGGCGAAGCGGATCCCGTCACGCTCGGGAACATCACCAAGGCCATCGCGTCATTTCAGCGGACGCTGATCTCCGGCCGGTCACCTTACGACCGCTACAAGTACGGGAATGAACCCGATGCCATCTCGGCGTCTGCGAAACGCGGCGAGGAGATCTTCTTCTCGGAAGATGCCGAGTGTTTCCACTGCCACGGCAGCTTCAACTTCACCGAAACGGTGGACTTCGTCGGCAAAGGCTTCCTCGAGATTGAGTTCCACAACACCGGGCTCTACAACCTGGACGAGGAAGGCGCCTATCCCGCGCCCAACACCGGCGTTCACGCGATCACGCACGACACTGAAGACATGGGCAAGTTCAAGGCGCCCACCCTTCGCAACATTGCCGTCACGGCACCGTACATGCACGACGGTTCGATTGCGGACCTCGACGCCGTGCTCGACCACTACACCGCGGGCGGGCGCACAATCGCCACCGGGCCCCACAAGGGCGTCGGCGCCAACAACCCGCGCAAGAGCAGTTTCGTCAAGCCGTTTGAACTGTCGGCGCAGGGGCGAGCCGACCTGCTCGCCTTCCTGCGCTCACTGACCGACGAACACTTCCTCACGGACCCGCGCTTCGCGAACCCGTGGAAGTAGGGCGCCGACGACGTTACCGGTGCTCCCGGATGACGCCGCTCTGGAGGTCGCGCCAGTAGGCATCCAGCGCCCGGCGCACCTGGCCGCTCAGGGCGAGTACACCCACCAGGTTCGGCAGGGCCATGCCGAGGATCATCAGATCGCCGAAGTTCAGCACGTTGATGGACGTCGTGATCGATCCGAGGAATGCGAAGACGAGGAAGAGCAGCCGGTACGGCGTCGACGCACCGGCGCCGAACAGCCACACCGCGCAACGTTCGCCGTAATACGACCACGAGATCATCGTCGAGTACGCGAACAGGAAGACGGAAATCGACAACACGTACGGGAACCACGAGACGTGCTGACCAAACGCGCGCGAGGTCAATGCGGCACCCTGGCTGTTGGCGACCAGGTCGGCATACGCCGGGTTGTTGTACGCACCCGTGATGGTGATGACCAGCGCGGTCATGGTGCAGATCACCACGGTGTCGATGAATGGCTCCAGCAGCGCGACGATGCCCTCACGGACCGGGTACTTCGTCTTCGCCGCAGAGTGCGCAATGGCCGCGGAACCTGCGCCGGCTTCGTTCGAGAACGCCGCGCGCTGGAATCCAACGACGAGGACGCCGATGAACCCGCCGTACGCCGCATCCGGACTGAAGGCCTGGCGGATGATGGACACCAGCGCGTCGGGCACCACGGCCGCGTTCAGCCCAATCACGGTGAGGCAACCCAGGATGTACACGCCCGCCATCAGGGGCACGATCGTGTCGGCCACGTTCGCGATGCGTGTGATGCCGCCGAGAATGACGATGCCGACGAGCAGGGTCATGATGACGCCGTAGGCCCACGGCGCGTCGGCCAGAAAGGGAATCGTCTCCTGAAGGGCGTTCATCGACTGGTTCACCTGAAAGCTGTTGCCGCCGCCCAGCGATCCGCCGATGCAGAGCACCGCGAACAACACCGCCAGCGCGCGACCCAGCGTGGGCCAGCCGAGTCCGGCCAACCCCTTCGACAGGTACTGCACCGGCCCGCCAAGGACGTTGCGCCCCGACGCATCCACATCGCGGTACATCTGCCCGAGGGAGCACTCGGTGAACTTTGCGGTCATGCCGAACAGGCCCGCGACGATCATCCAGAACGTCGCACCCGGCCCGCCAAGCGACACCGCAATGGCGACGCCGGCGATGTTCCCCAGGCCGACGGTCGCCGACAGCGCCGTGCTCAGCGCCTGAAAGTGCGACAAGTCACCAGGCTCGTTGGGATCGGTGTACTTGCCCATCGTCACGCGCACGGCATGCGTGAATGCGCGGATATTGATGAATCCCATGCGCAAGGTCAGAAAGACCGCGCCAATGACCAGCCACGCCACGATAAGCGGCACCGCGTGTTGGTCATCCCAGAACCACACGTCGAAAAACAACACTGACCCAACGACGCCGTTGACGGCGCCCATGAACTGATCCATGACCCTCTCCTTCACACACGAACACGTACAACCCGGCCACGCGCGCGACACACGTCGGGCGTGGCTGCACAGCAAACGGTTTGTGGGACGAAGGGGACGACTAGAGCCGCAGGGGACGGGCGTGCGAGTGTGGGCGTGCCGCCAGCGGGGCAGTGACGACACGCATGATGGCCGGTGCGATCAGGTCGACCGGCGTGAGGACCGTGAGCGATGTGCTGGCGCTGACCAGGGGATCGTCAGGCGCCTTTTTCGACTGGATGTGTGCGGCCGAGCCACCCAGCAGGTCGAGGGGATGTCCGGCCGCGAACGGTGCGGTCAGCGGCGAAATCGCCAGGAGCAACAGGGCGCACGCGCACCACCATTGCGCCCGGGTTCGTCTGGCCGACATCACGACGATTGTAATCACATCCGGCGCCGCGCGCGGATGGACGCGGTCAGACGTCGTGGGACATGATGTCGCGGTGATCACCGCGGCCTGGTACCTCGCGACATTGCTCACGGTCGGGGCGGCCGCGTCTGCGCGAATCGTGTCGCACGCCCCGCGCTGGCCGACACGGGTCCGTCGCGCCGCGCTTGCCGCTTCGGTGGCACTGCTGGGCCTCCAGTTCGTCCGTCTGTGGTCCCAGACGCGAGATGCCTTCGGCGCCGACGCCCCGCTCGTCTGGGCACAGGTCCGCATCATCCTCGCCGAGACGCCGTGGGGCGCCGGCTGGCACTGGCAGGCCGGGGCATCACTCCTCTGCCTACTGGTCGTCGTTCTCTGGCAGTCGCGCTGGCCGCTATGGGTGGCTGCGGCGGTCGCCGCATCAGCTGCTGCGTTTACGACCGCACTGACCGGGCACGCTGTGGGCATGGGCGAAGGCGTGTGGCAAACCGTGCTGGCACATGGCACTCATGTCGTGGCAGCAGGCTGGTGGATCGGCACACTCGTCGTACTGCAGGTCGTGACGATGGACGCGGATATCGGTCGGGATGTGCAGGCACGGCTCGCGCTTGGTCACGCCATTGAACGCTTTTCGCCAACGGCCATTGTTGCCGTGTGCATCCTGGTCGGCGCGGGGATGGTCGCGACGTGGCATCACGTCATTGGTCCGGTTGGCTTCGGTGGTTTTGCGAGTCCGTACGGACTCACGCTGCTGACAAAGATCGGAGCGTTTGCCGGCGCGGGACTCTGCGGTCTCTACAACTGGCGCGTGATTCGCCACCGCGTGGCGGAATCGGAAGAGGCCGCCCGCCAGCTGCGCGCGATGATCTGGCTCGAGATTGCGCTGGGCGTGATGGCCGTCGTGCTCACCGCCGTGCTGGGCACAATGGAAATGCCCGAGCCTCCCGGCGGCGGGCACTAGACCCGCCGTTCCCTGGCAGGCCTGAAGGCCTGCCCTACTTGTTGAGCACATCTGTCAGCGCAGGCGCGCGAGGGCGCGCGCGAGTTTGGCGATACCGTCCCGGATGTCGCGCTCGTGCAGGCCGCCGTAGCCGAGGATCACGCCCTCCCGGGTCCACGATGGCCGCGCGGGATCGGCGTAAAACAGTGACAGCGGCGTCACCCTGATGCCGGCGGCCGCAGCGGCGTCGCAGGCATCGACTTCGCGCAACCCTTCGAGCCACAACACCACCGCACGTCCCGCATCGGCAGGCTCGAGTTCGGCAAGGCCTGTCATGTGCTGCGCGACGGCGTCCTGCAGCGCTTCCAGCCGCGCGCGGTAGGCCGTCCGCACCCGGCGGATGTGCCGGTCAAAGTGGCCGTCGTTCAGAAAGTCGGCCACCACCGCTTGTTCCAGATACGGGGAACAGAAGTCCATCGAACTGCGCACGGGTACACACGCGTCAATCAGCGATTCCGGCAGGATCAGGTAGCCGAGGCGAAGCGCTGGAAACAGCAGCTTCGTAAAGGTGCCCACGTGCACGACCGAACCGGAACGGTCCTGCGCCTGCAACGCGGCGACCTGTCGGGCCGCATAGCGGAACTCGCTGTCGTAGTCGTCTTCCACGATCCATCGACGCGCGTCTCCGGCGGCCCACTGCAGCAGTTGCGCGCGCCTGGCCTCACTCATCACTCCGCCCAGCGGCATCTGCCTGGACGGCGTGACACAGGCAAGCCTGGCGCGAGGCGCGCGACGAATGCCCTCCTGCACCACCAATCCCTCAGCGTCCACGGGCACGGGCACGACGGTCGCGCCAGAGCCGGCAAAGGCCGCTCGCACACCCGGATAGCCGGGGTCCTCCATCCAGATCGATTCACCGGGATCGGTCAGCAGGCGCGCCAGCAGGTCGAGGCCCTGCTGCGCGCCCTGCGTGATCACCACCTGATCCGCGGTACACGACACACCACGCGCGCGCCCCACGTACGACGCCACGGCCTCGCGCAACTCACGCAGGCCGCGCGGATCGCCATACCCGATGGAGCGCGCCGTGATCCGGCGCCAGCGCCGCGCGACCAGCCGGCCCCAGACCTCCACCGGGAAGAGATCCACCGCTGGCTGGCCGGTCATGAACGCGCGAGGCGTGTCGTCACCGCGTGGATCCAGCGTCAGGGTGGGACGCGGCAACGCGGCCAGGACCCGCGCGCGGGCGGAGACCAGTGCGGGCTTCGGCTGACCCTTCGATACCGGGCGCCGTGCAGGCCGGTGATCGACGCGCGACGAGACACGGGTGGTGCCGCCGGTGGTGGCATCGAGCAGCCCCTCGGCGCGCAGATGTTCGTACGCCAACACGACAGTGGCTCGCGCAACTTTGAGATCGGCAGCCAGCCCACGCGTCGACGGCAGCTGCGCGTCTGGGCTGAGTCGGCCTTCTTCGATGGCGAACCGCATCTGCCTGAGGATCTGTTCATGCAGCGGCACACGCGAGCGTCGGTCAAGTGTGACGAGCCACACCGGACCTGCCTGTCGTCGTGATCGGCGAATCGCAGTTGTCACCTGCACACAGTGCCACAAGTGGACTGGCCGATGCGGGCCGCTCGAAGCGCTGCGCGGCTGAACACCACGCAGCGCTTTCGACGGGACGGGCGGAACTAGCGCTGAAGGTTCTTGCCGGCGTTTTCCATGCGCTCACCAACCTCGCGCTGGACCTTGCCGACGCCTTCCTGGACCTTGCCCTTGGTCTGGTCCATCTGGCCTTCGTCCTTCATGTTGGGATCGTCGGTCACATGGCCGACGCCTTCCTTCACCTTGCCCTTGACCTGGTCCATCTTTCCTTCGCGTTCGTTCTTGTTCATGGCAATTTCTCCTTTTGTCATGCCGTGAATTGGCATCACCGGACTTCATTGCACGCGGCGTACCAGGTCTGAGCAGGGCCGCATCGGCAGATCGTGACGGCTTGACACGCTTCAGATGGCACTCGTCTTGCTCATGTGTGGCGTGGAGGTGCACATGAGGTTGCTCGGGGTCATTCTGATCGTGGTTGGGGCCGCGATGCTGGTTTATGGCGGGTTCTCCTTCACCCGCAACGACACGGTCATCGACGCAGGACCGATTGAAGTCAACGCCGAAAAGGAAGAACACGTGCCGTTCTCTCCGATCCTGGGCGGCATCGTGCTCGCGACCGGCGCCGTGCTCGTGATTCGCAAGCCGCGCGGGTAGAGCACGGTTGATTTAGGGGCAAACCTTTTTGTCTTGGACTCCGTCCCATCAGCAACTGATGGGACTCACCAACACGGCTTCCGATCTGATTCCCGGCACCCTCGAGCTGCTGGTACTCAAGGCCCTGGTGTCCGGATCCAAACATGGATACGGCATCGTCGAGCATCTGCGTTTTGCCTCTGGCGACATCCTTGAGATCGGCGAAAGCGCGCTGTATCCCGCGCTGCAGCGGCTGCTGCTCAACGGCTGGGTGCGCGGCGAATGGGGCGCGTCGGAGAACAACCGACGCGCGAAGTTCTACTCCCTCACACCGGCAGGACGCCGGCATCTCGAACGTGAACGGGCCGAGTTCGACCGCATGGTGGGATTGATTCACCGTGTGCTTGACGCCGTCTGAGCGCTGGAGACACGACGATGATGGGCAGGCTGTGGCGGCGACTGGTCTTTTGGTGGCATCGCGATCGGATCGAGGCGGAACTGCGCGAGGAGATCGAAACACATCGTGCGCTGCGCGAGTCGGCGCTGCGACGACGTGACGACGTCCAGCCAGAGGTATCGAGTCGGCGCGTAATGGGCAACGACACGTTGGCACGAGAGGACGCCCGGGGCGTGTGGATCGCACCCTGGTGTGAGAGCGTGCTGCTCGACAGTCGTCAGGGCCTGCGGTCGCTCGGCCGCCGTCCTGCCGCCACAGCGGCCATCTTTCTCACGATCGCCGTCGGCACCGCAGCATTAACGACCGCCGTCGCGGTCGCGCACACGGTCCTGCTGAAAGACACGCCGTACGCCAACGCCGAACGGGTCGTGCAACTGCTGCAGGTGCGTGACGGCCGCGGACGTTCGGACGTCGCATGGGCCGACATCGACGCCATACGGAGGGCCGGCATCTTCGAGCACGTGTCGTTTGCGTGGCTGCGCTCAGTCAGCCTTGCCGGCGATCAGCTGCCCGAGAATGCGCGTGGCGTCTACACGGATGCCGAACTCTTCCCGCTGCTCGGTACCGCGCCGCTGCTCGGCAGGTGGCCATCGAGAACCGACGAACAGGACAACACCCGGCCCGTCGTGATCTCCCACGCATTGTGGCAGCGTCGTTACCAGCTGGATCCAGCCGCGATTGGATCAACGGTCCACATCAACGGCGATCCCCACGTCATCGTGGCGGTGATGCCTGAGCCGTTCCGTTTTCCTTCCCCATATTACGTATGGGGGGACCTCTGGTTGCTGCGTCAGCCGGGGCACCCCACCTTCACGGAACCCACGCGGCCGATGGTGCTGTCGTTCGCGCTCTTGCAGAAGGGGCAATCGCGGCAGCAGGCGCAGACCCGCCTGGACGCTGTGGCCGCGTCGCTGGAGGAAGCTCATCCGGACTCACATGGCGGAGTCGGACTGCGCGTCACCGAATGGGCGGCTTCGCTCAGGCGCAACGCACGCCCCACGCTGTTGATGCTGCTGGCGGCCGCCGCTGCGGTCTTTCTCATCGTCTGCATCAATGTCGTCAATCTGCTGCTCTGTCGCGGCCTCGATCGCTCGGCCGAACTGGCGACACGTATCTCGCTGGGAGCCGGAGGCGCGAGGCTCGTGCGGCAGCTGCTGACGGAGACACTCCTGCTGTTTGGCGCCGCCGGACTCTGCGGAATTGCGCTGGCAGCATGGATCACGTCGATCGTGGCGTCGAGTGCGCCATTCGACATTGCCAGAATGCGCGAAGCAGCGCTGACGTGGCCCATCGGCCTGATCGGCCTCATCGTCACGATGGTGGCCGGCGGCATCGTAGGACTGGTCCCGGCGCGGCGCGCGGTGCGAGGCGCGAGACAGCATGCCCTGACCAGTCGCAGTGCCACTGCGCATCGACACGGGCGCCGCATGCAGCAGAGTTTGATTGCGGCGGAGATTGCCATGGCGACGGCCCTTGGGTGCGGAGCGGTGAGCATCGCGATCCACGCATCACGCCAAGCCGCCATTGACGCGGGCTTTGACACCACCAATCTCGTGCAGGCGCGCATGGCCGTGCCGCCTGAACGATATCCGGACTACGCGGCTGAGGCTTCGGTGCTTCAAGAATTGCTGCTGCGTCTGCGGTCACACCCGGCAATTGCCTCGGCGGCCGTCGTCGATTTGCCGCCGGGAGTGGCGGGCAGCGCCCAGCCGGCAGTCTTGCTCGGGACCGATCCTCGTCCTCAACGCGTGCAGGACCTGCGGTCTGCGGCCTTGCGTGTGGTCAGTGACGGCTACTTCGAGACCTTGCGGCTGATGCCGCGCTCAGGTCGGCTGCTGCGATCGGGCAGCGTCGAGTCCGCACCCGTCGCGGTAGTGAACGAAACGTTCGTGCGGACGCATCTGGACGGTCGCGACCCTCTGACATCGCAGCTCTACGTGACGTTTGATGGGATTGCCGCGCTCGAATCCACGCCGCGTCTGGTCGTGGGCGTCGTGCCAGACATCCCCGAAGACGTGTTGCACAAGCCCGCGCCGCCCGCCGTGTACGTGCCGGTTGGCCAAGGTCCTGGGGGCAGGATGGCGATTGTGGCCCGTGGGCGGCAATCGACGGACCTGGGTACTGTCATTCGTGAAGCACTGGCCGCGACCCTGCCCAATACCGCGGTGAATGGTCTGGTCATGCCGCTTGGCGAACTCATGTCCAGTGAGTTCGCACGGACGCGGGCCAGCCTGCGCATGGTCGGCGCCCTCGCCATCGTCGCCCTCGGATTGGCTGTGGTTGGCGTGTATGGCGTCATCGCACACGGCATCCAGCACCGGACACGCGAGTTCGGCATCCGACTGGCCCTCGGCATGACGCCGTCGGGTGTGCGACGCATGGTTCTGCGTGAGGGGGCATGGCTGCTGATCGTCGGGCTGTCATTGGGGAGCGTCGCCGCCACGTGGCTTGGGCCATCCGTGCGAGCGCTCGTCGTCGGTGCCGATCAACTCCCTGTCGTCCTGGCTCTCGTGGTCGTTATCGCTATCCTGCTGGTGACCGTCATGGCCGGCTGCGATATTCCGGCCCGGCGGGCGGCGCGGGTGGATCCGTCATCGGCGTTGCGCTGACTGGGGAGCAGGAAGGGTGATGCTGACGCCCGCCGTCACCGTTGGCATCCGGAAGGAGACCAGGTGTTGGAGCGGCCCGACCACACCGACGGTGCCGAACAGACCGACGCGGCTAGTCATTGGAACGTGGAGGCCGGCCGAAATCTCGGAGAGAAAGCCAATGCTCGAACTCTGGCCGGCTGATTCTCGCCGCCCGTACGCGTCGTCGATCGTGACCGTCGAACGGCTCTTGGTCACCCCGACACCAAGAAGAGCCTGCAACGACACGGTCGCTTTGGGAAGGCGGCCCTCAAGCCTGGCGCCGCCGCTGACCGTGAACAGGGACTCCCTCCCTTCGCGCGAATACGACCCGACCGCGCTGGTTTCGTGATCGTCAGTTGACGCTGACGCTCCGGTCGCTCGCACGACTAGCGCCAACGGGGATTGCCGCCGGAACACAAGGCTGGCCATCACCTGGTGCCGGGCATCGTGCTCCACGAACCATCCGGCATAGCCGGCTTCCACGTCGCGGGAAACCTGAGCCGTCGCAGCTGGAGCCGCGGTCTGCCCCCAGGCCAGTGTCGGAACCCCCATCAGCACAACCACCAATCCCACAATCCACCGTCCCTGTAGTGCCATGTGCGCCTCCGTCAGGGAATGCGCAAATGTCCGGAATCGGGGCTCAAGTCGCACGGAGCCAACCTTCCGGCTGCGACATACGTCGAAGCTCGACGTATCGACCTATGACGCAACGAGCCTCGACTGATCCGCGACGTTTCCTGCCCCTGTCGGCCCAGCAGTTCCACATCCTCCTGGCCCTCGCGCGGGAAGACCGCCACGGCTACGGCATCATCCTCGACGTGGCCGAGCGAACCGGTGGCCAGCTCCGCCTGGGCACCGGCACCCTGTACACGGCGATAGGCCGGCTGACCACCTTGGGCCTGATTGAAGACACCGGTCTCGACGATGGCCCGCGTCGTCACTATCACCTGACACCCCTCGGGCGGCAGGTGCTGCAGGCCGAAGCCGATCGCCTCGAGGCACTGGCGCGTCTCGCACGTCAGGAAGGCATCAAGCCGCTCACCGCAAAGGTGCGGCCATGATGCGTCGATTCGTGGAAAGGCTCGCGCGTGGCTGCCACGCGGTGCTGCTCCGTCTGGCGCCAAAGGACGTGCGGAACACATACGGCACGCAGATGCGCGACACCTTCGCGGAGCAGGTGGCGGCCGCGCGCTCGATGTTCGCGATTCCAGTGGTCGCACTGCGGGAAGCGAACGATCTGTGGCGCGCAAGACGCGGCACCGACGCGACGACGAACTCGAGCGGCCGCTGGCTGCCGATTCCGCCCGGGCTCTGGCGCGGCCTCCGGCGTCGCCCAGGTTACGCACTTGCCGTCATTGCCACACTCGGCCTTGGCACGGCCGGTACAACGACGCTCTTCTCCATCGTCGACACAGTGTTCATCAGTCCGCTGCCGTTTCCCGATGCGGATCGACTCGTCACGGTGGCCGAGGCCAGCCCCAAGGCACCCGGCCAGGCGACGCTGGCCGCCCCTGCACGTATCGACGACTGGCATCGCCTGAACACGACGATGGTGGGGATCGCGGCGTCGTACTCCGAAAACGTCACGGACACGAGCGGAGTTGATCCGGAGCGACTGGATACCCGCCGCGTCACACCGCGGTTCTTCGAGGTCTTCGGAATGGCCCCGCTTGCGGGACGCACCTTCACGGCTGACGAAGAGGTGTTCGGCGGCCCGGGTGCGGCGGTGCTGAGCGAAACGTTCTGGAGGCGGCGTTTTGCAGGGGATGCACGTGCCGTAGGTCAACGCCTGACCATCGGTGGTCGACCCTACACCATCGTCGGCGTCATGCCCCGCGCGTTTTCGGCGGCAGCCACCGACGCGTGGTTGCCGGCGCAGATTCATCCCTCGTTGATGGGTATGCGGGACGCGCGATTTGTATCCGGGGTGGGCCGGCTGAAGCCGGACGTCTCGATCGAACAGGCGCGAGCGGATCTCGACCGCGTTCAGCAGCAGCTGGGCGACCAGTTCCCCGCGACCGATGCCGGCTGGACGGCGGTCCTTGCCGACTTGAAGGCAGCGCGGGTGGGATCCGGACGCACGTTGTGGCTGATCTTCGCGGCCGTCGGACTGGTGTGGCTCATCGGTGTGGCCAACGTCGCGAGCCTGGTGATTGTGCAGGTGCAGCGCCGGACGCGCGAGTTCGCGATTCGCGCAGCGCTGGGCAGTTCCCGGCGCCAGCTGATTGCCCATGTCGGGACCGAAGTGCTGATCCTTGCGCTGGCGGGCGGGGGGCTGGGACTCGTGGCCGCGTCGTGGGCGGTCGCGGCGATGCCGTCACTGTTTGAGGCACTGCCGCGTCAGAACGAGTTGGGCCTTGATACGCGCGCGGTGTTGTTCACCCTGTCGGTCAGCGTTGCGGCCGCTGTGGCATGCGGGATGATCCCGGCCATCCTGTCGACGCGTGGTGTCACTGACGTCGGGCGGGCAGGTCGCGGCACGGTGGTGTCGTCGCACTGGACGCAACGCGGACTGGTCGTCCTGCAGGTGGCATTCGGGGTGGTGCTCTGCGCGTCGGCGGGGCTGCTGGTTGGCAGTTATCTCCAACTCACGCAGGAGGAGCGGGGGTTCTCCACTGATGGCGTGCTCACGTTTCACGTTGGCGCGCGATGGGATGAAGACCGCGAGCAGGTTGGTCGAATGCAGATCGCGTTGCTTGAGCGCCTTGCGGCCATGCCCGGCGTCACATCCGCCGGGTTCGTGAATTTTCTTCCATCGCCCGGAGGCAGCCTTCGGTATCAGGTCGAAGTGGATGGTCTGGCCAACAGTCAGGGCGAACGTGCGTTGTCTGTTGGTGCGCGTATGGTCGCGGGTGGCTACTTCAAGGCGCTGAACGTGTCGCTCATCGCTGGAGAAGGCTGCGGGGCGATGCACACGGATCCGGAGCGTCCTCGAACCGCGCTGGTGAATGAACAGTTCGTCGAGACATATGCCGGCGGCGGGTCGGTCATAGGGCGGCAGCTGCGCGTGCTTGCCGGAATGCCGCTGCCATACACCATTGCCGGTGTCGTACCGAACCTGGCGGAGGATGGCGTCCACGTCGCGCGCGCGCCTTTTGTCTACACCTGCGATCAGGCCGGGGCATGGCCGGACCCGAACTACGTCGTCCGGTCAGCCGACACCTCGACGCTGGCAGCGCAGCTGCGGTCGGTGGTGCGTGAGGTCGACCCGTCGCGCGCAGTGTTTGAGCTGAGGCCGCTTGAGTCAGCCATGCGTGATGCGATCGCGGAGCCCCGGCAGCAGGCAGGACTGGTCTCCGCTTTCGCGCTCACGGCGTTGCTGCTCACGGCGCTGGGGTTGTACGCGCTGCTGGCGCGAATGGTGGCAGACACGCGGCGGGAAATTGGTGTGCGTCTGGCGCTGGGCGCCTCGCGCTCGCACGTCGTACGGCTGATTGCCGGCCATGCGAGCCTGCTGCTTGCGGTGGGCTTTGCTGCGGGCATCGGCCTCACCGTGCTGGCGTACCGCGCACTGCACGCGTCATTGTTCGGAGCGGTGAGCGGCAATGCCGGAGCATTGGCGGCCATCGTCGGCACGCTGGTGGTGGTCTGTGCGGTTGCCGTGGTCGTGCCCGCGTTGCGAGCGTCGCGTGTTGATCCGACCGAAGCGCTGGCCGGCGACTGATCGACGCTACGCGCTGCCCTTGCGGGCCAACGTGCGGAAGTGCACTTCTGCGTAAGCCACGCCGCCGGTCTCGTCGAGATTGATGACGAAGTCGTAGCCATCCTGCTCGAGTTTCGACTGGACGTGATCCACGACCCGCATGGCGAGGGGGCTCAGCTGGTCTCTCGTCTTGTCGGGTTCGGCAAGCAGGGTGACCCACGCCTCGCGCTGCCCGCGAGACGGCTTTTTCGCCACCTGGTAGCCATTACGGCACTTGTGGAGGATGTAGGCCTTCAGCTCATCTTCGGGCAGGTCCTTTACACGATCCCAGGACTCCACCCATCGTCTCGTTCGCGGCAGCATGGCGCCGACTATTGTCGCACCTTAGGCGGCGCGTTGGACCTTCTGCTTGTCCGGGAGGGAACCACCTCGACGCCGGCGAATCCACGCGACCAGCCGACGCCAGGACAACGCAAGTCCGGTGTAAACCAGCACGACGGAAAACGCCGAGACGAGGCCGGCAATGGTCTGACCAGTCAATCCGCCAGCTTCACCCGTATGCGCAAAACGCAGGATGGAACGAAGTTGCCGACCGGGCGACTGATCGGAGAACGGCGCATAGGACTCAACGAGACCTGTCGACTGTGAGAGTGTGAGCGTGGCGCGTTTGTGCGGCTGCCCGCCGTCGCCGCGGTCGATCGTAAAGACCGCAGGGGCGTCCGGCCCGGCAGGCACACGCATCGACAGGATGTTCCAGTCGGCGGTATGGAGGCGCGCGGTGGTTGCCAGCACTGAAAGCACCACCGGGGTGTCCGTCGCCGGCGGCTCGGGGATTTCGCGAGGCGTGGAGGGAGCAGCCGACTGCGTGCGCGCCGGTGGCTCTTCTCCCATCATCCGGTAGACCCCGTTGCTTGCCCAGGGGTACGAGATGACCACGCCCGAATACACAACGAGCGCCAGCGGAATCGCGGACCAGAACCCGAGTGTGTTGTGCCAGTTGAAGTCGCGAGCCTTCGACGAAAGGCCTCCACGGAACCACGTAATCTGCCGCAACTGTGTCCACGTGAGCGAGCGTGGCCACCACAGGTACAGGCCGCTGATCACGATGAACAGAAACAGAAGGTTTGCGGCGCCGGTGATCGCGCGACCGGTCGTCCGTTGATCTCCAGTCATCGCCAGCCATCGGTGCCAGCCGACCATCGAACTGAAGAACGCGCGCATCGACTGGCCGGTGCCTTCACCGTAGACGTGACCGGTGTACGGATTCGCGTAGTACGTCTTGTTCCCCACCGCCACCGCAACCGGCAGGTCGGCATCAGCGCGCCACGTGACGTTCGTGACCTTGGCAGGCGCATCAGTCGACAGCTGCGACTCCACTGTGGCAATCAGGTTTTCAGGTGCGAGCGGCATTTCGCCTGCACTGGGTTCGGCCCGAAAGTGCCTGGTATCTGCCCAGTACTGCATCTGGCGCTGGTAGGTCAGCGCAACGCCGGTCACCGACATCACGATGATGATGACGGCGGCGGCCACACCCGCAATCAAGTGCGACCAGAAGAGCAGGGAGCGGAGAACGCGAAGCGGACGAACCATCGAACCCATGGCCTTTCGGGCAGAGCGGCACGACCGCCATGGGCACACGGCGCGATTCCCGGAAGTGTTCCGGTAGAATCGGACTGCCGAATGCGTCACGCGCCTCGTGCGTGTGAGTGGGGTCTCGCCGACCTGGTATTCGGTATCCCGCCGGGTGTTGCCGCACCCGGCGGGTCCTTTCCACAAGTGAGACGCGTCTCACTTGCCGCGAACAGCATAAACCCGACCAAAGAAGTCCGTCAAGGACTGCTCCGGGGGGCCTGTGTTCAGCGGCCCTTTTCGAGTCTGACTTTTGTGACGAGCACGGGCTCGCGGGGCGTTTCGCCGTCGACCGGCACAGCGGCGATGGCCGTCACCGTCTCCATGCCGGCGACGACCCGCGCAAACACGGTGTACGTGTTGTCGAGCGTGCGGCATTCACCTGTGCAGATGAAGAACGAGGTCGTGGCGCTGCCGGGGTCCTCGCCTCGAGCCATCGAGACGATGCCCGGCACGTTGGGCGTGGGCGTGAACTCCGGCGCAAGTGTGTGCACGAGCGCATGTTGTTTCGGCGTCAGTGGAGTTCGGCGGTGGGCGGGCGAGCCGGTCTGGATGACGAAGTTCGCCACGACGCGATGGAAGGGCGTGTCGTCGTACACGCCTGCCGCGGCAAGCTGGAGAAAGTTGCGGACCGTCTCTGGCGCCTTGTCGGCGAGCAGTTCAAACGTGATCTCGCCTTTGGTCGTCTCGAGCACCGCGCGATAGGAACCGAGGTCTTCGGCGGACGCATCCTTGAAGGGATCCACGGGTGGCGGAGGGGTATCGCGGATCGTAATGGTGTTGATGGTGACGCGCGTCTTCGCGACGCCATTGGCATCCGCGTCGATGGTCGAGATCGCCTGAACCACCTCGATACCTTCGCTGACGCGGCCGAAGATGGAGTACTGCCCGTCGAGCGCAGGTTGAGGTGTCGCGCACACGAAGAACTGGAACCCACCGCTGTCGGGTTGACCCGGCGCGAGCACGGCGCTGACGGTGCCCAGCGTGTGTGTCTCGGCCGGACTGATCTCCCGCTTGAGGCGGTTCATGCCGCCGGTGCCGTACTGCGCGGCCTTGGCCGGGTCTTTGCTGAGCGGATCTCCACCCTGGATGATCCCGTATTTGATGACCCGGTGAAACGTTGTGCCGTTGTATTCGCCGGCGCGGGCGTTCGTGATGAAGAACCCCACGTGATTGGGAGCGGCCTCAGGCAAAAGGTCCATGACAAACGTGCCCATCGAGGTCTCGACCACCGCCTGCTTCCGGGCCATCTCGGCTGCCGAAAGTGACGTGGTGAAGAACGTCTGCCGCACCGCGCCCTGGGACAGGAGCACGGCCACCATCACTGACCAGATCGCCATGCCTCAGTTTAGACTGAGCGCATGACGCGACACCTTCTTCCCGCCGGGCTCCTCCTTCTGACCGTCGCCTGCTCGCCGAATCCGCCGGAGACGATGGATGATCTGCCGGAGATCAACACCGACAACGTGCTCACCGACATCACACGGCTGGCGTCTGACGAGTTCCGCGGGCGAGCGCCTGGTGGTGAAGGCGAACAGCTCACCGTTGACTACTTGACTGCGCAGTTCAGGGCCGCGGGCCTCGAGCCCGGCAATCCAGACGGTACCTTCGTGCAGAACGTACCGCTGGTTGGTCTTCGGCCCATGGTCACCGCACCCTTCACGGTCAGGCAGGGCGGCCGGTCACGGCAGCTGCGCGTGCTGGGTGATGTGGTGCCGTTCAGCACCCGTGTGACCGACACCGTCTCGCTCGATAACTCCGAGATGGTGTTTGTCGGGTATGGCATTCAGGCGCCGGAGTTCAACTGGGACGACTACAAGGGCGTCGACGTCAAGGGCAAGACCATCCTGATGCTGGTGAACGACCCTCCGATTCCCGGCAATGGACCTGCCGGCCTGGACCCGTCGGTGTTTGGCGGCAAGGCGATGACGTATTACGGTCGCTGGACCTACAAGTTCTCCAAGGCGGCCGAGATGGGTGCCGCCGGCGTGCTGGTCATCCACGAGACAGAACCCGCGGGATACCCGTTCTCGGTCGCGCAGGGCATGGGCGGCGAACGTTTCAACCTGGTGACACCCGACAAGAACATGAGCCGCGCGGCGGTTGAAGGCTGGATCTCACTCGAAGCCACGACTGATCTCTTCAAGGCGGCCGGGCTCGACTTTGATGCGCTGAAGGCGTCGGCGGCCACCCGCGACTTCACACCTGTGTCGCTGAAGCAGACGGCATCGATCACGCTCTCGCAGCAGATGCGCACGCTCGACTCGAAGAATGTCATCGCGAAGATCACGGGCAGCGATCCGGTGCTGAAGGACGAATACGTCATCTACACCGCGCACTGGGACCACCTCGGCATCGCCGCCTCCCCACGCGACGGAGACGACATCAACAACGGCGCGGTCGACAACGCCAGTGGGACGGCCACGATGATCGAGATTGCCCGGGCGTTCAAGACGATCGAGCCGACGCCCAAACGCACGCTGCTGTTTCTGGCAGTCACCGCGGAGGAGCAGGGGCTGCTCGGCTCGGAGTACTACGCCAAGTTCCCGCTCTACCCGCTTGAGCGCACACTCGCGAACATCAACATCGACGGTATGAATCTTTGGGGCCGCACGTCGGATCTCACCGTGATCGGGTTTGGCGCGTCCGACCTTGACGACTACCTGCAGACGGCCGCCAAGGAGCAGGGCCGTACCTTGATTCCCGATCCCGAATCAGAAAAGGGCTTCTACTATCGCTCCGACCACTTCAATTTCGCGAAGGTCGGCGTCCCCGCGCTGTATGTGGATGATGGTGTGACGTTCATCGGCAAGCCGGCAGACTACGGCCAACAGAAGCGCGACGAGTACAACCGTCGTGACTACCACGCGCCTTCCGACGAGGTGAAACCGGACTGGGATCTCGGCGGTCTGGCGCAGGACGCCAGACTCCTGCTGGCCGTCGGCTACCGAGTCGCGCAGGCCCCGACATTCCCGGAATGGAAACCCGGCAACGAGTTCAAGGCTGTCAGGGACAGGATGCTGGGGAGAGATTAGATTTCAGATTTCAGATCCCCCTCCCCTTCCTCCCCACCCACGTCGTCATGGCGCGTTGGCCGTGAACGATCGTGGTCTTGAGGGGATCGAGGAGCGCTCCATGTCGGGCTGTGAGCGCCATCAGGTCGCGTTCGGTCGTGAGATACCGCTCGGAGCCGTCGGGAAGAATGGCGCGACCGTCGCCGAGGTCGCGAATCTGATCGCGGATGCCTTCTGACGATGCCAGGCGCGCGAAGAACAGGCCTCCAGATCGAAGGACGCGCCACAGCTCCGACACCATCGCGTGAAACTGCGTGTGTCCCGTCGCAAAGTGCAGGACTGCACTGCAGATGACGACGTCGAACTCGTGGTCGGGAAATGGAAGCCGATCGAGTGTACTGACCTGGGCGCGTTCGCCTGAGATCGGATGGCCGAGTTCAGCGGCAAGTTCGGCAAATGCCGCGACCGCGCGGGGATTGTGGTCCACGCCCCACACGTGGAATCCCTCAGCGAGCAGGTAATGGGCGTTGCGGCCAGACCCACAGCCCGCATCGAGAATCCGGTCGTCCGGCGTGATGCGCCCCTTGAGGAGTTGATCGAACAGGTAGATGTCGATCGCACCGAAACGCGCCTGCAGTTCTGTCGTGCCACTCATGGATCAGAGTGTAGACTCTGCGCATGCACACCCTCCGACGCACACTCCTCATCGGACTTGTCGCGGCTCTCGTAGGACTCGCGCTGCCGCTGGATGCGCAACAATCGTCGCCGGCTCAGCAAGGAGCGACCGGCGGCCAGGGACGCGGCGGCGGACGGGGACAGCAGGCCCCCATTGATGAGGCGCGCGCGCGGCAGCTGTACGTCAGCAACAAACACGAGGACCACCCTCGCGCGAATTATCAGGCGCAGATTGACGCGCGCATGGAAGAAGAGAAGCGGTACGCAGACGCCTGCAAGGGCATCATGGAGTGCACCAAGGTCACGTACCGCAGCAGCGTCGGCGACCTCGACATTCCCGCCTGGGTATTCCAGCCCATTAATAAGGGTCCTGAGCGCAGTCGTCCGGCCATGGTGTGGGTGCATGGCGGCGTCCACGGCCGATGGGAAATCCGCTACTTCCCTTTTGTGCGTGAAGCCGTGGCCAAAGGCTACGTGATCATTGCCCCGGACTACCGTGGGTCGATCGGGTACGGCGAATCGTTCCACAACAAGATCGACTACGGTGGCTACGAGATCGACGATACGATCAGTGCAGCCGACTACCTCAAGACGCTGCCGCATGTGGATCCGGAACGGCTCGGCATGATGGGCTGGAGCCACGGTGGATTCATCACGCTGCACTCGGTCTTCCGCGAGAAACACCCCTTCAAGGCCGGTGTGGCGATGGTGCCGGTGACCAACCTGTTCTTCCGGCTCTCATACAAGGGCCCCAGCTATCAGCGCAGCTTCGCCACGATGGAACGGGTCCTCGGGCTCCCGTTCGAGAAGCGGGAGATCTACAAAGAGCGGTCGCCCATCTATCACGTCGACAAGTTACAAGTGCCGTTGCTGGTTCACGTCGCAACCAACGATACCGACGTGAACTTCGAAGAAGCGGAGCAGATCATCGATGCGCTTCGGGCCCGCAAGCCGAGGCTTGCCGAGACGAAGGTGTACGTCAATCCCACGCCCGGTCCGGCGAGTGTGGGCCACACGTTCAACCGGCGCGTGAACACCGACACGCTGCAACGCGACGACTCGCCAGAACAGATCGACTCCTGGAATCTGGTCTGGGCGTTCTGGAAGAAACACCTCGGTCGCTGAATCGCGACCGTCGAGATCAATCGGTACGCAACGCCACCATCGGATCGACCGATGCGGCGCGGAGCGCCGGCACCAGGCAGGCGACAAACGCGCTGAGCAGCAGCGTCACTGCGGTACCTATGTACGCGGTCGGGTCCAGTGGCGACACGCCCCTGAGCAATTCACTCATGAGAATGGCCAGGCGCCAACCAGGCACGAGTCCAATGACGACGGCCAGCACGACGCGCCACATGCCTTGCCAGAGAATCATACGGAGCACCGTCCGTCGGTCCGCGCCCATGGCCATGCGGACACCGATCTCTCCCGTGCGTTGTCGCACACTGAATGCCATCACACCGTACAGGCCGGCGGAGGCGAGTACCAAGGCGGCGAATCCAAAGGCGGTGAACAGTCCGCCAAACACACGCGCAGGCCACCCCTCACGCCAGATCGACTCCGCGAGCGTCAACGCACTGGACATCGGGATGCCATCACCGATCCCGGCAAGCGCGGTACGGATCGGGTTGGCAAGCGCGGTCGGCGTCGCTCCCGCCGACGCCGCAAAAATCGTGAGGCTGCGCACCGGCACCTGAGCGATCGGCCGGAACACCTGCGCGGTCTGCCGGCTGTCGTATTGCTCTTCAACGACCTGCGGCACCACACCGACGACGGTGAGCCACGGAGCGTTCTCGAACGAAACGCCCTTGTCGGTTTCCGACCCGAAACGGATCCGCCTGCCAACGGCGCTGCCGCTCAGGTACTGTCTGGCGAAGGACTCGTCGACGATCGCGACGGGAAGGGAGCCCTCAGCATCCTGTGCGGTGAACGCGCGGCCTTCGACAGGTGGGACACGAAGCACGTCGAAGTAGGCCGGGCTCGCGATGATGCTCCCGGACCGCGGATAATCCTCAGTCGCCGCATACGACTCGCCGTCGACCGCCACAAGCGCGCCGCCTCCCGAACGCGGCGCCCCGGTGGCAAGTGCAAACGTGCGGATGCCGGACAGCCGGGACAACTCCAGCTCCACCTGCTGCAGCCCTCGTCGGACCTCCGGTACCGCGGGGTAGGTCCGATTGTCGAGTTGAATCGACGTCACCAGCACGTCCTCGGTCGCGAACGGCACATCGAGGCGGCTATTCAGGATGATGCTGCGAATCATCAACGCCGACACCACGAGCAGAATCGACGAGACTGCGACCTCCACCATCACCAGTCCGCGGGTGAACCGACCCATGCGAAGGCTGGTGGTGCCGCGCCCTTCATCCTTCATCACGCCACTGACACCGGTGCGTGCAAGCCGCCAGCCGGGCACAAGACTCGAAACAAGCGCGGCAGAGACCGTAATGACAGTCACAAACGCGAGCACAACCGGATCCAGCCGGACGTCGATCCAGAACGGCGGGTCGGTGTCGACAATGGCGCGATTAAAGAGATCTGCGCCCACCCACGCCAGCGCGAGGCCAAGGCTCGCGCCGACAGCGGAAAGCAACAGCCCTTCGGTCAACGTCTGCCGCACAATACGCCAGCGGCCGGCGCCAAGCGCCGTGCGGATCGCCGTGTCTCGTGTTCGTTCAGCCGCGCGCGCCAGCTGCAGGTTGGTCACGTTGACGCACGCGATGAGCATGACTCCAAACACCGCACCCAGCATCGTCAACAACGTGCTGACGACGTCGGGTCCAATGGCCTGTTCGACAAATGGGGCGATGCCGGCGCGGACGTCCTTGTTCTCGGGATATGCGGATGCCAGGCGTTCAGAGATCGCCCGCATCTCGGTCCTCGCCTCCGATGGGGACACGTCGGACTTGAGACGTCCGACGACAGTGAGAAAGGCACCGGTGCGACGTTTCGCGGGCAGGGTGTAGTGGAGGGGCATCCAGGCGTTCTGCGATTGGGGAAACGCAAACCTGGGTGGCATCACACCAATGACGGTGGTCGGCTCACCGTCGACGTAGACCACCTGTCCGATGGCGTCCGGATTGGACGAGAAGCGCGTCTGCCATGCCGTGTGCCCAAGGATGATGACCTTGGGAGCGCCGGCTTCGGCGTCGGCGGCCGTGAAGTCACGACCAAGCACCGGTGCGGCACGCAATGCGGTGAACAATCCGGGCGTCACACGCACGCCTCGCATCCGCTCGGGAAATCCGCCGCCCCCGGTGAGCGTGAACGAGGTCTGCGTGTACCCTTCGATGCGCTCGAACGATGTGGCTGCGCGCCAATCCTCGAAATCATGGACGGCCACCGACCGGCTCCCGACAGGATTGGTCGGCGTGGCGGTCGTGAGCATCTGGACCAGATGCGAATCTTCGAACGGCAGACCGCGCAGGATGGCGCCCTGAACGATGCTGAACATCGTGGTGGTCAACCCGATGCCCAGCGCGAGGGCGATGATGGCCAGGGCGGACGTGCCCGGCCGCTTCAGAATCATCCGAACGGCGTACCTGAGGTCGTGTCCCAGTCCCTGCATCGATTCCCCCGTGTTCCATTACGGAACCTGGCGGGGAAAGGTCGACGGCCTGCGCCGCATCGTCATAGTGAAGCGCGACGCTGAAGCCATTCGGCTGCGTGGGCTGGTCAGGAGGCGCGATACGGATTGAGTTTCACAGGAGAGCCTGCGCGGCTGCTTTTCGTTGCGCGTAATCCTCCCGCTGATCGTCTCCTAAACGTCCAACGTTGAATGACGTGGCAGCAGGGTGACTGAAGTACAGTCCGACTCGAGAGGCCGCCGGAACCAGTGCATCCCCTGGCGACAGCGAGATGCCGACCGCCTGAGCGTCAAGCAACGCCAGCATGGTCCGTCGGAACGAAATGTCGGGACACGGCGGCGTTCCCCACTCGACGCGAATACCGGTGCAGCCCCAGTCTTCACGCGCCTGGGCATGCAGGTGGTCAGCACACACATCCGCGAGTCGCGCAGACAACTCAGCCTCTTCGGCAGAGAGCGCTCCGTCGGCCGGCGGGAACACGGCCACCGCAAACATGCCGATGTAGTCGGGCGCCATGCTGTCTTTGGGCGCGACAAAGTCGGCCAGCGACAGGTTCGGCTCTCCACCGGCGCGCACGTCCTGCTGCCGAAGCATGGGAAATCGCGCCAGCACGACGTTCCGCGCGTCGTTCTTGTAGACGATGATGTCGTCGTCGACGCTGTTGGCCGGCCAGAAGCCGTACACGGCCGCAGCGGTGAGCCCGACAGCGTCTGCACGTTCATCGGATGCGAGGATCCCCTCAAGTCGTTCAGCGTCGAGTACACGTCGCCCAACGAACCAGGGCACCGCGATCTGCAGGTTGTCCCAATCCGTCGTCAGCGCATGTGTGCGCGCCTCAGCCAAGGTCAGCAGCGGTGAGTCGTCCATCGTCCAGCAATCTATCGCCCCGCTGAAAGTCGAGGCAAGCGACTATGCTGAAGACATGGCCACAGAGTCCGCGCTGACGCCAACAATCGTCCTTGCTCATGGCGCAGGCGCAGGACGCTCCAGCGGCTGGATGCGTTACGTGGCCGGCGCGCTCGAGGCCCGCGGTGCACGAGTGGTGACCTTCGACTTCGATTACATCGCCGCAGGACGCAAACTTCCGGACAAGGCGCCGGTGCTCGAAGCGCGGTTCGTGGACGTTTGGAGGGAGGCCGCAGAAGTCAGTCAGGGCCCGATGATCGCCGCCGGAAAATCGATGGGGGGCCGTATCGCATCGATGGTGGCCTCCCGTGAGGGATTTGGTCGGGCGCCGGACGGGCTCGTGTTCTTCGGATATCCGCTGCACCCCCCGGGAAAACCGGCTCAGCGGCGCGATGCGCACCTGCCCGCCATTACGGCCCCGATGCTCTTTGTGCACGGCACAAAAGACCCATTTGGTACTCCGGGGGAGATGGAGGAGCTGTTGGAGAGTCTCCCGAGCGCCCGACTACGGATGGTGGACCGGGGTGACCACTCACTGATCGTTCGCCGTGGCCAGCCAGTTGATGACTCAGTCCTGGATGACGTGGCCAGCTGGATTCGGACGTTGCCGGAATCGAAAGAGGTCTGATACCTTCCTCACCCGGTGAGACGTTCGAGCGCCGTTGCGGCATTTCTGGGATTCCTGATTTCGGCTGGGTGTGGAGGGTCACCGACGACTCCTCCGCCACCGCCGGCCGCGCCGACAGTCAGCTGTCCGGCATCAATCACGATCGAGTCACCTGACAACGTGGGGATGCCGGCGACATACGCGCCGCCCACGCCTGCGGGCGGCCAGGCGCCGGTCACAGTCAATTGCTCTTCCGCGTCGGGATCAACGTTCCCGCTGGGTTCGACAACCGTTTCGTGCACAGCCACGGATTCGCTGCAGCGCACTGCGTCGTGCTCGTTTGCGGTGACCATCACGCCAACGCCGCGGATCGCGAAGACAAAGTTCCTGGCGTTCGGCGACAGCATCACCTACGGGCGATGCAACTCTTCCGGCGAATGCCCGCCGTACACGATTCGCCTGCAGAACCTGCTTGAACAGCGGTACGCGAGACAGTCGTTCTCGGTGATCACGTCTGGCAGACCCGGAGAGAACGCCTCTGACGACATCACGCCGACTAATGGCAATGAAGCCGGACAGGACCGGATCAAACATGAATTGGCGGATTTCGCACCTGAAGTCCTGCTGCTGATGGAAGGAACGAACGATCTTCTCAACGCGCCATCGGGACCGTCCTCTGGCGTGGAGATGGCGACAGTCGCACTGGATCAAATGGTCGGTGTGGCGAAAGAGAGGGGCGTTGTCGTCCTGTTGGCCACGATCCCACCGATGCGGTATCCTCCGCCACCCGGCACCAGAGACCGCAGCGCAGCGGGACCGTTCGTGCCCACGCTCAACAACCGGATTCGGCAACTGGCGACCGCACACGGCGTGACACTCGTGGACATCTACGCGGCGATGAATGCCGACCTCGCCGGCACCATCGGCGACGACAACCTGCATCCGACGGTGAAGGGGCTGGAAGTCATTGCCGACACGTTCTACGCGGCAATCCGACAGACGCTGGACTCCACACCAGTCACGACGAGCGCGCTCTTCCGCAGGTAACGACATGCCTCCGCGCGCCGGCCTCGCGGTGTTTGCGCTGGCAGCGGCGCTCGCCCTCAGCGTCGGCGTGGCCGGGGCAGCGCGCCAGGAGAAGCTGAGCGGCAACGACGCGTACCGCGTCAAGTCGATGCTCCGCGACGCACATGCCTCGGTCAAGAAGTACTACTTCGATCCCACGTTCAAGGGGCTGGACTGGGACGCAAAGTACGCGGAACACCTTGCACGCGTTGACCAGGCACCGAACCTGTCGGCAGCGCTGTCACTGGTGGCGGGCCTGCTCGACAGCCTCAACGACTCCCACACGTTCTTCACACCTCCCGCCTGGTCACGACGTGTGGACTACGGGTACGACATCGGCTTCGTCGGCGAACAACCATACATCGTCGCGGTGCGTCCGCAGACTGATGCCGCCACCAAACTTGCGCCAGGCGATCACATCCTGAGCATCAACAACAATCCGGTCACACGCGAGAACGTCAGCCGGATGCAATACATCCTCAACGTCCTTTCGCCCATGGTGGGCACCCGGGTCGAGGTGGAGCGCCCTGACGGCACCCGTCAGGCAATGGTGGTGAACTCCAAGGTGACCGACGGCCGGGCGATCGACACCATTGGCGGAACCACCGGCATTCGACTCTCAGAGCTCATCCGCGAATTCGAAGACGCGCAACACGCCATTCGTCATCGCTCCGCCATCGTCGGCCCCGTGTTCGTGTGGAAGGCTCCGACCTTCATGGGCGAAGCGGCGGAGATCGATCGCATGGCCGGCCTCGCCCGCAGCCACTCTGCCGTGGTCCTGGACCTGCGCGGCAACCCCGGTGGTTTCGTCGATGCCATGATCCGCCTCGTCGGCAACATGTTCGATCGCGACGTCAGGATCGGCACCCGGGTCGCCCGGGGTGGCCGCGCGCCCATCGTCGCCCGGACTCGCCGCAACCGCGCGTACACAGGCGCGCTGACGGTTCTGGTGGACGCGGCCTCAGCGTCGTCTGCCGAACTGTTTGCGCGTGTGATCCAGCTGGAAGGACGAGGCACCGTGATTGGCGATCGAACAGCCGGCGCGGTGCGTGAGGCACGCATGCTGCCGTTCACCCAGGGCACCGACACGGTGATTACCTACTTCGTGACCGTCACCACGGCGGACATCCTCATGGCTGACGGAATCAGCCTTGAACGACACGGTGTGATACCGGACGACCTGCAGCTGCCGTCCGCACTCGATCTCTCGGCCCGGATCGATCCGGTGCTGGCGTATGCGATCACGAAGGCGGGCGGTCAGATTGACGCCGCCAGCGCGGCCAAGCTTTTTCCGCCCGATAAGTGACGCGCTGGCTAAAGCGTCGTCAGCCAATCAGCGACGGCTGAACGGAACTGGTCGGTCCATTCATGCCCGCCCGGAAACCGGATGACGTCGTGTGTCACGCCCCGCGCGCGGAGGAACTCCAGATCAACATCGAGCTTCGGGCCGGCGTACCAATCCTCCCGATCCCCGACGCCGACCAGCACCTTCGGCCACACCAGTGACTGGTCGTCCTTCACATCAGGTGGAATGTCGCCGGCAAGCGCGACAATACCGGCGGCGCCGTGTCGCGAGTGCAACGCCGCGCGATACGCCATCGACGCCCCTTGTGAAAATCCCACAAATACAGTGCGAAGTGCGAGGTGCGACGTGCGAGGTGCGGAGTCCGAGGTGCCTGTCGCGTCGTCGAGCGCGTTCTGCACGTACGCAATGTTGTCGGCAATGGCGAGCTCGCGATCCTGGCGCGTCATCCAGTTGGCGACCACCTTGCCGTCACCACGGGTGTAGAAACGATTAAGCGCCTGAATGGAGACCTTCGTCCACTCGCCCGTGCCGGGGATCTGCGTGAGTTGCTCGTGGATGTCCTCGGCGACCTGGCCGTAGCCATGAAAGCCGATGAGGAGGCCAGCCGGGCGGCTGGCCTCCTCAATCAACACGCGACCGTGAACGGTCGCTTCAGGATGCAGGACCCTCACTTCACCGGTGGGGGAACGGTCAGTGTCACGCCCGACTTGGCCAGCGCCTGGCTCAGCGCCGTAGCGCGCGCGAGGAACGTGTTCACCTCGGTAATCGCGCGCGGCATCGCCAGACGCACGTCGGCGTAGTCGCGCATCAGGGTGTCGCTGGGCATGTCGTAGAAGGTCAGGATGCGGCTCTTCGTTGTGCCGGTGCGCGCCAGCACATTCGTGTTGTCGGCAGGCGCACCGCCACCAAAGCCGCCGCGCCCGCCGCCGGCTCCTGGCGTGGGAGGCACGCCGAACTTGGCACGCACGGCGTCGAGCTCCTTCTTCACCGCCTCGAACTGCGTCTTGACCGCATCAGGCACGTTTGTCATGCCGGCGATCTTGCCGCTCAGTTCATTCATCTGGGTGTACACGGGCATCAGTGCATTGGCCGCGGCCACACCGCGTCCCTGCATCGTGTGCAGGTCCATCACGATGTCGTAGTAACGCTGACGCTGCGCCGCCGAGAGCGTGTTCGCGGGATCCGCGGTCACGCCCATGGTCTTGGTGCCGACCGTCTGGCCGCCCACCTGCAGTGCGACGGTGTACGTGCCGGGCAGCACGAGCGGACCGGCGTTTGCGCCGCCGCCGCCAAACCCGCCGCCACCGCACGGGTTCCACGCGCCTGTGCCCGGAGGCGGCACTGGACCCGGCACGCCTGGCACCGCCGACGCGCCGCCGCGGCCACCGCCCTGGCGTCCGCCACCCTGACGCCCGCCACCGCCACCGCCGGCCGCATTGCCGCTTTCAACCGCCGGCGTCGGCTCCACGCGCATGTCCCAGCACACGGTCTGAATACCCGCAACGTTCCGGTTGGCCGGCACCTCGAGATTACGCACGAGGCGGCCCGCCGCATCGGTGATCCGGATCGAAAGATCGTTCACCGGCTTCTTCAGGTGGAACTGAATCATCGCGTCAGCGGGCGGGTTCTCGCCCACGAACAGCTGGTGACCCCAGAACTCATCGTTCTGGTTGTCAAACGCGCGCCACTGCATCGCGGGTCCGATCGAGAACAACGTCGCATCGGACGCCGACGCCTGTGCGGCAGCGAACTCCTGGATCGGCTCCAGGTGATCGAGCACCCACACCGAGCGCCCGTGCGTGCCGACAATCAGCGCGTTGTCGCGGGGGTGAATCACCATCTCGTCGATGCGCACGGTCGGCAGATTGGCCTTGAGGCGCCGCCAGCTCTTTGCGCGATCCAGCGTGATGAAGAGTCCGGTCTCGGTGCCGGCATACAGCACGTCCTGGTTCTTGGTGTCTTCGAGCAGCGTCTTGACGACTTCACCCGACATGCCGGTGGTGGCGGCACGGAAGGTGGCGCCAAAGTCGTTGCTCACCCAGACGTACGTGCCGTAGTCGTTGATGCGGTGCGCATCCACGGTGACGTACACCGTGCCGGCATCAAAACGTGAGGGCACCACTTCCGACACCCAGGCGCCCGTCGGGAAGTTCGGGATGTTCCTGGTGATGTTCGTCCACGTCTTGCCGGCATCCCGCGACACCTGCACCACGCCATCGTCAGTGCCCGTGTAGTAGACACCCGCCTGCTTCGGAGACTCAGCGAGCGAGACGATGGTCGGCCAGAAGGAGATGCCGTCATTGGCCGCGATGCGGATCTCGTCTCCGCGCTTGCCCATGATCGCGATTTCGCTGCGATCGGCGTTCGTCGTGAGGTCGGGAGAAATGACCGTCCACGAGTCGCCGCGGTCGTTGGAACGGAAGACCTTGTTGGCCGCCACGATCAGCGCAGTGGGATCGTGCGGCGAGAAGATCATCGGCGTGTCCCAGTTCCACCGGTACGGCAGGGCGCCGTCTTCAGGCGCAGGCGTCACCGTTTCGAAGTTCGGGCGGATGTTGGTGGCTTCACCGGTTTCGGCGTTCTTGCGCTGGATGTTGCCGTTCTGCGACTCCGAGTACACGTAGCGCGGATCGCGGGGATCAACCAGCACGACAAATCCGTCGCCGCCCTGCACCTGATACCAGTCGCTGTTGAGGATGCCGCGCGTGAAACGCGTACGGCTGGGGCCACACCAGTTGTAGTTGTCCTGCAGGCCGCCGCAGATGCGGTACGGTGTGCCGTTGTCGACCGACACGTGGTAGAAGAGCGCCAGCGGCAGGTTGTTGAGCTGCTGCCAGGTGCGGCTGCGGTCGTAGGACACCGAGATGCCGCCGTCATGACCAATCAGCACGTGGTCGACGTTGGCGGGGTTGATCCAGATCGCGTGCACGTCGTCGTGTGTGGCCTGCGCCGCGTCGGTTTCAAACGTCCGTCCGCCGTCAATCGACATGTGCAGGCCGACGCCGCCCATGTAGACCACGTCGGGCGTGGAGGGATCGACGCGGACCTGACTGAAGTACATCGGTCGCGGATTGGTGTTCGACATCTTCTCGAACGTCCCGCCGCCGTCGACTGAGCGATACAGCCCCATGGCCGCCACTGCCGGATCATTGCCCGCCGGTGCGCCGCCGCGCCCACCTGGGCCGCCGCCACGGGCCGGTGTTGCGCCCTCAACCAGCACGTACACGATGTTGTTGGACTTCGGATACATCGCGATCGCGATGCGTCCCAGCTCGCCGGTGGGCAGGCCGTTTTCCACCTTCGTCCAGGTTTCCCCACCATCGGTGGACTTGTAGACCGCGCTGCCGGGACCGCCGCCGTTCATGCAGCACTGCACACGACGGCGCTGGTACATCGAGGCCCACATGATGTTGGGGTCCTGTTCGGACATCACAATGTCATTGGCACCGGTGTCCTCATCACCCTTGATGACCTGCTTCCACGTGCGTCCGCCATCGGTCGTCTTGTAGACGCCGCGGTCGCCGCCGGGGCCAAACAGCGCTCCGGTGGCCGCCACAAAAACCACGTCGTTGTTGGTGGGATGAATGAGGATGCGGTTGATGTGGTAGCTCTTGTCGAGCCCCATCTTCGTCCACGACGAGCCGCCGTCGATGGACTTGTACACGCCGTCACCCCACGAGGTGCTCTGGCGGTTGTTGGACTCACCGGTGCCCACCCACACGAGATTCGGGTTGGTCTGGGACACGGTGACGTCACCGATCGACATCAGTCCCTGGTCCTGGAACTGGGCCTCAAACGTCGTGCCGTTGTTCACGGTTTTCCAGACACCGCTGTGCGCGGTGCCGACGTAGTAGATCGAGGGATTTTTTTCGTACACCGCCAGGTCCGATATGCGGCCCGACATGGTGGCGGGGCCAATCGATCGGAAATGCAGCGTATCGAGCGGGTCGCCGCTCTGAGTGGCGCCGGACTGGCCGCGTACGACCGAACCGGCGAGGGCGCTGCCGCACAGGATTGCGGCAAGGCCAAGAAGACGCAGGGACTTCATCAGCTACCTCCAGGAGTTCTACGAGCGCTCGGATTATAGCCCGTGGGCCACGTACAATCGCCGGATGACCACCGCCGCACCGCGCTCGCGGGTCCGGGCCGAGATCCCGGCCGAGTTCACGTGGAATCTCGCCGACATCTACCCCTCATGGGAAGCGTGGGACGCCGACCGCGCGTTGTTCGAACTCCGAATGGGGGAGTATGCCGCGCTCAAGGGCACGTTGCACCAGGGCGGGCATCGGGTACGCGAGGCGTTCCAGCTCAACGATGCGCTCGGTCAGCTCGCGCACCGGGTCTACTTCTATCCGTCACTCAAATACGACGAGGACCAGCGCGACAACACGATCAACGCGCGCAAGCAGCAGGTCGAGGCGCTGTTTGCCCGCTGGCAACAGCTTTCCTCCTGGCTCTCTCCGGAACTGCTGACGATCCCGCTCGACACCGTACGCCAGTGGATGGACGCGGACGCCGCGCTCAACCTGTACCGGTTCGCGATCGAGGAGATCTATCGTCTGCAGGAACACGTACTCGACGAGGCCGGCGAACGCCTCCTCTCGCTGGCGACCCGGGTGGGCGGCGCGCCGACCGAGGCCTATTGGGCCCTGTCGACGTCTGACGCGAAGTTCCCGGAGGTCACGCTCTCCACAGGCGAGACGCAGACGATGTCGTACGGCACCTACCGGGCGGTGCTGGCCACCAACTACAACCAGGCGGACCGGCGGCTGGCGTTTCTGGCGCATTACGGCACGTACGCAACCAACCTCAACACCTATGCCTCGCTGTATCACAGCGTCTGCCAGCGCGACTGGTTCCAGGCGCGGGCGCGCGGATATGCCAGCTGCCTCGAGTCCGCCCTGCACGGCAATGCCATCCCGACCTCGGTCGTCGAGAACCTGATTGATACGACCCGGCGCGGCACGGCCCCGCTGCAGCGATATCACCAGCTGCGCCGGCGGTTGCTCGGCCTGCAGGAGTACTTTCCCTACGATTTCTCGATCCCGCTGGTGCAGTGGGACGCGCGGTACGACTACACCGCCATGTTGCCGGCCCTCATTGAAGCCGTGGGCCCGCTCGGCGCCGACTATCAGGCGCGAATGTCACGCGGGCTGCGGGAACGATGGGTGGACGTCTACGAAAACGACGGCAAACGCAGCGGTGCCTATTCAGCCGGCGTCTACGGTGTGCACCCCTACATGCTCATGAACTGGACCGACACGCTTGACGACGTGTTCACGATGACGCATGAGATGGGGCACTCGATTCACACGATGCTGTCGCACGAAACGCAGCCCTACGTGTATTCGGACTACACCATCTTCGTGGCGGAAGTCGCCTCCACGCTCAACGAAGCGTTGCTGCTGGACTACATGCTCGCGCGCGCGTCCTCCCGCGAAGAGAAGATGGTGCTCCTGCAGCACGCGATCGATTCGATCACCAGCACGTTCTACACGCAGGTATTGTTTGCGGACTTCGAGTTGCAGGTGCATCGGCGGGTGGAACGTGATGACCCGATTACGGCGGATGTGCTGAACGCCATCTACAAGGAGCTGTTCATCGCCTATTACGGCGATGCCGTGAACATGGAGCCTCTGACGCCCGCCACGTGGGCCAGGATTCCGCACTTCTTCAACTCGCCGTTCTACGTGTATCAGTACGCGACGTGTTTCGCGTCGGCCGCGCAAATCTCGGCAACGATCATGAGCGGCGCACAGGCAGATCGGGAGACGGCGCGCGCGCGCTATCTCGCGCTCCTGGCGTCTGGTGGCAACGACCATCCCATGAAACAGCTGGCCAAGGCCGGCGTGGACTTGTCGAATCCGGCGACCGTCCAGGCCGTCGTGGATCAACTCGATCAACTGGTGACGCAACTCGAGCAGGTCTGACCGGTCGACGAGCGTTCCACGCGGTTGGATTGGCAATACGGTGCCCCGGATTTCGGGGCACCGATCCTGATCTGTGCTGCACCGGGGCTTCTCCTGTAACCAGCTGATTCCAAAGCACAAACATCCGTTTTTCGACACCGCTTCCGTACGACGCAGGCGTACGGCACGGTCTTTTCTTATCAGGCAAGGACAAAGGCCCCCAACACGACCCATGGGAATTCTCGACAAGCTCAAGCCGCAACCTCGTTGGAAACACACAGACCCGGCCGTCCGGCTCGACGCCGTCCGGGAACTGGACGACCAGGCAGAACTGGCGTCCGTTCTTGAAACGGACACGGACGCCAAGGTGCGCCGAGCGGCGGTTGAACGAATTGATGATGCGGACGTGCTCGGCCGGAGTATTTCCGACAACGACGAGTCGGTGCGTGATGAGGTCGCTGACCGCCTGCTGGCGCTGGCGCTGGACGGCACCGATGCATCCCGGGCACTGGCCGCGACCAAACATCTCGCGGATTCCCGTCGTCTGGGCCAGGTCGCCAAATCAGGCGCAGAACTGTCCACCGACGCGGCGCGTGAGTCTGCGCTGTCGCGGCTGACGGAAGAACGCGCGCTGGGCAGCGTGGCGCGGCAGGCCAAAGTTGAAGCGATTGCGGCGGCCGCGCTGGCTCGAGTGACGTCAGCCGACGAACTGCTCGATACCGCGCTGAACGGCACACACAAGGATGTTGCCGTTGCCGCCTTCGATAAAGTCGTCAATCCGGCTGCGCCGGACGTCGCTCAGCTGAAGACCATCGAAGCACGCACACAGCAGAAGGCTGTCGCCAAGCGTGCCCGCACCATCCTGCAAGCCATCGAAGAGGCCGAACAGGCGCGGCGTGCGGCGGAAGAAGAACGGCGGCGCCAGGAACAGCTGCTGTGTGATGCCGTCGAAGGAGCCGCCTCGGTCACCGATCCCGACCGTTCCGAGGCCGACCTGACGCGGCTGGAAGCGTCATGGCAGGCACTGGGCAGCACCGATGCCGCGGCAGCCGCACGTTTCGCCGCAGGTGCGACCGTGGTGCGCGAGCGCATTGCCGTGCGACGGGCCGAGATCGAAGCGGCGGCCGAAATGGCGCGTCAGCGCAGCGAAGCCATTGCTTCCCGTCAGGCGCTCTGCGAACGCGTCGAGACGATCGACGGCGACGACATTCTTGAACAGTTGAAGCCCATCGAAGAGGAGTGGGCATCGCTCGTGCCGGTGGTCGGCAATGGTCCGGAAGCGGATCGGCTGAACCAGCGGTTTGCGGAAGCCGTGGCCTCGTGCCGCAAGCGCCACGCGCTTGGGGCGGCCATCGCCGAACACCGCGCGACGCTTGAAGCCCTCGTCGTGGAGGCAGAAGCCCTGCCCGCTCAGGAAGACACGGCGGCAGCCGAACAGCGCTGGACCGCACTCACGCGCGAGGCGCGAGTGCTGGTCGACACGCTGGCCGGCGCATCGCGACCTGCTGTCGACCTGGCGGATCGCCTGGCCGTCGTCTCGCGTGCCTTTGAAGCGCGCGAGGCGGCGGCGCGCGAAACGGCTGAGAAGGCCCGGCTTGACATGGTCACGAAGCTGCAGCGGCTGGCCGAACGGGCGCGCCGCGTCGCCGAGGCCGAAGCGATCACGCTGCGCGAAGGCGAACGCCTGATGCGCGACATCAAGACGGCACTCGATGAGGCCGCAGCGGCCGATGGCAAGGACCTCGCCGATGCCGCCGCCGAACTGCGCGCACAGCAGGAAAAGGTGGCGCCTCGCGTCAAGGAACTGCGCGACATGGACGAATGGCGCCGGTTCGCCAACGCGCAGCAGCAGGAACAACTCATCGCGATGGCCGAGGCCATCGTCGCGTCGCTCAAGGCGGACGAAGAAGCCGGCAAGACATCCGAACTGGCGGCCACAGCCAAGGCGCTGCGCGAGTTCCACCTGCGCTGGCAGGAAGTCGCCGACGCGCCGCGGCATTCGGCGCAGCGACTCTGGGATCGGTTCAAGACGGCGACCGACTTCATCCGCAGCCGCTGCGAGGTGTACTACACGAAGCTGCGCGAAGAACGCGGCGAGAACCTCGAACGCAAGCGTGTGCTCGTCGAAGAGGCGGAGAAGCTGGCGGATTCAACCGATTGGGCCAAGACGGCTGGCCGCTTCCAGGAACTGCAGAAGGAATGGCAGGCCACCGGTCCCGTCCCGCGCGACGACGCGAAGGATCTGGCGCAGCGGTTCCGCACAGCCTGCAACAACTTCTTCACCCGTCGGCGTGACGACCTCACCGACAAAAAGAAGGAATGGACCGACAACCTCGAGCGTAAGGAAGCCCTCTGCGCGAAGGCGGAAGCGCTGGCCGAGTCCACCGATTGGGACAACGCCGCCAACGAGCTGAAGAAACTGCAGGCCGAGTGGAAGACGATTGGCCCGGTGCGCCGCAACAAGTCGGAGCAGATCTGGAATCGCTTCCGTGCGGCGGCCGACGCGTTCTTTGAGCGGTACCACAACCGTCACCGCATTGCCCTGCAGGGCAAGATCGCGGAGTACGAAGCGCTGGTTGTTCAGCTCGAAGGGCTGGCGGCTGCTGAAGAGGCGCCCGCTGATCTCGCGACCCAGGTGGCAGACCTGCGCGCGTCAATTCAGAAGAACCCGCCCGCACCGTCCGACGCACTCAAAGCGCTGCAGGAGCGCTGGAAAGCCGCGCTCGGCACTCTGACCGAGAAGTGGCCTGCGGCATTTGCGGGCACCGACCTTGACCCCGCGATGATTCTGCAGCGCATGCAGAAACTCGTCGGCAAGGTTGAGGCCCTGCTCGAAGAAGACGCCGCGCCCGCGCAGCCCGCCGGCAAGTCGGCGACCGAGTTGCTCGCCGAACGCCTGCGTTCGGCGCTGGCCAGCAACGCGATGGGCAAGCGCGACGACAGCAAGTGGCGCAACGCCTCCACCACGGTGGAGGAGGCTCGGTCATCCTGGCAGCGTCTCGCGCCGCTGCCCGGCGAAGAAGCAAGCGCGCTCGAGGCCCGCTTCCGGACGGCCTGCAAGCGCGTCATGGATCAGGTGAAGCTCCACGTGAGCGCGCCTGTGGGGGGCCCCGGAGGCGGTTTCGGAGGAGGCCGCCCCGGGGGTCGTCCCAATCACAAACCCCAGCGCAATCGCAGCAACGACCGCGAGCCGGTGGGAGCCCGATAAGGCGACAAGTTCAGGAGCCAGATTATCTCTGGCTCTGAAACACCACCTTACCGCCGACGATCGTGTACGCCACCTTGGCGTCTCGAATCTGATCGTCGGGCACGGTCGTGATGTCCTTCGTCAGGACAGTGATGTCGGCCAGCTTGCCTGGCGTGAGTGAACCTTTCTGGTGTTCCTCGAAACCGGCGAAAGCGGCCCACAGGGTGTACGACTTCAGCGCCTCGATCCGCGAGAGGCGCTGCGCCGGGTAGAACACCTGGCCTGACGCCGTGCGGCGCGTCACTGTCGCGTAGTAACTCGCAATCGGATCGACATCTTCGACCGGCGCATCCGTGCCGTTGGCGACGACAACGCCTTTGTCCACCAGCGACTTCCACACGTACGCGCCTTCTTGCGCGCGTTCGGCGCCAAGGCGCGCTTCAACGTAGGGCGCGTCGGACGTGGCATGGATGCCCTGCATGGCCGCGATCACACCGAGCTCCGCAAAACGCGGAATGTCGTCGCGGTGAATGTGCTGCGCATGTTCGACGCGCCAGCGGAGGTCCTTACCCACGCGGTTGTTGCGCACAAACGCTTCCTCGTAGATGTCGAGCGCTTCGCGATTGGCCCGGTCGCCGATGGCGTGCAGGCAGAGCTGATAGCCGTGGTCAACCGCGAGCTGCGCGGTCGTTCGCACGGGCTCAAGATCCCGGCCCAGTCCAGCACTCTGCACAGAATCCGAGTACGGCGCGAGCAACCACGCCCCACGCGAACCCAGTGCGCCATCAATCGTGATCTTGATGGCGCGCACGGTCAGGTGTTTGTTGCCGTAATCAATCAGTCTTCCGCGGGAGAGTTGTTCCGGCGTGCCGCCGCCACGAATCATCACCCAGAGACGCGATCGGAGTTTGCCCGTGTCGATGGCGCGCTTGAAACGCTCGACATCCTGAAAACTCGAGCCCGCATCCTGAAAGCTGGTGACACCTTTCGAGAGGATTTCCTGGTCGGCCAGCTCGATGACACGCATGGCTTCCGCCTCGCGTTCTTCCGGCGTTGGTGGCGGCTCGCCAGCGCCTCGTCGCACCAGCCCCATCGCCGTCTCGTTCAGCAATCCCGACGGATTCCCGTCCTTGTCCTTGAGGATCTCCCCACCACGCGGCGCCTGCGAGGCGCGTGTGATGTTCGACAGTTCCATCGCCTTGGCGTTCACGAACGAGGCGTGGCCACTCGCGTGGGTCAAGACGACAGGGTTGTTGGGCGCTGCGGCCGACAGTTCGTGGTGCAGTGGAAAGCCGGCGACATTGGGCTCGGGCACCGACGTCCACTTTTCCTGGTGCCATCCCCGACCCACGATCCACTGCCCGGGGCGCGCCTTGGCGGCGGCGTCACGCACCATGCCGACGATCTCCTGCCAGCTTTTCGTGTTCATCAACTCGAGGCCGAGCTTGGCCTGGCCGATGCCGTTGAAGTGGCCGTGGCTTTCGACAAAACCTGGCATCGCCATCTGACCGTTGAGGTCGATGACCTGCGTCTGCGGCCCGATGTAGCGCCGAATCTCGGCATTGGTTCCCAGCGCGACAATCGTGTCGCCGTTGACGGCGATCGCCTGCGCGTCCGGTCGCGTGTCGTCGACGGTGACGATGCGGCCGTTGTGGAGGACCAGTGTGGCCGGCGACGGCTGCGCTGCCGACTGCGCCGTCACAGCTGCGGTCCCCGCGACGGCGAGGATCAGACCGGTGGCCAGAACCAGACGAATGGAGCGTGTGAAATGAGCCATGGGTATCGCCAAGGATACCCGAGGCTCACGCCCTCCGAAATCCCAGGCGTCCTTCAACAAAGAGGAAGTACGGCACGGCCAGGAACGCCAGACCGGCGGCCATGCCGAAGGCGTTCCGGTACCCGAACTGGTGAATCAGGCCACCAAGCGCGGTGGATCCGCTGCCGACGCCCACGTCAAACGCAGCCAGCATCGCGCCAAACGCGGCGCCGCGGCGTGCCGATGGCACGTGCGCCATGATGTAGGCCGTGTAACTCGGATACAGCAATCCGAAGCCGGCGCCAAACACCATCCCTGCCAGTGCAAGCGTGAGTGTGCCCTGGGCAATGACGAGCAAGCTCATCCCGGTGGCCGAAATCAGCAGACACGGCAACAACACGCGCCGATGCCCGACGCGATCCATCGTGCGGCCCACCGTCAAGCGCCCCAGCAACATCGTCGCCGCCATCGATGAGAGGAACAGGCTGCGCGGATAGGCCTGCAGTTCGTCGGCAAACAGCGCCGAGAAGGTCGTCAACCCTCCGTAGCCAAACGCGATCATCGTCATGGTGATCGAGAGGAACAGAACGGGCCATTCGACCTGGAAACTCGCTCGGGCCGGACTGCCCGCAGGCTGGCCGGCGGATCCGGCCTGGTCTGCTGCGGCTTCGGCCGAGGCGGGCAGACGCCATGCGATGAACGCCATCAGCAGGTTGAGGGCGGCGATCTCGAGGCAGAGCGCGGTCCACCCGAACGAAAACACCCAGAAGCCAAGTGATGGGGCGAGACCGATGGCGGTGATGGATGACAGCCCCCAGTAGCCGAGTCCCTCGGCGCGACGCTGCTCCGGAATGATCGACGTGATGTAGGCGCCGGATGCCGACAGCAGGGCCGACCAGAAGAGCCCGTGGAAAAACACGAGTACCAACATCACGCGGTAGTCGGGCAGGAACGCGTAGATGCTGCTGAAAGTGGCCAACACGAGGCTGACGGTAATCAGCACACGTCGGTGGCCGATGCGATCGGAGAGTTGGCCGGTGATCGGCGCCGACAGCGCGGAGGCGTACGTCAGCAGGCCGAGGAAGAGACCTCCGGCGAACGTGGTGCCTCCCAACGCGAGGACTCGGTACGGCGCGGCCGGCAGCAGCTGGAACAGTGACACGAACACCGTAAAGGTGTACGCGCACATCACGAAAAAACGCGGGGTGAAAAGCGGCTTATCTGACAATCGGGGTGACGACGACTTTTCGGAACTGTGCGAGTGTGTGGTCGCCCTGGATCATGATTGGTCCGGGCGTGAGTTCGTTGTTGTCGAGCGCGCCGCCGGTGATGCCTTCAATCACGGCGTTGTCGTGAATGCGGGTTCCGTTGAGCGTGACGGTGACGCGGTTCCCCACGAGCACGATTTCGGCGCGTTGCCACTCACCCGCAGGCAGGCTGACGTTGGAGTCCGGGGCCTTGCGGCCGTAGATCGCCATGTGGCCGGTGAGTGCCGTTGGCTGGCCTGCATCGTCGAGCACCTGCATTTCGTACCGACCGCGCAGGTAGAGTCCGGCGTTGCTCTTTGGCGACAGCCGGTATTCCGCCTCCAGCTTGAAGTCTGCAAAGGTCTGCTTCGACACGAGATTGTTGGCCGGCGGCTGATTCTGCAGCAGGCCGTCGACAACGGACCAGTTCACTGCGCGATCCGGAAACTGCACTCCCCAGGCGTCCATCGACGGCGAGGCCGAATCAAACAACACGACCGGCGCGCCGAACTTGTGGGCGGCGTTGGCGTCGGCCGACGGCCATGTTGGCGTCGGCACACCCACCCAGTTCACCTCACGTTCGGTGGCCGGCGGTGCCCCCGCGCGGCGTCCACCACCCTGTCGCACCGTATGGCGGCCGATGAGTTTGCCGTTCTCATGGCGCGCGCGGAACACGGACCCTGTCAGGTTGTCCGGGCGACCCATCTGGAAGACGAGCTCACCGTTCTCGACCTTGACCATCCCCAGCGTCACCGGGCTACCGGTGCGATTGAGGAAGCGCCCGGTCAGGCCGTCCGGCCCCTGCTCGACCTTGAGCCAGTAGACAAACGTCGAGTCGTCACCCGTTCCGGTCAGATTCCAGGAGCCGATGAACGGATTCTGCTGGGCGGACACGTGAAAGACCGCCACGACTGCAAGGAGGGCAGCAACGAGTGCTTTGCGCATGTTCCGATCGTAAACCCTGTTCCGCGTTGAGGCATGGAGATTTCCAGCGATCTCCATGTCCCCATGGTGAGCCGCGTACCGTAGAATCGGCCCGTGCAAATCATCAGAAGTCGGGAGACGTACGACGTCTGCATCGTGGGATCGGGCGCTGGAGGCGGCATGGCCGCAAAAGTGCTGTGCGAAGCGGGCGCCAAGGTTGTGATGCTCGAGGCGGGGGTCAACTGGGATCCTGAAACGGACGCGAAGATGTTCGCCTGGCCGTACGACTCACCACGGCGTGGCGGCGGCACGCCGGAACGCCCCTGGGGTGAGTTTGGCGCGTGGATCGGCGGCTTCCAGATCGACGGCGAACCGTACACGACGGGCCCGGGCAGCAGCTTCCAGTGGTTCCGCACACGGATGATTGGTGGCCGCACCAACCACTACGGCCGCATCTCGCTGACTTTCGGGCCTGACGACTTCAAGCGCCGAAGCCTCGACGGCCTCGGCGACGACTGGCCCATCGGGTTTGACGATGTGAAGCCGTACTACGACCAGGTCGACCGGCTCGTCGGCCGGTTCGGCACCAACGAAGGCCTGCGCAACGACCCCGACGGGATCTTCCTGCCGCCTCCGGCCCCGCGCTGCTGGGAGCGGCTCGTCAAGAACGCATCCGACAAACTCAACATCAAGTGTGTGCCGTCGCGCCTCGCGATCCTCACCCGACCACTCAACGGTCGGCCGGCGTGCCACTACTGCGGCCAATGCTTCCGCGGCTGCGCGACCCACTCAAATTTCCAGTCGCCATCCGTGTTGTTGCGGCCGGCGATCGCGACCGGCAACCTGACGATCATCACGCAGGCGATGGCGCGTGAGGTGACCGTCAACTCGCAGGGCCTGGCCACCGGCATCGCCTACATCGACAAGACCACCGGACGCGAAAATCACGTGTCGGCGCGCATCGTGGTCCTCGCGGCCAGCGCCTGTGAATCCGCGCGCATCCTGCTCAACTCGAAGAACCCGCAGTTCCCGCAGGGCGTGGGTAACTCATCCGGTGTGGTCGGCAAGTACATCACCGACTCCACGGGCGCGGGCGTGACGGCGTTCATCCCGAAGCTGATGGACCAGATTCCGCACAATGAAGACGGCGTCGGCGGCGCGCACCTCTACATGCCGTGGGTGCTCGACAACAGCAAGCTCGACTTCCCTCGCGGTTACCACACAGAGATCGGCGGCGGCCTCAACATGCCGTCGGCGGGCTTTGGCGGCAACATTCAGCGGTTCACCGGCTACGACAACGGTCGTGAAGTCGGCGGCTACGGCGTGAAACTCAAGGACGACTACCGGCGCTTCTACGGCGCCACGGTCAGCTTCTCGGGCCGCGGCGAGATGATCCCGAACCAGGACAGCTACTGCGAGATCGACCCGAACACGGTCGACAAGTTCGGCATCCCCGTGCTCCGCTTCCACTGGAAGTGGACCGACCACGAATACAACCAGGTCAAACACATGCACGAGACTTTCCGCAGCATCATCGCGGAGATGGGCGGCACGCCGATGAGTGCGATGCCGACGCGCGAACGCGGCTACGGCATCTCGACGGGCGGCAGCATCATCCACGAACTCGGCGTCACGCGGATGGGCAACGACCCGAAGACCTCGGTGCTCAACAGCAACTGTCAGGCCCACGACGTCAAAAACCTGTTCGTTGCTGACGGCGGTCCGTTCGTCTCTCAGCCTGACAAGAACCCCACCTGGACGATTCTTGCGCTCTCCTGGCGCACCTCCGACTTCATCGTCGAAGAACGAAAGAAGGGGAATCTCTGATGGCGACGATGGAACGACGGAGAGTGCTGCAGTTGATGGCCGCCGCGCCCATGGCTGCGGCGTTCACGTGGAGCAACGAGGAAGTCGTACACGCCAGTGCGCTCGTGCAGGCGCAGGCGCCTGGCGCCTTCAAGCCCGCGTTTTTCACCGATCACGAATACGCGACCGTGCGGGTGCTCGTGGACTACATCATCCCGAAGGACGATCGATCCGGCAGCGCCACAGACGCTGGCGTGCCCGAGTTCATGGACTTCATGATGACGGACCAGCCCAATCGCCAGAACGCGATGCGCGGCGGTCTTGCCTGGCTCGATCTCGAGTGTCATCGCCGCTTCGACAAGCGGTTCATCGTCGCAACCGATGCCGAACGGCGTCAGGTGCTTGACGACATCTCGTGGCCGCAGCGCGTGAAGCCGGGGATGGGCCCGGGCGTGCAGTTCTTCAACAGCTTCCGCGACCTCACCGCGAGCGGATTCTGGTCGAGCGAAATGGGCATCGGCGACATTCAGTACATGGGCAACACGTTTGTGTCCGAATGGAACGGCTGCCCACCCGAGGTGATCAAGAAACTCGGGCTCGAGTAGTCGTCAGGCTCTTGACCGGCAGCTGTGCAATGTGCATATTGCACAGATGGGAACCAAAACGGTTTCGTTGAAGGACGAGGCGTACGCGCGTTTGAGGGCAGCACGGCGCTATCCTGCGGAGTCGTTCAGCGAAGTTGTCCTGCGTGCGACGTGGCCGGAAGATACCGTGACCGCTGGAGATTTCCTGAGACATCTCCGGCACCGCAGGCACCGATACACCGAAGAAGAAATCTCCCGGATTGAGTCTCTGAAGGATGCCGAGCAGCCGCCGGAGGACAAATGGGCCGGGCGTTGATGCTCGAAACGACGTTCCTGATCGATCTCGATCGGGAGGAACGCCGCGGCACTACCGGGCCGGCCATTGGTTTCCTCGAACGTGAATCCGATGCACGCCTGTACGTGTCATCCATTGTTGCGGGAGAAATGGCCAGCGGACCAACGTCACGAGACCGGGAGAAGTGGGAGGCGTTTCTGGCTCCCCTGTTCGTCCTTGCGCCGACGCCAGATATCTGCTGGCGGTACGGACGCATCTATCGACATCTGCGGGACAGCGGCCAGCTCATCGGCAGCAACGACCTCTGGATCGCCGCAACAGCGGTGGTGCACAACATGCCGCTGGTGACGCGAAACCGATCACACTTCGCCCGCGTGCCCGACTTGGCGATCGAATCGTACTGAGCAAGCACGCGGTCTCACGCCTTCGGGCGCAAGGCCTCGATGGGATTGACGCGCGAGCTGCGGAATGCCGGGATCGCCGTCGCGGCAAACGCGAGCAGGGCGACTCCAGCTGTCGCTGCGCCGAGGATCCAGGGATCGGACGCGCTGACTTCGTAGAGCCGGCTGGTGACGAACCGGCCGGCAAGGTACGCGATCCCCAGTCCTCCGATGGCGCCCACCAGCGCAAGCATTTGTCCCTGACGCAACATCAACTTGAAGACATCGCCAGCCGAGGCGCCAAGAGCGAGGCGTGTAGCGACTTCCGTTCGCCGCTGCGATGCGACGTACGCAATGACACCGTAGATGCCGACGGCCGCCAGCAGCAGCGCAACGATGCCGAACACGGTCATCAGCTGCGTGCCCAGTTGTTGCCGTTCGAGCGTTGCGGCCACCATCGTTGACACGTCCTGCACCTGGATGGCGAGTTGCGGGTCGGTGCGTCGGACTTCTTCGCGAATCGCGTTGCTGAGGGCGGCGGTGTCGGCGGACGCGGTCTCAATCACGAACTGCCGGCGTCCGGCAGGCAGCTGCCGATCGGACGAGTAGAAAGCCGCTTCGCCGGGCACGCTGACCGAGCGCTGACGCACGTCGCCGACCACGCCGATGATGGTCGCTTCGCTTTGTGGATTGATCTGCGGATAGCCGGACGAGAACCGGACACCGATGGGATCGCGACCACCAAGGTAGCGGTCAACAAACGTCTGGTTGACGACGGCCACGTTTTCACCGCCGAATCGATCGGCATCGGTGAAATCACGGCCGGAACGGAGGGGGATGTCCATCAACGCGAAGAACCCCGGGCTCACGAGCCGCTGACGTGCTCCGAGAGGATTGGCCGGATCGTGTGCCTCTCCGCGGAACTGGATGAACAGGGAGTTCTCCTGGCTGCCGGCGAGTGGCACGTTGGTGGTCGTCGCGACGCCGCGCACGCCAGGCAGCGCGGCAAGGCGGCCCTTGAGGTCCTGCACCGTCGTGTCGACCGCTTCGGGCGCGTTGAACTGCGGACCGTTGAGCGTCACCTCAAACCAGAGCCGTCGCTCCCCCGAAAAGCCGAGATCGGCAGACTGCAGGTTGGCAAAACTTTGCACCAGCCAGCCGGCGCCGGCGACCAGCGTCACCGCCAGCGCGATCTCGGCGACCATCAGGCCGCTCAGCCACCGCACCGTGCCCGGGCCGCCTGAGGACGAGCGGCTGCTTTCGTTCATCAGCGACCGAAGGTCGGTGCCTGCCAGGCGGATCGCTGGGGCGAGGCCAACCACGATGCCGCACACCAGCATCACAGCGACGGCAAAGAGCAGGACGTTGAGGTCGAACGAGACGGCATCCAGCCGTGGAAGGCGACTTGCGCCGGCAGCCAGGAGCAACTGCACGCTGGCGTAGGCGAGGCCAAGACCTGCCAATGCGCCGCCACCGGCAAGAACAGCCGACTCGGTCAACAATTGACGCAGGATTCTCGCTCGGCCGGCCCCCAGGGCCACTCGCACGGCCATCTCCCGCAGTCTCGTCGTTCCGCGCGCCAGCAACAGGTTCGTCACGTTGACACACGCAAGGACCAGCAGCAGACCCGTCGCGGATAACACCACGATCAAAATGGCCTTCAAGTCACCGACGATCTGCTCGACCAGCGGTTTGACGATGTAGATACGGTTGTCACTGGCGCCGGGGAACTCACGCGCGATGTCGCGCATGATTGCGTTCATCTGGTCCACCACCTGGTTCATGTTCGCGCCCTTCGTGACGCGCATGTACCCGTCGAGGAAGTGGTTCATGTCCTGCGGGCCGAGGCGCAAGCCGAACCAGAAGTCCGCATCGCGAGGGGTGTCGAAGTCTCGTGAGGCGACACCCACAACCACCGTCGGCAATTCGGCAAACCGGATCGTCTTGCCGATGATGTCCGGCGCGCCGCCGAACATGTCCTGCCAGATGCGATGGGAGATCACGACGCGCGGGGCAGCGTCCCCGTCTGCGTAGTCTTCCGGGGTGAATCCGGAGCCCAGCGCCAGCGGGAGTCCAAACAGTTCGAAGAAGCCCTCGGTCACGCCATAGACGCGCGTGCGCAGCGGCGTCCCGTCCTCGCGCAGCAGCGTCACATCCTGGGGCAATACGCCGGCGGCGTGTGTGATCGGCAGGTTGTCGTGTCCCAGGAGTCGGCGCACTTCTACCGCCGACAACATCCCGGTCGTAATGCGTCCATCGGTCAGATGCGTCCGGAGACCATACAGTTCGTCCGGATTCGGGAATGGCAGCGGTTTGAGTAGCGCGGCGTTGACTGTGCTGAAGATCGCGGTGGTCGCCCCGATGCCCAGTGCGAGGGTGCCAATGGCCGCCAGCGTGAAGCCGGGTGCCTGGCGAAGATTGCGGAGCGCGAACTTCAGATCCTGAAAAAACGTGGCCATCGGAACTCCTCAATGCGAATTAACTGAACCCGGCGCCTCGCTTTGAATACGGATTATTGTGCCTCGCGGACCGGCGTGGAATCGACGGTCCTTGAACCGGTGTCCGGCCGGTGCCATCATGTGCCTCGCCGCCACAGGGAGAAGGATGCCGATGACCGTATCAGAAGTCCTCGAGATGCTTGATGCTGAACGCGACGAGCGTGGCGTCCGCAACTGGGAGAGACTGGGCGATGGCACTGCCGGTCTGAAGAGTTACGGCATCGGACTCACCCGCCTTCGCGCGCTTGCGAAACGTATTGGTTGCGACCGCACACTCGCGCAGGCGCTGTGGAAAAGCAAGGTCTACGAGGCCCGTGTCCTCGCGCTGCTTGTTGATGATCCCGCGCAGATCACCCGCCAGCAGGCCGAGACACAGGTCGAGCAGCTGGCCGGCGGAATGCTCTCGCACGTGTTCGCATCATGTGACGCCACGTTGGCGAAAACCCCGTTCGTGGTTGAACTGGCGGACGCATGGGTCATGAGCCAGGACGCGAGACGCCGCGAGTGCGGGTACGGACTTCTGTACGAAGCCTCGAAGTTCTCCGGCAAGAAGGCGCCCGGCGAGGACTTCTTCCTCCGGCACGTTGAACGTATCTCATCGACGATCGCAACCGAGCCGGAGAAGGTTCGCCTGGCCATGGGCGCAGCGCTGATGGGGATCGGCAAGCGGAGCGCGGCGTTGAACGCCGCAGCGCTGAAAGTCGCCCGCAAGGTGGGCCCCATCGAGTTCACCTCGGTCAGCGGCACGTGTGAACCCTTCGACGTCGTCAAACACCTGACCACCGACCGGCTGAAGGCGAAGCTGCGGGCTTGAGCCCCGACGATCCCTCACGGATACAATGGTCGGCATGAAGAAGTACGTCACCCTCAGTGCGGCCGGTGTGTGTCTGCTGGTGGCCCTCGGGGTCCGCGTGGCCGCGTCGCCCGTGCTGCCGATTCGCCCGCGCGCCGCACCAGTGGCTCAGGAAGTTGATGCGTTGCGCTTGTATCGGCTGCATTGCCAGATGTGTCATGGCGCCAATGGCAAGTCCCCGAACAAGGACATGGCATTTGTCGGCCGCAAATGGAAACACGGCACCTCCTCGGCGGACATGGCCAAAACGATCACCGAAGGCGTGAAGGGCACGCCGATGGTGTCATTCAAGGGCAAGTTGAAGCCCGAACAGATTCAGGCGCTCGCCAAGTTCGTTCGCGCCTTTGACAAGACCCTGCCTCCCGAAAAATGAGCGAGATCAACGTCGCACTGATTGGCTACGCCTTCATGGGCCGGGCGCACAGCAATGCGTACCGGCAAGTGGGCCCATTCTTCAATCCGAAAATGCCGCCGCGAATGAAGGTGATTTGCGGCCGCTCCCCCAAGGGCGTCGAAGCCGCACGCAAGGCGCTGGGATGGGAAGAAGCTGCCACCGACTGGCGTGAGGTCGTGAAACGCGACGACATCGATCTGGTGGACATCTGCACGCCAGGCGACAGTCATGTGGACATCGCCATCGCTGCGGCCAAGGCGGGCAAGAACGTGTTCTGCGAGAAGCCGCTCGCCAATTCCCTCAAGGACGCCGAACGCATGCTGGTGGCGGTCGAGAGAGCCGGCGTGGCGCACATGATCTGCCACAACTACCGTCGCGCTCCCGCGGTGCAGCTGGCGAAGCAACTCATCGCGTCCGGCCAGCTCGGCGAGATCCGTCACTATCGCGGCACCTACTTGCAGGACTGGATGTCCGATCCGGCTGCGCCCTTCAACTGGCGTCTCGATCGCACGGTTGCCGGCTCCGGGGCGCTGGGCGACATCGCCTCCCACTCGATCGACCTCGCGCGTTTTCTCGTCGGCGAAATCACTGAAGTCACCGCGGACCTCAAGACCTTTGTCACCCGTCGTGCGGCGGGGCCGAAGGCGGCCGGCAGGACGACCTACAAGACCGTGACGGTGGATGATGCGGCGCAGGCGCTGGTGCGCTTCAAGAACGGCGCGATCGGCACCATTGAAGCCACACGCATGGCGCCCGGGCGCAAGAACTTCAACCGGTTCGAGATCAACGGTCTCAAAGGCAGCCTGGCCTTCGACCTCGAACGCATGAACGAGCTCGAGGTCTACTTCGAATCGGATCCGCCGCACCTGCGTGGCTTCCGCACGATCATGGTGACGGAAGGCGCCCACCCGTTCGTCGGCAAGTGGTGGCCGCCAGGCCACATCATCGGCTACGAGCACACCTTCACGCACACGGTCTTCGACCTGCTCGAGGGCGTTCGCACGGGCAAGGTGCCGACACCGAACTTTGCGGACGGCGTGGCAAACCAGCGCGTGCTCGACGCAATGACCCGCGCTGCGAAGTCGCGGCGCTGGGTGACGGTCTAGGTCCCACGTTCGGCGCGGGAGCCCGATTCGGCCCACCGTGAGACGATCGACTGCCTCGGGGGTTTAGGGAGTCGAGACGCGCGCGTGACGACAGACCGGCTGTTCCTCGAACATCGGGAAGGGGTGTATCGATTCCTGTGTCGCCTGGTGGGCCAGTCGGAGCCTGCCAGGGACTTGACGCAGGAGGTATTCCTGCGCGTCGCCCGGTCAGGCGTCCCTGTCGGCGACCCCTCGTCGGAACGCGCCTGGATCTACCGGATCGCCAGAAATCTGGGGTTGAACTTCCTCAGAGATCGCAGCCGCCGCCCCGCGGGCGCGCTGCTGGTCGAACCCCGGTTGGCGCCGTCGCAGGAACTGGCCGTCCAACTGGCGCAAGCCCTGCAACAATTGTCCGAGCTGGACCGGGACGTGTTCCTCCTGCGGGAAGCAAGCGGTCTGAGCTACGACGAAATCGCCGTGGCGTGTGAGTTGACGCCCATGGCTGTTCGCTCGCGTCTCCATCGGGCCCGGCAACATCTGCGGGTGACCCTGGCGCCGACGCTTGGAAGGAGATTCTGATGCTGACTCCGGATGACCGTAATGCCGAAATCCTCGCCGCATGGGTTGACGGTGAAGCCAGTGACCGCGACGACGTGTTGGCGGCACTCGCGCGCCCCGACTGCCAGGCGTATGTGTTCGACCTGATGGCAATTCGCCGAGTGGTGACGATTACCAGTCCAGCCGCCCTCGCCGCACCCGTTCACGCGCCGCGGCGCTGGCCCCGCCTGTTGACCGCTGCGGCAGCGGCAGCCGTCTGCATTGTCTCCGGTTACGGCATCGCGCAGCTGGCGAACCGCAGCGCGCCTGTGAACGACGCGGGTCGCGCGGGCGTGTCCACCGAGGAGTCGTCCGCGCCGCAACCGACGCACGTGATTCGTTTTGAAACGGGCGTCGACTGGCGCGAAACGGCTGGGGGCAACTGACGTGTGGGCCGTGATGATCGCCGCAGCTCTCATTGGGCTGCAAGGCGGAGGTCGGGGGGGCGGTGCCGGCGGCGCAGGGGCGGCCGTCCGGCCGGCGCTCGAACTCACGCTTGCGGCGCCCGTCGAGATGCCTGACGGCCGTCGCCTCGGTGCGACTGCGATCGTCACACAAGGGCCGGAACCGTGGTTTGTGTACTCGGGCGCGACATTGTGCGATTCGGCAATCACACGAGGCCTGCCTCCACAAACGGCCAGTGAAGGATGGCGGGTGACCGTCACCGAACGCGGCCGCACCAACAATCAGATCACGGCAGCGGTGACGTGGACGCGCATCTTCGAACGCGGCCGTGCAGTTGAAGGGGGATCGTCCGGATCGAGCGAAATCACCCTGCAGCTTGGTGATCGCATTCCACTCGATCGCGTGACACGGTCGACACCAGTGCCAGAGTGTGCGGCAACGCAGAAGTCGATCGAGCTACGACTGGGTGTTCGGCTGTCACGGTCCAATCCAGCGTCCGAACCGCGCCCAAGCGACTTGCCGGACGCGCAGCTGGCGACACCGGTCTCAGTCGAGTTGTGGATGGTGCACGTCGTGCCCGGGAAGCCCGAGATCGTCGAGCGGCAGACGATTCGCCTGGCCGAGGGTGGGTCTGGTTTCCTGTTCCGCGGTCAGCCCGTGGATTCACCCGCCGGTCCCGTCGTCCTCGAGTTGAATGGTCAACTGCGGCCGGTCCAACGCGCGGACGGCACGATCGGACTCTGGACCGGCCTCACACGATCCGTCACGAGCCACCTCACTGGGCGCACGTACAGTTCGACCGGTACAGGTGAGAAAGTTGTCGACTGGCTTGCCGCCGGGGACGTCGTGTCGTTCGATCTGCCGGACCCTGCGGTCTATGCACCCACGGCCACAGGAGCGCGCGGCACAGGTGGGGGCGGTGGGGGTGGAGCCGCCGTTGGCGGTCTGACTGGAGGCCGCGGAGGTGTGGGCGGCGGGCGCGGCGCTCTTGGTCCCAACCTGCTTGAGGGCCATCACCTCTCGCTCAGAGTTCGACTCGCCCACGTGAAGTAGCTGAGACAAATGCCTCGCGCCGGTGTTGTTAGGAGCGAAAGGAGCACTAACGACATGCGATACACGTGTGGTCTGGCGGCGGTTGCCGTCTGTGTGAGTGTGATGTCCGTGGCTGCGCAAGGCCGTAACTTCTCCGGCACCTGGGTTGTTGACACTGAAAAGACGATGGCGGCTGCGCCGTCGGGTAGCGGCGGCGGTGGGGGTGGTCGAGGCGGCGTTGTCGGTGGTGGCATGGGCGGCGGCGGTGGTGCCGCGATGGGCGGCGGTGGGGGGCGCGTCGGCGGGGGCGGCGGAGCGGTGGCTGGCATGGCCGTCTCGATGGATACGGTCATCACGCTCGATCACTCAGCGTTCACCCTGGAAACCGGCACCCAGAAGACCAGCTATCCCTTGGACGGTTCCGAGACGCGGGTCGACCTGCGAGGAATCAGCGGCCGGGCGACAGCCGTCTGGGAGGGTGACACCCTGAAGATCACGACGACGATGGACACTCAGAACGGTCCGCAGGTGTCGGTGGTCCGCTGGTTCGTGGAGGGTGATTCACTCGTCCGCGAGACGACGAGAAAAACGTACTACAAGCGGAAGTAAGGAAGCCGTGCAACCGGTGCGCGACGTGCCGCACTGGCACGTCGCGCACGCATTTCTCCTGGGTCGGTGTGACGGATGTCGTGCGGCACGGGACGATTGCCGTCGGCACGAGGACGGTCACGCCGACACTTCCCTCTACGATCCTGCGATGCTCACCACGCTTCTACTTGTCTTCTCGCTGACGCAGACACAAGCTCCCGCACCACCAGCGCTCGATTCGTTGTCGGGTGGACTCAAACAGCTCTACGGTGCCATTCGCACTAACATCGTCGAAGCCGCGGACGTCATGCCAGAAGCGGATTACGGCTTTCGGCCCACCGAGGACGTCCGGACGTTCGGACAACTTGTCGGCCACGTCACCAACACGCACTACAACTTCTGCGCAGCGGCGCGAGGAGTGGCCGCTCCGGTCCGGCTGAACCACGAGACTCTGACGACCAAGGCGGAGCTCGTGAAAGCGTTGAAAGAATCTGTGGCGTTCTGCGACGCGGCCTTTGATGGACTCAGCGACGCGGATGTCTCGGCGCAGGCGAAGTTCGGCACCATGGCCATCACGAAGGGCTATGCGCTCGTCTACAACATCGCGCATGACAACGAGCACTACGGCAACATGGTGACGTATCTGCGCATGAAAGGTATCGTGCCGCCGTCATCGGCACGGAATCGCCGGTAGGCCCATCAGCTCGGCAGCCGTTGTGTGGTGACGAACTCGAGGCGGGGCTCCCACGTAGTGCCCCGATTGGGCGACTCAGCCGTCTGCAGGGACCAGCCACCCCCCACACGCATCTGGATGGAGATCTTCGTGTGCACCGGCTCGCCGCCAACCAGATAGAACGTTCCGGCGTCGACGTTGGTGAGTACCAACGCGCCCGCTTCGTTCAAATGGCCTGTGAACACATCGATCAGGCCGGTCACGTCGTCGACGGCTGTCATGCGATAACGCCGCTGGTATACGTCGTACGACAGGGCCAACCTGACGCGCATGGTGCGGAACGTCATGTCGGCTGACAACGTCGTCGCGCCGTCCGTGAGCGCAAGTGTGATGTCCGTGGTTTGTCCTGCGATGTCGCCGCGCCAACGGCCGACCAGCCCCATCAACGGCGCCAGACCACGCATCGCGGCTGTGGTTTCCGGCTGAAACTTCTTCCTGGCAAGTTCCGACGTGAGTTCTGCTTCAAGCCCCGCGACGTTCATTTGTGCCATGGCGCGCGCGCCGATGCCATACGTGGCGCCGTGACGCAGATGGTCGGCGATCGCGTGACTGGCCGCCGCGCGGCTGTCGGCCGTCAGCCCGCGCACGTCCCCATCAGGCAACAGCATGTAGGCGGTCACAATCGACCGGTACTGCTTGATGTCCTCGATGTTGCGCGCGACCAGCGGCGCAAGGGGCATCGAACCATAGTGGCCGGAGAACGCCACCCGAACCGACGGGAAGTCCGTCGCGAGCCTGGTCAGGGCGGCGATCGAAGCCGCCGATCGTCCTTCGCCGACATAAAACGGTGCGTTCGGCACGGTCATGTCTCCGGTGAACAACACGTTGAGTTCCACCTGATGAATGACCGAGTTGTTCTCCGCCTCCATCGGACCGTAGTCCTGCATCCGAAACGTCATGCCGGCCAGCGAGACGGTGTCTCCTGAAGCCACAACCTTGTCCGGCACCGGAGGCACAAGGTCGAAGTCATCGCCATGTGCCTGTGGCCACCCGTCGGCCAGCGCCCGTTTCCAGGTCGGCGCAATGCCATCAATCGTGGCCTGCGTGGCGTATACCGGCACATCCCCGAACGCCGCGCGAACCGTCGAGATGCCGGCCAGGTGATCCAGGTGGGGGTGGGTGATCAGGATACCGGCCAGCGGTTTGCCCACCGTCTTCATCGCCGCGACCAGCCCACGCGCGTCCGATCGCAACATCAACGCGTCGATCAGCACCAGACCGTCGCGTGACTCGATCCAGTAGGCGTTGGCGTCGTAACCCCGCATGCCGCTGGTGTGGGTATGAACCTGGATGGTGGGCTGTTGGGCCGATGGGTTGGTAGGCTCCGACGGGCTGGGCAGCACAGCCATGAGCATCAGGGTCAAGGAGGCCAGAACGTGTCCATAGGAAGAGGTCATCAACAACGACACTACGAACACCGCGGCGCTTCGCCACGTCTGTGTGACGGCACGCGGGACCAATCCCCGATCTCGTGTGACGATGCCGGGTTGGCGGGCCGGCAGGTCTGCAGTAGTGTGGCGGCATGCGCGCCCGGTCGCGGACATCCTCGTTCCTGACACTGGCGGTCATTGCCGCTATCTGGACCGTGGTCGTGTTTGTGCAAGGGGCGGCTTCACATGCCGATACCCTTCGGCGCGGCGCTCCCTCGACGCTCGGCGAGTCGCTGGCGGTCAGCGCACTCGCATTCCTGCCCTGGATTCCATTCACGGCGCTCGTGTACCGGTCCCTGTCGAGACGCAGCCATCGCCGGCTCACCGCCGGAGGAGCAGTCCGGAGGCTCGCCGGATGGTTCTGCCTCTTTTATCTTCCGCAGGTCTTCTACCAGGTGCTGCTCGCACAGGCGCTTGCTGGACGGCCGCTGGCCGACGCCGGCCGGCAACTTCTCCGCTGGCCGCTGGCGTACTGGCTGGTCGATTTCACGCTGCTGATGACCACCGTGGCTACCGTCTACGCCGTCGTCATGACCCGGGCTGCAGCGCAGGCGGAGACGCAGCGGCTTGATGCCATCCGCGGCCAGCTGGAACCGCACTTCCTCTTTAACGCACTCAATGCCATCAGCGCCCTTGTGCGGACGGGCAACACCACGCGAGCGCTGACGGCGATCCAGCAACTGAGTGCACTGTTGCGGCTGGTTCTCACAGCCAGTCGCCGGGACTGGGTCACGATTGAGGAGGAACTGGCCCTGGTACGCGAGTACGTCACCCTGCAGCAGCTGCGATTCGGAGACCGCCTCGTCGTCAACATCACCGGCGACACGGCGGAGGCGCGTGCCATCGAGTGTCCGAGCCTGCTGCTCCAACCGCTCGTGGAGAATGCGATCCGGCACGGAGTGGAACGTCAGCAGGCGGATGCCGACGTGACGCTGACGATCGACACACACCAGAACGTCGTCTTCATTACGGTGGAGAACCGCACTGGCGATGTCGCGGACGCGAATCCGGGGATGGGGCTGGGACTCACGTCTCTCCAGGAGCGCCTCTCCCTGCTGTACGGCGATGACGGCGCGATCTCCACTGACGTTCGAGGCGGACGTTTTGTGGTCTCCCTCCGGTTGCCCCGCTCGCGTCGGGGGTCGCACCCATGAGGTCGCCGATCCGCGCGCTGGTTGTCGACGATGAGCTGCTGGCGCGCGAGAACCTTCGCCACGCGATTGGTTCGGTGCCGGGCTGGCTCGTCACAGGAGAATGTGAGAGCGCGGCGGCCGCGCGTCAGTTCCTGGCGGACCGGCAGGTTGACGTCATCTTCCTCGACATTCAGATGGGGCGGGAGAGCGGGCTGGGACTGGCGCGATCCCTTGTCGATCGTGAGTCACCGCCGATCATCGTCTTTGTCACCGCCTACGAACAGTTCGCCATTGACGCATTCGAGCTTCACGCCATCGACTATCTGCTCAAGCCGTTTGACGATGCCAGGCTGGCCCAGGCGTTGGAACGCGTGCGGGATCTGCTGCGCTTGAGGCGACAGGCGTACGCCGCTGCGTTGCGCAATGGGCTGGATGCCGTTGAGAGCCAATCGACCCCAAACGACTCGTACTGCCGGCGGGTGACCATTCGATCGGTCGGTCATCTGGAGGTCGTCGAACTCGCCGACGTGCGCTGGATTGGCGCTGCCGGCAACTACGCCGAGCTGCACCTTCCGGAGCGGACGCTCCTGCATCGCATCACGTTTGGCGTGTTGGTGGGCAGGCTGGACCCCACCGAGTTCATGCGCACCCATCGCAGTGTCGCGGTACGCCGCGAGCAGTGTGCAGCCCTCAGCGTGGTCGGCGACGGCGTGTATGTCCTGCGACTACGGTGTGGAGACGTCGTGCCGGTCAGCGAACGGTACGTGCAGGGCGTTCGCGACGTGTTGTCGGGCTGACGAGACCGTCAGGCCCAGTACGCCTCGCCGCGCGGTTTGTTGATGATCATCGGCTTGAGGAAGTCGATGGCTTTCTTGAGCCCTTCGTCAGGCGCCATCAGACTGTCTTCGTGTTCAATGGAAATGACGTGGTCGTATCCCACCAGCCGCAGGTTCGAGATGATGTCCTTCCACACCAGCGCGTCATTGCCGTAGCCGACGGTGCGGAAGATCCATGAGCGTTCAAGTTCCCGCGTGTAGTTCTTTGAGTCGAGCACGCCGTTGAGGCTGGTGTTTGCGGTGTCGACGCGGCAGTCCTTGGCGTGGACATGGAAGATGCGATCGCCAAGCGCGCGAATGGCCGCTACGGGATCGGCCTGCTGCCAGAACAGATGGCTCGGATCGAAGTTGCAGCCAAGGATGCGCGGCGCGATCGCCGACAGCCGAAGCATGGACTCGGGGTTGTAGGCCACGAAGTTCGGGTGCATTTCGATGGCCACACGGACGCCGGCCGACTTGCAGCGGCGCACCGTGTCGGTCCAGTACGGCACAACCCGCTCCTTCCACTGCCATTCGAGCGCCTGGGCAAACTCCGGCGGCCACGGCGACACGATCCAGTTCGGCTGCGTCGCTTTTGCGTCCCCTCCGGGGCAGCCGCTGAACGTAATCACCGTCCGCACATCGAGCTGCTCCGCAAGGGCCACGGTCTTGAGGAATGCTTCGTGATGGGCGCGGGCAATCTTGCGATCAGGATGCAGGGGATTGCCGTGCACACTCAGCGCGCTGATGGTCAGACCTCGAGCCTCAACAGCCGCCTTGAATTCGCGGAGCTTCCTGGGACTCGCCAGCAGCTGCGCCGGCTTGCAGTGCGCGTCACCTGGATACGCGCCACATCCAATCTCAATGGCCTCAAGTCCGAGGGACTGCACGTAGTCCAACGTTTCTTCAAACGGCTTGTCGCCGAACAGCACCGCAAAGACGCCCAATTTCATTCGGAGATGATAGCTCGCTAAGATGCCTGTATGGCGACCTGGCATGAGCGTTTCGCACAGTTCGTTGATGAGAAGACGCGGGCGGCCACCACGGCGTCGATTCCCGGCTACATGACGGCCGTCCCTCCGACCGACACGGCGGACCTTCTTCCGATCGGCAACGAGTGGACGACGGCACTGTTTGACGGGCCGTTTTTCCTCTCGCCCCCGCCACCGGGCCGCCTGCCGGCCATCAGCACGGTCTTTGTGCAGACCGCTGACGGCAACACCGGCGCCGATCGCCCAATCGAGCTCGGAGGTGGGTTGACCGACAAACACCTCATCTACGAAGGCCTGTCCGGCGTGGCCGCTGACGCGATCCTCACCGGCGCGCTGACGATCAAAGGCGAGCAGATGATCTTCGGCGTGTTCCACCCGGAGCTCGTCGCGCTTCGCACTTCGCTCGGTTTGCCGCGATTCCCAATTCAGGTCGTCGCCACGCGCAGCGGTGACCTCGAGATCGAGTCGTCGCTGATCTACAACGTCCCGGAACTGAAGGTCTTCATCCTCACGGAGGACGCCGGCGCCGCCGCCCTGCAACCGTTGGTCGAATCGCGCCCATGGATCACGGTTGTCAGTGGAGGGGAAACGTCTGACATCCTCGGGGGCCTTGCGATGCTCAAAGCCAAGTACGGCGTCGATCGCGTCTCGAGTGTGGGTGGCAGAACGATGACCACGCAGCTGATTGATGCCGGCGTCGTGCGCGATATCTACCTGACGACGTCAGCAACCACCGGCGGAGAGCCGGACACGCCGTTCTACACAGGCGGCACGCTCGACACCACAACTGTCCTGCGCAAGGCCGGACAAGGTGACGAGATGGGCGTCACCTTCGAGCACCTGTTGCTAACGTGAATTCGTGCCGGTCAGGCGGTCTAGCCCTGAGGCTGTACTTTGACCGCCCAGTGGCAATGGACAGAAGTACGGCCCCTTGAGGTCTGTGGCCCCGCTGAGGGCGGCGGAGACAGCCGCACCATCTGGACTCGTTGAAGGCACCGCGTTCCGGTAGACCTTGGCAAGGCGAAGCCCTGGAAGATCGGCGCTGCCGGCTTGATGCGAGGTCACGGTGACGGCAGAGTGGTCGATCCACTGGTCGAGCCACCAGAGCGCACGATCGGAGTCACCCACTCGCACGAGGCTCGCGACCTCGGCGTGGACCGTCAGCCCGTAGTCGAGCTCGCGGATGAGCAGGTCGTTGCCCCAGGCGATACCTTGCTTTTGCCCTGCGGCGAAGCCAAGAGCTCCCCCGACAATCAGCGCGAGTATTGGAGTGACAACAATCCACGTCTTGCGCATTCCGCCCCCTGGGATTCTCAGCTCGCAGCCGGCCGCGCGGCTGGTGGCCGGAAGAACAACGCGAGCCCCACTGCCGCGATCGACGCCGCTGCCAGCGGCACCATGAAGAGGCCACGGAAATCCGTGACGCCGCCGTTGGTGTACACACTCTGAATCAGCCACGGACACACGAAGTTCGCCAGCAGAGCGCCGATGCCGAGAATCTGCAGATTGAACAAACCCTGCGCACTGGCCCTGATGCTCTTCGGGCTGTAGGCATCCACGAAGATGTACACCGTCGCAAAGAAGAACGCGTAGCAGATGCCGTGCAGCACCTGTACGGCGATGATCATCGCCGCGCTCGAGGGGAACAACGCATACACCGCGAAACGAGCGGCATGCCCGAGAATGCCGATCACCATCGTCGTGCGCCAGCCCAGCTTGATGAGCACCGAGCCGAGGATCAGCATGGTGAGGATCTCGGCGACCTGCCCGATGCTCATGACCGGCGTAATCCAGTTGGAGGCGATCCCTACACCACCGGCTTCCTGCGGAGTGCCGAGGAACACCCCCGTCCAGTTGAAGTAGGCGTTGTGCACAAACGAGTCGACCAGCGTGACGAGCCACAACACGAGAATGAACGGCTGCTTGAGCAGGCCGAACGCCTCTGACCACGCGGGTCGTGTGTCTGCGGCGGCCGCGCGCGCCTGTGCGGCCGAACGTGGCAGCACCAGGCTGAACGCTGCCAGCGCGAGCGACGCCATGCCGGCAACGATGTAGGTCCAGCGCGTGGCGGCTTTCGCGGCATCACCCACCAGCGGATTCGCCAGCGCTGTGCCAAGCCAGTTCACGACGCCAATCGGATTGGCGGCCGTCACCGCCGACCAGTCAACGAAGATAAACGTGAACGGCCACGCGGCCAGGATCCACCCAATCGTGCCGCCCATACGCACGAAGCCGAACTCCTTGTCCGGATTCTTCATGTTGGCGAACGCAATCGAGTTGGTGATCGAGATGGTCGGCACGTACAGCAGGCAGTGCACGAGCATCAGCAGGAAAAACGGCATGAACGAACGCGTGAAGCCGCATCCGAGAATGGCCAGGCCCGAGATGAGGTGCGAGATGGCCAGCACGCGCTCTGGATGCGGCGACCGGTCAGCCCACTGGTTGCTGAAAAACATGCCCACGATCGAGGCGACCGGGAACGCGCTGAGAATCAGCGACTGCTCGAGGGGGCTGAACCCCAGGCTGGGCAGGTACCCGAAGACGAGAGGAAGCCAGGCGCCCCAGATAAAAAACTCGAGCACCATCATCACGAACAAACGATTGCGGGTGCTCATGGCTACGGCAACACCTTGATGCGGAGGTTACGGAACTGGACGCGGTCGCCGTGATCCTGAATCACGATGTGCCCGCGAGGCTCGCGTCCGTACCGCGGCCACTCGTTGAACTTGCTGCCTTTGACCAGGGCGGTCCACTCGGGTGTGCCGAGCATGTAGTCGACAACCTTCTGTCCATTGAGGAAGTGCTGCACGTGGTTGCCGTTCACCACGAGCCGCCCCTGATTCCACTCGCCGATGGGCTTTGAGGCGTCGACGGTCGGCGCATTGAGCGCGTAGTTGGCGCCGGCCGACGTCAGCGGATTTTTGCCGTCGGCGTGGCGGGCGTTGTCGAGGATCTGGAACTCCGGACCCGAGTGGTACGTGCGCTCGAGATCTTCGGTCACGCGGAACATGATGCCGCTGTTCCCACCCGGCGGCACCTTGAACTCAAACTCAAATTCAAAGTTGCGATACTGCTGACGGCTCACCAGGTCGGTGCCGTCACCAACACGTGTGATGGCGCCATCAATCACCCGCCAGCCGTCAGGCACCGTGGCCATCTTGAACCCGCGCCAGTGCGCCATGGTGTGGCCGTCAAACAGCGAGACCCAATCAGCCGCCTGCTGTGCACCAGTGCCCGCCACCAGCGCGGCCGCTGCCACAATCAACGAAAGCAATCGTTTCATCGAGAAACGCTCCCAGGAAGAAGACCGCTTGTCAGAAGAGAAGACAGTAGACAGGAGATTGGCAGGAACCATCAAAATGGCTTGGGCCCTACTCTCTACTTGCTGTCGTCTTCTCTCCCGACAGGTGGTTTACAGACTGTACCCCGCGCGATACGTCCTCGTGAGGAACTCGTTCGCGGCGTCGTTGTTGGTGACGCGCATGTTCGCCGCGTCGTAGTGAATCTTCGTGCCGGCGCGCATGGACACCACGCCAAGCAGCATGACTTCCGTCAACATCGCCGCGTACGAGAACGGCGATGAGATCTGATCGGTGCCCTTGATCGCATTGACCCAGTTCATCTCGTGCGCCTGGTGCGGGATACGCGCAAGGCGCTCACGCGGTGCCCCGGTGTTGTTGTGCAGTTCCACTGGCAGCAGACGCGGGCGCGCACCGTAGGTGTTCTGCAGCATCTTGCCCTTTGTGCCGATGTAGAGGACGCCGCCTTCACCCTCGAGCTGTTCCTCGCCCATCTCTTCGGGCTTGGGTGGCAGCAGTCCGCCGTCGTACCACGTCAACTTCACCGGACCGCGGTTGCCCTTCGCCGGGAACTCGAAATACGTGGTCGTCGCATGCGGATAACTGACCAAACCGGCGGTGGGACGACGCTCGAAAGGCGTTGAGGCTGTTTCGATGACCGTCGGGAGTCCGAGGTCGAGCGCCCAGAACGGGTGATCGATCAGGTGGGCGCCCATGTCTCCGAGTGCGCCCTGACCCCAATCCACCCACCCGCGCCAGTTGAATGGGTGATACACCGGGTGGTACGGCACGTCCGGCGCCACGCCCAGGAACAGATCCCACGCCAGGCTCGAGGGGGCAGCCATCTGGCCTTCGCCCGCCATCGCTGCAGCGAGGCGCCGGTTGATGGCTGAGTTGTTCCAATTGGTCGGTGGATTCCCCGTCATGGCAGACGGGCGCGGAATGCCCTGCGGCCAGAACGCCAGCGGGCGATTGGTCCACACGTGCACTTCGCGGATGTCGCCGATCACGCCTGACTGGATGTACTCCTGCCCACGCCGCGCCTCATCCTGCGAGTGGCCCTGGTTGCCCATCTGCGTGACGACTTTTTTCTCGTCAGCCTTGCGCGCCAGGTGCCGCGCTTCATGCACCGACCAGCACAGCGGCTTCTGCACGTACACGTGTTTGCCCGCGTCCATTGCGTTGGACGCGATGACGGCGTGCATGTGGTCGGGCGTGGCCACGATCACGGCGTCGATGTCTTTCTGCTGCTCGAGCATCGTGCGGTAGTCGCGGTACCGACGTACCTTCGACATCTGGGTCTCGACGAATCGGCGTACCGCGTCGTCTGTCGACATCTGCTTCCACTTGGCGTCAGCGGACTGCTGCGCTTTCGAGGGTCCGAAGTTCTGCCAGACCGGCCGGTTGCCCTGGTCTGCCCCGCCCCCGCCACGGTTGCCGCCACGACCGCCGCCGGCAGCCGCCGGTTGAGCCGGCGGCAGCGGGAAGGCGCGGTCCCGCCACTGTGACAGCCGGCGCTCCATGAGCGCGTCGTCCACGTCGCACAACGCCACGATGTTCTGGCTCATCACGGCCTGGGCGTTGTTGCCGCCCATGCCGCCGATGCCGACCACGGCGATGTTCAGGACATCGCTGGGCGGCTGATGGCCGCGACCCAGCACCGAGCGGGGCACGATGGTGAATCCGGCGCCGGTCAGCACGGCGTTCCTGGCAAAGTCTCGACGGGATAGCTTCGACATGGGGCTCCTCGTGGTCCGAAAATTTGGTGGGCACACGGTGGCATGACCGCGCGAGTGCGGTCAAGCGATAACATTGGCGGATGCTCGTGCGCCCGTCCGACCTGTGGAAGCAGATGCCCGTCGAAAAACGCCAGTTGGCCGCCAAGGCCTTCTGGGAAGATGAACATGGCCTTGACCAGCAGGTCGAGGTCATCGTGGTGCTGGCCCGGAAGCTCAACTTCCGGCCAAAGAGCATCCAGCAGCTGCCGGCCGAACGGCGCATCAAGATGTTGGCCAATCTCACCGAGGTGTCGGAGGCCGTGGCAACACGCGCACTGATCGCGTATCACCTGACGGACGAGCGGCCCATGATGGCGGCCTTCCTGGACGTCGTCGGGATCGCGCACGAAGACGGTCTCATCAAGGACGAAGAAGTGCCGGCGCCTGACCCCGAGAAGGTGCGGGCGGCCGTTGATGCGCTGAAGGCAGCCTATCCGGCAGAGAACGTGCGGCTCTATTTACACACCCTGCTGATACTGGATGGGGACACATGGAGCGGACTCGAAGGGCTGATCGACTGAACGTGTGGGCCTCGACGAAGAGGCGGGCTGGCACCTGGTTTGCTTGCTCAAGTCTTCGGGAGGGTGCCGTGCGTCCTACTGTCGTGACCCTTCGAGCGTTGGTGTGTCCAGTCCTCTTCCTCCTCCTAGCTGGAGACGCGGCTCTGGGTTCATCGGCGTGGGCGCAGGCACCTTCCACATCGGCTCCCCAGCTCACGTTCGACCTCAGCCGCATCCGCTCAGGCCTCTCCGAGGCCCAGGAACTGCCTGACGCGCCAAAACTGACCATCAGTGACGGCCGTCCCGTCTTTTTCGCCCAAACCGACCAGAAGACCGGCTGGTTCGAGAAGTTCACGGTTGGATTCAACCTGCGCAGCGGCCCCGTGCCCGGCGCCGGCATGACGCACCAGGAGTTCCTGCAGCAGGTCACCCCGAAGGATCTGTACAGCACGGGCGGCATCAAGCCTCTGGAACAGCTGGAGTGGGCGCTCACCGGATACGCGGCCGTGTGGACGGTCAAGAAGCTCTACAAGGAGCTCAGCGAAGCCAAAACCGAATGGCGCCGGAAGCAGATCCGGCAGCAGATCGAACGGGAACTGGCAGCGCTCAAAGGCAGCGGCGGGGGTTAGCCGGGTCTATCATCAGCAGCATGCCCTGGCTGGTTCGCCTCTCGCTCATCCTTGCCGGATCCCTCTTCGTCGCTGTGAAATCGGCAGCCGCGCAAGACGCCGTTTCGACGGCCAGAGCCGAGGTCGAGCGCCTGATCAAGACGTCCGGCGCTGAGGTAGGCGTCGCGTGGCGACCGCTGGACGCGCGCTCCGGCGAAGCAATCCTGATCAACCCCGACCTCTCGGTACACGCGGCATCGACGATGAAGGTGCCGGTGATGATCGAACTCTTCCGCCAGGTCGAACTCGGACAACGTAACCTCGACGACACGGTCGTCGTCACCAACCAGTTCACGTCGATTCAGGACGGCTCGCCGTACACGTTGTCAGCCACGGAAGATTCCGACGGCGAGATCTACAAGGCTCTCGGCAGCCGACTCTCCTTCCGACAACTGGTGGAAGCCGCGATTGTGGTCAGCTCCAACCTGGCGACGAACATCCTCATCGAACATCTGGGCGCTGCAAACGTCCAGGCCACGATTGACCGCATGGGTGCCAACGGCGTCAAGGTGCTGCGCGGCGTGGAGGATCAGAAGGCGTTCGACGCCGGCAAGAACAACACCACCACTGCGCGTGGACTACTGGTGCTGTTCGATGCCATCGGCAAGGGCGCCGCGGTGAGTCCCGCGGCCTCGAAGTTGATGGTCGAGATTCTCTCGAGGCAGCAGTTTAATGAGGGCATTCCAGCCGGATTGCCTGAAGGCACCAAGGTCGCCCACAAGACCGGCTGGATCACCCGCATCCGCCACGACGCCGGTCTCGTCTACGGTCCACGCCCTTACGTCCTTGTTGTGCTGACGCGAGGCATCGATGATCCTGCCGTTGCGGATCGCCTGATCGCCGACATCACACGCGTCGTTAATCGCGCAGCAAGGTAGCCGGGTCGACGCGCATCGCTTTGCGGGCGGGTGACCACGCGGCCACCGCTGCGACGAGACCGAGCGCGACCGCAACACCGCCGAGTGCCAGGGGATCCGTCGAGTCCACTTCGTAGAGCAACGACTGCATCACCTGGACCAGCGCAAGCGCAGCCAGGACGCCGGCAATCACACCAACAAGCGTCAGGGCCATTCCGTATCGAAGGATCAGGTTGAACACCGCAGATGGCCTGGCCCCGAGCGCCATGCGCAGTCCGAATTCCCGGGTGCGTGTCGCGACGAGGTAGGACAACACACCGTACAGCCCTGCCGTCGCCAGAATCACACCGAGCGCGCCGAGCGAGGCCAACACATTCAGAATGAGCCGCGGCTGCGCGATGGCATTGGCAAACGCGCCTTCGACGGTGCCGGACGTCCAAAGAACGACAGTCGGATCAATGCGCCTGATGACCTGACGCAGCTGTTCGAGCGCGGCCGCTTCGTGTTCGGCACGCGCCACGATGGTCCGGTGCTCTTCGATGATGGAGTCACCCCTGCGACGTGCGCCGCCGGGTTGTGACTGCAGCGGGCGGAACACCTCAAACGCACCCTCCTCATCGTCGAGCTGGTGCTGACGGACGTCGCGCGCCACACCAACAACGGTCGACCAGGACGAAGTGCCGGTGAAGCGGAACTGGCCTCCGACGGCCGGCTGATTCGGCCAGAATCGTCGAGCGAACGACTCGCTGACAATGATGGAGTCGCTGGCCTCCGTAGCCGAGAAGGCGCGACCGGCAACGAGACGGAGGCGGATCGTCTCGAAGTAGTCCGGCCAAACCCGGTACACGGGCAGGGCCATGGGACCGAACGCTTCACCGGAGAGATGCGCAAACTCAAGTCGGCCGAAGTTCTGGCCTGAGGGCCGCGGCGGTATACCACCAATCGTGACCGCGGAGATGCCAGGTGCCTGGCGGGCTTCCGCGAGCACGCGACTACTCCAGTCGTCGCGAACTCCCGGATCCTGGTAGCCGGCGCCTGGCAGACCAACCGTCAGGGTTACCAGCCCATCAGTGTCGAAGCCGCGGTCGACATTGATCAGCGAGTACACGCTCCGAGCCATCAACGCGGCGCCAGTCAGCAGCACGAGCGCAAGGGCAACCTCTGCGACAACCATCACATTTCGCCAGCGGACGGCTGTTCGCGACAGCGTGGAGCCTCGCGACTGCAGTGAGAACGCACCGGCCATCGTGGATCCACGCAGCCACACGGCCGGCAGTCCAAACAGCAGTGGTGTGGTGAGTCCAAGGGCGGCAATCAGCAGCAGCGTCCGAGCGTCGAGATCGATAGTGTTCAGCGTGTGCAGGGTGATGTCGGGCGGCAATGTCGCCGCAGCCAGAGCCACCACGCCTGCAGCGACGATCACGCCGGCCACCGCGCCCATCACGCCGATGAGCAGCTGCTCGGCAAGCCCTTCGCGAATCAGGTCGCCTCTCGATGCACCGAGTGCCGCGCGCACGCCCGCGTCCTGTGCCCGCGACAGTGCCTTGGTCAACGCCAGGTTGGACAGGTTGGCGCAGACGATGAGCAACAGGAACGCAACGGCGCCGGCAAGCACCTGCAGGCTGCGCACCTGTCGCGCGTCGCGGTCCGAGCGGCGATAAACCGTCGCCGTCACGCCCGCATCTCCGCCAGACTCCACCTGCAGCCGACCTCCGCGTTCCGTGACGGCCGCGGCCACAGCGTCGAGTTGCCGACCGGGTGCCAAGCGCGCGAGTGCGTATGCGCCGCGCGCCTCTGGGCTGCTCGGGCCCATCGGCAACCACAGCTCGGTGCCATTCGATGGAAAGTGAAATGACGCCGGCATCAGGCCCACAACTCGCAGCGAGCGTCCGTTCACCACCAGGGTCGAACCGACCATGTCGGGACGGGCGCCAAATGTGGAACGCCACACACGTTCACTCAACAGGACCTCGTCCGGGGCCGGACCTCGGAACGGACTGAAGAGGCGGCCCTGCGCGGGAGGAACGCCAAGCATCGTCAACAGCTCCGGAGTCACGTAGGCCATGTCGTCGAGCTCGATGCCCTCGGGCCCTTCGTACGTCGCGAAGTTGCTGCTGAAGGTTTCGACGCGATCGAATAAGTCCGTCTGCTCGCGCCACCGCTGTGTCAGCACGGAATCCATTCCAGGAAATGTCACGCCGCCCTTGATCGAGTGGTTGTGCAGTTCGACCAATCGATCGCCGTGGGCAAACGGCATCGGACGGAGAAGCAGTGAGTCGAGGACGCTGAAGAGGCCGGCGTTGGCGCCGATGCCCAGGGCCAGCGTGATCACGGCGATAGCGGTGTGTCCGGGTGAGGCCCGAAGGCTTCGCGCGCCGGTCCGGAGCGCGCTCGTCGTGGATTCGCGCCTGCGACGGTCGCGGCGCGGCGGCACGCCGCCGGTGACCAGACCACCTCGTCGCGTCCTGATGGCTCCCCGTACTGCATCCACCCACTCGGCGATCACATGGCGGATGACTGCCAACGGACCGGCGGCCGCGCGGACCTGCTGGCAGCTGGCGCGAAAGGTCGACAGGTACTCCGGCGCCCACTCGGCGCGCCATCGGGTTGGGTAGATGCGAAGCAGCCACGATGTGATGAGCATGAGGGCCGTCATCACGATTCCCTCAGCAGCGCCACAGGGTTGGTGCGCATCGCGAGACGCGCCGGACTCCAGCACGCAACGATGGTGACGGTGGAGACGACGAGGGCTACTGACATCCAGGTGAGGGGATCAAAGAAGGTGACGCCGTACTGCACCGACTCGAGCCAGCGGCCCAGCGCCCACCCGGCACCAACCCCGAGAGCAAGGCCCAGCGCGCAGATCCGTAGCGCATCACGCAGCACCAGCCGACGGAGTTGCTGCGGTTCGGCGCCGACGGCCGCGCGAATGCCGAACTCACGACGACGTCGCGCCACGGCTTGGGACATGATGCCGAACAAGCCGACGGCAGTCGCGAAGAGCGCAAGGCCGGCGAATCCGGTGGCGACAGTTGTTGCTGTTTGGGGCCGCGCGAGCTGCGCCATGAATGCATCGCCGATTGGCGCGACGGGGGTTGTCGTCATGCCTGGCTGCGCGGTGGCGAGCGCGGTTTCCAGGCTCGCACGTGTGGCACACGGATCCGCGCAGCGAATTGCTATGGCTGTCGACGTACCTGCCGTGCGAAGCGCGCGGCTTCGGTGCGTGTAGAGCTCGGGATAGTCTTCGCGAGGGTCACTCAGGGAGTTCCGGATTTCTTCTGCGACACCGACGATCGTGTGTGTGACCGTGCCAAACGTCATCACTCGGCCGACGGGGTCGGCATCACCAAACACCGCCTGTGCAAGCCGACGGCTGATGACCGCCGCCTCCGCACTGTCAGCGTCGTTGAAATCGCGTCCGGCGACCAGTCGCACGCCGAGTGTGTCGAAGAACCCGGCAGGGACGCGGTAGCCGAACATGAAGGGAATCTCCACAGGCGTCCCTGCCGGCACATCGGTCGTGACCTGGTAGCCGAAGTGAATGGATCCGCCATCAGGAGGAAGTCCTGGCGCAAGCGACGTGCCGGCGACACCTGGCAGCGCGGCCAGGCGCGACTCGAGCTCGGACAGTACCGCGTAGCGCGAGGCCGCGTCTGGAAACTGCTTCTCGGGCAAGGTCACGCGTGTGAACAACACACGTGAGGTGTCGAGCCCGCGGTCGGCGGTGGCCAGGTTGATGAAGGAGCGCACCTGCAGGCCGGCAGCAGCGAGCAGCGCGACAGCCAGCGCGATTTCGCCAACCAGCAGCATCGTCTGCGTGTAGCGGGCAGCGCGGTGGGCAGAACCACCACGCGTCGCGAGCTGCAGCGAGCGGTTGACATCACCTCGCGTACCGAGCCACGCCGCCGGCAGGCCCGCAAGCACCGTCGCGAGCAGTCCCAGGGCTGACGTGGCGATGATGGCGCGGATGTCAACGTCGAGCGGATTCAGGGTGCGCCACGCGAGATCCTCCGGCATGAACGCGATGGCCAGCTGGATCAGGGCCACAGAGAGACCAAGGCCCATCACCGCGCCGACCACACCAAGCGCCACGTTTTCGAAGAAGGCCTGACGCAGAAGACGCCAGCGTGACGCTCCCATGGCCGCGCACACACCAAACTCCACCTGCCGACTCGTGGTGCGAGCGAGGATGAGGTTTGTGACGTTGAGGCAGAGCAGGAAAAAGAGGAGCCCAACCCCGATCGCGAGGGTCACGATCGACTCTCGAGAGTACGTGTCAAGCAGGCCTGATGAGGCCCCTGAGAGTTCGACCCGATATTCGATGCCGGTGGACTCGCGCAGTGCGTGGGCAGCACGGTCGGCAGCCTCGGCCATGGGCATCGTCACGGGGCGTCGCGCGAACAGCATGAGCTGCGTGCGTGTGGCCTCCGCTGGCGGCCTGTCAACATCGTACGGGCGCCAGATGCCGTTGCCGCGAACCGGGAAGCGCAGGTGGCCGGGCATCACGCCCACGACGAGCATGGGCTTGTCGGTGACTCGGATCGTCGAGCCAACAACGCGCGGGTCAGCGTCGAACTGCTCGCGCCACGTCTGTTCAGAGAGAAGGACCTGATCGCTGTTGCCTTCCACGCCTTCGCCCGGTTCGAATTCGCGCCCCAGGAGGGGTGTGACGCCGAGTTCGGCGAAGAGCCCTGGCGGCACCCAGGAGCCCGGACGCGTTGTCGTCCCGTGGCGGCCCTCGACCTGCCCGACGGCGTTCAGGCCCGTGGCGAACGCCGCATCAAAGACCTTGAGATCCCGAACAGTGCGCAGCAGTTCCGCTTCGCTGACGCGTTTTGCGCCTTGTGGGGCAACGATGCCGAGTCGGTGAAACGTGTGCGCGTTGCGGAACGGCGCTGGTGAGAGCAGAAACGCGTCAACGATGCTGAACATCGCGGACGTCACACCAACGGCAAGCGCCACCAGTGCGATCACGCCGAGTGCGGCTCTGGGCTGCCGGACGAGTCGAATCCAGCCGTGGCGAATGTCATCGAGCATTGGGCGCGGGCTCCAGTTCTGTCGAGGGTTGTGGTCTGGGGGCACGCCGCCGGTGATGGCGGGACGATGGCCGAGGTGGCGTTGCGCGGCAACTTTGGCGAGGTCCGTGGCCTCGGCGAGCGCGACGTACCAGCTGGCAATGCGCCCGCGGTGTTGGCGGGCGCGAGCGATGTTCGCGCGGATGGTGAACGGGATGTCCGGATGCCATCCGTCTCCGAGGAGGCGGCGCATCTCAGACTCCTGTCGTGTCGCTCAGCACATGCTTGCGCTTGGCGTCGTTGATCAACGCTTCAAGGCGGCGGGCTTCCGCTCGCAGCACTTCGTGGCCCAAGGGGCTCAACTCGTAGTAGCGCCGACGGTCGTCGCCCTTCTCCGCGCCGGGCGGCATGGTGGCTTCCGTGATGAGGTTCTCGTCCACCAGCCGCTGCAGCAGCGTGTACAAGGTGCCGGTGCGTAAGGTGACCGTCCCCCCGGAACGCTCCTCGACCTCCTTCATGATCCCGTAGCCGTGGCGCTCCCCGTCTGCCAACGCGAGCAGGACGTGGAAGGCAAACGGCGTAAGTGGCAGAAAAGAAAGAGGATTTGACATACGTAGATTAGTTATACATTGAAACTCAGTGCATTTGACCATGAGGCGGTGCGATCGGTTGGCCCAACCTGCATTTGTAGAAAAGTTAGTAAAGTTTTTTCAAATAAATAATTCACCATAATGTCTCTATAATCCAGACCATGGACCCTGTCAGGAACCCCTTCGCGCCCGGGGCGGGATCGCCGCCACCCGAACTGGCCGGACGAGACGAACTTCGGGAATCGGTTCGAATCGCACTGGAACGGATCCGGCTCGGCATGCCAGCCAGAAGCATCTTGATGGTCGGCCTGCGAGGCGTCGGCAAGACGGTGCTGCTGGACCGCATGCGGGACGACGCGGAAGCTACGGGCATCCAAACGCTTCGGATCGAAGCTCCTGAAGATCGATCGCTGCCCGCAATCCTGGCACCACAGCTAAGACAAGCACTGCTGCGCCTGTCAAGGAACGAACGAGCGCGACACTTGGCCCAACGAGGACTGCGGGCGCTCGCCGGCTTTGCGCGCGCCCTGAAAGTCAAGTTCGCCGACATCGAGGTAGGGCTCGATTTCGAGCCTGAACCGGGTCTGGCTGACAACGGCGATCTCGAACACGACCTGCAAGCTCTTCTTGAAGCGGCTGGACAGGCTGCCAAGGCCGCAGAGACTGCGTTGGCCATCTTCGTTGACGAGCTCCAATACGTGGCGGAGGATCAGCTAGCGGCGTTGATCACGGCGCTGCACAGAGCCGCGCAGCGTCGACTACCAGTGGTCCTGGTCGGCGCGGGTCTTCCTCAACTGCGTGGGCGGATGGGACGCGCCAAGTCATACGCAGAACGCCTGTTCGACTTTCCTGAAATCGGAGCGTTATCCGCAGATGCTGCGCGGCAGGCGATTGAAGTGCCGACGCGAAATCAGGGTGCTGCCATCGACTCCGACGCACTCGACCGCCTGGTTGCCAATACGCATCGTTACCCCTACTTCATCCAGGAGTGGGGCAAACATTCGTGGGATTCCGCTACCAAGTCCCCCATCACGATCAACGACGTCGAGTCGGCGTCAGTGTCGGCGATCGCCGCGCTGGACGACAGTTTCTTTCGAGTGAGATTCGATCGGTTGACCCCAGCGGAGAAGCGTTACCTCCGCGCAATGGCTGAACTCGGCCCCGGCCCTCATCGCTCGGGACAGATCGCGGATGCCCTACAGCGCGAGGTGACGTCGCTCGGTCCAACCCGAAGTCAGCTGATCGCCAAGGGCATGATCTGGAGCCCGAATCACGGAGACACGGCCTTCACGGTTCCGCTGTTTGATCAATTCATGCGGCGCGTGATGCCCGGGGACGACTGGCGCACCGCGGCCTGAATCTTGAGCAGCGTGGCCCAGTTGCGCATGGTGTGCTGATCCTTCGCCGCCTTCATGAAGGCTTCGACGGACGCGCTCTGGAGCAGTCCATCGGGACACCAGAAGTACACCGCATGTTTGGTGACGGCCATCTGCTCGGGCTCGGTGACCGTCTTCGCGATGGTCTTCCCCAAGGCTAGCACCTTCGGATCCATGACAAACGCCACGATATACCGCGAGTGATGTTCGTCGCCTTGGGCCAGAGGGTGGGCATCGATGACGACGTCGAGCTGCTCGGCCGTGAGCACCAGCGTGTTCGTATCAAAGCCACACGTCTGCTTGATGGTCTTCTGAATGGACGCCGCCCACTTCTCCGGCGCCTGCGTCTTGCCCGAGAACACCGCGTTGCCGCTGTTGAGGATGGTCTTGACGTCTGTCCCACCAAGCGTCTCGAGAATCCGCTTGAAGTCAGCCATGGCGATCCGCTTGCCGGGACCGACATTCACACCACGTAGTAACACCACGTACCGCGTCATCGCACGAACACTCCAAGCGCATCGCTGACGGCCCGAGGGCCGGACGTATCCGACGGCCGATTCACGACCGCGTTCTCCACCACCATCGTCGTCGAGCCGCCGCCGTCCAGGTTGAGCGCATCGGTCAACTGCAGGCGGTCGGCCAGGCGCTGCAGGTCATCAAATGTCATGCCGACGCTGGTGGACTGCCTTCCATCGATTGCGGCCAGCCAGATAGCCCCTCGACGATCGATGCCAATCAGCGTGCGCGGATGACGGTTGGTCGTAAAGGCAGGAGAACTCAGTCGCTCGGTATCCCATTCGGTGATCCGCCGACCCCGAACACGCAGGAGCCCGGCGCCGTTGATGACGTGATCGGCGCTTTCAAGGCGCTCGGTGTCCAGCCCGTTCACCGTCGTCCAATGCGTCGACATCGCGACCGGTGTGCCCGGCTGCAACCGCTGAAGTTCGGCAGGCAGGTCGAGCCCTCCAAAGGAGAGGACGACGCCATCGGGAGGAATCGGCGTGCTGCCGGCATCACGACGCACGCCGGTGACCACCAGGGGATCGCCGCTCAGCACCCACTCGACGCCGTTGCCGGCCGTATCGGTGTGCTCGTGATACTTCGGCGTGTACAACATCAACTTGCCGCGCGCACGAGTGGTGTCAACACCATCGACTCCCATCACGACTGAGTCATCGCCATCGCCGATCCGGAGGTCAATCCGTGCCGCGATCTGATCAAACACCAGCTCTGTGCGACCCTCTGCGGGAGACCAGATCGCCACCGCGCCCTTGGTCACCGGCGTGTCACTCACGAGCACGCCACCAACCTTGAGCAGGCCCACCGGTTCGCCGTTGTTGACGTTGAAGAAGCCCGCGTTTACGGCGGCGATCGCGCCGGCTCGCTCGGCCATCGGTAACACCTGCTCGGCGTACATGACCTGCTCGTTCGACAGCAGACTCGAGAGCCGAACACGCAGCGGATCAAGCTTGAGCATCGAGACGCTGACCGCGCTGGGCGGATCCACCAGACTGCTGTCCGTGGAGGTGTAGAAGGTGACGCCTGGCGCCACCTCGCGACCGGCACTCAGCCAGCGCTCGTCGGGCGGTTCGGACACGGAACACGCGGCGACCCCCAGGGTCACCAGGGCCGCAAGGACGAACCGCCGAAGCTGAAGGGCGGGCACCATTCGGACTATTCTTTCACGCGTGATGCATCGCCGCACCTTTCTCACCGCCGCTGCCGCCCCGTTGTTGCTGCCGACCGCAGGATTCACGCGTATGGGACAGCCCCAGGCGCCCACGGCCATCAAGCCGCCGAGACTGCGCCAAGGTGACACCGTTGGGCTCGTCACCCCGGCCACGGCCATGTACCAGCAGGAAGAAGTGGATATCGCGCGTGAGTCGCTCGAAGGCCTCGGCCTCAAGGTCATCGTTGGTCAGCACGTCCGTGACCGGCACGGCTCACTCGGCGGCCAGGACACGGACCGCGCAGCCGACATCAACAGGTTTTTTGGCGACCGCAACATCAAGGCTGTTCTCCCCACACGCGGCGGCTGGGGCACGTCCCGGCTGCTGCCGCTGCTCGACTTCGACTTGATCCGCCGGAATCCGAAAGTGCTGATGGGGTATTCGGACATCACCGCGCTGCTCAACGGCATCCACGCGCGCACGGGCCTCATCACATTCCACGGACCAAACGCGAACGGCCGATGGGATGAGTTCTCCACCAACTACGCGCGGCGCGTGCTCTTTGAAGGCGAAGCGGTGACATTCGAGAACCCGAAGGAGACCAGCGATCGCAACATCCTCACGCAGGTCGAGAATCGCATCCGGACGATTACGCCGGGTCAGGCTACAGGCACGCTGCTCGGCGGCAACCTCACCGTGCTCACCGCCATCCTGGGCTCGCCCTACGTCCCCGCGTTTGACGATGCGATTCTGTTTCTCGAAGACGTCGGCGAAGACTGGTATCGCGTGGACCGCATGATGACGTCGCTCAAGCTTGCCGGCATCCTCGGCAAAATTCGCGGCTTCATCTTCGGTACCTGCAGTGAGTGCGGCCCCGGCGAAGGGTTTGCCTCGCTCACGCCTGAGGAGATCTTCCGTGACCACGTGGAACCACTGAAGGTGCCGGCATGGAGCGGCGCCATGATCGGCCACGGTCAGCCGCAGTGGACGCTGCCGGTCGGCGCACGCGTCACCATCAACGCCAACACCGGCACCGTGACGATGGCCGAAGGTGCGGTGGCGTAGTCGCGGTCAGGGCCGCAGCGCGACGATCGGATCCACCTTCGACGCGCGGCGCGACGGAATCCACGCGGCGAGCAACCCAATCGCTACCAGCATCACGCCCGTCGCGACGTAGACGACGGGATCGCCGGGTTCTACCTGAAAGAGGAAGGCCTCAACCGAGCGCGACAACGCGTACGCACCCGCGAGTCCGACCGTCAGGCCCACGGCCACGTATACCATCGCCTTGCCGAGCATCATGCCCTGCACCCGCCCAGGCTGCGCACCCAGTGCCATGCGCACGCCAATCTCCTGCGTGCGCTGCTCGACGACGTAGGCCATGACGCCGTAGATGCCGACGGCCGTGATGACGACGCCGAGCACGCCAAAGGTGGTCAGGAGCAACATGTTGAAGCGGCGCTGAGCGATCAACCGGCCGTAGTAGCCCTCGAGTGTCTGCGTGTCGCCGAGGATCAAATCCGGGGCCAGTTCACGAATCGCCGCGAATACCGCAGGCGCGGCCGCCGCCGGATCCCCCGCCGTCTTGATCACGAGGTCGGCGCCAAATGTGCTTTTGGTTTCAAACGCGCTGTACGCCTCCGGCCTCACCTCGGATTCCGGCCCACCCAGGCGGACGCTGTTGACGATGCCGACGACCGTCCGGTCGCCGTTGATGCCGATCGTGGCACCGAGGGGATCGCGGTCGCCGAAGTACCGCTTCGCAGCGACGTCGTTGAGCACGACCACCTTGGCGCCGGTCCGGTCCGCGTCCTGCAGACCACGACCGGCCAGCACCCGGATCCCCATCGTTTCGAAGTAGCCCGGCGAAACCTGCCTGGTGTCGACGGAGTCCTGCTCGTCGAACTCTTCCTGGACGCCTGGGACTTTCACTGATGTGCGACTCCAGCTGCCGGAGAGCGGCAGCCCGTTGGCGATGGCTCCGACACGAAGGACGCCCGGGAGCGCAGCCACGCGCTCCATCACCTGAGGCACCAGTTGTTCAGCGCGCGCCATGCCCGCCTCACGCTGCGCGGAGTCGTTCCATTCGAACGGCGGGTACACCGGAACCGTGAGGACATGCGTCGGGTCAATCCCGATGCTCACGTTGGTGAGCCGAGAGAAACTCGACAGGAACAGGCCCGCGCCCACCAGCAGCACGACCGCCAGTGCCACCTCGGCGCTCACCAGCACACTTCGCAGCCGCTGCCGCACCGCGCCGGCCGTGTTCGCGCGCCCACCGTCACGGAGTGCGCCGGTGAGATCAGGTTTCGACAGCTGGAACGCGGGGATCAGGCCACACGCAATGCCCGTAGCCGCGGCCGCACCGGCAGCCGCCAGCAGTACGCGCAGGTCGAGACCGATGTCTCGCGCGCGTGGCAGGGCCGTGGGCAACGCGGCTTTCAGCAGGCCGATGCCCCAGTACGCAGCCACCAGCCCAAGCGTGGTGCCGAGCGCTGACAGCAGAAGGCTTTCGACCAGAACACCGCGCATCAGTTGCCAGCGAGACGCGCCCAACGCCGCCCGAATGCCGACATCACGCGTTCGGGATGTCGCTCGCGCGAGGTAGAGGTTCGCGACGTTCACGCAGGCAATCAACATGACGAACGCAACGGCGCCCAGCAACATCAACATCCAGTTCCGCACGCGACCAACGAGCGAGGCGTGCAGCGACCGCACCTCGATGGCGCGCTGCGGATTCCACTTCGGATGTTGTTCCTTGATGCCGGCAATGATGGCGTTCATCTCCTGCTGCGCCTGCGCCTGCGAGACCCCATCCTTGAGCCGTCCGAGGACCGTGTGGTTGTAGTTGCGGCTGTTGCCACGCTGCCGCTGGTTCTCGGGAACGACGTAGGGCACCCACATGTCCTGCGGACGGGTGCCGCCGACCGGATACTCGAAGCCTTCCGGCATGACGCCGACGATCTGCCAGCTGCCCGAGTCGAACTCCATCGTCTTGCCCAACACGTCGGGTGCGCCACCGAAGCGGCGCTGCCACAGGCCGTAGGAGATCACGGCCACTTTGTGGTTGCCGGTCACCTCGTGCTCCTGGGTGAACGTCCGGCCAAGCATGGGTGATACCTGCAACAGCGTGAACAGGTTGGACGTGGCCTGAATGGTGGTCAGCCGCTCCGGGAAACCGCCGTCCCGGACCGTGAAGGCACCGGACCCGCTGGTCGCTGCCAGCGACTCAAAACTCGTCTGCGCGGCGACCCAGTCCATGTAGTCCTGGGTGGTGGTGTGACCGCCGGTGAATCCATTCGGGCGGAGGTCGATGTCCGCCACGTGCATCAGCCGGTCGCCGTCCGGAAACGGCACATTGCGAAGTGCGACGGCGTCGACCACCGAAAAAATCGCGGTCGTCGCGCCGATTCCCAACGTCAGCACCACGAGGGCGACGACGGTGAACGACGGAGCCGAGCGAAGCGAACGAATGGCGTTGATCAGATCGGCGCGCATGGGCCATTGGACGAGCCGAACTGTCGCCCAGTTGGGTCCGTCAGCGAATCACAACGCGGGTCACCGCAGCGCCCTCGGCCAGCAGGTCGAGGTGCTCCATGCCCGCCGTCACCTGCGCAAACACGGTGTAGTCGTGATTGAGACGCGGCACGTCCACCAGGTCGAAAAAGATCTGGGTGTCGCCCGTGTCGTAGCCTCGTGTGGAGATCCCCACGGCCCCGCGCTGGTGGGTCGCGAGTGAGGCCTCATCCCGCATGAACCGCGAGTCGCCCATGTATTCGTTGGCGCCGGGGCTCAGTCCCTGGATCACGAAGTTGGGCACCACACGGTGGAAGGTCAGGCCGTTGTAGGCGCCCGATCGCGCGCGTGACACGAACCGCCACACGGTCAGCGGCGCCTCCTCGGTCAGCAGATCCATCGTGATGACAGCGCCCGACGCGAGTTCGATGTCGGCCTGTTTCATCGTCAGCGCGTCGCGCAGCTGCTCGGCTGTGGGCTGCAGCGGATACCGGAACTGCATCGGTCGCGCAGGGATGTCGGTCTTTGCGTCGGTGAACGCCTTCCGGGCCGCTGCGCGCACCGCGGGATCCCAGTCGCCCGTCCAGTCGGCGAGTTCGGCTACGCGCGAGGGTCCAAGCAATTCCGTGAGGCGCTCGACGATTGCCACACGGGGATCGCGCGAGGTGTCGGCGCCTTCGGCAGTGAGTCGACGCAGGCTCGTCAGCAGAGCAGGCACCGCCCCTTCGTGGGTTGCCCCCTGAAGCGCGCGAGCGGCCGCTCGCACGAGCTGAAAGTCAATTGACTCAAGTGCGGGAATTGCGAGGACGGCGACGTCTGGCGCCTTCATCCGGACGAGCGCATCGATCGCGGCCGTGCGGACGTTGGGCTGACTGTCGGCGGCAAGCGCCGTTGCCACCGCCGCCTCAGACACCACACCCGCGGCCGTCGCGACTGTGGCGCGCACTTGCCACACCGCGTGGCGTTGCGCCGCCGCCAGGCGCGTCCGTGCTTCTGCCGGCGCCACCCGCGCCAGTGCGGTCAGCGCGCGGGCGGGCTTGTGCCAGTCGTTCGGCCCCGACATCGTCAGGCGGTCCGCTTCGGCCGTGAGCATCGACACAATCGCCGGCAGGTCACGGCACCCGGACGTCAACGCGCCGATAGCGGCCAATGCCACGGGCATCGCAGGGTCGGACGCCGCCTTCAGCAGCGGCGTGCAGTCGTTGATGGTCTGTAATCCGCGCGCAAACGCCGTCACCGCATCAATGCGTACGTGCAGCTGCGGATCACCCAGGAGCGCAAGGACCGACGGGCGCAACTGCGCAATTGACGGATTCATCATGGCCACGGCGATGCGGCGCACCTGCCAGTCCGCATCCGCAGCACTCTCGATCATGGTCGTCACGTCGTTGTCGCGGGCGGCCTGCAGCGCAAGCATGGCGGCGCGGCGGACAGGAATCAGCGATGCCGCAGAGGCACGTGTGGACCCGCGGCCAAGCGTCGAGATATCACGAAGGCGTACACGAGCGTCCTCGGTGAGCGGCCGCCGCCGGTTGCGATCAGCCAGCGCGCGCAGTCCTTCTGCGGCGCCAACCAGGCGCTCGGGTGATCCAGCCGTACGCTCGACGATCCAGGCTTCCGCACCGGGTACATCACTTTCCGCAAAACGAAGCCATCCCATCGTCGCCAGAATCACGCCGGCAACGCGGTCGTCGGTTTCCTTGTCGAAACGTGCGGCCAGCGTCTGCTGCCCCTCGCGCACCTGGGCTGGAGTCGCGGGCGGATCCGTGCGCAAATCACTGCGCAGGCCAGACAATGACTGCCCGATTGCGTTGGCTGCCTCCATCCGCACGGCTGCAGACGCATCATCGAGTCTGGGCACCAGCAACGGAACCATCGACGGCGACGCCATTTGCCCCACACCGCGTACGGCGATTCGACGCATCTCCTCCGTTGACGAGGCCAATGCCTGCACAATCAACGCGCGATCGCGCTCCTCGAGATGAAAGGGACCATGCTCGCCTTGCGTGCAGGGCGAAAACAGGCGGCGGTCGATGGCCAGCAGGAGCGTTTCACGCGTCAACCGCTCGGGTGCGGCAAGGGTGCGATCCGAGCCGCATCTCTCAATGGCGGCGACGGCCTGCGGCGCCGGTGCCTGGAGCCAGAATGCGGCCAGCACATTCAACACAGTCAGAAACATGCGGGGATCCTACCTCCGGACTGGAATCGCCGGCAGAACCGATGGGATGCCCTGCGGAGCGTCGCACCACTGTTTTGCCGATGGCGGAAAGCTGGCGTAGGCGCGAATCACGGTTGTGCCTTCGTCAACCGGTGTAAAACCGATGACCCGCCCGAGTGTCGTTTCCTGACGGGAACGTGAACGGTTCGGATCAAGCCGCACGGCGAAACGACCGTCAAGTTCATCGCGGTCATGCCCCAGCAATGCCAGATGCGGACCCGTGTATTCGCCTCCAACCTCGTCGCGGATGAACCGGCTGAGACCGCCCTCGTCGTGACCAACCCGGTTGCCGCCGACGGCCAGCCGATCCAACACACGGTACAGCGTGGTGTTGGCCAGCTGATTGCCGTTGACCAGCATGACAAAACGCGCTGACGCCAGCGGCGCGCGTTGCCGATCCAGCACGATCGTCCAGTCTCCGGCTCCCTCAAGATCGAGGGTGACACATGGCGGCAGAGACCGCAGTTGCGCCACGGTCGGCTGCTGTGGAGGCCGACGTGTCGGGCGGGCGACCATCCCTGAAGCGCCAAGCCGCATCGCCAGCTGCGAGGCACGCGACGCCACCTTCGGATCAACGTCCCTGGTCAGATCTTCCAATCGCGCGGCCCACCTCAGTGCCGTCGCTTCGTCGCCAGGAAACTGCAGCAGAGCGTCCAGTGTGTCGAGCAGGGCCAGACGCGCGCGGCGGGTGGTGTCACTGTCCTCTTTTGTCACCCGAACGAGTGCCAGCATCAGCGGCTCCCGTGCAGCCTCGGGAGCGGGTATGCCTTTGAGCAGGGTCGCTGCCGTGATGGTGACGTAAGCGTCCGGATATTCGAGCAGCTCGATGGCCTGCGCCCAACGATCCCCTGCCCCGACGGCAAACATTGCCTTGAGCGCTTCAGCCTTCACCACCGGGTGAGGCCCCAGCATCAGGCGGGACAACGTCTTCTGGTCTTTCAGCGCCTGGGCAGCCCGCACCGCACCCACACGCACCTCCCACCGCGGATGAACCGCGGCAACATCGGTGACGATGGTGCGAAGCGCCTCCGGCGGATTCCTGTACGTGGCGAGTGTCTCCATGGCGGTTCGCGGGACCAGCCAGCTGGTCCCGTTGGTGGAGCTTGCCAGATCGCTCGCACGAATCAGCAGGTGGGTGGCCGGATCCCAGGCTCCGCAGGCCTCATCTTTGGCTCGTTGCTCACGCAGCGATGCGATGACGTCTCGTTCACCAGGTGTGCCCTGCGCCAGCTCGACCAGCCGGCAGGCGGGCATCGGCGAACGCTGCGCGAGTTTCCTGAGCGCGAGGTCGGCGACGACTGGTTCTGATCGCTTGCGAGCCACGGTTTCGAGAATGTCCACGTGGCGCGGATTGGCGGGGCTCAGCCACTCCACGCCCAGGCGGCGAATCTCCTGGCCGCAGTCGAGGCCTGTGCGACAGGAGAAGCCCGCCGCCAGTTCCGCCAGCTCCGCATCGTCGGTGCGGATATCCCTGGCGATTCTCAGAAACTCGAGGGTCGGGCCACGTTCGACGGTGCCCACGAGCACCGTCTCGGTGCCCGAGCGAACACCCGCTTCCGCCCACCTGACGATGGCGGCTTCGGTGCGCGCCGAGACGCGCCGTTCCGCGCTGCGGCTCACCATGCGGCCCAACGCGCCAAGTGCGGACGCCCGCAGTGGTCGGTCGTATTCGATCTCGTCGACCCACTCCTGTTCGAGTCGGCCGGCCAGATATTCGGGCAGCGGCAGCTCGGCGAGGGTCTCCCACAGATACCCTCTCGTGACCATGGTCTCCTCACGGATCAGGCGCTCCTCAAGTGCGCTGACCGCCTGCGCGACGCTGTCCGGATGGCCGACCGTGGACTGCACGATCGCACCGGCCGCGGCCCTCCGCACGAGCTGTTGGCGGTCGTGCAGATGTGCGGCGAGGAAGGGGATGTTCTGCGGGGTCTCGAAGCGGCCGAGTTCACGGATGGCTGTGACGCGCACGTCGAGGTCGGGATGCGCGGCGGCTGCAAGGAGCAGATCGAGGTCACTCGCGCGGTTGTGCGCACCCGTAGCAGCCTGGCTGTCGTCGAGCGTCGTGGGCGGGGGATACCAGCGGTCCGCGCGAATCCGGTCTGCCGCGAGCAGCACGTCGTAGATGGTCACGGCCGGTACGGTGGGCGCCGCCGTCGACAGACCGCCCGACTGCTGAGCGACGAGTGCGGTCGCCGCCATGGTTACGGCACACGCCGCGACCACGGCGGCGCGAATCACCGGTTGAGCTCCGTCGTCGTGAACGGTGCGGCCAGCGCGTCAATCTTTGCGGTGAACGCAGCGGACGGCGAACCGGCCAGCAGGCGAGTCACGCTGCGAACCGCCTCGGCCGACCACTGACGCCAGGCCGCCAGCGCCTCGGCGTGGTCTTTCAGCGTGGCCCCTTCACGGCGTTCGATTGCCACACGCGCCGCACCGGCCCGCGCCACCAACTCTGCCACCTGCATCGCCATTGCTTCGTCAGACGATGCGAGCGTCCAGGCGGTCGTCGCCACCGCGACGCCAACGTTGCGCATCTCGGCAGCGCTGGTCTTGTCGGGTGTGTCGAGGTTCGTGTGGTAGTAGCGGTCGGTGAAATGCCAGTTGAGCAGCGATGGGATGCCCGCCTGGCCGAAGACGGTGTGATCGCTGCCGCCTTCGTACGGGTTCGTCCGCACGTCCCAGCCGGTACGCTGCGCCACCCGGGCGCAGACGGCAAGATGCAGATCGTTGAGCAGATCACCCTTGAGCGAATCCTTCCGGACGTTGCCGGCGCCCCACTCGGAGTGTGGGTCCCATGGCCGCCCCCACACCGCGCCGGGATCCGGCCAGCGTTCCACCAGGAACGTACCACCGGTTTTGGAGACATCCTCACCAGTCATGTCCATCGAGGACATGTATTTCACGCCGGGCACGTCGGCGGCGTGCCGTTGCAGCCACGCGCGGCTCCCGCTGATCTCGTTGAGCCACAGAAAAGTGATTGTCCGCGCCGGACGTGGAACGGCACCCGTGTCGACGGCGAGGGTGAGCGCGCGAGCCAGTTCCTGCAGCGTGGCCACACCGCTGGCGTTGTCGTTCGCGCCGGGTTCCTGCACGTGCGCCGCGATCACGATGCGTTCGTCCGGGAGTGTGGCGCCGCGAATCTCGTGCACAAGTGTGCGCTCCGGCTTGTCGGCAAAGGTGCTGACCACTTCCACACGCACGCGCTGCGGTCCCTGTTTCAGGGCCGCGCGCAAGGTTGCGTTGGCACGACGCGACGCTTTGAACCCGAATGCCTTGCGTTCGGCATCCCTGGGGATGCTGCCCCACTGCAACACGTCCGGATCGTCACTGATGTAGCCCGCAATTGCGGTCGAAATCACACCCAGAGCCCCGCGCTGCACAACGGCCTGACGGAACAATCCACCGATGTCGCCATCGCCGATGACGACAGAGCCCTTGATGTCTTTGCCCTCAAAATCGGCGGCCTGGCCTCTGCCGACGTCAACCAGTGGCGCCTCGATCGCGCCGTTGGTGGAGTAGGAGTTGATCGCCAGCGCGAGCCGTTCCTTCTCTCGTGAGAGCACCACAAGGTCCGCCTGTCCAGACCTCACCAGCGATAACGTGCCAACGGTGTGACTCCAACCGGGGCTGGGACCGTCCGCGGTCTCGACATGGGTGGTGGCAGCGCCGGTCCGTACTGATTCCAGTCGAGCCTTCACGCGATCAATGGTCGCGTCGTACCCTTCGTTGCCTGCCAGGCGCCAGTAGCGGGAGGCGAACTCCACGGTGGCCATCGCCTCGGCGGGATCAAAGCGATCCCACACCTGATCGATGATGGGCTGCAATCGCGTCGCCAGCGGCGCCGGAAGCGCACGCGCCGCCGCGAGTTCTGCCCGAATCCGCGGCTCAACATCCTGCGCTGACTGCGCTGCCCCAACACCAACCACCGCGGTCAACAACAGCGCGACAAACCCCGCTCGAGTCATTTCCTCATTCCCCCATCTCGTCATCTCGTCTCGCGAGCTAAGCGCGGCTCCACCCCAGCATCTGTCGCTCCAGGCTGAGCGGATAACTGATGGTCACGTCCGTGATTGCGCCAGAGGCGTCGCGAACGGCCGTCAGTTCCGGCTGCACGAAACCGGTGTACGACGGGAGGTTCAGTTTTTCGACGCGCGCGACGATCTCATCGCGGAGCGCGGGATCGAAATGCGTACCGTAGGTCTCGAAGAGATGTCTGGCAGCCTCATAGTCGCCGGTGGACTTGATCCGCTGCACGTCGGCCAGCATGCGCCCGACGCCCTCGTGGAATGCGGCCACATCGACGACGACGTAGTAGGTCTTCAGGTCGCGCTTCCGGATCTCGATGGCTGACGTGTTCGCCATGAGCCAGTGCACGATCGCCTGCCGGTTGCGCATGTGGTCTTCTTCAATGGTCGTGCCTTCGCGGATGCGGCGCAGCTGCACCAGTGCGTTCCTCGCATACGCCTCGTATTCGGCCCGCACGATGTCCTGCTGATGCGCAGCGGGCAACATCCCGAGCTCGGCAATCCGTGGCTCGCCGACGAAATACAGCGCCACGAGGTCCGCACGTGTCTCTTCCAGCGACGCGTATTGTTCCTTGATCGCCAGCTCCGGCCTGCCGTTAAGGTGCGGCTCGACGACACCGGAACCATGGCCGAGGACCTCATGAATGGCCGTGGTCACTTCGCTGGCAAGTGATGCCCAGAGTTCGGCGCGCGTCACTTCGTCCTCATCCCAGCAGAACTCGCGGCGATACGACGGAGGGAGCGACTTGTCATAGGCCTCGTTGACGTTGGCCAGCGAGACGGACTTGGACCCGTGCCGCTCGCGAATGAGCTGATCGTTGGGCAGGTTGATGCCGATCGGCGTCACCGGGCCGGAGTCTCCGGTCTCCATCACGACATCAATCGCGCGGGCGGTCACGCCCACCACGTTCGCCCGGCGCCACTTTGCCTCCCATGGCATCCGGTCTTCAAACCACTGCGCGGCCTCGGCAAGGCGATGAATCCCTTCGGTCTTGGCGGGATTCACATAAAACACCAGCGCTTCCCAGGCGCCTTTCACGCCTCGGGCATCCATGTAGTTTTCGATGAAGCCGTTGATCGTATCGACGGGTGAATCCTTGTCCTCAACCCACGCAATGTCATACGCGACACGATCGTCGTCTTCGCCGGTCCGGTAGAACCGAATCAGCGCTTCCAACGCCTTGCGCATGGCGGGTGTCGCACACGGCAGCGCCTCGGTCAGGTGAGTGACGATGCGTGTAATGGCAGCGCCGTAGAGCCCGCCTTCACGCGCTACTTCTTCCACCAGCCCCTGGTCGGTCTTCACAAGGCGCGAGTTGAGTCCGTAGCGTTCCTGGAAGCCATCGAGATCAGCCATCGACACGCCGCTGTAGAGGTTGTTGGCACTCTCCCGCAGGATGTCCTTGCCGGCACCGGGCGTCTTGTTCGTGACCAGTGGTTCTGAGGCGGCATCAAAGAAGGGCGCGTGCAGGTGCGGCGGCACGTCGACCCCGGCGGTCGCGGCGGCCGCGGCAAACGCCTCCGGCGCACACTTCAACACGAACTTGCGCGCCGTGAGGTTGTTGTAGGGGCCGGTGTTGATCCAGAACAACTTGGTGTAGCGCCGAATCTCGCCGAGCACGGTCGCATCAAACGCGGACGGGTTCTCGTGTGCTGCGCGCACGATGGCCTCGAGGATGCCGCGCATCTCGAGGTTGTGCCGGTACCGTTGATCCCAGTAGATGTCGCGGCCGGCAATCGCGGCCTGCGACAGGTGCCACACGAGTTGTTTGTCATTCTGCGAGAGGTCGGCAAACCCATCCGCATACAGCTGCACCACGGCAGCATCATCAATCTGTTCGAGCAGGTACTGTCGTTCCATCAACTCACCCAATCGTGATCGTCTCGCGGTGCGAAGGTGTCGTCACGCGCCACTGCAGCTGTTGTTCCACCGTGGCCTTTAATGCATCCATGGGTCCGGGCTCACCGTGGACGAGGCACAACTGTGACGGAGGCGTGTTGAAACTGCGCAGCCATCGCAGGATTTCATTGCGGTCGGCATGCGCGGAGATGGAGTCGATGGACTCGATCTGCGCCTGCACCGCAACCTCTTCTCCGTGAATCCGTGTCAGGCGCGCGCCTTCCTTCAGCTGCCGGCCACGCGTGCCCACGGCCTGGTAGCCGGCAAACAACACGGTGTTGCGCGGATCGGGCAGCGCCCGACGGAGGTGGTGCAACACACGGCCGCCGGTGGCCATGCCGCTTGACGAGATCACGATCGAGGGTCGTGGATCCTCCTGTACGGCCCTGGACTCCGGGATCGTCGAAATCACGCGCAGCCGGGCCGTCATGAAGTTGCGCAGTCCTGAGTCGAGTTCATGCATGCGGTCGCGGTATTCGGCAAGCACCTCGACGGCCATCGGGCTGTCGACGTACACCGGCAGTTCGGGAATCGCTTTGCGTTCTTCGAGGCGCCGCACCCAGTACAGCAGCTCTTCCACGCGGCCGAGGGCAAACGCCGGGATGATGACCTTGCCTTTGCGTTCAGCGGTGGCGGTGATGATCTGCCCCAGCCTCTCGCCATCATCGTCAGGCTCATGCTCGCGGTCGCCGTAGGTGGACTCGACGAGCACGACGTCGGCATCGGGCGGTGTGGACGGGTCAGGCAACACCGGCCGTCCGTAACGACCGAGATCGCCGCCAAACAGGATGGTCTTGCCTTCACTCTCGACGCGGATGCGCGCGTACGCTGATCCCAGCAGGTGCCCGGCGTTGATGAACTCGAGTTCAATGCCGGGCGCGATCGGAATTGGCCGGTCGTACCCGACGGGCTGCAATTGCAGAATGGCCCTGGCGGCGTCGTTTTCGGTGAACAGCGCCAGCGCAGGTCGATGGCGTGTATAACCCTTCCGGTTGGCCCGCTCGGCATCTTCTTCCTGCAGGCGCGCGGCGTCTTCCAGCACGATGCGCGCAAGTTCCTGCGTGCCGCCGGTGCAGAACACGCGGCCGCTGAAGCCCTGTGCGACCAGGCGCGGCAACAACCCACAGTGATCCAGATGCGCATGCGTCAGCACCACGGCGTCGATGGATGCTGGAGGCACAGAGAACGGTTCCCAGTTCCGCTCACGCAGCGACTTCAATCCTTGGAACATCCCGCAGTCCACGAGGATGCGGATATGCCCCGCCTGCAGCAGGTACTTCGAACCCGTGACGGTGCGCGCCGCACCGAGAAACGTCAATGTCATGCAAACAGTCCTGGCTGCCCTCCCGTGTGCCAGAACAGCACACGGTCGTCAGCGGTGAAACGTCCGGAGCGGACCATGTGAATCAGGCCGGCCATGGCTTTGGCCGTGTACACCGGGTCGAGCACGATGCCTTCGGTGCGCGCGGTCAGTTCAAGCGCTTCGCGAGACGCCGCTGTTGGAATGCCGTAGCCGTCGCCAACAAATTCGTCGTGGATGACGATCGGCCGCTCAAGTCCGACCGCTCGAGGGGACGCACTCAAGGCCCCAGCGAGTTCGCCAAGCAGTCGCGACACGGTGTCCTGCAGCTGGACCGCAGGATCATCGGCGCTGATGCCGATCACCTCAGTCTGCATCCCGAACAGCGCCGTGCCGGCAATGAGTCCCGCCTGTGTACCGCCGGACGAAGTCGAATGGACGATGACGGTGGGTGAGACGCCGGCGCTCACGAGTTCCTCTACACCTCGCGCGAAGCCGGCAGCGCCAATTGCGGTGGACGCCCCCAGAGGGATGACACATGGCCGTCGGCCCGCCGCGCGCTCTTCGTCTGCCACCGCGTGCATCTCGGCGTGTCGACCATCGCGAGACGAGACGTAACGCACCTCGGCGCCGAAGAGGCGATCGAGCATGGCATTGCCGGTGGGGCGGTCCTGGGGTTGGCCGTTCACCACCAGGACCACCCGAAGCCCCAGGGCGGCCCCGGCCGCTGCCGTCACTCGGCAGTGGTTGGACTGCACCCCGCCGCACGTGATCAACGTGTCGGCGCGTTCCGCTGCCGCCTGGGCCAGCACGGCCTGCAACTTGCGCACCTTGTTGCCGCCCATCGCAAAGGCGAGCAGGTCATCACGCTTGACCAAGAGGGCGGGGGCGCCGGGGCCAAGCGCACGGCGAAGGCGGTCCAGGCGATCAACCGGGGTGGCATGCCGTGCGAGTGCGACACTCGGCATCGCCCTCAACGTTGCCAATGCGGTGGCCATTGATGCGAGTTTATACTCGACAGGCGCTTCGTCTCGACATGACCAACCCGCTGCTGCACGCTCTTCACAACGACAAACATGTGGTATCGGTCGAGCTTCGGCCCCCTCGCGCGGAGCTGAATGCGCCTGCGGGCATGGACGCGTGGATTGACACCTACCACGCCGTCCGCAGCCTCGTGCGGCAGGGCATGTTCGTGTATCTCACCGATAGCGCGGTGGGTGAACGCGAAGAGAACAACCTGCGGCACCTGATCAACAACCTGGGGACCGACGTCCGGCGCGATCACGTCATTCCGTTCCTGACGACCAAACATACGCGTGAGTACTGCCTGTCGTATGCCGAGCGGGCGCTGCACGCGGGCTTTCCCACGCTGGTGGTGCTTGGGGGCGACAAGTCGGTGGGCCCGCCGCGCTGTGTCGCACACGCCTGGCAACTCCGTGAGGACATCCGTCAGCATGTGCCGCAGCTGGCGCTGGGCGGCTGGGCAAATCCGCATCAGCACGCGGAGACACAGGTCGGCTACCTCGCAGACCCGAGATTTTCCGGCGAGTTGTTTCTGACCCAGATCGTGTCGCATCACGACCTGCCGCACGTGGAGGCGTTCCTGCGCCGCGAGCAGGAGGTTGGCGTTACACTGCCCGGCATTTTTGGCGTGTTCTACTACCGCAGCGCCAATCCGAAGACACTCGCCACACTCTCCCAGTTCCTGTCGGTGCCGGTGGAGGGTCTGACGCGGGAGTTCGGGGCGGGCGATACGCCCGAGGCCATCTGCGCGCGGTCAATCCGCGAGTTGCGCAAGGCAGGCGTACAGCACATCTACCTGTCGAACCTGCCGATTCGCGGCACCGCTCGGGTGCTGCAGCGAATCCTCGATCAGGTCTGAGGCGGCACCCAGTCGGTGCCCCACGTCCCTGCGTAGACCGAACCGGCAATAGCACGCCTGGATCGCGACGTGTGCTCGAGCTCGCGGTGTTTCTCCATCTCGAGGGCGGAAGGGTCACCGGCATAACCCATCGCCATCACCACGGCGATTTCGTACGACTCGGGAATGCGGAGCACGGCCGTCGCACCCTGACGATCGAACCCTTCCATCTGGCGCACACTCAGCCCCAACGCCTGCGCCTGCATCGTCAGCAACCCGACCGCATGGCCCGTGTCGTAATAGGCATGCCGATTGGCAGCCGCCGGATCGTCGCCGACATGCAGCTTGACCACGACGGCCACGAGCAGCGGGGCCGCCGGCGCCCACGCCTGGTTGCCGCGACTGAGTGTCTCAACCACCCGCGCGTGCAGCTCCGGCTGTTGGCGGCGATCCACGACCACAAAACGCCAGGGTTGCTCGTTGCGTGACGATGGGGCCCAGCGGGCGGCTTCAAACAGACTCGCCAGCAGTGATGCGTCGACCGGACGCGTCGCGTCGAAGGCCCTGGGGCTCCACCGCTCGCGGATGAGCGGGTGAACGTCATGGTCCGTGCGCGCGTGTTTCGGGTGGGTCATGGTCGTGTCACCCGCTATCATCTCTCGAATGGCCACGTTTCTCGATTCCGTTCCCTTCTCCGGCATCATCCGGATCCGCGATCTGATGTACACCGTCGACCGCCCGTTCCGGCTCGACCAGGGCGACGTCAGCTTTGATGCACCCGACTCGGTCAAGGATGCGCTGCGCAAGGCCATCAATGAGAACCGCACGCACTACGTACAGACCACCGGCATCCCGCGCCTGCTCGAGCTGCTTGTCGAGAAGATGCAGACGCGCAACGGGCTGCCGATTGGCGGGCCGGATGAGGTCATGGTGACCAACGGCGGCATCCACGCGCAATACATCGCGTACCTCGCATTGCTTGAACCCGGCGACGAAGTGCTCGTACCCGACCCGGCGTGGCCGCCGACGGTCAGTAACATCCTGGCGGCGCAGGCCGTCCCGGTGCCGTACCCGATGTACGAAGAGACCGGCTGGCGACCGAACATCGACGAAATTGCTGCGCGCATCACACCGCGCACGAAGGCCATCGTCATCAACACGCCGTGTAATCCGACCGGCGGTGTGCTGACGAGTCAGGACCTCGCGGCCCTGGCGGAACTCGCGATCGCGCGAAACCTCTGGGTCTTCTCCGACGAGGCCTACGAGGACTTTCTCTATGACGGCCGCACACATCACAGCATCGCGGCCCTGCCGGGCATGTACGAGCGCACGATTCCGCTCTACACGCTGAGCAAGACGTACGCGATTACCGGACTCCGTCTCGGATACCTCGCCATCAAGGATCCGAAAATTCGGGAGCGGGCTCGCAAGGTCGTGTTCTGTTCAACATCCAACGTGTGCTCACTTGCGCAGTACGGCGCCGTGGGTGCGCTGGAGGGGTCGCAGGACGTGATCGAGGAGTTCCGACGGGAACTGGCCGCCCGCCGCGATATCTTCTACGAGAAGCTGACGTCCGCCTCGCATGGCCTGCTCACCGGCACCCGGCCGCAGGGGGCGTTCTACGCGTTCGTCAAAGTTGATCCGGCCTGGAAGTCGCCGTTGCCCAACGCGCCGGAATCGCTGTCGTGGGCCATGACCGAGTTCCTGATCAAACGCGCGCGCATTGGATCAGTTCCGGGCGTCGACTTCGGGTCCAGGGGCGAAGGGTACCTGCGCTTCTGCTTCGCGCGCGACCGCGCCGAGATCGACGGCGCGCTGGAATCCATGAAGGAAGCGCTGAGCTGACGGTCAGAGCAGCGCTTTGGCTCTCGCCGCCGACACGACCTCGGCCAGGCGTCTGACCTCGAGTGTCACCGCCTCACGGCCAAGGGCGGTGATCTCGTAGAACCTCCGGCGGGTGTCGGTCTCGTCCTCGAGATCACTTTCGCTGACCAGACCGGCACTCACGAGCCGGCCGAGCGTGCCGTACAGCGTACCGGGCCCGAGCTTCACCTCTCCGTGCGTACGTTCAGCCGCCTCTTTGGCAATGCCGTACCCATGGCGGGGACCATCCACCAGCGCCAACAGGATGTGCAGTACCGCGGTGGTCAGCGGCAGAAACGAACTGGCGTCAGTACGACGAGCCATGGTAGTCACTGCTCCGCACGAAGAATGCACACCGGATTCACCGCCATGGCCCGGCGCGCGGGCAGCCAGGCGGCAGCCAGCGCCACGGCGCTCACGAGGACTGATACTCCAAAAACGACGGTCGTGCCCACGTCACCAACAAGGTACAGCTGTTCGGCCACTCGCCGTGTGGCCCAGGTGGCCAGAACCCCACCCAACACGAGACCCACACCGAGCACGCGTCCGGTGTTCCCCATGACGCCAAGAAAGATCTGCCGCGGCACCGCACCAAGGGCGAGGCGGATTCCAATCGCCCGCTGCGACAACAACACCTGGTAGGCGACCACGCCATAGGTGCCGACCATGGCCAGCAGGAGCGCAACCAGCGCAAACGCGGAAGATAGCTGCGACAGGAATCGTTGCGGCGCCGTCGCCAGCACCGCGTGTGCTGCGAGGTCATAGGACCGCGTCAGCGGCACCGTGGCATCGAGACTCGCCATCGAGTTCTGGACGGCCGCGGTCAGCGACAGGGGCTCGACACTGGTGTGCATCACGGCCGAGAAGCCGGCGATCGGCCTGACCGCAAACGGGAGGTACAGGTCAGGATCCTGCGTCGGATTGTCTGGAAGACCACGGAACTTCGTGTCACCCGCGACGCCAACGATCCGCATCCAGGGTGACGTCGAACCGATCCGGCCAAGCTTGACTCGCTCTCCGATTGCGCTGCGTGATGGCCAGAACCGTTGCGCAAGCTGACGGCTCACCACGACCGGCATTTCGGCGACGTCTCGGCTCATCGGCCGTCCGTCAAAAGCCGGCAGCGTCTGGCCCTCGAGGAGCGGGATACCGGCAGCCTCAAAGAAGTCTTCGGTGACCTGGTGCACATACACCCGCCCCTGTTGCGCCTCCGGTTGCAGATGGGGAGCGTCGGCCACGAAGAAGGACGCGGAGGATCCGCCGCCCAGCATGGCATCGCTGCTCAGCGCCGCCGCACGGACACCCGGCACCGCCCGGAGTCTTGCGTGCAGTTCAAAGGCGGTGGAGAGGCGTCGCGGTGCGTCGTAACGGCTCGGCGGCAGGTCCAGCGAGGCGACGAGGGTCTGCGCTGTTCGATATCCCGGCTCGACCCGGGTCACGTTGCGGAAACTCAGGCCGAGCAACACGGCGGTGGTCAGGAGTCCGACGGCGCAGCCGACCTGTAACGTCGTCAGTGCCTGGCGCAGACGCACGGTGCGCGCCGAATCCGTGCCGCTGCGGACTGAGAGGTGGCCGGTGCGTTTGCGTCCAGAGGCTGCCAGGGACGCGATCGTCACGAACGCCGCGGCAATGACCGTCGCAACGATGCCGGCCGAAACAACGCCGAGGTCGATCGTCGGGGCGGCAAACGTCGGCAGGTTTGCGGGATTGAGTTCCGCAATGACCTTCACGATCCACCACGCGATCGGTGCGCCGGCCGCGGCGCCGAGGAGCGACAACACGAGGCCGTCGGCTGCAGCCAGCGACACCAACCGGCTACGCGTAGCGCCGAGCGATGCACGCACCGCAAACTCGTACTCCCGGGCACTCAATCGCGCGACCAGCAGGTTGGCAACGTTCACACACGTCATGAACAACACGACGGCCACCGCAGCGAGCAGGATCAGCAGTTGCGGACGGGCGTCACCAAACAGGGCATCACGCAACAGCCGCGTCCTCGCGGTGTACGTCTCGTTGGACCGTGGATAGGCCACAGCGAGGCGTCCGGCCACGGCCGCGACAGCGGCATCCGCTCGCTCCACCGTCACGTCGGGTCTGAGTCTTCCAATCGCGGCATGCCAGCGATTGCCCCGGTTGTTCCACAACGATTCCCCAACCAACGCCTCATGCTGACCAAACGGTACCCATGCCTCGGCAGTACCGGTCACGCCGTGAAACGGATCGCCCAGCACGCCGATGATCGTGAAGGACTGTTCGTCGGCGTCTATCGTCCGGCCAATCACTGCCGGGTCGCTGTTGAAACGGTTGGCCCAGAGCTGTTTACTGATGACCAGGGGCGGCACGGGGTCGACCGCCGCGCGATCGGGAAAGACGGAACCCAGCACCGGCGTCGCGCCAAGCAACGAGAAATAGTCGCCGGTCACCAGCTCCATCGGCGTGGGATGCCCCTGCCCGTCCGCCCGGAGGGTCATCGTGATGGAATCCCAGGCCGCCAGTGATTCGAAGACATCACCGGTTTGGGCGCGGTGGTCGAGAAAGTCCTGGACCGACCAGCCTCGGGGTTCCAGACTCGCTCGCTGGACCATGGTCTCGACACTGACGAGACGGTCTGGCGCAGCGAAGGGCAACGGCCGCACGAGCACGGATGACGCGACTGCGTAGATGGCGAGGGTCCCGCCAAGGCCCACGGCGAGCGACACCGTGGACGTCGTCGTTAATCCGGGACGGCGCCAGAGAGAGCGAAAAGCGAAGCGAATATCGGCAAGCCATGACATGAGCCAGTGATCTCCGGAGTTGGTGGGCTGGTGGGTTGAGGGGCCTGTGAGCTGGTGGGTTGAGGGGCTGAGGCGGCATCGGACGATGTCGGCGATCAGCTCAGCCAGGACAACAGCGACCGCGAAGAGTCCTCGAGCCTTCGCGTCCTCGACGGCGAGGCGCCAGAAGTCGTGCACCTCCCTCTCGCGGTGGGCAAGTGATCTCGGGTAAAGCCGAATCAGGGACAGCCATCGACGCTTCTGCATCCGTCACGGATATATTACGGCCGGACTATCCTGTTGGTTCACCAATGGTGCTTCGCCTGCTGCCCGTCGCTCTTCTTGCAGCCGCCATGGGCTGCGGCGCGCGGCCGGCCACTGAACCCGTGCTGCTGTTTGCAGCGTCCTCGCTGCAGACCGCCATTGATGCGCTGGTTCCGGAAATCGAGCAGGAGACGGGTCTGGTCGTCGTGACGAGTTACGCCGCCAGCTCGACGCTCGCGCGCCAAATCGAACAGGGCGCCCCCGCCGGCGTGTTCATTTCTGCCGATCAGGCGTGGATGGACTATCTGCAGGCCCGTGATTTGGTTGAGACCGGCTCGCGCATCACACTGCTGACGAACGCGCTTGTGGTGGTAACCGGCGATTCGACCGGCACGCTGGACCTCACGTCCCGCGACAGCTGGCTCGCAGCGCTCGGCAGCGGTCGCCTGGCTGTCGCCGACCCCTCGGGGGTGCCTGCCGGACGGTACGCGCGAGAGGCACTGACCAGTCTGGGTCTGTGGGACATGGTGCAGGGACGCCTGGCTCCAGGCGACAGCGTGCGCGCGGCGTTGCGCCTGGTTGCACGTCACGAGGCCCCCCTCGGCATCGTCTATCGCACGGACGCGCAGGCCGATTCTGCGGTGCGTATTCTCGCGACCTTCCCGGCGTCGAGCCACACGCCCATCGAATACCCTGCGGCGGCGATCCGGAATGTGGACACACGGGCTTCCAGAGTGCTGGAGTTTCTGGCCGGGGATGCCGCGCGTCGCGTGTTTGACGCGCACGGCTTTGGTGTCGGCCGATAGATGTCAGGACTCACCACTCAGGAACTGCAGATCGTCGCGCTCAGCCTGAAGGTGGCTGTGGCGGCGATCACCATCAGCATTCCGCCTGCCATCGCGGTCGCGTGGCTGCTCTCCCGCACACGTTTTCCAGGCAAGTGGCTGCTCAACGCGCTCGTACACCTCCCACTGGTGCTGCCACCGGTCGTGACGGGGTACGCGTTGCTCCGGGTCTTCGGACGTCAGGGCGTGCTCGGCGCCTGGCTCGCCGACACGGTCGGGGTCACACTCGTCTTTCAGTGGACCGGCGCAGCGGTCGCCGCCGCGGTGATGGGGTTTCCCCTGATGGTCCGCGGCATGCGTCTCGCGCTTGATGCCGTGGATCCCGCGTTGGAAGATGCCGCCGCCACGCTTGGCGCCAGTCCGGTCCGGACCTTCTTCACCGTCAGCCTGCCGCTTGCGCTGCCGGGCGTCTTTGCCGGCATCATCCTTGGTTTTGCGAAAGCCCTCGGGGAGTTTGGCGCCACGATCACGTTTGTCTCGAACATCCCGGGTGAGACACGGACACTCGCGCTGGCGATCTTCACGTTGCTTGACACTCCCGACGGTGATGCCGCCGTCCTTCGGCTGGTCTGGATCTCGATCGCCGTCTCGATGAGTGCCGTGCTGGCATCGGAATGGCTGGCTCGGCGGGCCACGCCCCATCACGCGAGGAGCCGCGCGTGAGACTGCAGATTGAGGTGCGTCATCATGTCGGGCGCATCACGCTCGACGTCGCCTTTGCGACCAGCGACCGCTTCACGGCGATCGTCGGGCCATCGGGCGCCGGCAAGTCCTCCCTGCTTAATGTCATTGCCGGCCTCGTCACGCCCGATCACGGCATGGTCCGGTTGGACGATGAGGCGCTGACGGATTCGCGGGCACGCGTCCACGTGCCGCCACATCGACGTCGTATCGGCTACGTCTTTCAGGAACCGCGGCTCTTTCCCCACCTCAACGTCCGCCACAACCTCACGTTCGGCGCGCGCACGGGCGACCGCGGCGTGTCGTTTGACGATGTGGTGGAGATGCTCGATCTTGATCGGCTGCTCACGCGTCGCACGCCGACACTCTCGGGAGGAGAACGGCAGCGGGTGGCGCTCGGCCGAGCACTGCTCTCGCAGCCCCGCCTGCTGCTGCTCGATGAGCCACTGGCGTCGGTGGATGTCGCGCGACGAGGGGAGGTCCTGCCCTATCTCGATCGATTACGCGATCAGCTCGACCTGCCCATCGTCTACGTCACCCACGCGACTGAAGAAATCGCCTCGCGCGCGGCCCTGGTCATCGGACTCGACGAGGGGCGCAGAGTGAGTTGAGCAGCAGTCAGCGCAGATGGCGTCCACCGTCGAGACGGATTGTCTCTCCGGTCAGGAAGTCGGTTTCAGCCAGCGTGATGACGGCCTGCGCCACCGCCTCAGCGCCGCCCCAGCGGCCAACCGGCGTCACGGCTTCAGCGCGTGCGCGCTCGGTGTCGGGCATGTCGTCGGGCGGCAACACCGGACCCGGGGCAATGCTGTTCACCAGGATGTCTGGTGCCAACTCGAGCGCCAGCACTTCGGTAATGGCCTTCACACCGGCCTTGGCGATGTAATACGGCGCGTAGTTCTTGTAGCGTGGACGTCCTGATGCGGCGGTCCAGTCACCGAAGGTGATGATGCGACCGCCTCCCGATGCCCGCATGTGCGGCACGGCAGCCTGCGCACACACAAACGTCCCTCGCATGTCCACGCCCAACGTGCGTTCGACTGCCCACGTCGTCAATTCGGCGTACGGCACGGACTCGTAGCGGGATGCCATCAGCACCAGCACGTCGAGGCGTCCGAGTGTGTCGACAATCGCCTGCATGACCGCTTCGATGGCGGGCACGTCGGCGGTGACGTCACACTCAACAACGTGCGTGCGACGCCCGGCAGCGGTGACCACGGCCGCCGCGCGGTCCGCGGCATCACGCGAATGGCGGTAGGTGAACGCGACGTCCGCCCCGCGCGAGGCAAACGCGCGACCAAGGGCGTCACCCATCCGCGCCCCGCCAACCACCACGGCAACTTTGTTGGTGAGTGTCATTGATGTTCATGGCGGGCCTGAAGGCCCGCCCTACTGCTACACCTTGCCCCGGAGCCGGGCCTTGCCGGCCGCCCGTTCGTGAGCGGATCTGGCGCGAGATCCGTCAATCGACCATTCGCCCGCACCCGTGAACGCGAGACACAACAGGCCGCCGAGCAGCAGCAGGTGGTATTCAATGCCCTGGCCCTGCGCCGGAGCGCCTGCCCAGTTGATGAACAGGCCGGCCGGCCAGGAGATCTTCCACATGAGCACGAGGGTGGTGATCGCCAGCACGGGCGTGGCAATACGGGTCAGCCAGCCGATGATGAGGAGGGCGCCTCCGAGGATCTCGATGGCGCCAAAGGCCACGGCGAGTGGGAAGTTGGGTTCCAGCCCGAGCGACGCGAACAGCTGGGCGGTGGCATCGGGACCGCCCACACCAAGGGCAGGGCCTGCAAACAGGCCGAACAGCTTGTGGGTTCCGTGGGCAATGAACACCCCGGCCAGTATGAGCCGGAGGATCACCAGGCCAAATCCGCTCACTTGGGCCCCCTTTGCCCCGTCATTCTGACACCTTCCGGGCTATGATTCGCCTGATTTTTGGCCAATCCCCCCGTTTTCCCGAGGAGATCCCCATGCTCAGCCGTCGACAGTTCCTCCAGCGCACCGGGCACGCAG
>BTVE01000002.1:0-90000 GCA_045862915.1 Acidimicrobiia bacterium
TGGGCGCGCCCCTGCGGGACTCCGAGGGGGCGGTGGCGGGGCGGCCCCGGGGGTGGTTTGTGGGCGAGGCGGCCGACGCCCTCGTCCCCCGCCTCGCGGCTGCGGGCGCGGCCCTGGCCGCGGCCGACAGCCCGGAAACCGCCCCCGAAAAAGACGTCGGGTGGCTTTTTCAAAACCAGAACCTCGAAAACCCCAATAAATCAGGCCACTTGGGTAGCGAGCTACCCCGAAAAAGCCACCCGACGTCTTTTTCGTATGTGCGGATGCATGGGCGCAACGCGGCGGCGTGGTGGCACCACGTCGCCGCGGAAGACCGCTACAACTACCTCTATTCGCCGGCCGAGCTCCGCCCGGTCGGCGAGGCGCTGCAACGCGCGTCGGCCGCAGGCCGGCGCGCGTTTGCGTTCATGAACAATCACTACTCGGCCAAGGCGGTTGCCAATGCCGCGATCCTGAAGGGTCAGCTGGGACAGGAGGTCGCCGGCGACTACGAGCCCGAAATGCTCGATCGCTACCCCGACCTCCAGGGCATCGTCCGCACAAATCGACTGCTGTGAGCTACCTGATCGTTGCCGTCTTGAGCATGTCGGCAACCTCGAGCTTGTCGAGCACCGCCAGACCGGAGATGACACGCCCGAAGACGGCATGTTTGCCGTCGAGCTCGGGGTTGGCCCGTTTGAGGATGTAGAACTGCGTCCGCGCATACTCGGCGCTGCCGGCATGCGCCATCCCGACCGCGCCCCGCGTATTGGTCAGACGCTTCGAGAACTCCGCCACACCCACCGCAGGGCCTTCGTTGCTGCGTCCCCACCACGCCTTGCGTGTCATGTTGCGGGACGCCGGATCACCAATCTGCACGACCGACCCTTCCGCGCGATGAAAACGTTGGCCGCGATAGAAGTTCTTCTTCACGAGTGTCACGATGTGCTCAACCGTCTTGGGCGCCTCTTTGGGAAACAACTCGATCTCGATCGTGCCCTTGGCCGTCTCGAGGACCAGAATCGGATTTCCGGCCGCGGCCTGCTGCGGTTCGGCGCGCAGCGCGGATCCCAGCGCGACCAGCGTCGCGACCGCCACCATCCCCATCACCCACCGCAGGTGTCCTGTCTTCATCGCGTCGACTCCTTCGTGACTCCAATCCTCGGACACCGCGTCGAAACGACACACGCGCGGCACCGCGGATACACGGGTTTGCAGACGTTCTGGCCCCACGTCACCAGGTAGAGGTTCACGTCGGGCCACCAGCGCTTCGGCACCACATCGTACAACGCGTGCTCGGTGTCCTCCGGCGTCCGGGTTTTCACCCAGCCGAGCCGATTGGAGATGCGATGCACGTGCGTATCGACACAGATGTTGTTGCGGCTCGCGTGCGACAGAATCAGGACCAGGTTGGCCGTCTTGCGACCCACGCCGGGCAGCGTCAGCAACTCCTCCATGGTGTCGGGGACGATGCCACCAAAGTCATCCAGGAGCTTGCGGCACGCGGCCTTCACGTGCCGCGCCTTGTTCCGGTAGAAACTGACGGGATAAATCAGCTTTTCGATACGCGCGATTGGCAACACCGCCATCGCTGCCGGGGTGTTCGCGACCTTGAACAGACGCTCGGATGCGGCTGCGGTCACCGCATCCTTGGTCTGCGCCGACAACAACGTGGCAATCAGGACCTGAAAGGGATCTTCCTGCGTGGCTTCCGAGATCTTCTCGACCGCGGGTTCTTCCATCGACTGGATCGCGCGCCCGATCGCGCGCAACACGGGCACGACCTCGGCGCCACCACGAATACCCCGCATCCTAGTGCCCGTGACTCTTGCAATAGCCGCAGTGATCACACGGCACAGCCGGCTCGATGACGCAGGCGTCTGTCACGTTCACCAACCCCTGGTAGAGCGCGTGAGACGCGTGGCCGGACTGGAGGGCAGGTGGGTTGATGGGCTGGTGGGCAGGCTGCGCCTCGGCCGTGGGCGCACCAAGATGCCTCGCCACCGCCTGCCGCACGAGTTGTCTCAGCGCGTGCTCATCCATCAGCCTTCGCCAATCGCTCACTTCGTTCGCGGCTTCGGCCCGACAAGTCAGCTCCACCGCCAATCGCTCACTGCGTTCGCGGCTTCGGCGCGACAAGCCTCACCGCTCCGCGCCGCTTACCTGCACGTCCACCGCGTCCACGATCCCGATGATCGCCGCGTCCACCGGCGCTGCCTTCCGGCCAAGCGCGTCCTGCGCGGCCTTGCCTTCAATCACCAGCAACACTTTGTCACCGACGCCGGCGCCAACGGAGTCGATCGCAAGCACCGTTGTGCCCCTGGGCCGATCCTCCAGCGTCAACGGTTGCACGAGCAACAGCTTTGCAGCCTCGATCTTCCGGTGCTTCTGCGTCGCAACGACGGTGCCGACAACCTGACCGATCTGCATCGTGTCTACGCCTGCGCCGCTGCGAGATCGATCTGATCCACGATGCCGACCACACACGCGTCTGCGGGCGGTTCACCAGGCAGGAATGGAAAGGTCGCCTCGCGACCACGCACGAAGAAGACGCGCTCACCGACCCCGGCCCCCACAGCATCCAAGGCCACAACCGGACGCCCGACCGGGGCGTCCTCCGCGGTGATGGGCTGCACGACCAGCAGCTTGTGCGCGTGCAGATTGGCGTCCTTCACCGTCGCCACCACGTCACCAATCACGCGCGCGAGCTGCACGTCACTCGCCCCGCTCGACGTCCACACGATCGATGACGCCGATGATGGCCGCGTCGATCGGTGTGTCCTTGAATCCTTCAGCCATCCGTGCCGAGCTGCCGGACACGATCAGCACGGTGTCGCCCATGCCGGCATCCACGGTATCGACCGCAACGATGTAGTTGCCGTCGGGCTTGCCAGACACGTCGAGCGGCCTCGCCACCAGCAGTTTGCTGGCCACGAGCCGCTCGTCCTTGCGGGTCGCGACGACCGTGCCGACGACCGTAGCGAGAATCACTTGCCGGCTTTGCCGATGGGCAGCACGTCCTCGAGGTTGGCGTGCGGCCGTGGAATCACGTGCACCGACACCAGCTCGCCGACTCGGCGCGCGGCGGCAGCGCCCGCATCGGTCGCGGCCTTGACGGCGGCCACATCGCCACGCACGATGGCCGTCACATAGCCGGCGCCAATCTTCTCCCAGCCGACCAGCGATACCTTGGCGGCCTTGACCATGGCGTCGGCCGCCTCGATCATCGCGACCAAGCCCTTTGTCTCGACCATTCCCAGTGCCTCGCCCATAATCCTCCTCGGTTCAGCGCCGCGGTGCGCGCGGAGCTGCAAGCTGCCTGACGGCCTCGTCAATCAGCGTCGACAACTGGCCGTATGTTAACTGAATCTCCCCGCGGTTACCTATCGGCACCCCGCCCGCGTCAGCCGGGCGATCGGCCACCAGCTGTTCCCCTGGCACGGCGGGCGATACCACGGTCTGGCAATCGGGATCGATGTCACCGGGTGTCTCGGTGACACACACCGGCGCCGGAGACGCAATGCCGTACCGGTCGCGCAGCTGCTGCAGGCGGCCAACCTCTTCCTGCGTCAGCAGGTGTTCACGTCCGAGCATACGCGCCACGAGGCTGATGCGCGCGAAGTGCTCGATCGTCTCCATCTTGTAATACGCCGCGAACAGATCGCCGCCCAGCGCCAGGGCGCCGTGGTTGGCCAGCAATAACGCATCATGCGTCCGCACGTACGGCTCGACCGCCGCCGGCAGTTCCGGGGTGGATGGGGTGCCGTACTCCGCGATGGGAATGGACCCGAGCGTCGTCACCACCTCTGCCAGCACCGCGCGATCAAGCGGAATCCCCGCAACGGCGAAACCCGTGGACAGTGGCGGGTGTGCGTGCACGACGGCCTGCACATCCGGCCGCTGACGGTACGCCACCAGGTGCATGAGGATCTCCGACGACGCCTTGCGTCCGGGAGCGGCCTCAATCGTGCGGCCCTCCATGTCCGTGATGACCATCATCTCGGGCGACATGAAGCCCTTCGACACACTGGCCGGGGTCACGAGCAGACGATCACCGGGCAGCCGGATGCTGATGTTGCCGTCGTTGGACGCGACAAAGCCGCGCGTCCACAGCCGGCGACCGACCTCACAGATATCTTCTCGGAGCCGCTGAAGGTCGACTGTCATGCGCGTCGCTGCGCGGCCCGCCACGCGTCGCGGCAGGCCTCGGAACAGAAGTGCACCGTTTCGGCCCCATGACGCACGGCAATGGCACGCTCTTCAGGAATGTGTGTGCCGCACTGGGGATCACGCACGAGACGTCCACCAACTCGCGTCTGCGGCTTGCGTGGGGACGCCGCTGGTGTGCCGCCACCCATGGCACGAATCACGCCGGCCAGCAGGCGGAACACGAACCGCACGATGATGAGGATGACGACGATCCGGACGATCCAGCCGACCATCGTCAGCCTCGTGGACTACAGACCGCCGCCGGCCGTCGGCGTGCCGCCACCCGTCGCCGGATGGTTCGTGCGCATGGCTGCCAGGGCCTCTTTCGCGCGCTCGGCTTCGGGTGAGGTCGGCGCCACAGCGATCAGGCGGTCCCAGACCTTCGCGGCGCCATCGAGATCCTGCTTGCCGAAGGCGCGGACGATGCCTTCGTTGAAGAGGGTCTTGGCATGTGTCGGATCGATCGAAAGCGAGTGTGCAAACTGCTCAAGCGCGCGATCGGCTTGATTCTGCTGGTAGTACGCCACACCGAGATCGGTGGACGCGTTGACGTTGCGCGGCTCGATCTTGAGTGCCGCTTCGTACCAGGACGCCGCCATGTCGAACCGCTCGGCATCGAAATACAGGTTGCCGAGGTCGACACGCACCGTCGCGTTGGCCGGCTCGTTGTTGGCCTGCCGCTCCAGCGCCGAGGCGCGTTGCACGTCGAGCACCGGGGCCGGCGGGTCAGCCGGCAACTGCGCAGCGGCCTGGGCAGGCGGCGGCGTCGCTGGCACAACCGCTGCGGGGCGCTGCGACCCGAGAATCCAGCCCACCAGCAGGCCGAACAGGGTTCCGGACACGGCAAACACGAAGGATTCGCGAGTCATCTCAGGGCGATCTTATACGGGGCGCAGCACGTCCAGGTAGTCCCGTACGGCGCGGTCCAGACCCACGTAGAGGGCGTGACTGATCAGCGCGTGCCCGATGGACACCTCGTCCAGGTGCGGCAACTCCCGAAACAGCACCAGGTTTGCCAGATCGAGGTCGTGCCCCGCATTCACGCCGAGGCCCAGGGCCGACGCCAACTCTGCTGCGGCGGAGTAGAGCTCGAAACTCCGGCGGCCCTGCTGCGGGCCTTCGGCGAACGCTTTCGCAAACGGCTCGGTGTACAGCTCGATGCGGTCAGCCCCCAGCCGGCGTGCCCAGCGAATCGGCGCCTCCGCGGGATCGACAAACAGGCTCACGCGGATGCCTTCGGCCTTGAGCCTGCCGATGACGGCCATCAGCCGCTCGGGTGAGGTATCTGGGGCCCACCCAGCCTGACTCGTGATCTCACCCGCGACTACCGGCACCAGCGTGCATTGGTGCGGTCGCGCAGCCACTACGAGGTCCACGAAGTCAGCGCGAGGGTCGCCCTCGATGTTGAACTCGACCGCCTCGCGATGAGGCGCCAGGTAGTCCGCAATCGCCTTCACGTCCGCGCGGGTGATGTGGCGCTCATCGGCGCGGGGATGAATCGTGATGCCGGGCGCTCCCGCTGCAATGCAGACGCCGATCGCCTCGAGCACGGACGGCACCTGTCCGCCACGCGAATTGCGCAACGTGGCGACCTTGTTGACGTTGACACTGAGGCGGGTCATGCGAGTGTGGTCCTCACGGCGTCGGCAATCTCTTCGGCCCATGCCTGCACCGTCGCCTGATTCTCCCCTTCGATCATGATGCGCAGCAGCGGCTCGGTGCCCGAGTACCGCACCAGCAGACGGCCACGGCCGGCCAGCGCATGTTCAACGCGGTCCATCGCAGCCGCGACTGCCGGCACCGTGCTCACATCCACACGCTGGCGTACGCGCACGTTCACGAGTGTCTGCGGGAAGGTCTTGAGGTCCGACGCCAGATCCACCAGCTCACGGCCGGTGTCGGCCATGACCCGCATGATCGCCAATGCGGTCGCCATCCCGTCACCGGTGAACAGATGCTCAGCGAGAATCACGTGACCTGACTGCTCACCACCAACGACAAAGCCGCCGCCGAGCATCGCTTCGCTCACGTACTTGTCACCCACCGGTGTCCGCAACAGCGTGATCCCGCGTTCACGCAGGGCAATCTCGAGACCGATGTTGCTCATCACGGTTGCTACCACCGTGTCGCCGTGCAGGCGGCCCTGCCGTTGACGATGGAGGCCCAGCGTCAGCAGCAGCGCATCACCATCCACGACATGTCCGAGGTGATCAACGAGGATGGCGCGATCGCCGTCGCCGTCAAACGCCACGCCCAGACGACATCCCTGTTCAACCACTGCGGCGGCCAGACCCGCGGGATGCGTCGAGCCACAACCGGCGTTGATGTTCCGGCCATCGGGCGACTCCCCGAGCGCCACGATCTCGAAGCCCAGCCCCTCGAACAACGCACGGGCCGTGGTGGTCGTTGCGCCATTGGCCATGTCGAGGCCGATCCGGGCGCCGGCCAGACTGCCGACATCAGGCAGCAGTTCGCGCAGATGCGCGAGATACGGTTCGCGCTGGTCGGCCACGTCGATGTGCGCGGCCGCCGATGCGGGCACCTGCCATGAGGTATCGGCGACGATCGCCTCGACCTGGCGCTCGGTCTGTTCGCCGAACTTTTCGCCCTTGCCGGAAAACACCTTGATGCCGTTGTCGTGAAACGGATTGTGGGACGCCGAGATGACCACGCCGAGATCCACATCTCCCGTGCGCGTCAGATACGCGACGCCTGGCGTCGGCAGGACGCCCACGGATGTCACATCGGCGCCCTGTGACGCGGCGCCACGAGCCAGCTCGCGTTCGATCCACTCGCCCGATTCACGCGTGTCCCGGCCGATGAGCAGGCGCGCGGAGCGCTCAAGTCCCAAGGCACGGACCAGCGCCCCGCCAAGGCGGGCGACGGTCGGGGGATCCAGGGGTGCGGTGCCCGCAACTCCGCGCACACCATCGGTACCAAACAAACGCTCCGCCACGTCAGTCCCCGCCTCCTGATTCCTTCACGATCACCACGGTCACTCGCGCCGTTCGCGGCTCCTTCAGCCGCAGCGACGCTTCCGCCACGCCGACACTCACCGTCCGCGTGACCGTACTTGTGGCCCCGTCGATCATCACCGTCTCCGTTATGGCCTCGGTGAGTGCTTCGATCGCACGTTGGGGTCCGACCACCAGGACCTCCCGCGGATCGACGGTGATCTCCCGCACCACGAATCCCTCACCAGGTGTGCCGTCCACCGTTGGTCGTACCGGCGCCATGCGTTCGCTGGTGGTGTCGAGCGTCAGCATCACCGACCCGGGAAACACCTGGGTCGCTTCCATCCCGATCGGTGTCGTCACCTGATCGGTCCGCAAGTGGTACAGGCGGGACCCGGCACGGGCGTCACGTAAGTCGATCGACAACGACACGTCACCGGGATCACCGGTGATCTCACTGGCGCGTCCACGCAGATTCACTTCCACGGAGTCGGGTGCGCCGGTGGCGATCTCGAGACCCAGCGGCACGTTGCGATACACCAGCGGCACACGCACACTGCGTTCCACGACCGGATCGCTCCCGACGGTCAACCACAACAGCGTCGCGAGCGCCGTGGCGACAATCTTGAGTCCGACGTTCCTGAACGGGTGCCACGCCATGGTCAGTTCGCATCCTTGTGCGTGAAGCGGCGGTACAACATCAGCTCTTCCAGGCGTCCCCGCAGTCGATCCGCGGACAGGTTGCGCTCAATCCGCCCGTCGACCGCAATCGAGATCTCGCCGCGTTCCTCGGACACCACCACGGCAATGGCGTCCGACTCTTCCGTCACACCAATCGCCGCCCGATGCCGCGTCCCCAGTTCCTTGTCGAACGACGGACTGACCGTCAGCGGCAGGAAGCAGGCCGCTGCCGCCACGCGGTCTTCCTGCAGGATGACCGCGCCGTCGTGCATCGGCGCGCCGGGCTGAAAGATGGTGGTCAACAGGTCGTAACTCACATCGGCGTTGAGCGGAATCCCGCTCTCCACGTAGTTGCGAAGGCCGATCTCACGTTCAATCACCATCAACGCGCCGATGCGCCCCTTCGCCAGCAACGTCGCGGCGGTCAGCACTTCTTCCAGTGTCTCGTCGGTCTGACGTGTGCCGGCGAAATACCGGAAGAACGGCGCGCGCCCCAGGTGCGACAACGCGCGACGGATGTCGGACTGAAACAACACGATCGCGGCAAACCCGGCATACACAAACACGTTCCTGATGACCCAGTTGACCGTCTGCAGGGGATACCGCTGGGAAATCAGGAACAGGATCAGCACCACGGCCGAGCCCAGCGCCATCTGCGCCGCGCGTGTGCCGCGAATCAGCTTGAGACCTTCGTAGATCAGGATGGAGACGATGAGGATGTCTACGGCATCCCACCAGGTCACCTGAGTCCGCTGCAGGAGGGCGGTGAGCTGGTCCATACCGACCGTAAGAGTATCAAACGCGACTGACGGCCGCCGAGCGCAGTGCGTCTGTGACCCTCACCACATCCACCATGGCCGGCACGTCATGCACACGCACGACATGTGCGCCCAGCCAGACACTCGCGGCGACGGCCGCTGCGGTTCCCCACACACGTTCGTGTGGTGCGCGTTCGCCCAACGCCGCCTGGAGAAACGACTTGCGCGACGGCCCGGACAACACGGGCAATCCCAGGTCGGCAAACCCGGCCAGGCCGGCCAGCGCCTCCATGGTGTGGGTCGCACGCTTGGCAAACCCCAGCCCCGGGTCGATGACGATGCGCGACCGCTGGATGCCGGCCTGTTCAGCCACAGCCACCCGCGTCGCCAACTCTGCGCGCACATCACTCACCACGTCCGTGTAGCTGGCGCGCGCGTACATGTCGTCAGACCGGCCGCGGTGATGCATCAGCACGACCGCCGCGCCGCTGTCGGCCACGACACGGGCCATGTCCGGATCAGCGTCCAGCGCGGTCACGTCGTTGACGATGGACGCACCGAGCCGCACGGCCCGCCGGGCAATCTCGGCCTTGTAGGTATCGATGGAGATGGGAACGGTCACCCGTCCGGCGAGCCCCTCAAGCACCGGCGCAACTCGCCGCCATTCGTCTTCAAGCGGCAGAGGTTCGGCGCCCGGCCGGGTGGACTCCCCTCCAATGTCGAGGATGTCCGCGCCCTGCTCTGCCATGCGGATCGCTTCGGCCACGGCCACATCAGGCGAGAGGTGCACGCCGGCGTCGGAAAACGAGTCCGGCGTCACGTTCACGATGGCCATGACGAAGGTGCGAGGTCCCAGTGTCAGGACCTCGCCCGTCGGAAGTGGAATGTCGAAGTGTGCGCGCCGAATCATGCCCTCAAGCCTGCGGAGCAGGCTTGGGCACCACCGGCGTCACCAGCGGCGCGCGATCGGGTGAGTCGTCGCGCGAGGCCGGGGGCGTGGCCGAAGGAAGGTCCTCGAGCGGTTCACCGCCCACGATCTTGCGGACCTGGTCCGCGTCGAGGACTTCGCGAGCGAGCAGTTCGTCGGCAATCTTGAGCAGCACCGGCTTGTGCTCGCTGAGCAGTGTGCGCGCGCGCTCGTAGTTGGTCAGCACGAAACGTTTCACTTCCGAATCAATCCGGACGGCCGTTTCCTGGCTGTAGTCCTGCGACTTGGCGATCTCGCGACCGAGGAACACCTGCTCTTCGCGCTTGCCGAAGGTCAGCGGTCCCATCTCGTCGCTCATGCCCCACTCGCAGACCATGCGGCGCGCCAGTTCCGTCACACGCTCGAGGTCGTTGCCGGCGCCGGTCGTCAGGGCGCCGTTGGTGATCTCCTCGGCGATGCGTCCACCCAGCAGGATGGCCAGCTGGTCCATGAGGTAGTCGCGCGAGTAGTTGTGCTTCTCCTCGGTGGGCAGCTGCATCGTCAAGCCAAGCGCCATACCGCGCGGGATGATCGTGACCTTGTGGATGGGATCCGCGTGCGGCAGCAGCACGGCAAGCAACGCGTGGCCGGCCTCGTGGATCGCCGTGACGCGCTTTTCGTCCTCGGTGATCACCATCGAGCGGCGTTCCGAGCCCATGAGGACCTTGTCCTTGGCGTGCTCGAAGTCGCTCATCCGCACGACCTTCTGGTTGTAGCGGGCGGCGTTGAGCGCCGCTTCGTTCACCAGGTTGGCCAGATCGGCGCCACAGAACCCGGACGTGCCGCGCGCAATCACGCTCACGTTCACATCGTCGGCCAGCGGGATCTTCTTGGTGTGGACCAGCAGGATGCCTTCGCGGCCCTTGAGGTCCGGACGGTTGACCACGATACGGCGGTCAAAACGTCCGGGCCGCAGCAGTGCGGGGTCGAGGACGTCGGGCCGGTTGGTGGCCGCAATCAGGATGACGCCTTCGTTGGATTCGAAGCCGTCCATCTCGACCAGCAGCTGGTTGAGGGTCTGTTCACGTTCGTCGTGGCCGCCACCCAAGCCCGCGCCACGGTGCCGTCCGACCGCGTCGATTTCATCGATGAACACGATGCAGGGCGCGTTCTTTTTGCCCTGTTCGAACAGGTCGCGCACACGTGAGGCGCCGACGCCGACAAACATCTCGACGAAGTCGGAACCGGAAATCGAGAAGAACGGGACGTTGGCCTCGCCGGCCACCGCACGCGCCAGCAGCGTCTTGCCGGTTCCGGGGGGGCCCATCAACAGGACGCCCTTGGGAATGCGGCCGCCGAGCTTCTGAAACTTCTGTGGCTCACGCAGGAATTCGATGATCTCCTGCAGTTCTTCCTTGGCTTCGTCCGCGCCGGCCACTTCCTTGAACGTGACCTTTTTCTGCGTGGAGGACGACAGCTTGGCGCGCGATTTGCCGAACGACAGCGCCTTGTTGCCACCGCTCTGCATCTGCCGGGTCATGAAGATCCAGAACCCGATCATCAGCAGGATGGGCGCCCAGAGGAACAGCAGCTGCGTCCAGGTGCCCGATGTCTCTTCGTTGACCTGCAGTTCGACGTTTTTGTCCTGCAGGCGCTTGTAGAAATCCGGATAGTCGGGGGGCAGGTTGGACCGCACACCCCGGCCCACGCTGTCGCTCGGCAGCGGCGCACCGCGCAGCTTGGTTCCGGTCAGTTCCACCCGCTCGACCAGGCCTTTGTCGACCCGATCCATGAACTCGGTGAAGGTGACCTGCGTGTCGCTCTGGCCGAAGTTTTCCGTCACCTGCCACACGAGCAGCAGGAGCACGATCATGCTCGTCCAGAACAGTAATCCGCGGATCGTCGAATTCATCGTAATGCCAGCTTTCTACCTTCACAAGGTTATCACGCCGGTTTCGGGCGATTCCGGGTGAGGTCTACTCTGTCGGACGCGCCGGGAGCCCGGAAGGTTTCTCGAACCTCATCTCGTTGGACACCCTTCGCACCAGGACGCCCGGCAGGTCGAGCGAGCCGCCGCCTTCATGCCGGCGAGCCAGCGCCCTGACGGCTTCGATGTGCGAGGTCGCCCACTCGCGGTCGGGCGCCACGGCCTCAGCCGCCATCCGGACCACCCGCCGCGCGAGCGCCGGGGGTGCGTCGTTGAGCGCGTCCCGCGTCACGCTACGACCAGCGTCCACCTCTTTGACGATGAGCGCGGCCAGTTCGGTGGCCGCCGCGTCCAGAAACTGCTCGTCATCGGCGGCACACGCGGCGAACCGGGCAAGGGCCTCGATGCCGCCCGGGGCAATGTCTGCCGCGACCCGCTCAAGCTGCGGGAGCAGGTCGTGGCGGAGCCGGTTTCGCGGGATGGCACGGTCAGCGTTGGATGTGTCCTCCCGCCATGACGCCCCAGCCTGGCGGAGCGCGTCGCGCAGCCGGTCGCGGCGGCAGCCCAGCAACGGCCGCACAAAACGCTCATGCACCTCGCGGATGCCGCTGACGCCTCGCAGACCCGCGCCCCGCAACAATCGCAACAGGACGGTCTCGGCCTGATCATCTGCCGTGTGGGCCGTGCAGACCACGGCGGCATTCAGGCGCGCGGCCGCCGACGTGAAGGCGGCATACCGCAGCCGCCGGGCATGCGCTTCCGGAGAGCCGCCCCCGGTCGTGACCGGCGCGTCCACGACGTCGATCGGCACCCCAAGCTGTCGGGCCAGGTCCCGGCAGAACGCCGCATCGGCGTCCGATTCGACACCGCGCAGGTGGTGATTGACGTGGATGATTCCGGCGAAGACCACCTCGGCCCGGGGTCGAGTGGCGAAGTTGTGGAGCCAGAGGGCCAGCGCCACGGAGTCGGCCCCGCCCGACACTGCGGCGGCCACCCGGTGGCCGACCAGCGCGGGATGCAGCACTGCAGGCAGGTGCAACAGGGGCATGTAGGAAGTTGGTGCCGGCGCAGGGACGCTCTGACTTTCGACGTTTTCCCGGTATTTACTGACCTTCTTGGAGTCCGCTGGCGGCGAGATACCGTCAAAAGCCCCGTCAGCTCGCCTCGGCTGGACCATGTCGCCAAGAATACCTCTCGTCGGAGAGGACGATTCTGTGCCCAATCGTTCGAGGTCCGATGGAGGCGCTGCCGGTCGATGGGACAATCACCGGCGGCGCCTCCGAGCCCGCGGGCCAGCCGATGTGCCCATTGTGAGACCTGACGCGGTCGCGTTCGGAGCATCCGAGGAACACGCAACCTCTGTCCCCTTAATGGACGGGCGCATAGCCGCCGGCCAGCCGCTGGTTGTGGACGACCTCAAGATATCGGACTACATCTCGTTTCTGAAGCAGTTGATACAGCAACTCGGCGTCACGAAGCCTCGCTGCGTCCGCGTCGGCCGCAGGGAACGCAGCATGTTTCCGACCATCTACCCGGACGCAATCGTACTGCTCGACTGTTCAGATTCGAAGCGGGAGCGGCCGCGGGAACGGTGGCATCTACGCGGTCAACCTCGAGTTCGGTTCAACGCTCAAGGGGGTCACCGTCGCCGGCGGCGTCGTGTTCCTCAGCTCGGACAACGCGGACAAGACCGAATACCCCATGATCGAGATCCGGCCAGAGGACCACGACGACGACTCGGATCTGCCCAGGATCATCGTCGGCGAGGCGGTTCTCAGCATCAACATGCTCGTGTGACCTCCCCCGTCACGGCTGCAGGTACCCATCGGTGCATGCAATTCAGTGCGGAGTCGCAGCGGCGGGCTGGTGTTCGGGTTCTTCGACCGTGGTTGGCGTCGGCCAGGCTGGTTCGGTTGTTCGTGCCGATCGGCCAACTATCCCAGGTTCGACCAGGTGTCTTGGACACCATTGAGCTTTTCGTCGACCGAGCGCACTGCCGCCGATTCGCCATACCTCGGGACGCCTGGAAGTCAGCTAGAGGTCGCTGGGCCTAGTGGTTTGACCGGTGCGGAAGTACCCGACTAATATCCTGCGTCAACAACTAAGCATGGAGACTTTGCTACATGTCACGATTGATTAAGGTAGTCATCACTGCGTCCCTATCCCTCCTCGTTCCAGCGACCGTTGCCTCCGCACAGGTGACCCATTCCAGTAAGGCCTGGATTGACGTGAGCTTCGGCGTTGCGTCGGCTGCTGAAAAGACCAGGTCAACGTCCATCAGCATTTCGGATGGCGCCGGCGAGTTCGAGGACTATCGCACCACCTACAACATCCCGCGCGGTGCGGCCGCTGATTTCGGCGCAGGATACATGTTCACGGACCTGCTTGGAGCAGGAATCGCCTTCAACGGAGCAGCACACAAAGACCCGGCAGATCTCTCAATTCGTATTCCACATCCCAACTTCTTCAACCGTCATGCGACGGACGAAGGAGAAACCGATGAAGGCCTTGAACGAACAGAGGGATCAGTCCACTTTAAGTTTGTCGTTCGACCAGTCCATACAGATAGGGTATCGTTCCGCGTGTTCGCTGGTCCCTCCTATTACCGGATGACCATGGACGCGGTGAGCGAGATCCGCTACCTACAGGCGTTTATCGGCTCTTTGAACGCAGTCGAGATCACAAGCTACGACTCCGTTGAGGCGGAAGCCACCGGCTGGGGATTCCATGGCGGCGCAGATCTTTCGTACTTCTTCACGAACAGCTTCGGCCTCGGAATCGGGGCACAGATAAGCCGCGGAACCGTGACTCTCGATGACTACCAGATCCTTAGCGATGCGCCAGTGGACTTCAAGGTTGGCGGCTTCCAGGCCTTCGGCGGCCTGAGATTCCGATTCTAGCGATCCGGGGCGCTGGCGGCTCACGTTACCTGGCTTCCAGCGCCCATCAACTGCCATCGTTAACACCACCGAAACGGACAACCAGATGAATGTTCGAACCCTTATAACTTCAGCGCTAATCGTCACGATGGGAGTCGCCCCGCTCGTAGCCGTCGCTTCCGACAGGGGTCAATATGTCGGAGGCACTCTCACAACGGTCAAAGAGAAGGCCGAGGCCAAGTTTGACAGCACGTCGACGACCGAGCTGGTGTTCGACGCCGGCAAGAAGGGGCGCGTAACGATTCCATACGCCAATATCCAGGAGCTGGAATATGGCCAGAAGGCTGGACGACGCGTAGCCACCGCGATCCTACTGTCGCCGCTGGCACTGTTCTCGAAGGGCCGGAAGCACTACTTCACAATTACATTCAAGGATGCAACCGGAGCTGACCAGGTCGCCGTCTTCGAACTTGGCAAGAACCTCTATCGGCCTTTGATGAAGACTGTTGAGGTGCGGTCCGGCAAGGAAATCCTTCTCCAGGACACCGAGGCGTGCAAACAGTACAAGACCGCCAAGGAATGCGAGGCAGGAAAGTAGGGCCACGTGGGCCGCACACGGCTCCTCATCAAGTGGGCCTCAGTCGTCGTCACCGACCCTGACGGCACGTCGACGACCTTCCGCGCTGACGCGCGCAACGGCTACGTCGTGGTGCGGGTCGAGCAGGGCGACACGGCGATAGAGGCGCGTCTCAGCCGCGACGAAGCGGTGCACCTCTGCTCGATGGTGGTCGGGACCACAGCGAACCTCGGCACGCCGAGACTGGTCACATGAGCTCGGATTTCCCTCAACCACGATGCCGCTAGCACCCCTGAAACAGAGACCGCCAATGTCTAGGCCTTGGAATGAGGTCATAGACGAGGTGTCGTCGTTTGTGGACGACCAACGGAGCAGAGGTCGCGCCATCTGGTTTCGAGGTCATGGCGATTCCACCTGGCAGCTAAGACCCACCCTTCAGCGCACAGCGATACGTGTGCACGCGATGGGGCGACACCAAGCTTCAAAGGAAGAGCTGCTATCTGCGCTGGACCACTCTCTCCACAAGACATTCCGGAGCGATGCTTGGCCGCTGCTCTCGCCTGCGGAGCAGTCGAGCTGGGGCAGTTATGTCGCCATGCAGCACTACGGCCATCAAACAAGGCTCTTAGATTGGACCGAGAGCTTCGCCTACGCGGTCTACTTCGCTCAAGAGCGAAAGGTCAATCAAGAAGCGGCTGTCTGGATACTTTCTCCGGAAGAGCTGAACCAGCAGGCCCATGGGATCAGGGCCCTCATTGGCTTGGATGAACCTCAACCCGCTAACGGATTTCCGACCGACCTCTGGCTACCTGGTAGAGCGCTGGAACGCCGCAGCGATTCGCGAAGCCTTAGCCAGCAGACTGTGCGAGACAATCGACCGATTGCGGCACAGCCGCTTCTCTTTAACCCTCGAATGTCTGCGCAACGTTCCAGATTCACAGTTGCCGGCTGGGATTTCGACGCGATCGAGGACAGCTTCCCACGTGCAGTCAGGAAAGTGATTCTTCCGCCGGAGACGTACGACGACGCAGACATTTTTCTGCGACTGGCTGGAGTCAACGCCTACACGCTCTATCCGGACCATGCCGGCCTCGCACTACGGCAGGCTACGGAAAGCGCGCGGCAAGAAACGGCGATTGAAAAACAAATGATGTTCATGCTCCAACAGCAATTTATGAGGGTGGCCGACCATGTCTCACAGGTGAAGCTGCCGACAGACAAGAGCGAGAGCTAGGTGATCCGCCAAACGCTGGCGATGGAGTTCCCCCATGAAGACGATCGTCACCGTGGCGCGCGTGAAGGGCATGTCGCCGGAGCGGTTCGTGGTGATTGAGTTCGACCCTGCTGCGGCGCGGATCGTTCGGACGTCAGAGGCGCTGACCGAGGACGACGTCCGTCGGCACTTGCAGGAATGGACAACGGTCGACGTCGATGCGCTGCTTGTTCGCGCGCGAACGACGAGCGTATAGGGAGGATCGGTTGGGACTCATCGACGTAGCGTTCTTCATCTCCTACGATATCTCTTCGAACACGCTCAACTTGAGCCCTCGACAGGCAACGGCCGAGGCAATTCGACGTGCGGGAGCCAGTGCGGTCGGCAACTTGAGCCAGAGGGTAGACGAGTCCGAACTCGATGGAAATGGGGCTAGGCGGGATGCGCTCCTGATCGTCCGACGTCACCGAATCGGCGAGTACTGGATCGACGCGCACGTTCCCCCCGCCAACGTGGAGCCGAAACGAGTGCTCATCGTCGACACCGGGAATGGCCACATCCACACACTGCCGTTCGACGGGAACGTTGAACGCGGGAAAGCGGTGGCTGAGGAGCACTTCGTGACTCACTTGGGTCACCGATGCGATGACAGCTGTGGCGAATGGACTGACGAGGTGAACCTGAACAGGTTGGCACCTCGAAATATCGAATGCCCAGCGTGCCTCTATCCGCTGTTCCAGATCCCAACTCATTCCGGAGGGTCCTACGCAGCGGGCGACCGGTTTGATGTTGCACCTAGACACGACGAATTCGGATGCCCCAAGTGTGGGGCGCGGTGGCAGCAGGACAACCGGCGTGCAGACCTGGTGCGGATATCCTGACGACTGCGGGGAGAAGCATGATGCGCAAACTGCTGAAGTTCACACTCATTGGAATCGCGGTGTTCATCGTCGCCATCGTCGCGTTGGCGTCCCTTATTCCCGAGGAATACGCGGAGCGCGCCCGAGCGGAGCGGGAGGCACGCGAGGCGGCAGCGGCCGAAGAATTGAAGCAGCGCCGGCAGCCGAACGAGGTCCGCGCAGAGGACTACGGCGACCGCTGGCCCCTGACCATCGACAGCGCCATCCTCTCGTGCCAGGTCAATGGCGGCCGGCCACTGGCAACCATCAAGACCTTGGAGGGCGCCGAGCATGCACTCAACGGCGCCGCGAAGAGCACGAACCGATTTCGGCCGGTCGAGCCCATCTGGAAGTTCGCCCAGACGAAGACTCCGGACGCTGTTGCCGACAATGTCCCGGAGGCGACACGTAAGACGCTGTTCGCGGCGATGGTGGGGTGCGAGGACGATGCCGACCGCAGGGCGGAAGCGGAGACATCAGATATCCGAAAGCAGGTTGACCGGAGTCGCGCCCTGGCGGACCAGTGCAAGGCGCAGCTGCGCCGCGCGAACAAGCTCAGCGAGGCGGACCAAGAGTTGATTAGCGCTGAAGGGGTTCTCCAAGCGTGGCCACCGCTTCAGCGGACGCGCGTTAACATCGGACCGCTTTTGGACGCGGCTCTCGCCCTATGCAAGGCTGACGAGCGGGACTGAGCGGTCCACACCTGGTGAACAGAATGCCGAAGTGGCATCGCCCGTTTCGGAGCCGTGGACGGTCCCGAGAGTTCACCCTAAACTTCCTGTGGGAAGACGGCCCGCTGTTCGTCATGGACAACCACCTGGCGGCGCTATGGTGTTGGTGGCAGCGACTCGATGACGCCACGCAATTCAGGCTCCTTCACATCGATCGACACTACGACCTGCTTCGGTCACGACTACCTGAGTGGATGCAGAACCTCCCGTCAGCCAACGAAGGGATCGATGCGTTCGTCAATAAGCGCGTTAACGGCGACCGGTATCATCAGACCGTTCGGTGGGACAACTACCTCGCAATCTTCCTGGAGCGCCACTACCACCAACTTGTGGAACCGCCCGTATTCGCCGTCAATGGCATCGGAAGGAACGCCGGCGCAGACGAGTGCGATCGGACGGAATTATTAGTTCCGAAATTCGAGACAGATAGCTGGGGAGTGCCGATTCTTCGCGACTCGGTAAAGACCGCCAGATGGAACATCAGGCGGTTGAACTGCTTTGCTATGCGTGCCTTCGTCCGAGGCCTCACAGATGGACCCGGGAACTGGATCGTGAATGTCGATCTCGACTACTTCACGGGGCTCACCATCGACGACCGGATCCAGTGGCGAATGCCGGACGCAGTCGTGGCTGAAATAGGCCGCGATCTGAAGTTAGCAGTCGACAGCGGCCGTGTCAGAGTGCTGACGGTCGCCCTGAGTCCTGAAACCACGGGTTCTTGGGATGAAGCGGAACGCCTACTGAAGGTGATGCTGGGTGATTTTCCGAACATTCCGGACTTCACGGTTGGCCAGTGACTATGGGTGGCGACCAACGCCTCAGCGGGGTAGGACTTCTCGCGCCGAGCGGCCTGCGTGCGGACGACCGATACCACCGCACTTTTTCATCGAAAAGCGCCCAAGAAAGTTGAAAGCCCATGCATATGGTTTGCACGGGCTAACAATGGTGGGTTGGTGCCGGCGCAGGGACTTGAACCCCGGACCCTGCGGATATGAGCCGCATGCTCTAACCAGCTGAGCTACGCCGGCGCCAGCCGTCAATCATAGCCGATCAGCGGTCATTTCCCCAGTCCAGGCGCGGGATCAAGTCGTGCGCGCCCAGCGCGCCAATGACCCAGCGCAACCGGTCGTCGAGCGGCACGGGTCCGGCCGGATCAAACACGGACGCATCAAACGCGGGGACATCGGCCCGCTGGAAGTACATGGTGGCGCTCATCCGTGTGCGCGTCGACGCGGCACTGCCGCGGCTCCCCCAGTGCGCCAGGTGTGTGGACCACGCGAGCACTGAACCCGCCTGTGCCGGCACGGCGCGAATGTCCTGCAACTCGAATTGTCCGGGGTGCACGTCCCGCTCGGCGGTACGGAACGCGCGATCGGCGGCTGCGGGCACCACATAAATGCAGGAGTCGGCAGGCGTGACGTCCGTCAGCGCAATCCACACCGTCATGATGCCGGGACGCTCTCCCGCGAGGATGCGCGGGTCGGGTCCAAGGGAATCACGATGAGGTGATGCCGGCGCCCACAGGCTGTTGATCGCCTGATCTCCAGGCGGTACGCGGAACGCCCAGAACCCGTGAGCCACCCAGAGGTATCGCTCACCGAGAATGGGGGCAAACAGCGGCTCGAGCCCCTCGAACAGCGCGTAGTACTCGTCGTACACGGCGACAAATCCCGCTGGAATGCCGCGCGCGGCAAGTGTGTCCATGGCCTGCCGGATCGGCGCCATCCGTGCGTCCGTCACAACCGGCGAGGTCGCAAGATACCCGTCACGATCGAGCTGCACCGCGGCCGATGCCGCAGCGTCATCGCTGACAATCGCCGGATGTGGTCGTGCCGTGGCCAGGGGCGACGCACTGACCGTGAGATGGGGATTGAGCCCGCGCCAGAACTCCGGCGTGCGGTAGTCAGCCCAATGGCGCTCGATGTGCCGAAGCGCCAGCACGAAGTCGAATCCCGCTTCGACGCGGGCGACGCTCGGGCGACCCATGAGGGGTCATGTTATCAACATGGCATCGCCGTAGCTGTAGAACATGAAGCCGCGCGCAATCGCATCCTGATACGCCGCCAGCACCAGGTCTCTCCCGGCAAACGCACACACCAGCAACAGCAGCGACGACTGCGGCAGATGGAAATTGGTCATCAACGCGTCGACGCACCGGAACTGATATCCCGGCACGATGCACAGAGACGTGTCTCCGTGACCGGCAACGATGGACCGTCCGGACTGCGCCACCGACTCCAGCGCGCGAGTGGTCGTGGTGCCAACCGCGACCACCCTCGATCCCCGATCCCGCGCTCCCTGAATCTCGGCGGCCGCATCAGCATCGATGCTGAAGCGCTCAGCGTCCACGCGATGGGCAGCGATGTCCTCGACGGTGACCGGCTTGAACGTGCCGTACCCCACATGAAGGGTGATCGTCGTGTGGCGCACGCCGTGTGACACAAGCGAGGCCATCAACACCTCGTCGAAGTGCAGGCCCGCAGTCGGTGCGGCAATGGAGCCCTGCAGACGCGCGAACATGGTCTGATACCGCGTCCGGTCTTCCAGAGTGTCCGGCCGACGGATGTACGGCGGCAACGGCATGTGGCCAAGCTGGTCCAGCGCGTCGGTCACAGAGGCGCCGGTGGCCACGAACCGCACGCGCCGGCTCCCATCGTCGGCGCGCGCCACAATTTCCCCGCGCAGGTCGATGCCCGGCGCGCGTGACCCGTCGGCAAATGTGATTGCCGCCCCAACCGGCAGCCTCGCGCCGGGGTTCACCAGCGCCCACCACTCCTGCTCACCGGCGGTCGCCTCACTTGCCGGGCGCAGCAACAGACACTCGGCCTTGCCGCCACCCGCCCTGCGCCCAAGCAGGCGCGCCGGGAACACTTTCGAGTTGTTGGCCACAAGGAGATCGCCGGGATGCAGCCAGGCGGGCAGGTCCGAGACTCGCGACTCGGTCCACGTGCCCGATTTGCGATCGACCACCAGCAATCGTGACTGTCCCCGCGGCCTGGGCTGCTGCGCAATCAGGTGCTCAGGCAGGTCGAAATCAAAATCCGAAAGACGCACCCGGTGATCGTCGCACGCTCGGCAAGGTGGCGAGATGGATACGATGGAGCGGTGACGACACGGCTTGGGGCGACGCTGGGCGCCGATGGACTGACGGTACGGGTGTTCTCGGCGAACGCCTCGGCAATGACGTTGTGCCTGTTCGATCGTGTGGATGCGCATCAGGAACAGGCGCGTCATGTGATGTCGCGCGAAGGCGACGAGTGGGTCGCGTCCGTTCCTGGCGCGGGGCCTGGAACGATCTACGCCCTGCGCGCCGACGGTCCGTGGGCGCCCGCGTCCGGCCACTGGTTCGACGGCTCGAGACTGCTGTTCGATCCGTACGGTCGCGCCTTCGCCGAGCCGTTTTCCTGGAGTCACAGCCGGCACCCTCGCGCGGTGGCAATCAGTGATCAGTTCGACTGGGCTGGTACCGCACCGCCGCGTACCGCCTGGACCAACTCGCTGATCTACGAGATGCACGTGAAGGGATTCACCGAGCGTCACCCGGACATCCCCACACACCTGCGAGGCACATACGCCGGACTGGCCACCGAGCCGGCCATCAGCCACCTCCGCTCGCTGGGAGTCACCGCCGTGCAGCTGCTGCCCGTCCACGCGCGGGTCGACGAACGCGCGTTGTATCGGCGCGGCCTGACCAACTACTGGGGCTACAACACGCTCGGCTTCTTCGCGCCGGAGCCGCGACTGGCCGCTGCCCGCACTCCGCAGGGAGTGGTCGACGAATTCAAGGCCATGGTGCGCGCGCTGCACGCAGCCGGCATCGAAGTCATCCTCGATGTGGTCTACAACCACACCGCTGAAGGCGACCACATCGGATCAACGATGGCCTTCCGCGGGCTGGACAATCATGCGTATTACCGGTTACGCGACGATGACCCGTCACGGTATGCCGATGTCACCGGCTGCGGCAACACGCTCGACGCACGCAAGCCCGCGGTCCGCCGGCTGATCCTCGACAGCCTGCGGTACTGGGTCGAGCAGATGCACGTCGATGGATTCCGATTTGACCTGGCGTCCGCGCTCGCCCGCGCCGACCACGGCGTCGATCCCGAACACAGCGTAATCGCCGACATCACCAGCGACCCCGTGCTCTCGCAGGTCAAACTGATCGCCGAGCCGTGGGACGCCACCGCTGACGGATACGCGCTGGGCCGCTTTCCGCGTGGCTGGGCGGAATGGAACGGGCGGTATCGCGACGATGTACGCCGCTACTGGAACGTCGCTCGTCGTACCCCCAGCGCGCTGGCCACCCGGCTTGCGGGCAGCAGCGATATCTTCAGCCACGACAGGGGTCCGACGGCGAGCATCAACTTCGTGACCTCTCACGATGGGTTCACGCTGGCTGACCTGGTGTCCTATCGCGACAAACACAACCTCGCCAACGGCGAGGACAATCGCGACGGCGAATCCCACAATCTCAGCGACAACTGCGGCGTGGAAGGCCCCGTCTCGGACGCCGGCATCCGGGCGGCGCGATCGCTTCGCCAGCGCGCATTCTTCCAGACCCTGTTCGCGTCACTCGGCGTGCCGATGATCAGCGGAGGCGATGAACTCGGCCGATCACAACTTGGGAACAACAACGCGTACTGCCAAGACTCGCCGCTCACCTGGACACCGTGGACGGCCGACGACGGCGCTGACCTGGGGCTGCTCGAGTTCGTGCAGTCGCTGTCAGCCTGGCGGCGCGACACACCAGCCGTGCGGCGCGCTGAGTTCCTCACCACATCCGACGTCCAGTGGTTGCGCCTGGATGGCTCTCCGCTCGAGGAGCACGAGTGGCACGCGCCGGATCTCGACGGATTCATCATGCGGCTCAGTGGTCCGCCGCCGATGGACATCGTCATCCATCGGGATTCGATCGCGCCGACGACGCGGGCGTCAGAGACTCCAGCGCAGCAGGATTGACCCGACGGTGAATCCGGCGCCGACCGAGGTAAGCAGCACCAGATCTCCCTTCTTCAGCCGGCCGTCGGCACGCGCATCCGCCAACGCCAGCGGGATCGTGCCGGCTGTCGTGTTGCCGAAGCGCTCCAGATTGATGACGACCTTGTCCTTGTCGAGACCGATCCGTTCCGCCGTGGCTTCGATGATGCGCCGATTGGCCTGGTGTGACACATACAGGCTGAGGTCTGCACCCGTAATCTGGTGACGATCGAGCAGACGCTGCGCGATGTCGCCGCTCTTGCGCACCGCGAACTTGAACACCTGCTGGCCGTCCTGCTTCACGAAGTGCTGACGCTCATCGATGGTCTCGTGTGAGGCCGGACGTTTGCTGCCGCCGGCCGGCATGCAGAGCGCAGGCCCGCCGTGGCCGTCGATTTCGTGCAGGAAGTCGATGAGGCAGGGTTCACCCGGCTCGGCGGGCGACACGACGACCGCACCGGCCCCGTCGCCGAACAACACGCAGGTCGATCGATCCGTGTAATCGATGATGCTCGACATCACGTCGCCACCCACCACGAGCGCGTGTTCCACCGCGCCGGTCGCCACCATCTGCCATGCGACGGTCAACGAATAGGTGAAGCCGGAACACGCAGCACCGAGGTCGAACCCCCACGCCTTGTCGGCGCCCAGCTTCGCCTGCAACACACACGCGGTGCTCGGGAAGATCGTGTCGGGTGTCGTGGTGCCGACGACGATGAAGCCGATGTCCTGGGGCGTCAGCCCCGCTTCGGCAATGGCCGCACGCGCGGCCGGTTCGGCGAGATCGGACGTGCCGGTGCCGGGTTCTGCGATGTGCCGCTCGCGGATTCCCGTGCGCTGGAGAATCCACTCGTTGGACGTCTCGACCAGCTTCTCGAGATCGTCATTGGTCAGCACACGCGGGGGCACATACGTCGAGAGCCCCGAAATCTTCACCGGTCGAATCACCACAAGCGGTCCTTTCCTGGCGCCATCAGGCCGAAATAGTCATACGCCCGCGCCGTGGCCACACGGCCGCGGGGTGTGCGATCGAGGAATCCGATCTGAATCAGATACGGCTCGTAGATGTCCTCGATCGCGTCTCGTTCTTCTCCAATGGCGGCGGCCAGGCTGTTGAGCCCGACGGGGCCGCCACCAAACTTGTCGATGATCGTACGGAGCAGGCGCCGGTCCGCTTCGTCGAAGCCGTGTGCGTCCACTTCGAGCAGGCGCAACGCGTCGTGACACACCGCGAGTGTCACCACGCCGTCGGCGCGCACCTGCGCATAGTCGCGGATGCGGCGCAGCAGGCGATTAGCGATACGCGGCGTGCCACGCGACCGGCGCGCCACCTCCGCCGCGGCGTCCGCATCCATCGTCACACCGAGGATCCTGGCGGACCGCTCCACGATCTCTGTCAGGTCCACCTCTTCGTAGAAGTCGAGACGATGGACGATGCCAAAACGCGCGCGAAGCGGCGACGTCAGCAGCCCTGCGCGAGTCGTTGCGCCAATCAGTGTGAATGGCTGCACAGGCACCTTCACCGAACGAGCGCTCGGGCCCTGCCCAATCAGGATGTCGAGCTCGAAGTCCTCCATCGCGGGATAGAGGATTTCTTCGATCACCGGGCTCATGCGGTGGATTTCGTCGATGAACAGCACCTCACGCGACTGCAGGTTGGTCAGGATCGCAGCCAGGTCGCCCGGTTTCTCGAGCACGGGGCCCGACGTCGCTCGGACAGCCACACCGAGTTCGTTGGCGATCACGTACGCCAGCGTCGTCTTGCCCAATCCTGGAGGACCGTAGAGCAGGACATGGTCGAGCGCATCCCCTCGCTGTCGCGCCGCCGCGATCGATACGTGCAGATTCTCGCGCACGCGGTCCTGCCCGATGTATTCATCGAGCGATCGCGGGCGAAGTCCCGCGTCGTACTGAGAGTCGTCGTCCTGCGGTGTTGCCGTCACCAGGCTCATCGCGCCAGCTCCTTCAAGACGCTCCGCAGACTCTGTTCGAACTCCACGTCGGGCTCGGCCTTGAGGATCCGGTCAACCACTCTCTCCGCCACGACCCGCTGATAACCGAGATTACCGAGGGCGGACAACAGATCGTCTCGCACACCCGCGGTCGAGGAGACCACCGGCGCATCACCGGCAGACTCGGGCAGGCGATCCTTCAGCTCCACGACCAGACGTTCGGCGGTCTTGCGCCCGACACCGGGGATCGCGGTGAGCCGTCCGAGATCGTTGCCGCGAATGGCGGCGACCAGCGCGTCAGGTTCCAGTCCAGACAGGACCGCCAGTGCGAGCTTCGGTCCGACGCCACTGACCGAGATCAGCCGCTCGAACAACTGCTGCTCCAGTTCGGTGGCAAAGCCGAAGAGCTGCAGCGCGTCTTCACGCACGTGGGTGTGCACGCGCAACCGCACCGCGGCCCCCACATCGCCGAGCGCGTACACGGTGAACAATGGCGCCCACACTTCGTACCCCACGCCACCAACATCGACCACGACACGTTGCGGCCGACGCGCGTCCTTCTCCTGAAGGACGCCGGACAATGCCGCAATCACGGTGTCGGCCGCCGGGCCGGCGCGGCGGGTCGGAAGTCCCGCCAGTTGCGAAGATGCCTCGGCAGCGATCGTGTGGCCCTGGTGGCCAGGGCCGATGTGCCTGAATGCAGGTGGCACAACGCCGCCGCGAGTGCGTCGGACACATCATGCGGCTTGGGCAGGGCGTCGAGTCCGAGTAGAAGCTTGACCATGTGCTGGACCTGCGTCTTTTCGGCGCGACCGTATCCCACCACGGCGAGTTTGATCTCCGCCGGCGTGTATTCGACGATCGGCAAGCCGGCCTGTGCGGCGGCCAGCAGGATCACGCCGCGGGCGTGCCCGAGCAGCAGCGCCGATCGCGCGTGTTTGGCGTGAAAGAGGTTCTCGACCACCACACACGATGGCTGGTGCTCACGCAGCAGATGCGTGAGCCCGTCGTGAATCATGTGAAGACGTTCGGGAAAGTTGAGGCCGGTGCCTGGTGTCAGCGCACCGCTGGCGACCAGGCGGTAGCGGGAGCCGTCAGGCTCGACGCACCCATAACCGGTGCGTGTCGAGCCTGGGTCAATCCCGAAGATCCTCACGCCAGAGACGCCTCGACATCCTTTTCGTCGAAGTCCGCGTTGGTCCACACGTTGCGCGTGTCGTCGCTGTCGTCAAGCGCATCCATCAACTTCATCATCTGCTGGACCGTCTTGCCTTCCAGCGTGACGTAGTTCTTCGGCAGCATCGCCACCTCCGAACGCGCCGGCTCGATGCCGAGCCCCTTCACGGCATCCAGCACGGCCTGATGCGCATCGGGGCTGCAGGTGACTTCCCACGCCTCCCCGTCTTCCTGCATGTCGTCGGCCCCTGCTTCGAGCGCCACGTTCATCAACGTGTCTTCCTCGGCGGCCGCCTTGTCGACGACGATGAGGCCCTTCTTCTCGAACATCCAGCCGACGCTGTTGGTCTCGCCCAGATTGCCGCCGTACTTGCTGAAGATGTGGCGGATCTCGCTGACCGTACGATTGCGGTTGTCCGTGATCGCATCCACGAGCACCGCGACGCCGCCGGGCCCATAGCCCTCGTACATCACTTCCTCGTAGGTCATGCCCTCTTCTTCGCCCGTGCCGCGACGAATGGCCCGCTTGATGTTGTCGGCAGGCATGTTCACGGACTTGGCTTCGGCGACGATGGTGCGCAGGCGGGGGTTGGCGTCCGGATCACCGCCGCCGTTCCGCGCCGCAATCGTCAGTTCCTTGATGATGCGCGTGAAGATCTTGCCGCGCTTGGCGTCGGCCGCGCCCTTCTTGTGTTTGATGGTGTGCCACTTTGAATGGCCTGACATCGACAGTTCTCCCGCAGTGAAAAGCCCCCTCGGCGGGTGGCCAAAATGACCCTAAATCGTAACACGTCAACGTTTACGGGCGAGGATCACCCACGTCTCGGCGTCCGGCGTCCACGGCTCGCCCTGGTAGCCGCCGGCGAGCTGGTCGACCCGGAATCCGGCCTGATCGAGACGGTCGAGCATGCCCGCCATCGGGAGGGTCCGAAAACGCAGCTCAAAACTGTGACGATGGACCTGCCGTCCCCGGCGCACCACGTATTGCTCGTGAAACACCGTGACACCGCGACGCCGGTCCTGACGAACCGACTCGACCAGCGTCAGAGTCGTCGTGGCGGACAACCGGCCGCGCAACGGGATGCGCCGTTCGTATTCGTCCCATGCCTGCAGGTCCGGCACCAGGTCGATCCCGAACAGTCCACCTCGCGAGAGGCCTGCGGCCACGGCAGCCAGGGTGGCATCGATGTCGCGATCCGTCACCAGCGACTGCAGCAGACCATAGGCCGCCACCACGGTCCGCAGGCGGCGCGGCCGCAGCGGCCAGTGGCGGACGTCGCCTCGAATCAACAGCGGGCGCGTGTCCAACGGCATCCGTCGTACCCGGCGCCGCGCACGCAACAACATGGGATGTGAGCGGTCGATGCCGACGGTGCGCCCCGCTCCGCCGCGTGCGCGCGCCATGGGCACGAGCAGGCGGCCGGTCCCACACCCCAGCTCAAGCAGGTCTCCGTCCGTGTCCGCCGCGATCTGTTCCCAGAATCGCACGTCCCGGCGTCCGAGGGTGCGTGCATTCTCCCAGTCGTAGAACGGCGCGTACGTATCCCATCCCTGCCAGCCGTCAGACATGTCCGAGTGTTCCTTCCTTGCGTGCATGCCGCACGCTCCACGCCAGGGCGCCCAGGCCAAGAGGAATCGCGACCAGCGCAAATCCGAGCAGCGCCAGCGCGTCGGGTGCCACGTCGGACAGATTGGCACCCGCCAGCAACGTCGCGCGCAACGCATTGAGGGCATGGGTCGTCGGCAGCAGCTGGCTGACCCGTTCCGCCATGTCGGGCAAGACGCTGGTGGGAAACAACACGCCGGACAGCAGCATGGTCACCGCATTCACGAGCCAGACCACGGGATCGCCGCGCTTGAAGACCACGGCAAATGCCGCGGACGCGAAGCCCAGCCCTGCCATGGCGGCCGACGCCAGCAGGAACACCACCACGGTCGCGGCAAGACTCGAAGCGTCCATCCCGACCAGTGGGGCTCCGAGCAGCGCCGCAGCGGTCAACCAGATACACAGGTCAATCGAGGCCCGCGCAAACGGATACAGCGACGACAGCAGCATCACCACCACCGGAGGAGTCGGCGTCGTCAGGATGGTCTTGATGGCGCCGGCCACCTGTACGCCGCGCACGGCCTGTGAAAAACAGACGAGGGCCGTCATCAGCGCCGCGTTGCCCGCGACGCCGACGAGCAGAAACCCGAGCGCGGAGAACCCGTCCAGCGCCTGCGCGCCAAACAACCGGGCCAGCAGCGCGTAGGCCACGATCATGAGCAGCGCGTCAATCAGGTCGAAGACAAACGACACCTTGTAGCTGATGTCGATGAGGGCGTCACGACGGACGCACGCCCACGCGAGCGCGAGCCATCTCATGATGGCGCCTCTTCGGTGGCGATGCCGTAGGCCCGCGACAGCGCTTCGGGATCGGCGCGCAGCGCACTGGTCGGCGCGTCGAGCGTCACGCGCCCCCGGTGCAACACGATGACGTGGTCGCAGATCCGCGCAGCCTCGTCGAGATCATGCGTGCTCATCAGCACCGTCGTCGCATGTTCGCGCACCCGCGAGCGGATCAGCTGCTGGGTAAGGGCCCGTGAGTGTGGATCCAGTCCGCGTGTGGGTTCGTCGAGAATCCAGAGCGGCGCCGTCGTCAGCAGGGCACGCGCCAGACCGAGGCGCTGGCGCATGCCGTCCGAATACTGATCGAGCCGGCGGTCGAGGGCGTCGGCGATGTTCAGCTGCCGTGCGGCGTCCTCGGTGCGCGATCGCCACGCCCCCGACGGCACCTGACACAGGGCGGCGAAGTACTCGAGGTTCTGCCGGCCCGTGAGTCGTGGGAAAAACCCGGTGCCGCCCGACGGCACATACGCCACCAGGCGTCGCACGTGATGCGCCTCGGCCACAACGTCGTGACCAAACACGGTCGCGCGTCCACCATGAGGCAACAACAGCGTGGTCAGGATTTCGAAGAACGTGGTCTTGCCGGCGCCGTTATGTCCGAGGATGCCGAAGACGGCCCCGGCCGGGACGGTCACCGACAGGTGATCGAGTGCCGTGAACCACTGATGCCGGCTGCGCCATCGACTGGCCGCGCGAAAACGGCGGGACAGGTTCTCCGCCTGGACGGCATCGCCACGCACGCGATCGTCCCGGGAGCTGGTCAGAGGCAGGTGTTGCGTTTGCTGGTGCCGCCGTCGCTCTTCGTACCGCTGGCGCCCTGCGTCAACTTGCCGATGTGCCCGTATTCCAGCAGTTGCGGCGCCGACCAGGGCTTGCGGCTCGTGGGCGTGCGCGTCTCATCGTCGTGCCGGGGAGTGTCGACCATAGGTGCCTACTATGCCCGAAGGCACAAGGCGTCCGCAATGGCGACAGCATCCCTCGATTCCCGCGGACCGAGACGAGTGATGTCGAGGTCGCGCGCGAGGTCGCCGACCAGATGAAACAGCCTGACCGCTTCCTGCAGATCCCGTACATCCAGCCGGAAGACCTGTGAGAAGAGTTCCACGGCCACCGGGCGTTGCGGCAGGTCGTGCTCGAGGAGGACGAGCCGTGTAAACGCGCGTGGTCCATCCGCAAAACGCCACTGCCCCGTGGCCGTCCCGACGCGCCGTTTATGTGTGTAATGCGCGGCGGGCTGGCCTTCGCCGGCCCAGCCGACGCGGTCGAGCGATGACTGCCACAACCGAAGCGCGGGATAACTGGGCACACCCACCCACTGGGCCCCCTGGCGGTACACCACCAGACTGTCGTCACACACCACCTCGGCGCCGGCCCGCGCACACGCAGCCACAAGTGTGGACTTGCCCGAACCCGTGGGCCCGACAAACGCGACGATGCGCCCGTCGATGGCAACGGCGCCCGCATGCAGCACGAGCCGTCCGCTCCGACTCAATACGAGGGGCAGCACCTGATTGAGCAACAGGTGCACCACCGTGTGCGCGGGGACATCGGGGCCCGGACACACGATCACCGCATCGGCGGCCAGGGGGATCCGAAACTCCGCCAGCGCGGGAAACACCACCACCCATCCCTCGGCCGTGGCGCCGAATCGCGCCCACTCCTCCTGCTCGTCTCCCCAGCGGTGGTACCACTCGGGCGCAACGGGAGGAAGGTGATCAGCCCAGTTGACGTGCAGCGGCGCGTGATTGCCGGAAGCCGGCTGCAGATCCGGCAGGGGCACGTCGGACACGAGGTGCACATCCGCGAAGGTGTACCGCCAGGGGCCGTCAGTCTTGCGGTGCATGTCCATACCGCGTGACGACCTCCGCCACGAATACGGCTGCGGCATCAAGGTCGACGAAGAGGTCCGGGTGTGCCTCCTTCGTCCGGTGTTCAATTTCCCGCAGCGTGTGAGCACCGTCACAGAGGAGGATCACCGTCGCGCGCGCATGCGCCCACCGGGTCAGCTGCGGGCGGGAGTCCGCGCTTGTGCGGCGCAGGAGTTCGGCGGGCACCAGCATGCCGGCGAGCGTGGACTGACGGGCCCGCGCGAGTTCCCGGCCGTTCCGGCGCACACACACCTCCCACGCGAGCACGACTTCTTCGGGCCGGGCGCGCATGTGCACCTCGACAACATCGCCCTCGACCACCGACACCGGCGCATCAATCGGCAGGAACGCCTGGCGACGGCCGATGCGACGTTGATCGTCGGGTGCGTTGGTCATCTCGACGGTGTGAGCCAGCGTTGCGCGAAACCATCCGCCCACTCCGGACACGACGCCCGGTCGGGTGACGGAGAACATGACGCTGCCCGACGCTGCGTCAGCGCGGCCGGCCGCCGGATGAGCGGGATCAAACGACATAACCGGCTGCGGAGGCGCCAGCCACATGCCCGCGGACAACTCGGCGGGATACCCGGTGTTGACCGCGCCGGGGCGCGCGGCCGACATGTCGAAGCCCTCCGGCCGGCATCGCCAGAAATCGACGGCGGCCGTCAGTTCCGGCGCGTCCACGGGCGCTACCCAGGTATCCACACGTTCGGGCAGGACTCGACCGCCAGGTTTCAGCCAACGGCGGACGGCGTCCGCTGACGCAGACATGACGCCGGCTTCGAAGCCGAGACGTCCCATGAGATCACTGACCACAACATCGACCGGCTCGGGCAGATCCACGCGCGCGGACAGTCCGGCGATGAAGCGCATCCGATCCGCCACGCCATTGTCGATGGCGATACGTCGGGCGACGTCAATCATGCCTCCGCTTTCGATGGCATACACACGGGCGGCACCGGCACGAAGCGCCAGCAGTCCGAGGATGCCTGTGCCGCAGCCGACATCAACAACCACATCACCCGGTCGCACGACGGCGGTCAAGGCGCGAGCAAACGCATCAAGGCGGGAGGCATCAGCGAGGTACTGCCGGTGTTCGTCGTACTGCAGCGACATCAGGCGCCTCGCGATGATAAACCACGCACCAGCGCCTCGGCGCCGAGGATCTGCCACAACGCGCCCAGTGCCGGGTCTTCACAGGTCGAGCGCTGATCCAATGCGTGCCGCACTCGCGACCATAATGCTGCAGGCGCGCCGCGCACGACCCAGCCTCGTTCTTCGACCTGCAGCGGTGACTGCAACAGGCGATCGGGATCAGCCGCATGCAGTGCATCCCACTGGACGCGATCAAACACCGGCTTGTCCTGGCGCTGACGCACCAGCGGCGGCAGGACGTCGGCGCACGCCTCACGCAACAGGTACCGCTGCATCCCGTGACGCAGTCGCAGGTCGTCGGGCAGCGTCAGCAGAAACTCGACGAGTCGTCGATCGAAGAATGGATGACGAAGCTCGAGACCGGCCTCCTGCGCGACACGATGCATCGCCTCGCGTCCATGAGAGAGATCGCCCGACCACAGGCGCGCCAGCGACTCGCGGACCACGTGCGAGCGGGTGGGCGGCACGGCGTCCCACGTCGCGCGCCGGCGGGCGGCGAGCCCGGTTCGCGCAATGAACTCGGGGGTCAACCAGGGTGCATCATCCACCCGCGTGCGGCGTGCCCGAACGCGGCGTTTGAACCATTCGGGCAGCAACGGCAAGGTCGCCGAACGCCAGGTCACCCACGGTCCTGGGTCCAGCCACGGTACCGCGCGGTACTCACGCGCGAACCGCACGGCCGTCCCCAGACGGCCGCGTCGCACGAGATCCGTCAGGTGGAAGAGGCTGCCGGTCAACCAGTCGTCGCCGCCAAGCCCGGTCAACATCGCCCCATGACCGTCTGCGCGCGCGGCGCGCAACACCGGCGCCATCATGTACTCACCGGTCGGGATTTCAGGCAGAGCCAGCGCGCGCACTGCGGAATCAAAGATCGACCAGCCGATGCGTGCACCCGCGGCGTACGGCACTCGGGTCGTCGGCAGATGGAGGTGCGCACCAACGGCATCGATGAAGCGGGATTCGTCGGCGAGGGGCACGCCGGGAAACACGATCGAGTACGACGGCACCCGCGTCTGATGATCGCGCGCCGCCACCCCGACAATTGCCGACGAGTCGAGGCCGCCGCTCAATTGCGCGCTCACCGCCGCACCGTCGCGAGGCACCAGGCGCGCCCCCACCGCGTCGCGCAACAATCGCCGCAACTCGTGCGCGGCGTCTGCTTCCGCCATGGGGCGTTCGTCCGACACTGCGGGTTCCCAGAAGCGCGCGACCGTGGGGTCCCGATCCCACTGCACCCGCACCGAGGACGCCGGCGGCACGCGATACACATCTCGGAGCGATGTCTCGGTCAGCGACACTGGAGCCAGCGCGAGGTACTCGGCGACATACCCCTCGTTGATCACGAGCGGCAGCCAGCCAGGCGCGAGCACTGCCGCGACCGACGGTCCCCACCAGAACACGTCGCTCGTGCTCGCGTAATACAACGGCCGTGTGCTGAACGGATCACGCGCCAGCTGCAACTCGCGCGTCCTCGGCCACCAGGCGGCCAGCGCAAAGTCGCCGACGATCTCCGAGAGCTGTGCCGACTCGGTGGTGAATGCGTCCAGGGGCGCGGAGACGCGGGACGACGATCGCTGCACGTCCAGCCGGCCGTCCCACGTGAGCAGCACCATCTCCTGCGCGCCGCGCGTCACGGACTGATTGAGGGTGCCGAGGACTGCCGGACCGGACTGCACGACATCCACCGGCGCGCGGGGATCTAGACAGGCCAGCATCGCGACGACGGCCTCGACGTCCCGACGATGATCACCGCCACGCCGTACCAGTCCCGCGAGGCCGGTCACGCCACGCTCAGTTGCTGACGGTCAGCTGCGCTCCGTGGAGACGCTCGAACAACGCCTGGAGGTCCGCGTCGACTTGCGCAGCGGTCGCATCGAACTCTTCGAGCAACACGTCACGCAAGGCTCCCAGCGTGATGCCCTCCTGCGGCAGCAGGCTCCAGACCCTCGAGCCCACCTCATCGAGGCTGTAGTACTGGCCGGACATCACGTTGAGCAGGACGACTTCGCCTTCGACGAGTCGCCACACGACATCCGGATGCGGGGATACGCGTGTGTCGGGGGTGAGTTCCATAGAGTCCAGACTATTCTCCGGCCGCCCTTTGGCCGAGAAGTTGCAGGGGCATTGTACGGCGGCAGTGACCGCAGCGGCGGGACGGTGGATGGCTGAGCTGTGTAAAACACTGATTCATAAGGAATTGCACACAAATAATTCCCTGGGGCCGCACCCGGGTCCCGTCGGATTGCCGACAGGAAATTGTCCGCCTTCGACTCGGGCACGTCCCCTACTGGGCCTTGCCGTACTGGGTGTCGATATATGACTATAGATGACATGAAGCGCAAGCAGCTAGTCGCCGCAGTGGCTTCGGCATCACTGGTATTGCCGATTGCCTCATTCGGCCAGGTGCGGCCACCAGTGCCACCGGTGTCGACAGCGGCGCGTGCGGTGTCCCAGCAGCTGCCGGTGGTGCCGGCGGCCACGGGGCCGATGACCGCAACAACAAGAACAGCAGCGGCGATTCGCGCGTCACGCGCGGCGCAGCGAGCGGCCGCCAGCGGGCTCACCACGGCCGGCGCGGCCAGCGCGCGCAGCACCTCGGTGGTCGGCTACCTGTGGACCGCCAACAACGCCGCCATCAGCGATGCCACCGTCCAGTTGCGCAACACGGTGACGGGCCAGATCGAATTTTTCTCGCAGACGAACGCCGTGGGCGAGTTCACGTTCAACAACGTCGCAGGCGGGTCGTACGTGATCGAGTACGCCAGCGAACAGGCGGGCAGCGTGCTCGCCCTTGGTCATCCGTTCACGGTGGCGCCCGGCGAAACGGTCGCAACGTTTGTACGCATGTCAAATGCCCTGCCGGTGTTCATCCCCGACGTTGCGGGTAATGTGGCGGCCTCCGCAGTGCAGAGTGCCGCCACCGCCGGTGTCACCGCGGTGGTCACACCCATCGCTCCGGTGGTGGAAGCCCCTCCCGCTCCCACGAGCAGCATCCGGTAGTCGCACATGTTTGGGGATCGCAAGGACACGTTGATAGAGCCGCCGGCGCCTGCTGCGCCGGTCGCCGGCCTGCCGGGTCACCATGGCGGCAACGAAGGCGAAGTCCACCTGCTCGACCGCCTGAGCGTGCTCTACCGCTACCGGAAGGTCGTCCTGACTGTTCTGGTCGTCGTCGTACTGGCCGGCGTCGTGCAGACGATGACGACCACGCCCGAGTACGACGCATCGGCCATCGTTCAGGTCGACGAGCCGCAGTTCCTGCCCGGCCTGCAGTCGTCGTACGACGCGATGATGGCTGACAACGACCTCGAACTCGAGACGCAGATACAGCTGCTGCGCAGCCGCGACCTCGCGGCCGAGCTCATCGGACCGCTCGACCTTGTGAACAATCCCGAGTTCAACGGCGAAGGCGCCGCACCTACCGGCTTTGGGGGCGCCGTATCCTCCATCGGTGCGCGCATCGTCAAACCCATCCGCGGTCTGTTTGGTGGCGCCGAGCCCACGCCGGAGGCGATTCCCTCAGGGGCCAATCCTGCGGAGATCCCGACCGCCAACGCCGGCCGGACGATGAAGGACCAGCTGGTCGACTCGTTTCTCGAGCGCCTGGACGTTGGCCCGCAGCCGGGCACCCGTACGCTGTTGATCAGGTTCATCTCGCGCGACCCCGTGGTGGCCGCTAACGCGGCGAATGCCTTGGCGGGGCTCTATGTAGACACCAACCTGGCTCGAGTCCGTGGCGGCCTGTCAGAGAGGGTCGAAAGCCTGACGGAAGAGAAGAAGAAGGTCGAGAATGGCCTCCGCGAGATCGAACTCCAGATGACCGAGTTCCGCACAACGCAGAACGTACAGGCACTGGCAGACCCGGCACAGCTGGCGAACTCGTATTTTGACGCCAAATCGAAGCTCGACGAAGCCGCGGAGGCGGCGAGAATCGCGCGGGAGAAGTACGAGGCGGTCGCAAGGATTCCGCAGAACGACCCCGCCATCGAATCCAATCCTGAGATGTTCAGGAGCGCGGAGGTCCAGCAATGGCGCCGTGAACTCGCGAATCGTCAGGCCACGTTCGACCGCATCAGGTCGCAGTTGGGTGAACAGCACGACTCGTACCGCGCAGCACAGCAGGATGTCGCGAATGCGCAAGCCGAATTGAGTCGTGCGCGCACCCTGGTGATCGAGCGCTTGAAGAACGAAATGGACGAGGCCGAGGCGACCCGTAGCGTTCGCCAACGAAGCCTGGAGGCGATTGAGCAGGTCCGCACCCAGGTGAATTCCAAGGGCATCGACTACAAGAGCCTTGAGCGCATGCGCGATGCGCAGACAGAGCTGCTTCAGACGCTGACGACCCAGGTCACCGAACAGGGGACGCAGGCATCGGCCATTCGCAACAACGTGTGGATCGTCGAGCGCGCCGTGCCTCCGGCGGCGCCGTTCAAGCCGGACGTGTCGCGCAACCTGTTGATTTCGCTGTTCCTCGGATTTGCGCTGGCCGGCGCGCTGGCGTTTGGCCTCGATTATCTCGACGACACGATCAAGACACCCGAGGACATCACCCGCAAGCTGCGCGTGCCGTTCTTGGGTCTGGTGCCGTCGGTGCGCGGCGACAAGCAACCGGTGCTGTCCGGGCCGGTGCCGCACGACTTCGGTGAGGCGTATCGCGCATTACGCACATCGCTGGTGTTCACCAGCGGCGGCGAATCCACGCGCATCATCACCTGCACGAGCGCCCAGCCGCTGGAAGGCAAAACGACGACGGCGTGCAACCTCGCAATGGTGCTGGCGTTTGGCGGGTCGCGCGTGCTGCTCATCGACGCCGACATGCGCCGCCCTGGCGTGCACAAGGCGCTCAAGATCAACAACACGGTCGGCCTGTCCCACCTGCTGGTCGGTCAGGCGCGTGTGCGTGAAGCCATCCAGCGCACCAGCGATCCCAACTTCTGCGTGATGACCGCCGGTCGCACGCCGCCCAACCCGTCCGAGCTGCTGTCATCGGAACGCATGAAGCAGCTGATCGCCAACCTGAAGCAGGGGCCGTTTGACTGGGTCGTGATCGACACCCCGCCGGTGCTCGCCGTGACGGATGCCGTGATTCTGACCCCGCTGGTCGACGGTGTGACCTTCGTCCTGGGCGCGGAGATGACCCGTCGGCGGCTGGCGGAGCGTGCCGTACAGATGTTGATGGTCAGCCGTCCGAAGGTCGTGGGCGCGGTCCTCAACCGCGTGAACTTCGACCGCAATAAGTACTATTATTCGCGGTATTACGGCTACCAGTACAAGAGCTACTACGGCAGCGGAAGCACGGGTTCATCGGTCAAGGCCTGACCGCGGAGACTCGTGGATGCGCGTCATGCCTGCAGCCCTCACTCTGCTGCTGGCGTGGACGTTGTTTGCCTTCGGCGGCGTCTACGACTGGACACTGTGGCCGGCCCTGATCCTCGCCATCGCCGGCTGCGTCGCCACCCGTGTGATCGAACGTCCCGCGCGGGACGTGCTGCAATGGTCGCTCTATCTGGCTGTCGCCGCAGCCGTGCTGCAATACATCCCGCTGCCTGCAGACATCCGCCACCTGTTGTCCCCGGCGCAGGAGGGGTACCTGCAACGGACGAGCCTCGTCTCGGCGAGTGATGGATGGCATCCCCTCAGCCTGTATCCCGGGGGATTGGTGTTCGGCGCCGGTACGCTCATCATGGCCGTCGCCGCGTTCCTGTGGTCACGCGAAGCGATGGAGGCGAGAGGTGTGCGACGCCTTGCCCGATCGATTGCCTGGATCGGTCTCGTCGTCGCCGTCCTGGCCCTGATCCAGCCGGCGCTGTTCCCCAATCACCTGATCTACGGATTCTGGCGGCCGCTGTCGGCGGGCGCCGATCCGGTGGGGCCCATCATCAGCCGCAATCACATGGCTGCCTGGCTGGTGCTGGCGTGGCCGCTCACGGCCGGCTATCTGATCTCGCACGGCCGGACGCACTGGCAGGGCCGGCGTACGTCCCCGGGCGTCCTTGCGCTGAGCGACACGCGCGCGATCTGGCTGGTGTTGAGCCTCGCCCTGATGGTGGGCGCACTGGTCTACACGCGATCACGCGGCGGCGCGGCGGCGTTTGTGATCGCGGTGCTGCTGCTGGTGGTGCAGTCATGGCGGCGCATCGGCGGCGCCGGACGCGCAGGTCTGGCAGGACTCGTGGTGCTGGTCGGCATTGCCGTGTCCTTCTGGGTCACGCCTGAACCGTTGCTCAACCGGTTCGAGCGTGCCTACTCAGGTGCCGACGGCGGGCGTCCGGCCATCTGGCAGCAGACGATGCCGATGGTCCGGGACTTCCATCTGACGGGGATTGGCCTTGGCAGCTTCGAGGTGGTGATGCCGGCGTATCAGACGGCGAGCTTCGACGCACTGATCAACCACGCGCACAATCAGTATCTGCATCTGCTCGCGGAGGGCGGCCTGCTGGTCTCGGTACCGCTGGTCGTGGCGCTCGTGGCATTCCTGCGATTGGCATGGAGGCAGTTGCGGCGCGATCGGGGTCCGATTGGACACATCCGGCAGGGGGCCTGGGCCGGCCTGCTCGGTCTTGCCGCGATGTCCCTGTTTGAAACGCCGTTGCTCACGCCCGCGGTGGCGGTGCTGGCGGCGGTCAGCGCCGCCCTGGTGGTGCGGCAGGGAGACAACGACGCACCACCGCCGGAGGAAGGTCCCGCCTGATGTCGTTGCGCGTGGGCTTCGATCTCGATGGCGTCATTGCCAACTTCCGGTCTGCGTTTGAAACAGCCGCGGCGGAGGCCGGTGTCGCCCGTCCGGACGGCCTCGATCAGGCGACGGCTGATCCGCTGTCATCACGCGAGATGCGCCGCATCTGGGACCACGTCAAACGCACGCCGAATTGGTGGATTCGTCTCTCGCCCTATGAACCCGCGCAGATCATCCGACTCTACGAGACGGCGCGACGACTGAAGTGGGAAGTGGTTTTTGTGACCAGACGACCGGTCACCACCGGCGATCCCGTGCAGTTCCAGACGCAGTGGTGGCTGGAGCAACAGGGCTTCTTTTACCCCGCCGTGGTCACGGTACCGGGGTCCCGCGGTGAACTCGCCAACGCCCTGCGGCTCGATGTGCTCGTCGACGATCAGATTCACAACTGCGTCGACATCATCAGCGGCTCTACGGCCAAGGCGGTGCTGCTGCTCAGGGACCGACCGGACCCCTCTGTGGAAGAACACGCCGTGAGCCGCGGCATCGGTGTCGTGCGCTCGCTCGAGGAAGCGCTCGACGTGCTTGATCACCTGCACTCGGTGTTGCGTGAGCGTCGCGGACGACTCCAGCGGCTTTCCGACTGGTTTCTCGCGCGCGGGCGGACTGAGCCAAGCTTGCCGACCCGTCCCGATCCTGCACGCGTCACTCTGCGGAACGACTAGCGGTCTTCCACCACTGTGCGATCCACCGCCGGCCGCCCGTCGACAGGCGGTGCATGTAGGCCAGCGGCAGACGCCATCCTCGCGCGGATGCGCCGTACTGATGCGCCATGAACCACGGCGGCGGCAGCAGGTGCTCCTTCAGCAACCGGACTCGAGCCCGCCACGACGACAGCGCGCGGAAGTCGTCGATGACGTCGTTGAGTTCGCTCCGCTGCCAGTTGAACCAGGGGTCTTCGTCCCTGGATGCCGGCCGGCTGATGGCAATGGCCAGCGCGGGCACGTGTGAAGGATTGGCGGTCAATTCCGCCGCATCAGCCAGCGCGCGCAGCACGAGCAGATCCACACCACCGGCTTTGGCCTGGATGAGCATCTCGGCCGCCTGCGGGCCTCCCAGTGCCTGTGACAGCCGCAGCACGTCCACGACCCACTTGAGCGGGGCCGTCTGTGCGTGATGGGCAAACGGATGCAGGCACGCGAGCAGGAGCGCGTCCTGCGGAGCGGCCTGCAACACCCCGGGACCAATCGCGGGCGCCGGCTGTCCGCGCCCCAGCAGCGCCCGCGTCGGAAGAAACTGCGACAGCCGAATGCGGTTGGACACCTGCCAATGCAGGTCCACGACCACCATGCTGCCCGGCCCCAGGCGGCGTTCAAACACTTCCTGGGCGTTCACCAGCTGGCCGGGTATCCGGCCGGCTCGTGTGTATCCGAGCCGTTCGAGCGTCGCAAACGCCTGCCCGCGCGACGACGGATCCACGAGCAGATCGAGATCCAGATGTGGACGACACCAGGGTTCCGGATAGTGCGTCACCGCCCAGGCCGCCCCCTTGAGTACGAGCGGTGTCATGCCGCCGGCCACCAACGCCGCGCAGACGCGTTGCAGTTCCTGGTGTTGGGTCGCCGCCTGCAGCACGGCGCGCCGGCGGTCATCGGCCAGCGGCGCCCAGTCGGGACGCAGCCAGGCGACGTACGGTGCCACCCCTTCGCGGCGCAGCTCCGCAATGACTGCGGCGTCACCGTGTTGCGCGGCCGCCTGTTCCAGACAGGCGGGATCGCGGAGAATACCCACGACTTCTGCGAGCGTCATGATGTCCTTGCGCTGTGGATCGTCAGCTCCAGAGTGACGACAACACGGCGCGCCGGAACGCGGGATGGCGCAACAACGCCATGGCGGCCCGGCGGTGCCAGTTGAAGTCAGCCGTTTCTTTCAGCAGCGGCACGATGCCGTCGACGCGCGCCACTTCGATGAGCGCGCGGATGCCGCGGTCGCCGATCCGGGTCGCCAGCGCGCGGAATGCGAGGCCGGTACGGATATCCGGGCCGAGCAACGTGCGCCATTGATCTTCATACGGCCGCAACTGGGCCGTCGTCCATCGGCCGGCATCCCTGGCGTCGGCCAGCACGCGGCCCGCGAGTTGTCCACTCAGCAGGCTGTAATAGATACCGCCGCCCGTCGTTGGCTTGACCATGCCGGCGGCATCACCGACGGCAATGACGCGGTCACTCACCGTGCGGCGCACTGGTCCGAGCGGCAACATCTTCAGCCGTGGCTCCGGAATGGTTGCGGGGTCGACACCTGCCTCCGCCGCCACACGGGACGCAAACGCCTGGAATCGTCGCGCGGCGTCGGAGTCGCAGAACAGACCCAGACGGATGTGCGGCACGCCCGACCGCTGGAATGGCACCGCCCAGGCGAAACCGCCGGGCGCCACTTCGCGGCCCAGCCGCACGTCGATCCGGGGCCATTCCGCAAACGGCATTTCCACCTGTGCGGTCTGCACAAACACCCGAGGCACGCCCAGACCCAGCTCGCGATTGAACCGATACTGCGCGCCACACGCCAGGACAACCGCCTGCGCGTCCACGAGGGTATCCCACCCGCGCACGCGCACCCGGACGCCGGACGTCGTGACCTCAAGGTGTTCGACGCGCGCGCTGGTGTGGACCTGCGCGCCGGCCCGCATCGCGCGTTCGGCCAGCGACGCGTCAAATCGCGCGCGATCCACCACAGCCGCAATGATGTGGTCGGTGTCCACGAGGACCGGCTCGCCGTCTTCGTGCCGGAACGACGCGGAGGATGTGCGCGTCAGGATCGTGTCTTCGGGCAGGGCCAGTTCGGCGAAGGCGTCGGCGCCAAGCACCCCCGTGCAATGCACCGGACGGCCAACTTCGGTGTGTTCCTCGAAGAGCGCCACGGCCACGCCGCGTGAGGCCAGCGTCTCTGCCGCCATCAGGCCGGCAGGACCACCGCCAATCACCACGACGTCGAGGGCTGTGTGAGGTCGAGTCACGTGATGGGTGGGCGTGAGGATCCGCGGTGTTCCCAGCGGCCGGACACGCTGATCCAGATAGAGAGCAGGATCAGCCTGACGTCCAACCAGAACGACTGCCGCCGGATGTAGAGCCTATCGTAGCGGAATTTCCCCGGTCGAGGAAGGCTGCGGGAGGCATAGATCTGGGCCACGCCGGTCAGGCCCGGCCGGACCAGTGCTCGCACCTCGAAGCCGGGAACATCTTCCAGTGCGACCAGCCGGCCGTCACCTTCGGCCTCGATCTCGCCCGGACGCAACGCGCGAGGGCCGACGACACTCATGTCGCCCTTCAGGATGTTGATCAGTTGCGGCACCTCATCCATCGCAGTGGCGCGCATGACGCGGCCGAACCGCGTCACCCGCGCGTCGCCGGCCGTGGCCTGGCGGGCGCCGTGACGTTCGGCATCCACCACCATCGAACGAAACTTCGTGACCATGAACTGTTGGCCGCGACGACCCGATCGCGCCTGCCGGTAGAAGATCGGACCGCGATCTTCAAGCCAGATACACACCGGCGCGACGACCCAGACCGGTGCGGTGATGACGAGACCGGCGAGCGCAAACGCGATGTCCAGCGCCCGTTTGGCTCGCGATCGGCAGATGCGATCGGCATGCGCCACGACGTCGGTCATCGACGCAGCCCGGCCGTCATCCACAGCCACCCGCACCGGCCCCAGATGCCCAGCCATGTCACGGCATCCTTGAGCCAGAACCGGTGGAAATGTTTCTGGTAATACCGCCACATGCTGCGATGGCGTTCGATGATCATCGGCCGGTTGACCTGCCGGCTGCTGCCGCCGATCGCATGTTCCATCACCATGCCGGGGTGATACCACACGGTCCAGCCGGCGTCGGTGGCGCGCCGGCAGAAGTCGACGTCTTCCACATACATGAAGAACCGTTCATCAAGACCGTCAAGGCGATCACTCACCTCGCGGCGATGCAGGAGGAAGGCTCCCGACACCCAGTCGACTCGCGTGACGGCATCAACCGCGCGTTCCGTGCGCAGGTAGCGCCGTGACCATGGGTTGTTGGGGAACCATCGGGTCAGGGGCGAATACCGGTGCCCCAGCGCGGCGTCATACGACGGAAAACTCCGCGCCGAGAGCTGCACGGTCCCGCCGGGGTCGAGCACCTTGCCGCCGATGATGCCGGCGTCGGGATGTGCATCCATCCAGGACAGGACGTCAGCGACGCGGCCGCCCAGCATGCGGCCGTCGGGATTCACCCACAAGACATACCTGCCGCTGGTCGCGGCGAGCCCGGCATTGATGCCGGCGCCGAATCCCGTGTTGCGATCCAGCGCGATCACGGTGACTCCGGCATGGGTGCGCGCCTGCTCAGCGGTGCCGTCACCAGACGCGTTGTCCACCACGACGATCTCCGACGCCACGTCAACGAGCGCATCACGCACCGAGTCGAGACACGCATCGATGTCACGCCGCGAACGGAACGTCACGATGATCACGGACAGGTCCGGACGGCCAGCCATCACGACCGATTGTCCGTCATTCGATCGAGCACGTACAACGCCCACACACGCGTCCAGTGGCTGCGCCGCGCCAGAAAGTCGTCGATGGCGGACGTGTATGCGGGCCGACGCAACCGATCGGCGACGTCACGCCAGACTCGCGGGGCCGAGCTGGTCAGGGCCTGCCGCAGCCAGGTGTCCATCGGCAGGATGAAGCCCTGCTTCTTGCGGCCGGCCGGCGCGTCGGGCTGCCAGTCCGGCCACTGGCTGAACAACGCGGCCTTCCACGTACGGTGCCGTCCTCGGGGCCAGCGACCGGCGCCCGCGACCGCTTCCACGAGCTGATGGTCGACAAACGGGACGCGCAGTTCCAGCGCGCGGCACATCGTAAACGCGTCGGCATCGGGCAGCAGCTGACGTTCCAGAAACTGCCGCCACTCCAGCGTGCGTACGGTGTCGAACGGTGACGCTCCTGCCACCTCGCCGGGTATCTCCACACGGTCTCCGGTCATCCGTTCAGCGTCTGCAGCCGGCCAGACCCCGCGATACGCCCACCAGACCTCCGACAACGATCCGGATGGCGCATGCGCCATCGACGTGAGCTTGGCCAGACGCGACGAGGGCCACCGACGCAACGCGACGCCGCCGGCACGGACGCCTCCACCCCACCGACGCAACAACGCGTGCAGTCTCGGCACCTCGATGAACGACGGATACCCGCCGAACAACTCGTCGCCGCCCATGCCCGACAACACCACCTGCACGCCGGCGTCCCTCGCCGCGCGCGCAACCAGGAACGTGTTCAGGCCATCAACAGACGGCTGCGCCATGGCCGCAAAAAACGCGTCAAGCATCACGTCGCGATTGATGTCGCCCACCGACACTTCGGTGTGGAGGGCGCCCAGACGAGTCGCCGTGGCCCGCGCCACCGCACTCTCATCGAGCGAAGAGCCCGGCATGGTGACGGTGAACGTGCGCAGATCAACACCACTGGCCTGCCGCGCTGCGGCGGCAATCGCCGAGGAATCCAGCCCGCCGCTCAAAAACACGGCGACGGGCACGTCACTGACGAGATGCGCGCTCACGCTGTCGGCGATCGCCGCGCGACAGGTGTGCGCGGCAGACGCGAGCGAGACCGACGGAGGTGTGTCCGACATCACCTCGCCCACCGTCCAGTATGTCGACGCTGATGGCACGTCCCGGTCGAAACGCAGAATCGTGGCCGGCGGCACCACGTGCACGCCGTGCCAGAAGCTGTGGGAGGGCGCGATCGATCCGTGTGCGAGGAATTCGGCTCGCCTGCCTGGGGCTGGCGTGAGTGAAAGAAGACCACTCGCGGCCAACGCCTGCGGTGTCGATGCGAACAGGATCAGATCCGGAGACGGGCGGCACCAGACGAGCGGCTTGATCCCAAATCTGTCGCGCGCCAGCGTCAGCGCGCCAGTCTGCACATCGAAGGCCGCGAACGCGAACATCCCGCGCAGGTGTGCCACGGCATCCCTGCCTTCGGCAGCCAGCATTTCGATCAGTACTTCGGTGTCCGAGGACGACCGCAGCGCGACACCCGAGGCGACCACGCGGCCGGCCAACTCGCGGTAGTTGTAGATCTCGCCGTTGAACGTGAGCCACGTCCGTCGCGCGGCATCGGACATCGGCTGCAGCCCGGCCTCTGATCGATCAAGGATGGCGAGCCGTCGGTGCGCGAAGACGGCGACGCCATCAGGGCCCTCGATCACTTCCCGTCCATGACCGTCCGGGCCACGCTGCGCCACGGCCTCATCCATGCGATCGACGATCGTCACGAGGTCGGCCCGGTCGCGGCGTCCCCAATGTACGAGTCCGGCGATCCCGCACATCAGGCGGCACCTCGCTGCGCACACACATCGTCGTAGAGCGCAAGCACGCGCGAGACGTAGACGTGCGCCGAGTAGTGCTCGACCGCGCGCACACGTCCAGCCGCGCCCATGCGCGCCGCCAACGCGGGGTCGTCGATCAGGCGGCGGATGGCAGCGGCCATGGCTGCCGGATCGGAAGGCGGCACCAGCAGGCCGGTCGAACCAGGCTCCACCAGTTCACACGGCCCGCCGTGGGCCGTGGCCACCACGGGCCTCGCACTCGCCATGGCCTCCACAACGACCAGGCCAAACGGTTCCGGCTCACTCGACGCCAGCACAACCATGTCCAGCGCGCGATGGACATCCGGCATCGCGGCCGGTCCATACGTCCACGACGTCCACACCAGACGGTCACCCAACGCGAGCGCGGACGCACGCTGGCGCAATGCTGCGCCGTATGCCTCGAGGCCGACGATGGCGCCGCCTACGACGGCAAATCGCGCGGCGGGGCAATCCGCGGCCACCAGCGCGGCCGCATCCAGAAATGTCTCCACACCCTTCCAGACATCCAGCCGGCACACCAATCCGATCAGCACCGTGTCGTCGCTGCCGCCGAGCGCCAGACGGACCGCAGGCGCCTCCCCCGGCGTAAATCGATCCGTCTCCACCCCGTTCGAAATGATCACCAGTGACGATGGCCTCGCCCCTGGCGGACCGTACATCCCTGCAACAGCCTCTGACGTGGCCACAATCCGTGACGCCATCCGGCGTGTCATCCACAACTCGAGACGCCGAAGCCAGCCCTTCTGCCAGACGATCTCCCGGACATGCCACACGTGCGGCACGCGGGCGAGCCACGACGCAGGTCCGCCGTACAGGTTGTGAATCGTATTGGTGTGCACCAGCGCGATGCGCTCGCGTCGAATGACGCCGCGCAGCCACCACACGGCTGACGGATAGCAGATGGCCCACCAGAACAGGTACCCCCAGCCGCGCCTCGACGTCAGCTTCCGGAGGCGCGGACTGATGCGGACCTCTGCGCCGGCATCCCGCAGCCGTGACACGAGTGGTCCGTCCGAAGGCAGCAACACCAGCGCCTGATACCGTGAGCGGTCCAGACCCTCGATCAGACGGACGAGCGACACGTCCGAGCCACCCACCTCCGACGTCGTGTGCAGATACAGGATGCGCGCCGGAGTGGTCACGACCGTCGCACCTCGTCGTACACCACTTCGTACGCCGCCGCCACCGTGTCCCAGTCGTAGCGGGTGGCCTCCTGCAGGCCGGCCTGCGCGAGACGCGCGCGTCCCTCGGCGTCCGTCAACAACTCACACAGCACATCGGGCAGTGCGGCGTCTTCACACACGCGGCCGAACGTTCCATCCCGCAGCACTTCGCGCGCACCGGGATTGGGCGAGGCCACCACCGCCGTGCCTGCGGCCATCGCCTCCACGTACGGGCGTCCGAATCCCTCATACGCGCTTGGCAGGCACATCACCCAGGCCTGACGGAGCAGTGACTGCAGCTGGTGATCATCCACGCGTCCAAACGATCGGCAGCCGGGTTCGGTCACGGCCGCTCCGGCTCCGGCGAGCCACAACTCGGCGTCGGGCACCCGACGCCGAACCTCACGCATCACCGTGACCAGCAGCCGGCCGCGCTTCCGTGAGTCCACATCACCAACAAACAGGACGGTGGGATGAGGAGACTTCGGCGTACCGTCAGGTGCAAACGCCTTCGTATCGATGCCGTTCGGAATGACGCGGCCAGGACGCCCGTACCACCGCAATGTGCCGGCCGACACGGCCACAAGGGCATCGGCCCGGCGGGCGGCGATCCACTCGTTGACGAAGAACCAGAGGTGCAGCAACAGGCGCTTTGGCGACGCTGCGCGCACGCCGTTGAACCACGCCTCGGCCAGTGCGGTGCCGTGCATCGTGCGGACCACAGGCGGCGCGTGCCGGCGGGCCACCCACTGTTCATCACCCTGTGCGTGAATGACGTCGAAGCCGCTGAAGTCACATCGGCGCAACGCCCACGGAAAGCGCAGTGGCGCCAGGCGTCCCTGCACGGATACGGCCCGAACGCCGTACGGGGCGTCGGCCGGTGCCGGGTCCTGACTGAAGATGGTCACTCGGTGGCCACGCATGACGAGTGCGCGCGCCAGGCCGTCCGTGAAGTATCCGACTCCGCCCGGCGACGCGCTGGGCAGGAACCGCTGAATCAGGGCAATGTCAGCCACGAGCCACGGCGCGGTACAGATCGACCATGCGTCGCGATGTCTCCGTCCACTCGAACAGGGCTGCGCGTTCGTAGCCCTTCTCGACCAGTCGTCGGCGACGCGCGGGGTTTGTCAGGAGATCACTCATCGCGTCCGCCATCGCATTCTCATCGTCGGCATCCACGAGGATGCCGCCGTCGCCGACGACTTCGGGAATGGCGCCGCGGTCGGAGGCCACGACCGGCGTGCCGCAGGCCATGGCCTCGAGCGGAGGAAGCCCGAAGCCCGCCAGCAGCGGCGCATACAGCAACACGTCAGCGGCGTGGTAATACGAGGGCAGGTCGGCAAACGGCACGCGGCCGGCGATCCGCACCCGGTCGCCGAGTTCGAGTTCGGCAATCAGACGCATCTGCTCAGGGGTGAACGGCAATCCGACTTTGACGAGGGTGGCCTCACCGTGCTGAGCCACGAGTTGTCCGAACGCGCGGAGCATCCGATCGACGTTCATGTATCCCTGCGTGTGCCCCACCATCAGCACGATCTCGCCTGACAGTCCCAGCCGGCGCCTGGCCTGCTGCCGGTCCTCGGACGGCCGGAAGGCTTCGTCCACACCCCAGGGTACGACGTGCACGCGCGACTCGGGCAAATCGACAAATTCGAGCAGGTCGCGCTTCGCGTGTTCACTCACGCAGACAACGGCCGCCGCGCGACGCATCGATCGCAGGCTGTAGTCAAACGCGCGACGCGTGCGCCAGTTCACGCCGGGCACCTTCATGACGACCGCGTCGTGAAAGGTGACGATGGCCCGGCCCTCGGGCAGACTACGCACCAGGTGACCGTATCCGTGATCGACCACGTGATGCACGTCGCCGGCCTGCGCCTTCGCGAACCGCTGATACCGGACGTATTGATCCCAGTACCGCGCCCACCCGCCCTGCAACCTCGCTCCCGGCAGTTCCACCGACCGGATCGTGTCGTCGGGCTCCAGCCAGACGGGCAACCGGCGCTCGAGCGAGTCGGCATACAGCGTCATGCTCGTGCGATAGGCATCGCGGAACGCGCGGTACAACGTCACTGTCATGTGCGGCGCCCCACGACCCTGGCCGGATTGCCCACAACAATCGCGTGCGGGTCGACGTCCTGCGTCACGATGGAGCCGGCCCCAACCACGGCACCGGCGCCGATGTTCACACCGTCGAGGATGATCACCGCGTTCCCCACCCACACATCGTCGCCGACCGTGATACCCGAGCGTGTGACGCCCTGATCCTGAATCGGGCGCGACCCGTCGCGGAAGTTGTGATTCTCCGCCAACAGCTGCACACCCGCGCCAAATGTCACCCGGGACCCGATGCGAATCCCGCCACCTGCACCGAGCAGGCAGCGTGGACCGATGTAGGTTTCTCCGCCGATGACCAGACCGACGCCGGGCTGATCGAGTGTGCTCGTCGCCTGGATCCAGGCCTGTTCGCGAATCCGGACGTGGTCGCCGAAGCGCATCCCGTCCCTGGCGTAGGCGTTCACGTAACTATCGTCGCCGATCCACACGTTCCGGCCGACCGAGAGCCGACCAGGAAACAGCAGCTTCGATCGCCGGCCGATGAAGAAGCGCCCCCCGCAGGCGCCCAGGCGCCGCGCCGTGAAAAGTCCGCGCAGCCGGGCATGCCCGCCGCGCACCCACAAGAACTGCAGCAGTTCCAGCCAGCCGACGTCGACAGGCGCCGCCAGCCGGACATTGCGGCCAATGGCCGCCGTGTACAGTCGTGACTTCAGGTTCACGATGTGCCACCTGTCCCGAGGGCGGTCAACCGGTCGCGTTCCAGATCCGCCATCTTGAGCAACATGCCGACCAGGAACCAGAAGTACAGATTCGAGGGAATCGCATCGAGCGCCGTACCGTTGGTGGTGAGCAACGACGTCGCCATGACCATCAGGAAGCCGGCATTCCAGATTGGCCGGGCCGCAGCCAGGCGCATCCATCGACGGGCCGGCCAGAGGCGGCTGACGATTGCCGCCAGCAGTCCCAGGAACGCCGTCACTCCGACGATGCCCGTTTCCGTCGCCAGGATACCGAGGTAACTCTCGACCAGGTGCACGGTGCCCGGCGGGCTGAAGTGCCTGGCGCCGACGGTGGCCGTCGCCAGACCTGTGCCCAACGGCTCCTGCACCATCTGCGTGATCCAGAGCTGGCCGAACAGCGTGCTCTGGGCTCGCACGAAGTTTTCCTCGGACACGATGGAGGCAAATCGATCGGCAACACCTGCGCCGAGATAGTTCAAGCTGCCGACGAGCAGGACGTACACCACACCGGCGATCACACCCACGCGTGACAATTCACGCGACATCATCGCCGTAAACCCGCCGAGCAGCAGAAAGAGCAGCATCGGTGTACGCGAGCCGCTGGCGAGCATCGCCGGCAGGGCGCACCCGAGCGCCACCAGCACGAGATGGCGATCCTTCCGGCCGAGGTCGGACACGAGCAGGAAGCCGACGAGCAGGACACAAATCGTCAGCAGGTACGCGCCGAACTGGCCCGGCGAATTAAACGTACCCGGCACCCGGTAGAAGAACTGGCCGGACGCGCCCATCGTGGAGTAGAACGTGTACGAATAGTCCGCCCCCATGTCCTTCAGGGTGTAGGGCCCGCCGAAGAACAGGTACATACCGAACAGGCTGACGGGAATCGACGACCAGGCAATCAGGCGCAGCAAACGCGCGACGTCGTAGTCGCCGCGGACGTAGTGGTAGCCGGCGATCGCCAGAGGGATGTAGAACAGCCGTTGTTTGAGCGCGACGCTGAGACCGATCGGACTGACCGGGGTGGGCATCGCGATGAACAGGAACGTGACGCCGGCAAAAATCACGAACGGCCCGATGATCCGAGCGACCGAACCGGCCGGGCCGATGCCGCTCAGAAACAGGCTCGCGTAGAGCACGGCGATCAGCGCGTCTTTCGGCAGGTAGGCGATCGGATTGGGATAGAAGAAGTTGACGACCAATCCCTCGATACAGGTGTAGAGGAAGATCGCAAACACGAGGCGGCGCTGTGATTCGCTCATCATGGCTCAGCGCTCCACCTTGTGCCGACGCTGTTCGCTGGCATCTTCACGCTCCACGGTCTCCTGCGCTCCCCGACGATCCGCGACATACCGTTCCAGAAACGACACGATGCGCGCCGGCACAACGGTCACCTGATTGACCGCGACCTGGCGCAGATCGACCGCCCCCCGATTGGGAATGATATTGGTCCCCCACTGAAAGATGAAACCGGCATTCCACACGGCCAGCACGATCACAGCCGCCATCCCCGCGCGGCGTCCACGTGGACTGGCGATCTCGAGGATCATGGCCAGGCCGAGCACCTGCAGGACGGTCAACGACAGGAAGAACCGATTGCCGAACGACGACAGCCCGTGCCAATTCTGATAACTGGCCACCACGAAGTAAAACACGAGACTGGCCACCAGCATGGGTCGGAGATCGGGCCGGTGCCGCCACAGGGGAATCCACCCGGCACAGGCCACCGCCGCGACGGGCGTCCACAACCACCATCCGTGATTGGCCGACAGCAGCGTCTGCCACAGCCGCGGTTCCAGAAAGAAGAACTGGTCCTGATACCCGGTCGTAAGCGGAGATCCGTAAACGATGGTCTTCCCGACCAGTTGAGGGAGACAGACCGCCAGGCCGCTCAGCGCAAATGCCACACCCGCACGAAGTGCCGGCCCCAGCCCCTCCGATCGCAGGAGCTGCACCCAGAACAGGGCGGGCGCCAGCAGCAACACCCCGTTGAGCTGGTAGACCTGCACCATCAATCCGGCCAGAACACCCCAGATGGCCCAGCGGCGAGGATCGCCGCCGACGGGCCGCGCGCACTGCCATGTGACAAACGCCGCCACGATGGCGGCCGACAACGCATGGACGTGGAAGGGCAGAAAGATCTGGTAGACCGGCAGAGAGGATGCCAGCGCGATCCCGACCACCGCCGCCGGCGCCGACCGCGTCAGCCCGACGGCGATGCCCGCCTGCAGCGACCACCACAACGCCAGCATGCCGTAGGTGACCGTCCCGGCCGCGACCAGCCACAGGTATGTCCAGCTGTACCCGTCCGCAGCGATCTCAGCCCCGAACGCCCGCAGGGTCAATGTGACGCCATGGGCGACAACAAACCACGGCGCCCACAACACGGCCGGTCCGACACTCCATTGGTTGCCCACCCGACCTGTCGGCGTACGCGCATCGTCGCGCACCGAGCCGTCGTCGTTGAACACGAGCGTCTGGAACAGCGGATCCGCGCGGGCGAACTGGTTCGTGAAGTCCAGATCGCCGTCGATCATCGGTGACACGAGCCACGCGTAGTACCCGTTGCCGTCACCGCGCACGTAGGGATTGACGAGCAGCAGCGCAAGCAGGAACCCGGCTGCCCACCACGCGCGCGTATCACGCAGAATGCGCATCGATCAGGTACGGACCAAGCACGAGGGTGTCGAGGTGCCCCTGCACAAAGGCGCGTGCCGCATCATCGGGCGACGCGACAATGGGCTCCTCGTGCATGTTGAAGCTCGTGTTCACGAGCGACGGCACGCCTGTGCGCGCGTGGTAGGCCTCCAACACGGCGTGATAGAAGGCGTCGGTTTCAGGGCGCACCAGCTGCGGGCGCGCGGTGCCGTCCAGGTGCACCACCGCCGGTGACTGCGCACGCATGGCCGGCGTGCAGTCAAAGGTCACCGTCATGTAGTCGGCGGACGCGCGCGCCTTCTCGAGTCCGACATAACACTGGTCGGCGTAGGCGTCGAGCGTCACGGGCGCAAACGGCATGAATTCGGTGCGATTAAGACGCTGGTTCAGCCACTGGTTCACCGCGGGATCCGACGTCCGGTAGAGGATCGTCCGGTGTCCGAGTGCGCGCGGTCCCAGTTCGAGGCGACCACGGGCGATCGCGACGACCTTGCCGTCGGCAATGCGGTCGGCCACCGCCTGCGCCAGCGGTCCTTCCTCCATGTGCGTGCCGGTCAATCCGTACGCCGCCATCGCGGCCACCATCTCGGACTCCGGGTACTCGGGTCCGAGGTACAACGTCCGCACGGCCGCCGGCTTCGCGCCGTATCGCGCGCCAGCCGCATGGAGCGCGGCCCCCACGCCGAGTCCCTCATCCCCCATCACGGGGCAGACAAACAGCGATTCCACCTCTGGGAGTTGTGCAATCGCCTGATTCATCCTGACGTTGGCAAACACACCACCGGCCACGGCAAGCCGACGCCGCCCGGTGCGGGCCACGGCAGACTTCACCAGTGCCTCCACCACCTCGGTCAAACGACGCTGGGCCGTAGCGGCGATGTCCTCGCGCGACACCCCGGCGAGCGCACGCTGCATACCGACGGGGTCAAGGCGCGTGCGAATGGTGAGGCCCTCGGCCCACATCGCGCGACGCATCACGTCGTAACATCGCGCGTCGGGATCGCCGTGCGCTGCAAGACCCGTGATCTTGCCGCCGTGTTTCATGTGATGAAACCCGCACAACGTCGTGATCAGTTCCCAGAATTCACCGGCTGAGTGCGGATAAAACGTCCTCGCGACAACCCGCAGGCCGGTCCCGGTGCCAACGGCCACGATGCCGCTCTTGAGTGCGCCGACGCCATCGATGGTGATGACCAGCGCATCGTCGATGCCGCTCATCCAGTAGGCAGCCGCCGCATGGGCCAGGTGGTGGTCCATCTGCACGAGTGGTGCCTCTGACAAACCGGTCACCCGCAGGAACTCGCGCCAATCCGACACGGCGGGACGTCCATCCTGCTCGCGCACCGCGGCCGATCGCCGCCGGAAGTCGTCGAGATACCCGTACGCACCAAGCGCCTGCATGCCGGACTGAAATCTGTCGCGACCGCGGCGCGTTTCCCATTGCCCGGTCAGCAGTCCCGGATCGGTCAGCGCGGCGCCGAGCAGTCGCATCCCCTCGGTGAATTGATCCGCGCCCGCCATGAAGGGCACGGCTACGGCATCGAGGTCACGCCAGGTGATGCCGGTCATGCGCTGCAACATGTCCAGCGCGCGGAACGGAAACCCGCCGTCCATCTTGACGCGGCTGAGCCGCTCTTCCGACAACGCGGCCATGATCCGTCCCTCACGATCCACGAGGGCCACACCGGTGTCGTGCCCGACGCCGCGGGCGGGGTGATACAGACCAAGAATCATGGACGTTGTTCCTGCGCGATGGTCATCAGATAGCGGTAGGCCGACGCGATGTGTGGCCAGGTCAGGCGGGCCGCATGCGCGCGGACGCCTGCCGCACCCAGGGCACACAACCGCGCGGCGTCGTGCCACACGTCGCTCACCGCAGCCACAAATCGCTGCGGGGACGGATCGTCGACACACAGGACTCCCTCGCAGGCACGCACCCACTGATCAGCCGCCGGTCCATCGATTGTGACCGTCGGCACGCCATGCTCCAGCAAGGCTGCGAGTGTGGTCCGCCGGCCGGAGGCACCGCCGCGGTACGGGGCCACGCCGAGTGTCGCCCGCGCCAGCACCGCGGAGACATCAGCCTCCGACAGCGCGCCGAGCAGCGTGACGCCCTGCAGGTCGTCACCAATCGAGCGCCACGCCTGCGCGAGTTCCTCCTGCGAGCGCGAGATCCATGTCAACCGGGGCACGGGAGTGATGGTACGACGCCAACGGTCCACCGCCGCAAGCCACTCCGGCTCGTAGGACGCGGGCTGTCCAAAGATGACGATGCCCCCGTCACGCGGACCGGGCACGGCGGAACAGGTGATGTTGCTGCCCACGGGAATCACTACCGGCGGTCGAGGAACTACGCCGGTGGTGACCAGTTCGCGCGCGGCGATCTCCTGCGTGACGACGACGGCGTCAGCCGCGTGACCGAGACGCGTCACCCGTCGCTTCAACTGGTAGCGGCGGAGCGCACGTCGAACGGTGCCGTCGGGCGGAGGCCAGAACTCGTGAATTGTCAGGACAACCGGCCGCGACTGCCGCGCCATGCCGGCGATCCAACGTCTGAGGTCCGTTGATGACGCATGCGGCGAGTACTGGTGGAGAATCCCGGCGATCTCTCCAGCCGGCGGGCGAGGGTCGCCCGGGCCAAGCACGGTCGCTCCCAGCGAGGCGCCGAGCCGCGCCGCATAATCCGCGATGCCATCGCCGTGCCCAGTCGGACCAGGCGACGTGACAATCCAGGGATTCATGCCTGAACCTCGGACGCCCGCGCAGCGACAAGTGTGGCAATCAGCACGACAGCCGTCGCCACACACGTGGCGGCGGCGGCCCCAAGCGCCCCGTGCGTCGGAATCCAGAACCAGTTGAGCGTCAGGTTGATCGGCACTGCGATGAGCCAAATCCTCACCGAACGACGCGCCTGCTGCCGCACTATCAACAAGTTTCCGGCGACGACCGCCACGTACATACAGGCGGTGGAGGCCAGCAGCCACCGCATGGCAGGCACGGCCGGCAGGTACTCCGCGCCCATCCAGATCTCGACGATCGTCGAGCCGAACGTCAGCGTCACCGCCAGCATGACCGCGGCCAGAGCGACCGCGCGTACCAGCGCCCATCGGTACATTCGGTTCAGCGCGGCGGGGTCGGTGGCGGCCAGCGACGACATCAACGGAAAGATGGTGGACAGCGCCAGCAGCGGCACCCGCTCGAGCAACATCGGCAGGCGATACGCGGAGTTGTAGAGCGCAAGTTCGTGCACCGGCGCCATGCGTTCCAGCATGAAGAAGTCGAAGCGGGCGACGATCACGCTCAGCATCGTGGCCGCGGCGACCGACACACTCAGCCGCAGCCTCTGCCGCCACATCTCCCAATCTATGCGGAGACGAATGCGAACGAGCCGCGACACGATGCGGAGCATCACCGCCTGACCGGCGAGATCACCAATCACGACGCCGGCCAGTGCACCAGAGACTCCGTAGCCGGCAGCTATGGCCGCCATCATCGCCGCAAAGCCGATCAGCCGGTTGACCAGTTCGATGGCCACGCCCCGGGTCACCAGCACACGCGCCTGCAGCACGGTCGTCGGCGTCCCCAGCGCCTGCGTCAGCACGACCAGGCTGATCACCTGCGCCGCGGTCCGATCGGCACCATCCAGCAGCAGCCACGCGTACGCCCAGATGCCTGCCACCACGGTGAGGGCCAACGCCAGACGCAGGCCAAGTGTCTCGGCCAACAGACGCTCTGTGTCCTCGGGTTTGCGGGCCAGATCCCGCACCAGCGTGGTGTTCAGACCCGGATCAGCAAGGGTCAACCCCACGGTCAGCACGGCAAAGGCCAGTCCGTGGGCCGCAAACTGATCGGTCGGCAGTTCGCGCGACAACACGCCGACTGTGACGACGCTGATCGCGAGGCCAAGGCCCTGCGACACCGACAGCATCGACATGTTGGCGAGCAGGCGGGCGCCGAGCCCCGCCAGCGGTTCTTCGCTGCGATCAGTTGCGCGCGATGACACGTTCGTAGGTGGGCATTAACCGCGCCAGGTGAGGCCCGACGGTGAACTCCGCTCGTACGCGGGCGCGACCACGCTGAGCGACCTCTGCGGCGAGGTGCGGATCGTCAAGCACCTGCTGAATCCGCGACGCCATCCCCGCGATGTCACCGGGCGGCACCAGATATCCGCCGACACCATCGTCGAGCCAGTCGGCGATGCCGCCGACGTCGTAGGCGACAACTGGCCGTTCGCGCATCATGGCTTCGAGTCCTACCAGACCAAACGGCTCAGGCCAGCGCGACGGCATCACCACGACAGCCGCCTCGGCGTACGCCGCGTCGAGTGCGGCGCCGGTGAGCCAGCCCCGGCACTCGATGCGTTCGGCGTACGGCGAACGCCGGATGTGATCCTGCAGGGCCGGCATTCCGATCCCGTCGCCGACAATGACCAGCCGCCAGGATCCCGTGACACGCGCCATGATCTCGAGCAGTTGGTCGGCGCCTTTTTCGCGATTGACGCGCCCGACAAACAACACGGTGCGAGACGCCGCCGCCGGAGCCGGCGGTGCCTCCGCGGTGCAACAGGGCACGACATCAAGCCTGTCGGACGGCAGCGCCGCCTGCTCCACCAGGCCACGCATGTATCGAGAGGCGACGATGACACGCGAGTAGCCGCCGAGGGCGTCGATGGTGGTTCGGGCTGATCGATAACCGTTGAGCCACGCCGCAGGGCGCAGACTATCCGTGCAGCGCAGGTACAGCAGTCGCGGCAGACACATCGGACCAGTCGGCAACGTGCATATCCGCCCCGTGACTCCATGCAGTTTTGATCCAGCCGGGCACGTCTCAAGCCCGTGCACCGTGCGGACCGTCGGCCAGTGCTGCTGCATCTGCCGTTCAAGCACTGTGTTGGCATTGGCGTGCAGATGCACGATGTCGGGCGCAAATGACGCGACATGGGTCCCGACCTGCATGGCCCCGTCAGTATCGAGTTCGTGAGAGCGCGCCCGGAACGCCGCAGTGACCGCTGTGACTGTGAATGTCGACGATGCGGCCCCTGTGTCAGTGTCGAGGCCGTCGTGCACCACCAGGACCTCGTGACCGGCGTCAGCGAGCGCTGGAGCCAACAGACGCACGTAACTCGCAACCCCGCCGGTGGGGCGCCAGTCGTCGGTCAGCAGCGCGATGCGCACACGGGCGGATTAGTTACCGCCCCAGAACTTCCGGGCGATGATGAGTTCGTCATTGGGCAGCAGGACCGTGTCGAGCGTGACCTTCTTGCCCTTCAGTTCTATGACCTTGAACGTCCCATCCGGCGCATATTCACGGCGGCGAATGGTGCCAAGTTTGCCCTTGGACGTCATGCCCCCGGACTTTCCTATTGCCTGGCTGACGGTGAGGTTGGGAACCCATCGCACCTGCCCTTTGGTGTTGACCTCTCCGCCAACCAGGACGAATTGGCCCTGCCGGACGTACACGGTTTCCTGCGCTTCGATCTGGGGGTCGACGCCATTGTCGAGTTCTGTCCTTGTGACCGTGGCGCGTGTCTGCCCGGCGGCGTTCCGGATATCGATTTCTTCGCCGGCGTTCGAGTTGTAGCCCCCGGCTTGGGCGATCGCGCGCAACACCGTCATCTGTGTGCCAGGCAGATTCTTGGCTCCTGGCGAGTTGACAAACCCCTGAACAAACACTTCCTGGAGCCGCTCCTCAACCAGATCAACGCCGAGCTTCAGGTCGCGATAGAACTTCGGCACCATTCGCTCGATGATGAGCGCCCGCACATCTTCGGTGGTCTTGCCGTTGACGCTGACCGCATCAATCCACTTCAGCACGATCGTGCCGTTGGGCTGCACCTCATAGGTACTGTTCATCTCCTGATCCTCAGGAAAGAGGCCAAAGAAGCGCAGACCAATTTTGTCGCCCGGTCCGAGGGTGTACGGCTTGGGCTTGAACTCGGCGGGGAGTGGAATCGCGGGTGGCGGCGTGGACTGGGCCAGAGCCATGACGGGCACCAGCGCGAAGAGAATCGCGGAGCATGTGGCACGGTAAAGGTGTCGCATCGTGGTGTCCCTCCTTTCAGAAGTTGAGCCGGAAGCTGGAATAGAACCGGCTGCGCGCGTAGTTCTTGATATCGACGGGAGATTGACGGGTCGCGTATTCGTACCGTATGCCCACGCGGGTGCCGTCAGCCCCTCCAAAAAAGTATCCAAATTCGCCGCCAAGCACCATCGAGCGATCACGCCGGTCCACCGATTCGCCCGTGACGGTGGTGTCGTACTTCAGATAGTCGAGCCGGCCATCGAGAATGATGTCGAAATACTGCGAAAAGCGGATGTGTGAGCGGACATCCCCTCCCTGCTGGAGGTAATAAGGGAAACGTTCCTCGTAGGACCGATTGATGGTCCGACGTCCCCCCAACTCCATCTTCATGAAGTCTTTTACGATGAAGCTCACGCCTCCGCTTCCCACGACGCCCTTGAAGCCGGGTACCGTCGGATCCACGTGCCGCTGTTCCTGCCAGCCCACCTTGAGGTTGAGTCCAATCCGAGCCTCATCCGCAGATTCGAATCCGGCAAAGTAGAAGTAGTCGTCCGAGTCGCGGATCGGGGAGAACCGGAACCGCACTTTCCGGCGCTCAACGCCGGCCACGAAGTCATTGACATCGGTCAGCAGCAGCCGTCCGTAGCCGCGGATGTCCTCCGACGTGTGATCCAGCGCCTCGCGCAGGTCCACACCATCAAAAAACTCGCCCTCGGCGTATTTGACCTCGTGTTTGCGATACCCGCCGGTGACGCCCATGCGCCACCCGAGGCGGATGTCGGTCCCCACCTCCCAGGCCGGCAGATCCCGCCCGGCGCGTGCGTCGATTTCAAACCCGCCGCGCGCATGTGTCTCCACACGCTCCCACGCCGCCCACGGACGAATGACGCCGAGTCGGAGCTGTCCCACGACCTTCAGGGAGCCGTCGACCGAACGCTCCGACGTGTAGGTGCGGTACCAGATGTAGCTGTTGGCCTGCTCCACCGTCAGCAGAAACGCGCGCGCCTGGAGCCCGACCAGCGACGACATGCTCAGTGTGCCGGTCAGATCCTGCCGCTCGTTGCCTTCGACGTCGTTGAAGACGTTGTCGTCGATGCCGAGATCGCTGATGCGAAACGTCGGATTAAAGAAGATCGGTCCCAGCCTCAGTCGGGCATCACGCGCCGGCTCGGCCTTGGGGTCGGGCGGCTGCCATTCCTGCGCCCGGGCAGCCGTCGCCCCAACCGCCAGCAGCAGCCACACGGCACATCCCAGCAGTCGTCGAACGTTCATGATCTTGGTGCCTCTAAGTGTACTTCCGTACATCGGCTCGACGGAGCTTCGCCCTCTGAGTCACAACACTCGATGACTATTTTGTCATATCGAGTCTTAATAAGACCCACAAGATCAGTCCAAACAGAACGACACAAAGGACGCGATCGAGCTCCAGTACCCACTCCAGCCTCCCTTCGGTTCCCGACGCCGCGGCGAGGCGCCGAACCCATCCTGGCGGCTGAATCACACACCACGCAGTGATCACCCACCACGCCCCCCTCGCGACCGCACTCGGGCGGGCCGGCGGGCCCGGCCACGCGCGCCACGCCGCCAGCAGCGGCAACAGGAGCAGATAGTCGTACGACAAGTGTCGTACTGCAAGCAAAGAGACCAGCCCACATGCGGCATACAACTCGAGCCGGGGTCTCGGCCTCGCCCACTGCTCGGCAGGATGTCTGGCCACAACGGTGACCAGCGGCACCAACGCCACCAGCGCGACCGTTGCCGTGACGCCGAGCACGGGCCACGCTTCGGTCCACAGCGACAGCCAGGGTCGCAGTTCGGTGTGGCCGGCGGTCACACCGGTTTGTGCCAGCACCACCGCACTGTAGTAATCGGCCAGAAGGTCGGCCGGCGACATGCCGAGCCACACTGAGACACCGCCGGTGATTGCGACTGGGACCAGCGCCGCCACCCCCACGCGCCGCCAATCGCCCATCAGCAGGTGCGCCAGCCAGAGTGCTCCCCCCACCTGGGGTTTCATCAGCGCGAGTCCGAGCCAGAGCCCCCCGCGCAGGGGTGACGCGTCCCGGACTCCGGCCCAGCCAAGGGCAAACGACAGCAGGCTGAACTGGCTGAGAACGCGGAACATGCTGCCGGCGAGCAGCAGTCCTGTGAACGTGGCCGCAGTCCCGGCGGACACTGGCACAGAGCGCGCAACCGACCAGACGAGCACTCCGGCCAGCAGGACGTTCATGGAAACCCAGCACGTGGCACGAACCGTCTCCGGCACCAGCAGCCACGGCACGAGGCTCGCGATTGCCCAGGGCGGATAGTCGGCTTCACTGACGGGGGCCCACGGAGACTGCCCCGACGCCAGCTGCGCGGTCCACGTCATCACACTGTGAAAATCCTGGAGCGCCTCCGGCTGCACGGAACGCCAGACGCCGAACCCGAGGCTGACGATCGCCAACCCCCAGATGGCAGCGCGTGTCAGTAGTGCACGAGGCATCGCGCCGCGTGTTCGACGTGGGCCTCGCTGGGCAGGAACGCATCCTCAAGCGGAGGCGAATACGGCACCGGGGTGTCCAGCGCGCCGATGATCCGGACCGGAGCATCCAGCCACTCGAAGGCCTCCTCCTGAATGGTGGCGGCCAGGGACTCGCCGATACCGCCCGTGCGCGAGTCCTCATGAATGACCAGCACGCGGCCGGTGCTGCGCGCGACGCTCAGGACGGCTTCGATGTCGAGTGGCGCCAGCGAACGGAGATCGAGCACGGCGGCTTCGATGCCGTCCGCCGCGAGCCGTTCGGCGACACGCAGACCGACATGCACAAATGCGCCGTACGACACGATCGCCAACGCATCCCCGGCACGACGCAGCGCAGCCCGCCCGATCGGCAACGCCGGTGGTGGCGCAGGATCCAGCAGCTGCTTCACGCGTGGATCGCGATACAGGGCGATGTGTTCGTAGTACAGGACAGGGTCTGGATCCGCGACGGCAGCAGCCATCAGGGCACGCGCGTCATGGGGCGTGGACGGCACCACGATCTTCAGCCCGGGCGTGCGGTAGAACCATGGCTCGGTGTTTTGCGAATGGTACGGTCCCGCATGCCGGAGGCCGCCCCACGGCATCCGCACCACCATCGGTACTTCGCCACCCCACCGATAACGAATCTTCGCGGCGTTGTTGACGAGCTGGTTAAAGCCGCTCGCGACGAAGTCGTTGAACTGGATCTCGGCGATCGGGCGCATGCCGGCCAACGCCGCACCGATGCAGCCACCCAGCACGGCGCCTTCCGCCAGAGGCGAGTTGAGAATCCTCGCTGAAAAATCCTTGAGTAGCGGGCGCAGCAACAAAAACGCGTTGCCGTACTGTCCGCCACAGTCTTCGCCAAACACGAACACACGAGGGTCGGCGGCCAACGCGTCACCGACACCGGACATGACCGCCTCGAGAAACGTCGTGCCCTTGCGGTCAAATGGCGGGGCCTCTTCCACCGTCAGCGCTCGCGGCGCACGCCGCTGCGTCCGCACCGCGGGATCGAGTACCTCGACACGCCGCCGATCCACGGGATCGTGCTTGAACACACCGGTGGTGACGCCGGCGCCATCGGGCCACGGCGCGGCAATCACCGCCTGGGCCTCGGCCTCGACACGTTCAAGCACCTCACGTTTCATCTGCTCGACATCGTCGGCCGACAGTACCCCCCGTGATTGCAGCCGCTGGGCGTATCGCGCGATGGGATCCCGCTCGCTCCAGAAGGCGTAGAGCTCCGCGTTGGCATACCCCTGCGCCTGCAGCGGCGGGTAGTCCCAGCCCAGGTGCGGGTCCTTGCCGAGGTACAACATGTCGTCGTGGTGCGCGTGACCACACATCCGCATCGCCACCAGTTCGATGAGTGTCGGCCCCTCGCCGTCACGCGCCCGATCGGCGGCCCAGGTGAACGCTGCAGCCACCGCCTCGGGATCGGTGCCGTCAATCGTGATCCCCGGAATGCCGTACCCGATCGCCTTGTCGGCAAACACCCGCACCGCTGACTGGTCAGCCTGCGGAGTCGACAGAGCCGTCTGATTGTTCTGAAGGCAGAAGATCACGGGCAGCCGGCGCGCCGCACACATGTTGATCGCCTCGTGCCATTCACCCAGTGACGAACCGCCTTCGCCAATGAAGGACACGGCGATACGTGAGGCGCCGGTCAGCCCGAACGCGAGGCCCATGCCGGCCGCCGTGAGCGAACTGATCGACAGCGGCGCAGAGGCCGGCAGCACGCCCCAGCTGAAGTCGCCGAGGTGCAGGTCGCGACCGTCCATCGGTGGCCCGGCCTTCCCCATCTGCGCGCTCAACACGGCGCGGATCGCCTCGGCATCGGACCGCATGGCCAGCGCCGCGCCCAGATCACGAATCAGCGGAGCGACCACGTCTCCCTGCCATTCGCCGGATTCACTCCGCCATTCCGGCCCGCGGCGAAAGCGCAAGGGGGCGGCGTAAATCGCTTCCTGGCCGAGCGATCGGAAGCCCTTGCCCTGGAACGAGGCGGATCCGTACCGCACCTCGCCACCCGAGAAGAACTGCTTCAGGCGATTGTCGATCGCACGGGTCAGCATCATGCCCCGCAACATCTCGACACGTTCGTCGTCTGTCAGGCTGAGCACCACTGCGGTGCGGGCGAAGTAGCCATCGACCGCGTCGATGAGTTCCTGCGCGGCCTGCACGGCGCGCGTGTCACTCATCACACCCGGCGTGGTCTCGACTCCCGGGCTGGCAAGGCTGGTCAGGTGTGTGCGGATGGCGTCAGGCAGCACCTTGCGCAGGTGCGTGCGAATGCGCGAAAGTTCGGTCGCGTTCAGCGCATCAAATGCGCCCATGACCGCGGGCAAGCCAAACGGATGTCGTTCGGCCACAAACGCGCGCAGGCTGTCACGCAGGGGACTCTGAGCCTTCCGAACTGCCACGGCGACACTTTATCGCGAAGGCGTGTCGATGTCCCCTCAACCGCGTGTCGAATTTCTCGGTTTTGCACGGTGTGTCGGCGGTGCATCCCAGGGATCCTCCGGCCAGGGATGTCTGGGATAACGGCCCCGCAGTTCCTTGCGGACCTCCGGATATCCCCGCGACCAGAAGCTTCGCAGATCGCGCGTGACCTGCACGGGACGCTGGTTCGGCGCCAGCAGTTCAAATGTCACCGGTACCGGGACACGACCCACCGTCGGAGAGTCGGCGAGGCCGAACACCTCCTGCAGCTTGACCGACACCACCACACTGCCATCGTCGCGATAGTCGAGGCGCAGGTCGCGTCCACTCGGCACACGCAGCGTCTCGGGCGCGAACCGCTGGAGCGCCACCTGTGCCTCGTGCGGCAACACGTGAGTGACGTCCAGGTCCTGGAGCGCAGAGACGCCTTCTGCCGCGCGGCTCGCCATCTCCTCCAAAGACAGGACCACACCCGCACACTGCAGCCGGGCGGCCAGCCGGCGTTCGGCCTCCGAGCGCGGTGCTGCACGCCACGCCTCGAGCACAAGCACCGACGCAACCTCAGGGTCGATGGCCGCCGGACGTTCGTCGAGGATCAGCGCGTCGTACCGGCGTCGCCTGACCGCAGCGACACGCCCGTCGCCGTCAATCACATGCTCCACGTCCTCGCTGGTGGGCGTCAGCCACTCCGGCGAGATCGACGACGCCAGACGGATGATCGACTCCGCCCCCGGCCGGTCGCCCGCGGCCACATCCACCGCAACAATCCACTCGGCATCGCGAACACCTGAATCACGCGACAACACGGCGCCGGTGCCGGTTGCGAGCAGGTACGCGTCGCGGCGGCCGGCGCGACGGCGTGCCACACGGTCCGGATACGCGTGCAGGACCGCTTCGGCGAGAGACCGGCCAGCGCCATCACCCCGGCGTCCGGCCAACGCCTGTGCCACCTGCCGCGTCCCTGGCGGGAGGACGCCGGCATCGGTGAACACCTCGACATCGGACGCGCGGGTTTCACCGGCGCGCGCTGCCGGCAGCCGCACGCCATCAGCAAGCGCCGCACAGATACGGGCAGCGTCCGGCGTCTCGCCGGCGGACAGGAACAGTCTCGCCAGACGCGGCGGCAGCGACCACTCGCGGCATCGCCGTCCGACCGGCGTCAGCCGTCCAGCCTCGTCCACCGCGCCGAGACGACGCAGCAACTGCAGCGCCGCATCGATGCGCCACGCCGGCGGCGCCTCGCACCACTCGAACGAGGCGGCGTCTCCGCCCCACGTGAGGATGTCCAGCAAGGGCCCGGCGAGATCCACCCTGGCGATCTCCGGTTCGCGTTGTGGCCTCAGGCGATCGCGTGCATCCCACAACCGGTACACGGCGCCTTCGCGAACCCGGCCGGCGCGACCCGCGCGTTGTTCGGCCGAGTCCATGGAGATGCGCTCGGTCACGAGGCTGTCCAGCGCGCGTGAGGCGTCGTACCTCGCCACTTTCTGGAGTCCGGTATCCACCACTGCGGTCACATCCGGCACGGTGATGGTGGTCTCTGCGACATTGGTAGCCAGCACGATCCGTGTCGTCGGCGACGGCCGCAGCGCCAGGTCCTGGGCATCCGCATCAAGACGACCATGGAGCGGGAACACCGGCCACCGGCCCGTCAGCGCGGCCTGCGCCCGTGCAATGTCGGCGGCACCCGGCAGGAAACACAACACGGCGCCGCGATGGCCGGCCGCAGCGGCTTCGGCAATCTCCACCACCGACGCACCGGGGTGATAGGACGTGGTGACCGGATGTAACCGTCCCGGCACGGTGATCACCGGGCAGTCGTCGAGCCACCCCGCGATCCGCGCGGCATCGATCGTGGCCGACATCACGACGATGCGCAGGTCATCACGCGCGTGCCAGGCCTGTCGCGCAAATGCGAGTCCCAGATCGGCATGGATGCTGCGTTCGTGGAACTCGTCCACGACGATCGTCCGCCACGCGGACAGCAGGGGATCGCGTTGCGCAAAAGCCGTGAGCACGCCCTCGGTGACCACGAGCAACTGGGTTCGAGCACTCGCCCGACGTTCGAACCGCACCTGCCAGCCCACTTCTTCGCCGACAGTCCACCCGCGCTCCTCGGCAATGCGCCGTGTAATGGCACGCGCCGCCACGCGGCGCGGCTGCAGCAGCAACACCGGCCCGTCAGCCACCAGTGCCGGAGGCACCCGGGTGGTCTTGCCGGCGCCGGGAGCCGCCGTCACAACCACCGCGCGGGCGCGGCGCAGCGCGTCCTGAATGGCGGGCAGGTGGTCGTCGATCGGCAGCACGGGGAATAATCATGTCGGATGTCTTCTTCGTTTGCTTCGCTCGTGTCCGGCGCGTTGATCTGCGCCCCCATGACCAAGGGGTCCAACCTGCCGTACCGACAGCTGTGCATGTCACTGGGTGCCCGCGTCCTGATCAGCGAAATGGTCGTGGCACGACGGCTGAGGCAGAAACGCCGCGGCGAATTTGCGCTCATCCGCCGCGCGCCTGACGAGCCCGTCTTCGGCGTCCAGCTGGCGGGCAACAAACCCGATGAAATGGCGTGGGCTGCGGCGCTCGTGGAAGCGCGTGGCGCGGACTTCATCGACGTGAATTTGGGATGTCCCATCGACCACTTCACCCGCATGGGCCTGGGCGCCGCGCTTGGACGCCAGCCCTCCCGTGTGCGGCGCATCGTCGAAGCCATGAAGGCGGCCGTGAAGGTCCCGGTGACCGTGAAGATCCGGCTCGGCTGGAAGGAAGATCAGCGCAACTACCTGGATCTCGCCAAGGCAGCCGTGGACGGCGGCGTTGACGGACTCTTCGTCCACGGCCGAACGCGGGAAGCGCGGTATCGCCACCCGGCGGACTGGAACGCGATCGCAGAGATCGCGGCGACCGTTCCCGTACCGGTCGTGGGCAACGGCGATCTCCTGTTTCCAGACGAGGTGGCCAATCGCCTCAGCACCTCTGGCTGTGCGGCCGTCATGACCGCGCGTGGGGCGCTCATCAAACCGTGGCTGTTTCGCGAAACCACCACTGGATACTGGGACATCCAGGCTGATGAACGCCTCGCGCTGTACCGGCAGTACACCGCGCTGGCGCTCGCGCACTGGGGTGACGATGAGTTTGGCCGCGCGCGGGTCCGGGAGTTCCTGCGCTGGCACGTGGCCTTCTGGTGCCGGTACGTGCCGAGACGCGCCGACGGAACCTGGCCAACAATGCAGGGTCGCGAGGTCGTGGCGTCGCCGCGATCCCCGCTCGAGGCACTGCTGGCCCGCGCTGATGACCCGGCGCTCGACTACGTGACGGACGAATTGCTCAATCAGGGCGACCTCGCCTCGCCGCCGCCGGTCCCCGATACATCGTCGCGGTTGCGCACCGACGACGAAATCGAAGCCGGATGATTCTGTCGCTGCTGCTCGCGTGGTCCCTGGAAGCCCTGCTGGCGACAGTCGAGCGGGCACGAGGCTTTCAGGATGCCGTGATCGTCGTCGGCGATGCCGGCCGGGTGGACACGGCGGGTGTGTCCTCACAGGCCTCCCTTGGTGCTGCCGCAATCGCCGACGTCCGGGGCACGGCCACTGACGACGCGATGCGGGCGGTGCAGACGTTGCCGGGTGTGGTTACCGGCGACGATTTCCAGGCAGAGTTTTCGATTCGGGGATCGGCATTCCGGCACGTGGGCGTCGTCATCGACGACACCCCGTCTCCCGTGCTGATGCACGCCGTACGCGGGCGCGATGATGCGGGGTCGCTCGGCATGGTGAATGCGGATGTCCTTGAGCGCGTCACCTTGCTGGCGGGACCACATCCGCAACGGCACGGGGAGTGGCTCGGCGCCACTGTCGACTTCGTGATGCGGCCGGCCCTGCGCGATCGGCTGCGTGGTCGCGCGGCGATCAGCGGCACCAGCGCGTCACTCATCCTCGAGGGACCAATCGATTCCGGAAGGCGCACCGGCGTGCTGTTCACGGCCAGGCGTAGTTACGTGGACTGGCTCATCCGAAAAATTGATCCTGATATCGAAAGCACGATCGGCTTCACCGACGCGCAGCTGAAAATCACGGCGGACCTGACGCCACGTCAGGATCTCGACGTGCTGGCCATCGGCGGTCAGGCGGTGTACCGTGAGCCGAATGCCGGTGCGGTCAACGGCATCGCGCGCGCGACCTCCACCGCCGGCCTCGTCAGTGTGCACTGGCGGTATCGCGGGGAGCGCTTCACGGTGCGGCAGCGCGCGACGTGGACCGGCGCGCGTGCCATCAACAGCGGCCAGTCGTCGCAGGTCCTGGCGAGAACGATCACCACAACAAGGCAGTGGCGTATGGATATGACCCATGCGCCCGCGAATGGCTGGCTGCTCGACGGCGGCGTTCGGCTGGAGGGCACCTCGGTGGACCACGCGCTGTCGCGCTACGCGCGCGCCGGATCCCGGGTGCGACTCGCGGCCACACGCGCGGCCGAGGCGGAGCGCCTGGTATCCGCCGGCTGGGGTCAAGTGGCTCGGACGTCCGGAGCGACCACGGTCACGCTGGGCGCCAGAGCCGTGCGGGCGGAGGCTCCCGACGAGCGCTGGATCGCGCCGTGGCTGCTGGCAACGACGCGGGCAGGACGCGTGACTCTCACGGCCGGCGTGGGGGAGGCGCGACAACTGCCGTCACTCGAGTTGTTCGCCGTCAACGCAGACGTGGACCGCGCGGAGCGTGCCGCTGGTGCCGACGTGGGCTTCGGCGTTGCGTTCCCGGCCGGTATTCGCCTGCAGGGCACGGCGTTCCTGCGGCGCGAGCGGCACGGACTCCGCCTGCTCGGCGAAGAGCGGCTGCGCGATGGCGTGCGTGAACTCCAGAGTGTCTTTCCGTCAGCGGCAAACCGACTCACCGGTCGCAGCCGCGGCGTGGATGTGACGCTGACGCGGATGTCGGCCGGCGAACGCGGGATTTCCGGCTGGGTGTCGTATACGTGGGCGCACAGCACCCAGGACGACACCGTCTCGGCTGAACGTTTCGACGCCGACCTCGATCAACGCCACACGATCAATGTCTTCGTGCAACATCGCCTGTCGTCGCGATCGGCCGTCAACGCCAAACTCCGGATTGGCAGCAACGTGCCGCTGGTCGGTTATTTCGACGGCACGACCAGCGATCTTCACCTGGGCACGGATCGGAACACCGTGCGGCTGCCGACCTACGTGAGGCTGGACCTGCGCGCGAACCGCGTCGTACGTGTGGGCGATCGCCGCCTCACGCTGTTTGCAGAGGTCGTCAACGCGCTGGGACGCCGGAATCTGGGTCAGGCCGACGGGTTCTTCAACTCGGCGCTTGAAGGAATGTTCTTCACGGAAAAACTGATCCCCCGTATCCCGTCAATCGGCGTGTTGTTCGAGTTCTGACAACGCCCGCGTCGCTACCCGCAGCGCACGCCGGTGCCGCCAAGCCCGCAGTACCCGTTCGGATTTTTGTGCAGATACTGTTGATGGTAGCCCTCGGCCAGATAGTACGGTGGCGCCTCTTCAATCGTCGTGGTGATCGTGCCGTAACGCGCCGACGCCAGATTGCGCTGATAATCATCCCGCGATGCCGTCGCTTCGGCGTGCTGCTCCGCGGAGTAGGTGAAGATCACCGAGCGGTACTGCGTGCCGACGTCGTTGCCCTGCCGGTTGCCCTGGGTGGGATCGTGATTCTCCCAAAAGACGCGCAACAAATCGGAGTAACTGACCTTGGACGGATCGAACACCACGCGCACCACCTCGACGTGTCCAGTCGCGCCTGAGCACACCTGTTCGTAGGAGGGGTTCACGCGACGTCCACCTGCGTAGCCGACAGAGGTGGACACCACGCCGGGGGTCTGCCAGAACTTGCGCTCTGCGCCCCAGAAACAGCCCATGCCAAACACGGCTTCCTGCAGGCCCTCGGTCGCGGGCTGATCAATTGGTGTGTGCAACACAGGATGGATCATGACTCTGGCTCGAAGGACAAGGCGACGCCGTTCATGCAGTAGCGGTTGCCGGTCGGCCGTGGACCATCGGGAAACACGTGACCGAGGTGTCCGCCACACGCCGCGCACACCACTTCCGTGCGCACCATCCCATGGCTGCGGTCCTCGCGCTCCTCAACGGCGCCGGGCAGGACGTCATAAAAACTCGGCCAGCCTGAGCCGCTCTCGAACTTGGCATCAGACGAGAACAACGCCGCGCCGCAGCCTGCGCAGCGGTACTGGCCGGCGCGTTTTTCCACGTTCAAGGGACTGGACCAGCGCGGTTCCGTGCCGCACTGCCGCAACACGCCGTATTGCTCCGCGTTGAGCGCAGAGCGCCACTCGGCATCCGTCTTTTTGGGTGTGGTGCTCATGTCCCCATTGTGCCTCACCAGATAAGATTCCCGGATGCGTCGAGTTATCGTGCTGCTCATCGTGCTGGCCGGCCTTGCCGTAGCGGTTGTGCTGATGCGTGAACCCTCCACCGAGGTTGATCTGGCAGGGCCCGGCATCCCCCTCGCCCTGGCCGACAATCGCGCCTCGCGCATCTCCCGCCTGACCTATCGCGCCGCCCTTGACGTGCCGGCTGAGCGCACCGCACGCATCAACGGCTCCATCACCGCCGAATTCGACCTCGACGATACCCGCGAGCCACTCGTCTTTGATTTTGCGCAGCCTGCCGAACGCCTGCTGGAGACGCAGGTCAACGGCACGGCACTCACATCTGCCGAGGTGCGGAACGGCCATATCGTCATTCCCGCTGACGCGTTGACCGCCGGCGCACGCAACTCCGTCACGTTCACATTCATCGCCGGCGACGAATCCCTCAACCGGCAGGACGAATTTTTCTACACGCTCTTTGTGCCGGCCCGTGCGCATCTCGCGATCCCGGTCTTCGATCAGCCGGACCTCAAGGCGCGCTGGACTCTGGCCGTGACCATACCCGCAGAGTGGAACGCCATCGCCAACGGCGCAGAGGTCTCGCGGCAGCAGGTCGCACCGGACCGCGTGCGCGTGGACTTCGCGGAAACCGAGCCGCTGCCGACCTATCTCGTGGCCGTGGCGGCCGGACGCTTCCAGATCGAAGAAGCGGAACGCAACGGCCGCACGTTCCGCATGTTCCACCGCGAACCAGACGCCGCGAAGGTCGCGCGCAATCGTGATGCGGTGTTTGACCTGCATGCCTCGGCGCTGGCGTGGCTCGAAGAGTACACGGCGATTCCGTACGCATTCGGCAAGTTCGATTTTGTGCTCATCCCCTCGTTCCAGTTCGGCGGCATGGAACACGCCGGTGCCGTGTTCTACAACGCATCGTCCCTGCTGCTGGACCCCTCCGCGACCCAGAACCAGTACCTGGGACGCGCGAGCCTCATCGCACACGAGACCGCGCACATGTGGTTCGGCGATCTGGTCACCATGCGGTGGTTCAACGATGTCTGGATGAAGGAAGTGTTCGCCAACTTCATGGCAGCCAAGATCGTGAACCCGTCGTTTCCCGAGGTGAACCACGATCTGCGTTTCCTGTTCTCGCACTATCCGGCGGCGTATGACGTCGACCGGACGGAGGGCGCCAATCCGATCCGCCAGGCACTCGATAACCTCAATGACGCCGGATCGTTGTACGGCGCGATCATCTACCAGAAGGCGCCGATCGTCATGCGGCAGCTTGAGCGCCTGCTGGGAGAAGACGCGTTCAGGGATGGCCTGCGCGAGTACCTGCAGGCGCATGCGATGGGCAATGCCACGTGGTCCGACCTCATCGCGATCCTCGATGGGCGCACCCCGGCGGACCTTGTCGGTTGGAGCCGCGCATGGGTCGAAGAACGCGGCCGCCCCTCCATCGTGGTCACTCCGCAATCCGCGGCGGAGGGCCAGGTGCGCATCGACGTGGTGGCCAGTGATCCGGCCGGACGCGGGCTGGTCTGGCCGCAGGCGCTGACGCTGACGCTGGGCAGCGGCTCGGCCGCAGTCAGCCACGACGTGACGCTGGCAGACACCGGCCGCGCCACGGTAAGTGTCATGACCGGGTCGTTACCCAATGGAGCCCGCTGGGTGCTGCCCACCGGGGGAGGCCTCGGTTATGGCGACTTCGTGCTGCCGGCAGACATGCTCACACGCCTGGCGGAGGACTTGCCGGCGATCACTGACCCGCTGACACGCGGTGCCACCGTCGTGCTGTTGTGGGAATCGATGCTCGACGGCCGTGTGGCCGCGCCGGCGCTGCTCGACACACTGCTGACCGCGGTGGCTCGGGAACAGGATGAGCTCAACCTGTCGCGGCAGCTCGCATACCTGCAGGCGACGTTCTGGCGCTTCCTCGCGCCGGCTGAACGTGACGCGCGTGGACCGGCGGTGGAGGCGGTGCTGCGTGCAGGACTCGACGCGGCCGAGGGGACCAGCCGCCGCAACACCTGGTTCGGAGCGCTGACCGGAGTCGCCACGACCCGATCCACCCTTGAGTGGATGACGGGGGTGTGGCGACGCGACATCCGCATCCCGGACCTGCCGTTGTCTGAAGCGGATGAAACCGCGCTCGCGTCGTCGCTCGCGCTGCGCGGGATCGACGTGCTCGACGAGCAGACCGCCCGGATCGCCAACCCTGATCGTCGAGAACGCTTCCAGTTCGTGCGGCCGGCCCTCTCCAGCGATGCCGCGGTGCGAGAGTCGTTCTTCGATGGGTTCAAGGACGTGGAACAGCGCCGGCGTGAGGCTTGGGTGCTGGAAGCCATGGGATACATCCACCATCCGCTGCGTGCTGAGGCGAGCGCACCACTCGTCATACCGGCGCTCAACCTGGTGCGGGAGATCAGGGACACCGGGGACATCTTCTTCCCGAAACGCTGGGCCGACGCCGTGCTTGGCGGGCATCAGTCGCCTGCCGTCGCCGATGATGTGCGCGCCTTCATCGCCGGACTCCCGGAGGATTATCCGCAGCGCCTGCGGTGGGTACTGCTCGCGTCGGCAGACCCGCTCTTCAGAGCCGCACGTCAGGTGGCAGATGGGCCCCGCTGACCTGTCACGGCTGTCGGCGGATCAGCAGACCAGCTCTCCGCTGGATCTGTTCCTGATCTTCGTCGGCGCCAACATCGTCGCGACGACGCTCCAGGTAGGCGCGAGTCTGCCGTCCACGTATTCGTGGACCACGGCACTGCTCGTCATCGGCGCGGGTTCGGTTGCCGGAGCGTTGCTGACTGCCGTGCTGGCGCCGATAGGCTCGCGTCTGCGGGTGCCGTCCATCATCGCCACACGGGCGGCCCTCGGTTATTCCGGCGCGCAGGCGCTGGCGGCGCTGTTGTTCGTGACCAACTTCGCGTGGATTGCCCTCAACAACGTCATCGCAGCGTCGATCACCACACGCGTCACCGGCACAGGCAGCACGGCGATCTGGGCGGTCGGGCTCGGCCTTGTCGCGACACTCATCGTGCTCGGCGGACCACGGCTGGCCGCCATCGTCGACCGCGTGGCTGTCCCGCTGCTGCTGCTCTCTGGAACGGTGTTTACGCTGGCGTGCCTGCGGACCCCGTGGCCGGCCTGGCCGACGACCTCGGCACCGGCTGCGGACGTCGCCGCCGGCCTCGACATGGTCGTGGGATACCAGGCGTCATGGCTGCTGATGTTTGCCGACTATCCACGTTTCGTTCGGAATCCGCGGCGCGCGGGTCTGGCCGTTCTGGCCGGACTGGCACTGACGTCCTTGTGGTTCATGCCGCTCGGGTTTTTTGCAGCAGGCGTGGCGGGTTCGAGTGACCCGGGCGCGATGATCACCGCGCTCAACCTGGGCGTCTGGGGCGCCCTGCTCGTTGCCGTCGCTGCGCTGACGACCAACTTCGTCAATGTCTACATGTCGGCGTTGGCGTTGCGGAGCCTCCGTCCGTCAGTTGGCGGCGCGACAGGAGTCTGGTTCATCGGCGGGGTCGGCGCGATCCTCGGCGTTTTTTCGATGGACTGGCTGGAGCGCTACGCCGAGTTCACGTTGTTCCTGGGATCCGCGCTCGTCCCGATTGGCGGTATCCTGCTGGCCCATTTCTTCGTGCTCCGCGCACCAGTCGATGTGTCAGGCCTCTACGTCGTTTCTCGCCTTCGGGATGGCTGGTCGATGCCTGGTGTGCTGGCCTGGCTCGCGGGCGCAGTCGTGTTCCATGTCGCGGGCAGTGTGGGCGGTACAGTGCCGAGTCTGATCACTGCGATGGTGGTGTATCTGGGAGCACATCGGGCAACTCGACAGTGAACGATGCTCCGCCGCCGAGTCGATTCTCGGCGGACACCCGGCCCCCGTGTTGCTCGACAATCGCGCGCACGATGGAAAGGCCAAGCCCAGAGCCGGACGACACGGACGTCCCGGTGCGCGACGCATCGACCTTGTAGAAACGATCGAAGACACGCGGCAGATGCTCGGCAGCGATGCCGGGACCGTCGTCGTCGACGCGGAACCGCACCACGTCCTCCTCCCGCTCCGCTGTCAGCTGCACACACCCACCGACCGGGGAATGGCGAATCGCGTTGGCGACCAGGTTCTGCAGCACCTGCTCGAGGCGCGTCGGATCGGCAACGACGACCATCTCCGCAGGCGACAGGTGTGGCTCGAGTGTGACCTGCCGATCCTGCAGCACGGGCGCGTGGCGGTCGGCGACCCGCTGAAACAACGACGCAACCGGCACCTCGCTCACACGCAGCGGCACGCCGCCACTTTCGAAGCGCGCCAGGTCGAGCAGGTCGTCGATGATGTGCCCAAGGCGCTCCGCTTCCATCGAGACGATCCCGAGGTAGCGCTGGCGGGTCGCGCCATCAAGCTCGACGTCAGGCATACCCAATGTTTCGACGTAGCCGCGGATGGCAGCCAGCGGCGTGCCGAGTTCGTGTGAGACATCGGCCAGCAACTGTCGACGACTCCGGTCGGCGTCGGCGAGCGCGGCTGCCCGATGTTCGAGCGTGGTCGCCATCCGATTAAACGCCTTGGCCAGTGCCGCGACTTCATCCCCGCCATCCTCAGGCGCGCGCACGTCGGATCGGCCGTCACCGAAGGCGCGAACGGCGGCCTGCAGGCTGACCAGCCGGCGGCGCGCAGGATGAAACACGAGCAGCGACACGAGCACGGCGCCCACACACAGCACCACGAATGCCTGCAACGCCAGTGCGGGACCAAGACTTGCCACAGCCGCGCGCAGCGGCGGTGCGGACATGGAGACGGCCACCGTCCCAGCCACCTCTCCGTTCACCAGAACCGGAGCAAACACAAACTGCGGACGCCCGTCGCCGGAACTGGACCGGCCGCCGCGGCCTCGTCCACCACGCCCACGCTCCTCGCCCGGACCTACACCAAGCTGCAGCAGCGCTGCCCGCGCAATCATCGGCGGGGGTGGCACGCGCCGGCCGTACACCGCGGTGCGATCCCGCATGACGATGGCAAAGGCGCGATAGGGGCTGGTGAATCGGCCGTTCACATGGGCGTCCAGGTCGAGATCCGGCCGCTCGGCCAGAGCCGCGCTCACGTCGGCGGCAATCACCTGCGCATATTCGGCTGGCGTACGTCCCGGCCAGAACTCGGCCGCCCGCCCGCTGACCCACAGGAACACCACGACCTGCGCGGCCAACAGGACCGCCAGTGTGCCGACAAACCCGGCCGCAATCCGCCAGTAGAGGCTGCGGTACCAGAGCGTTTCAGCCATCAGTGAACTTGTACCCGGTGCCCCACACCGTCAGGATTCGCGCGGGTTCGTCGGTCGTCTCGATTTTCTGCCGCAGGCGCTTGATGAGCGAGTCAACGGAACGTTCGGTCACGTGTGTGTCCGGCGTCCAGACTCTTGTCAGCAAATCGGTGCGCGAGAACACGACGCCAGGCGAGGACACCAGCAGATGCAGCACGGCAAACTCATGAGGCGTCAACTCCACCCGTTGGCCGTCCACCACGGCGAGACGGCGGGCGGGATCGAGGCGCACACCCGCCTGATCCAGCACGGTCGCCATCGGCGCCACGACACGGGGCCGCCGCAACAGCGCACGCACACGCGCAACAAACTCCCGGATACCAAACGGCTTGGTCAGGTAGTCGTCTGCTCCGGTCTCGAGCCCGAGGACGGCGTCGGCCTCTTCTCGCCGGGCCGTGACCATCAACACCGCTGCCGCGGCATTCAGCGCGGAAGCGCGCACGGCCCGACAAACGGCCAGCCCATCGATTCCCGGCAACATGAGATCGAGCACGATCACATCAAACGCATCGGCGGTGATGGCGTCGAGCGCAGCGGCCCCGTCAGCGCGCGTGGTGACCTCGAGCCCCTCCCGCTCGAGATGCAGGCTCAGCAGCTCACGAATGCTCGGCTCGTCTTCAACAATCAGTGCGCGAGGCATGGATCAGCGAACATAAAACACCAACCGGGGAAACGTGAACTGTCCGGCCGTCTCATCGATGATGTTGACCTGGCAGGTGTAGAGGCCAGGCTCGAACGACTCCGGCGGCACCTCCAGCTGGAACACCGTCGCGCGCCGCCCTTGCACGTCAATCGTGGTGCGCGCCAGCACCGGTGTTTCAAGCACCTTAACCGCACCCCTGTAGAACGCCAGGGACGTCCGCAAGTCCACAGCCTGCTGCGGCCCCGTGCCCGCGTCGTAGACCTCGTAATAGAAGTAGAGCCGTTGATCCCGTCCGACCACGTGGGAAAGGTTCGGCACGATCTGCACGCCGTCCCGCACCAGCGGATTGTCGGAACGCCCGGCACCGGCCTGGAGCTGCGTGCTGAGCACTACCGAGCTCGCCTTGAGCGGACGGCTGGCCAGTTCCGGCACCGTGATGGGCGCTTCAAACGTACCCATCAATCCCGAGGCGTTCTCCCGGACCACCGCTTTGATCGAAAACCGCCCGGGCGGCAGCGTCATGCCCGACTGATACAGGATCTGCTTGCCACTGAGTGTTGCCGCGTCCCCCGCGGGCACTTTCATGGTCTGCCGCAGGCGCCCGACCGGCAGGCCGCGCTCGTCCCGAATCTGCCCGAGGATGTCGAGCGTTACTTCACGCGCTCCCGCAGCGACCGGCACCGCGGATCCGGGGACCGACACCGCCAGAGGCACGTAGTACTTGTCAGCGGCCATACGGAAGTACATCGCTGCGGCAATGACAGGAAGGTCGGTGGCCGAGACGTCGGCGAACAACTGTTCTTCAAGCAACGTTTCGCGGTCGGTCTTCGATGTATGTGCGAAGTCGCGGTCCGCGTAGTACCCCGCGCGCGCTTCCACGCGGTATCCGTCGCCTTTCACGCGCACCTGGATGCGCCGGAAACGACCGTCCTTCGCCGTGTTGCTGCTGGAGTAGCCGAGCAGGTAATACGCCGACAGATCACGCCTGAGACGATCAAAGGCGTCGCCGAAGTTGTTCGTATTGGTGAACGCCCGCCCGCCGGTGTCCGCTGCCAGCGAGACGAGTGTGTCCTGCGACGACGCCAGCCGCGCGAACTGCTGCCCCATGCCGCGACCGCTGAACATGGCGCGACCGCGGCCACTCGCCTGCCGTGCATCCCCGCCGGGCACCACCGCCTGGAGGCCGCGTGTATCGACCGGATAAATCGAGACGTTGGCTCGCACGGCGGCATTGATGGCGCCGCGCAGTTCAACCTGATTGTCCTGCCCGCTGCGCTGCATACCGGCAGAGAAATACAGAATCGCCTTCTTCTGCTCAATAGGAGTCAGCGACTCGGCCAGCGCACGAAGCGCGCGCAGCCGCACGTCGTTGTTGAACATCTCGAGCTCGGCGGCCTCGGCGTCGGCCTCAGGATCCTCGGTGGCCGCCGCCGTCGCTTCATCCGTGGCCGCAGTCGCGGCGGATGGTGGCGGCGTTTCAGTGCCGTCGGAGTAGGCCAGCTGATTGAGCGCTGCCGTGACCACATCACGGTCGGACGTGAAATCCGTCAGGACATCGAGCATCGAGCTGACACGCGCCACGGCAACCAGATCGGCGGTCGACATGTCGTCGCGAACGAACGCCCGCGCGGCGTCAACCGATCGCTGGACGTCCTCCGGCTGCATCGAGCTCGTGTCAAAGAGCAGGATGACCAGCCGGCGGCCGGCCAGATCCTCCGATCGCATCGGCGCCGTCGGTGGCGGAATATCGGCTGTGCGCCCGGCCGTCACGGCCCGCTCTTCGACACCGGCCAGGACCGCCGTCGTCACGGCCGCGGGCGGCGCAACGCCGATCTCCTGATACGCAAACGTTCGCACCTGCTGAGGGCGTCCGTCCTCAACGATGGTGAAGTCCGCCTCGGTCAACCCCTTGACGACGTTGCCGTCACGATCCCGCACGACCACGTCCACCGACACGAGCGAGAGATTGGCCCGGAAGACAGGAGCCTGCTGCCCGTCGCGCGCCGCCTGGACAACGGGCGCGAGCAGGACGCACAGGACTGAGACACACAGGTTTCGCATCACGCGTGACATGGGCGGCACCTCAGAAGCGGAACCGGACGTTGAAGGTCATCGACCGCATCGGCGCGACCGAGGTGACCTGCCCGAAGGACGGACTGTTGACGATGGTGTTGACGCCCCGGTAGTTGACCGAGTTGAGCAGGTTGTTGGCGTTGAGCTGCAGGCTCACGACGCGCGTGCCGCCGAGCCGGATGTCGCGGGCGAACTGCGCATTCAACGACCGGCTGCCGGGGCCAATGACGAGATTGCGGGCTGAGTTGCCGTAGGTGCCGGACTCGGGCACCGAAAACGCCGCCGTATTGAAGAAGCGGTCAATGGTCGGGTTGGAGATGGAAATCGGGCTGCCGTCGTAGTTGGCGCGCAACGTGCCGTTGACGCCCTGTGCCACCGAGGCGGCGGCGCCGGTCACACGTACGGTGAGCGGACTCCCCGACTGCACGGTCAACGTGGTCGTGAACCGCCAGTCCCCGAGGATCGTGCCCCAGACACCGCCGTTGGTGAACCACCGGCGGCCGACGCCAAACGGCAGGGCCACATTGAGATTGGCGGAGAGTTGATGGCGACGGTCAAAACTCGAGAGTCCCCACTCGGCGTCCAGGTCCTGGTCGTTCTGCGCCACCACCGAACCGCCGCCACCGATCGACGAGGCGTTGTCGCGGGAACGCGCGAGCGTATACGAGATGCCGCCGCCCACGGCGCCCACCGGCCGCCGCGTCACACGCACGTCAAGCGCGTGCAAGCGTGATGACCCTTCTGCGCTCTGCCAGAGGAACGGCTGAACACCGTCGATCAGCAGGCCGTCCGGACCGCGATTCGGCGCCCGCACGATGTCGAGGTCACCGCCACGGATGTGTGTGTATCCGACACCGACACTCCACGCCTGCGACAAGTCGCGCGAGATATCGGTATTAAACGTCTGCACACGACCCAGGACATAGTCGACATCCACGCCGTAGTCATTGGTGATCTGATCGGGCGTGGCCGTGGCGAGGGGCTCCGAGAGCGACAACGGCAGCCCGGCCGCGCCGATGGCCGTGTTGGTGACTGCAAACGGCGGCTGGGTCACCATCTGCCGCGCCATGGAGGAATACGACCCGCTGTTGTAGCTGAGGCCATAACCGCCGCGAAGAATCGTCGACTGGGCGACACGCCAGGCAAAACCCGCGCGCGGCGCGAGATTGTTCCAATCGGTCCGTATCAATCCGTCCGGATAGACACCCGAGTACAACCCGGCGGTGCCGGGAGTCACAGGAACCACCGCGCTGAAACCCGGCGCTGCATCGAGGTTGACCATCCGGCCATTGGTTTCCACGAACGGGAAGACCACCTCGTACCGCAGGCCGAGGTTGAACGTGAGGTCACCGCGTGGGCGCCAGTCGTCCTGCACATACAGGCTGAACGATCGGCCGCGCAGATTCACTTCACCGGGGCCGTAGTTCACCTGCGCCTGCTGCGGCAGGCCGAGCAGGAAGTCCGCAAAGTCGTATCCACCGGGCCGTACCTGGGCGGTGCCGCTGGAATAAAGCCCCGTGAACGTGAACGCCCCCTGGGCATTGCCGTCGGACTGGCTGCGGCTGTGATCCTGCCGGAGATCGCCACCGAGGCGGAGCGTGTGCTGGCGGAACGGCTTCGTCAGCGCGTAGGTCAGCGCCCACCGAGAATCAATCCTGCGGGACGGTGTCGTGTCCCTCACGTCGGAAAACGTCGAGAAGTTCAGCGACGGCACACCCCACGTCAACGGATCCGTCGAGACGCCCACGATGCCGGCGTTGCCGGCGACGTCTTCAACAAACGAATACTGGTTGGCGGTTGATGCGGTCGTCCTCGAATAGGTCAGGCCGATGGCATGCTGGACGCGATTCTTCGAGATGTTCACAGTGATCGGCGTCGTCAGCGATCGATTGCGTGTTGAGCCACCGAGGGTCGGGAAGACGTTTGCCTGATCGTTGTCGGTGCGCCGGTACTGCACCTGCGCCGTCATGTTGACGGCCAGCGCCTGATTGCCTCGGCCGGCGCCGCCCGCCCGGCCACCACCGCCGCCTCCACGGCCACCGCCACCACCACGGCCTGCGGCCTGAGTGAAGTTGTGGGTCAGACGGAGGGTGACGTTGTCGCCTGCCGAATCACGAGTGGTCGTGGTGTGGTAGTTGCGGGTCGTCCCGTCGAGATTCGGGAGCGGGATGAATCGGAGCAAGGCAGCGGCCGACGGATCTATACGTCCTGCGGGGATGGTGTTCCCGGCAAACGCCTGGCCCGTCAGGGGATCAACGACCGGGCCGGTCAGCGAGGAGAAGTCGCCCGCCCGTTGAGCTGCCGTCGGCACGGTGGCGTACTGGTCGAACAGATTCTGACCACGATTGCCGCCATACGTGACGGTGAACGTCGTGCGACGCGTGCCGTTGTAGATGCCGGGAAGGATCACCGGGCCACCGATGGTGGCGCCAAAGTTCTGCCGATGATACGGAGCCGTGGTCGTTGGGGAGTCGGGACGAAGCTGATAGGGAGCACTGTCGAGCGGTGACCCGCTGTAGCTGTAGTTGGTCGTGAACTGGAACAGTTGCTGACCGCGGCCACCGCGACCACCGATCTGGAAGTTGCCTGCGGGTCCGCCCCGACCGCCCGGACCCGGTGCGCCGGCGCGGCCGCCGCGGCCGCCACGCCCCTCGGCGCCCACCTGACCTTCAGGATCGCCGCCGGAGAACGTACCCGTGGCGGGGTCGAACTCACCGCGATTGATCGCGCCGAGCCGGTCGCCCATCATTGCGCGATCAATGCTCGCGACCTGGCCGGTGATCGTCACGGCTTCGGTCGGCACGTCGAGGGAGAACCCCGGCGGCAGCAGCGCCATCGCCGCCTGTTCAGACGTGCGGTCCGGCGGATTCACTTCGAGAGCGGCCGCGGTCGTGGCCCCCGACTGCACGGCGACCGTCGCAAATCGTTGTGCACCGCCCTGCGGCGGGGCCGGCGAACCCGGCTGTGCCGGCGGCGGGGCAGCGCCCGCCACCCTCGAGGCGAGTACAAGCGCGAAGTCTGCCGTCACCGAACACGCTGCCTCCGTGACCGTCACCGCGCGTTCACCCTTGGCGAACCCGGTGAGTTCGACCGTGACGCGCAGGTCACCGACCTGTCCCACACGCGCGCGATACACGCCATCTTCCGCCGTCGAGGTGGCCGCCACCAGCCGGTCGCCCGAGTACACCAACACGGCAACTCCAGGCAGGGGTGCCGCACCTGACGCGACTCGCCCGGTGACCTGACATGGCGCCTGTGACTGCGCGGCCCCCTGGACCCGGGACGTCGGCCACACAAGGACCGAAACCAGCACGACCAGGGGAATGACCAATCGCGACGGGCGGGCGAGCGGCGTCAACATCATGTGGGGATTACGGCCGGCCCAGAGGCGCTGTTCACGCGCCATCGAAATGTCACAAATGACGGCCGGCGGCAATCAACGTCGTCGCCGTGTCCACCAACTCGGCGGGAGAGTAGGGCTTGGCCAGGAATGGCACCTCGGCATCCCGAATCCAGTCGGACAAATCCCGGTCGCCCGTATAACCGGACGTGTACAGAATCGCGGCGGCCGGTCGAGTCTTCCGCAGCTGGATCACCATCTCAGGCCCGCCCATCTCAGGCATGACGATGTCGGTGATGACAAGATCGATCACACCAGCATGCGCCCCGGCGACATCGAGACCGTCACGGCCGTGCGTGGCGGTGATCACGGTGAACCCCGCCTGTGTCAGCGCGCGGACGGCAAGGTGGCGTACGACATCCTCATCTTCCACGACGAGGATGGTGCCATGGAGCCGATGTATCGGCGCGATGGGTGCCTGAGCCGGTGGCGGGGCCTCGTCGTCAACAAGCGGCAGCAACACGTCGAACTGCGCGCCCTGTCCCGGTCGGCTGGTGGCACTGACGCCGCCTCGACTCTCCTGGACGATCTGGAGGACGGTCGCCAAACCCAGGCCCGTGCCTTTGCCGACGGCCTTGGTCGTGAAGAACGGCTCAAAGATCCGCGCCCCGACCGTCTCATCAAAACCCACACCGGAATCGATGACACTGATCCGGGCAAATCGGCCCTCCGCCACTGCCGGCCGTAACCGGGCGGCATCAGCCTGATTCAGCTCGACCGTCCCGGTCTGGATCTGCAGCACGCCGCCCTGCGGCATCGCATCACGCGCGTTCACCACGAGGTTGAGGAGGATCTGCTCGATCTGCGCAGCATCGGCGCTGACACGCGCTGATCCGAGTCCGGGTGTCACCTGAAGTGTGATGTGTTCGGGGAGCAGACGGATCAACATGCGCTCCACGTTGTCAATCACGCGGTCCAGCTCGAGGACAGCCGGTTTGGTCACTTGCTGGCGGCTGAAGGCGAGCAGCTGACGAGTCAGCGCCGCGCCCCGGGCACTGGCGGCAATGATCTGGCCAAGATCCTCGGCGACCGGATCATCCGGATCGATCGACTGCGCGGCCAGTTCGGCTGAGCCATTGATGATGGTCAACAAATTGTTGAAGTCGTGCGCAACACCCGCAGCCAGCCTGCCGACACTCTCCATCTTCTGTGACTGCAGATACTGCGCCTCAAGTTCGATCTCGCGCGACACATCGCGTTTGACGGCCACAAAACTGCTCACCTTTCCGTCGCGGTCACGGACCGGAGAGATGGTGGCGTCCTCGTGAAACTGCGTGCCGTCCTTGCGGCGATTGACGAGACGTCCGCGCCAGGTATGACCGGCGAGGATCGTCTGCCACAGTTGGGCGTACGTCTGCCGGGACTGTTCTCCGCTGCGCAGGATGCGGGGGTTCTGGCCGAGCACCTCATCACGCGTATAACCGGTGACCTCCTCAAACGCCGGATTGACGTACTCGATCGTGCCGTCGGCGGTGGTCATCACAATGCTGTCTTCCGACTGCTCGATCGCGGCGATCAGACGTTCGCGTTCCTCGAGCATGCGCCGTGACGTCGTGACATCGTGGGCAAGGACCAGTCGTGATGGGCGGCCCTGAAACTCGGTGGTGTGCGCAATGATCTCCACGTCGAGGATTTGGCCCGTCTTCGTGATGTGTTGCCGCAGGACGGCCTGATCGGCTGGGCGTGTCGAGGCTGAGGCCAGCATGTGGCGAAAGTGCGGGCGCTCCGACGCCGGCATCAGCTGATCGAGCGTCATGGCCAGGAACTCGGCCTGACTGTATCCATACACGGCGACGGCGCGCGCGTTGACGGCGAGAAACTGCAGCGTGTCGCGGTCATAGACCCACATCGGGTGCGGGTTGGCGTTGAACAGATGGCGGTATTCCCGTTCCTGATCGCGCAAACGCCGAGCGGTTTCCCGTGCCGTCATGCGTTGCGTCAACAGCAGGCCGAGCAACAAAGTCGCGAACGGATAGACCAGCATGACCGGCACGCCGACCGCCGCCACCATCCGCGGACCCACGCCGTCGGGAATCTGCGCAATGAGCGCGAGCATCACCAGGTGCACGACAACACCCATGACGAACAGGCTGAGGGCCCGCGCCCTCCCGCTTGTGACGGCGTGTCTGGGACGCCACAACAGGCCAATGCCGCCGGACGCCGCGATGACGAGGCAGCCGACGATCCATGCGCCGCCAATCGAGTAGCGGTACAACCCTGTCATCACCATCGCAACGATGGTGGGCACGGGCCCCAGCAGCAGCCCCGAGACGGACAACAGCACCGACCGGGTATCGAACTGCACACCAGGCTCGGTGCGCAGCGGCGCGGCAATGAGTCCGATGCCAATCAGCCCGACGGCAACACCGGCGATGACTCGCCCGAGGCCTGACGAGTCTGGATTCTTGGCCGCGCTCAGGATGTCCAGCACGGTCACCATCGCGAGCAGCAGTCCGGCGTTGAGGAGGAGCCCGAGCAGTTCGGATGAGGCCATTGGGGAACGGGAACAGCTTAGCCCGAGGTTTGTCACAATGGGAGCGTGCCGGACCTGCTTGACTCACTGACCGCCCACTTCGGTCACCGCGACTTCCGCCCGGCCCAGCGCCCCATCGTCGACGCGGCGCTCTCGGGCGCGGACGTCCTCGCGGTCATGCCCACCGGCGCCGGCAAGTCTCTGTGTTTCCAGTTCCCCGCCGTGCAGCTGGGTGGCGTGTCACTGGTCGTCTCACCTTTGATTTCATTGATGAAAGACCAGGTGGACGACCTCACCCGCCGCGGAATCCCTGCCGGAGCGCTGCACTCGATCCAGTCGGCCGAGGAGCGCCACGCGGTCGTGGCGCGGGCCAGGGACGGGGCGATTCGACTGCTGTACGTCGCGCCGGAGCGGTTTGCCTCGCCAGGCTTTCTGGCCCGACTGCGCGAGATTCCCGTCGCGCGATTTGTGGTCGACGAAGCACACTGTGTCTCCGAGTGGGGCCACGATTTTCGCCCGGACTACCGGCGGCTGTCGGAGGCTGCGCACGCCTGCAGACGCGCTGACGGCGTGGCGGGCCGGCCCCCGGTGCTCGCGTTTACGGCCACCGCCACACCCGAAGTGCGCGACGACATCGTTGATCTGCTGGGCCTGCAGCAGCCGGAGGTGTTTGTCGCCGGATTCGATCGGCCCAACATCTGCCTCAACGTCCGGGCGGTCAGTGGAGACCGCGAGAAGCGCACGCTCCTGCCGGAGTTGGTGGGGGCGTCCCGCGCGCTGGTGTACGCCTCAACACGGAAGAGTGCCGAAGATGCCGCCGGCGTTCTGGTCGATGCCGGTGTCCACGCCGCGGCCTACCATGCGGGGCTCGCGGACGCGGAGCGTGCGCGCGTGCAGGACGCCTTCGCGGACGGCTCACTCCGAGTGGTCTGTGCGACGAATGCCTTCGGGATGGGTATCGACAGGCCCGACCTCGAAGTGGTCGTCCACAAGGACCTGCCCGGGTCTCTTGAGGCCTACTACCAGGAAATCGGCCGGGTAGGCCGCGACGGGCGCCCGGCGACGGCGACGCTCCTCTGGAACTACGCGGACGTCAAGACACGTGAGTTCCTCATAGAACGGCGCAGTGACGATGAGGACGGCGCGCTGCAGTTGAGCGACGAAGATATCGCCCATCGCGTTGAACTGGAGCGGCGGAAACTCCGACGGATGGTGGCATATGCCGACTCGACCGGGTGCCTGCGACAGACGATCCTGAAGTACTTCGGAGACCCGGCTGCCGGCCACGACTGCGGCACCTGTGGAAACTGCCGGCGCCGGACCACGTTGACGGCCGAGCAGGTGTTGTTCGCACGCAAGATCCTGTCGGGCGTCGCGCGCGGTGGTGAACGTTGGGGCCGCAGAAAGATAGCGGCGATGCTGACCGGGCAGGTTGACGACCTGCCGGACGCACTGGTCGGCCTGACCACGACTGGGCTGCTCCGCGATCACGATGTGCGCATCGTTGAGAAGTGGATCGATGCGCTTGAAGGAGCGGGGGCGCTCCGCGCGTCAGCCGATGTGTACAGAACCTTGCGGCTGACGGCACACGGAAGAGAGGTGATGGCGGGCCGAATCACCGACGTCACGATGGTCGTGCCGGAGTTGCACGTCAAGGCCGCGGGTCGTGGCCGCGGGAAGAAGGCAAAACTCCCGGTAGAGGCCTCCGGCGCGGAGCCGAATGAAGAGATTGTCGATGCCCTGCGGGCGTGGCGGCGGCAGGAGGCGGCCCGCAGGCAGGTGCCGCCTTATGTGATCCTGCATGACAAGACCGTGGTCGCGCTGGCGACAGCCAGACCCGCATCGCTGAGCGCGTTGGAGTCGGTCTCCGGGATGGGGCCGGCCAAGGTGTCCCAATACGGCGAGACCCTCGTGCGCCTCATCACTCAGCCGACAGCGATCTTGTAGACCACTTTGAGCACCGACGCCGGCGCTGCGCTGTGCAGCCCCGGCATGTGCGCATCTTCCGGCCACAACAGGACAAAGTCTCCCGGCCGGAGCGTGACGACATCGCCGTGACCGCTGAGCCAGAGCAGATCCTTTTGCTCGTCGTAGGGTTCGGCCACCAGTGTCTCGAGAGGGGCCACGCCGATGCGCTCCTCACCAGTGACGACCATCTGCAGATCGATATGGCGACGGTGCGCTTCCCACCGGCCCGCGGCAGGAGCTTTCGTGTCATATCGCTGAACGAGGGCGCGGACCGCCGTGCCGTCAACGGCGTATTCGCCATCGGCCATGGATGCGAAGTCCGTGAGTTGTGCGTGTGTCAGCGCCGCAGCCACACGCGGACCGAGTGCGTGATAGCGGCCGCCCCTCGAGAGGATGTCCTTCACCATCGGCGGGATTGTACGCGTAGAATGTGCCCGGAGGATCTTCCGTGCACAGCCGCCTTCTGTCGCTCGCTGCTCTCGGTGTGTTCATCGCTACGCTTGGTGTTCGTGCGCAGCAGCCACCCGCCGCCCAGGCGTCCGCCGCACTGGTGCCGGCCACTGCCGCATCGATTGCCGCGCTGCCCGATCGGTTCATCGGCCAGAAGGTCTCGGTTTATGCGACCGCGGATGCGGCGCTGAGTCCGACCGTGTTCCTGATTGATCAGAATGCATCGGCTCGGTCGTCCTCACCGTTGCTGGTGATTGCACCGTCGCTGACGGGTGCGCCCAAAGCCGGCACCTATGTGACGGTGGTCGGTGATGTCCTGCGGTTCTCCCCGGATGCCGTCCGGACCGCGGCCCGAACGTATACGCTGGATTTGTCAGCCGACCAGATCGCCGCATTCTCAGGCAAGCCGGCGGTACTGGCGCAGCAGGTCTATGACGCTGACATGACGGACCTGGCAAAACCGAAGCCCGTGCCGCTCACGCCGGAGGAAGTGGCCTTTGACGGGGTCATGAAGAAGGTGAACCCGACGCTGGGCGAAGTCCGAAAGGGCCTTGAGGCGGGCGATGCGGCCACAACGCGGACGCAGGCGGGCCAACTGGCGGCGTTGTTCCGAGAGACGGCGCAGTTCTTTTCGGCACGACAGACAGCAGACGCCACCAAGTGGGCCCAGGAAGCCGCACAACTCGCCGAGACGATTGCGACGCGGGTGGGCGCCGGCGACGTGGAGGCGGCTCGAGGCGCGGTAACACAGTTGCAGTCGCTGTGTCAGAGCTGTCACACGGCGCACCGCGAGCGTGACGACGACGGGCAATACCGGGTCCGGCGTGCGCGCTAGATTTTTTGTTGCGCCATTGGGCGTCCTTCTCGTGCTCCTGATCGCCAGCCGAAGTGCTTCCGCGGTCGAGCAGGCGCCGAGGACCACGCGGCAGCAGGTCTACACGGCGGCGCAGGCCGGACGCGGGGAGGCACTCTACAAAGAGTTGTGCCTGTCGTGCCATCCAGTTGAGACCTACACCGGGAATGTCTTCTTGACGTGGCAGGGACGCTCGCTGGCAGAACTTCTCGAGTTCCTCCAGGAGAAGATGCCCAAGAACGATCCGGGCAGCCTGACCGACGAGGAGTACGCCGAAGTTATCGCCTACCTCCTTCGGCTCAACGCGATGCCTGTGGGTGCCGCGCCCCTGCCGGCTGAGGTCAAGGCACTCCGTTTGATTCGGATTGACATCGCGCCGAAGCAGCCGTGAGCGTGTCCCTACCGTCGCTCAAGCAGGACGTGGCCGTACCCGGCGAGCGGGTCCTGCTGGCCGGACAGCGGCGTGACGCTCCAGCCGAATTCGTCCAGCAGGCCGGCCAATTGTTCTGCCGAGTGTCCGCTCCAGTCCCAGGCGTCAGGGTGTAACTCAACCAGCATCCATCCGGGTCCTTCACGCAGCAGATCTGTCGCTGCCTGAAGCGCCTCAATCTCGGCGCCCTCGATATCCATGACGAGGCCGGCCGGTCCACCATGGGCCCTGGCGTAGTCGTTAAGGGTTGTGCAGCCGACAGCCGACGGGGTCTGTGGCCCATCCATCGGATTTGGCTGGGAGAGCCGCGCCATCTGACTATCCCCCGACGCAAAGAGTGTCGCTCGCCCGCTGCGGCCGGCGACTGCCAGGCGCTCGACCCGGACGCGACCCTCGAAGCCGTTCAGGCGAATATTCCGCTGCAGGATCGTCGCGGAGTGGCTGTTCGGCTCAAACGCGACGACTCTTCCGGACGCGCCGACCATGTGTGCGAGTTGCAGTGTATAGACGCCGACGTTGGCGCCGGCATTCCAGACGACGTCGCCGGGCCGGACGCGCCGGCGCAGGGCTGCGGCACAGTTCGAGTCGTGATCCCGGCCGAACCGGGCTCGTGTGCCTGGATCAACGTGGAGCCGCAGTCCGTTCACCATGCGGGGAATCCCACGCGCTCTGGTCAACCTGCAGATCAGCTGCTCTCGCGCCGCGGCCAGCGAGGACGAGATCCGCGACGTGAGTGCATGCCGTTGGGCGAATGGCGTCGGCGGCATGTGTACAAAAGAAAAGGCCCGCTGATTATGCAATCAGCGGGCCTTTTGGAGAAAAAATCCCGGCAGCGACCTACTCTCCCACGCAGTTACCCACGCAGTACCATCGGCGGTAGTCGGCTTAACTTCCGTGTTCGGAATGGGAACGGGTGTGACCCAACTCCTATGACCACCGGGAAACTTGTCTTGCAAAGAACAAAACGTGGCGACGAGACATACGCTCGTCGGCACTGTGCGCCGGTCGCCCGTGGGCGCCCGTCACACAAACAGGTTTGACAACCTGAATACCCTGCAAACGGCAGTTCTTCCATCCCCACATTGAGGGAAAAAGAATCAATGGTCAAGCCTCACGGCTGATTAGTATCGGTAAGCTCCGCACATCGCTGTGCTTCCACACCCGACCTATCGACCTGGTAATCTTCCAGGAGCCTTTAGAGACTTACGTCTAGGGAGATCTCATCTCGTGGAGGGTTTCACGCTTAGATGCTTTCAGCGTTTCTCCCTTCCGCACGTAGCTACCGAGCGCTACCCCTGGCGGGATAACTCGTACACTAGAGGTGCGTCCAACCCGGTCCTCTCGTACTAAGGTCAGCCCCACTCAAATCTCCTGCGCCCATGCCAGATAGAGACCGAACTGTCTCGCGACGTTCTAAACCCAGCTCACGTACCACTTTAACCGGCGAACAGCCGGACCCTTGGAACCTGCTACAGCTCCAGGATGTGATGAGCCGACATCGAGGTGCCAAACCTGAGCGTCGATGTGGACTCTTGGCTCAGATCAGCCTGTTATCCCCGGCGTACCTTTTATCCGTTGAGCGATGGCCCTTCCATGCGGAACCACCGGATCACTAAAGCCTGGTTTCCCACCTGCTCGACTTGTAAGTCTCGCAGTCAAGCTCGCTTATGCTTTTGCACTCTCTGGCTGATTTCCAAACAGCCTGAGCGAACCTTCGCGCGCCTCCGTTACTCTTTAGGAGGCGACCGCCCCAGTCAAACTACCCACCTAGCAGTGTCCCTTTCCCGGATGACGGGAACAGGTTAGAACGCCGCAGCAGTCAGGGTGGTATCTCACCGTCGACTCCACCGAATCCGAGAATCCGATATCAAAGTCTCCCACCTATCCTGCGCAGACGGCGGCAGCATTCACTACTAAGTTGCAGTAAAGGTGCACGGGGTCTTTTCGTCTAGGCACGGGCAACCGGCGTCTTCACCGGTACCACAAATTCGCAGCGCCCCTCGTTGAGACAGCGCCCAAATCATTACGCCATTCGTGCAGGTCGGAACTTACCCGACAAGGAATTTCGCTACCTTAGGACCGTTATAGTTACGGCCGCCGTTTACCGGGGCTTGAGTTCAGAGCGTCGCCTTGCGGCTAACCCCTCCCTTTGACCTTCCGGCACCGGGCAGGCGTCAGACCCTATACGTCGTTTTCGACTTTGCAGAGCCCTGTGTTTTTATTAAACAGTTGCTTGGGCCTCTTTATTGCAACTCCAGGATGCTTCGCGGGCAAGCCGCTACACAAACCGGAGCACCCCTTCTTCCGAAGTTACGGGGCCAATTTGCCGAGTTCCTAAACGAGGGTTCTCACTTGCGCCTGAGGATTTTCTCCTCGCCTACCTGTGTCGGTTTGCGGTACGGGTACCTGGAATACTCCTTAGAGGATTTTCTTGGCAGCGTGGCGTCTGCGACTTTGTGCGCCTTGCGGCGCTCGCTCCGGCCTCTCAGGATTAACGACTCACCGGATTTACCTGGTGAATCTCCCTACAGCCTCAACCAGCACTTCCAGTCGCTGGCTCGCATAGCCTCCTGCGTCCCCCCATCGTGATAACGTCTTCCAGGTAGTTCCGGAATATTAACCGGACATCCATCCGCTACGCCTTTCGGCCTCGCGTTAGGTCCCGACTAACCCTGAGCGGACGAACCTTCCTCAGGAAACCTTAGGCTTACGGCGGGGAAGATTCTCACTTCCCTTCTCGCTACTTATGCCGGCAGGGTCACTTCTCTAGTCTCCACCAGTCCTTTCGATCTGACTTCAACGTCTAGAGAACGCTCTTCTACTACTCAATCGTCCCGCAGGACCATTGAATCGACGGCTTCGGTGTCATGCTTAAGCCCCGTTGGATTGTCGGCCCAGAGCCGCTTGACCAGTGAGCTATTACGCTTTCTTTAAAGGATGGCTGCTTCTAAGCCAACCTCCTGGTTGTCTATGCGTCTCCAGATCCTTTACCACTTAGCATGAACTTTGGGACCTTAGCCGGTCGTCTGGGCTGTTTCCCTCTCGACAATGAAGCTTAGCCCCCACTGTCTCACTCCCGGACTGCGTGCATTGGCATTCGAAGTTTGGTTGGATTCAGTAACCTGGTAAGGCCCCTAGTCCATCCAGCGCTCTACCACCAATGACGACCATCCGAGGCTGCTCCTAAAAGCATTTCGAAGAGAACGGGCAATCACGAAATTTGATTAGCCTTTCACCCCTACCCACAGCTCATCCAAGCTGTTTTCAACCAACACTGGTTCGGACCTCCATACGGTGTTACCCGTACTTCATCCTGGCCATGGGTAGATCATCTCGCTTCGCGTCTTTTCCCAACAACTAAACGCCCATTTCGGACTCGCTTTCGCTACGGCTCGCTTACGCTTAACCTTGCTGCAGAGAAAAACTAGCCGGCTCATTATGCAAAAGGCACGCGGTCAGGCCTTCCTCGAGTTGCCCCGAGGCATAGCCCTCCCACTGCTTGTAGGCATACGGTTTCAGGTACTATTTCACTCCCCTCACAGGGGTGCTTTTCACCTTTCCCTCACGGTACTGGTTCACTATCGGTCGCTGGAGAGTATTTAGCCTTGCGAGATGGTCCTCGCAGATTCCCACGGGATTTCACGTGTCCCGTGGTACTCAGGAACCTGTCCAACGAGCCAGCGCGTTTTCGCCTACCGGACTTTCACCGTCTGTGGTTGGCCTTTCCAGACCATTCGACTAACGTGCTGGTTGCTCACTCGTCGGCCTTACGGCCAGACAGGCCCTACAACCCCGGGGTGCAAGCACCCCGGTTTGGGCTCTTCCGCGTTCGCTCGCCGCTACTAGCGGAATCACTATTTGTTTTCTTTTCCTGGAGGTACTGAGATGGTTCACTTCCCTCCGTTGCCTTCACACGCCTATGTATTCAGCGTGTGATACGGCGGCATTACCCGCCGTGGGTTTCCCCATTCGGAAATCCCCGGATTACAGCTCATTTGCAGCTCCCCGAGGCTTATCGCAGCTTATCGCGTCCTTCATCGACTTCCAGCGCCAAGGCATTCACCGTACGCCCTTAGTAGCTTGACCATTGGAATTAAAACTGAAACCCGCCTCCGCCTCAGCGGAAGCCTG
>BTVE01000002.1:92500-120091 GCA_045862915.1 Acidimicrobiia bacterium
CGATCGGGACGACTCCGTCCGACCCGGACTCTTCGACGCCTGCTTGTCAACTTCAGTCCCGGTTCCCCGCACTCAAGGTGCTGAAGGAGCGGGCCGATGGACAGGAACCGAAGGTCGCTTGCTTACGCGCCCCTCGGTGACGCTCAGGACTTTTAATCCTAGAGACGTACACGCGGTCTGTCAACAGCCTGTTGCACAATTTTCACGAAATCGTGAAGCTCCGGAAGCAGCTGCAACGGGCAAATGATTGGGGTACAGCGAGTTAGCCGGACTGCGTGCTCAACAACATTTTTTCGACGTCCGCCGACATCCTACCGACCTCGTAGTGCAGACAGGCCCGCTCGCGAGCCCGGGCGCCAGTCCCGCGAGCGAGATTCGGCTCGTCCAGAATTCTCCGAATGCCCTCGGCCAAGGCTGCCTCATCGTCGGGCGCCACCACAACACCTGCGCCCTCCCGCAACATCTCCCCGGGACCTCCGCGGGCATAGGCGACCACGGGACGCATCTGCATCATCGCCTCTGCCACCACCAGGCCGAACGGCTCCGGCTTCACCGAGCAGTGCACCACAGTGGTTGCAGCAGCGAGCCAGGGACGCGCGTCAGGCACGTGCCCCACAAACTCCACCACATGGCCGAGGCCCCACGCGCGAACGTCAGCTCGCAACTGCGCTGGATACCCAGAGTCAATGCCGAACAACGCGTCACCCACGATCACGAAACGCGCGTCCGCGTGGCGCTCGTGCACCCGGCGCGCCACTCGAAGAAACACATGCGCGCCTTTCCACGGCTGCAGACGCCCGCACCACACCACACGAGGCCGGCTGTCTGGCCACTCGACGGGAGTCACATGCTCGGCTGAGACGCCGTTCGGAATCACGGTCAACCGCGCCCGATCCACGTGCGACAAGAGGGACGTCGCGACAGTGTCAGAGACCGCGATGATACGCCTGCTGGGTGTTGCCGCAGCCAGCCGATGCAGGACACCATCGGCAGACAGGCGAGACTCGAAGACGTCGTGCACGTGCCAGACGGCCGGCAGGCCCAGAGACGCCGCAGCACGGCCACCCAGGATGTGCGCAGCAACACCGTGTGTGTAGACGATGTCGATGTTCGCGGAGACAATCGCGCGACGGAGCGCGCGAACGGCCAACCATATCTGGTCGAGTCGTTTCCAGCGAGGAAGGGTCAGTCCGTCGAGGACCTCAAATCCCTCGGTCTGCCACCGGCGCATCAACGGAGAATCCGCCGCCGGGCCGAGGACTGGCGTCAGCCGCGCACGGTCGAGCCGCTGCGCCACCTGCTCGATGACGACCTCGGCGCCGCCTCGTTCAGGCGCAAGGCTGAGCAACAGCACACGGGCCATGCCCGTGGAGGCTACCACGACACGGAAGGACCGGAAGCTAGCGCGCTCGCCGGCCGGGCTTCTGAGAACGCGCGAGCACACGCTCGAGCGATGCGACGGCCTCCCTCACGACCGCGAGCTGATCCGCGGGAAGCTGAGGGTACCGCTGCGCCGAGTCACCCTCGCCGAAGAGCTCCACGATATCGACGCCGAGACCCTCGGCGATCCGTCCGAGCGAATCGAGCGACGGACTCTTCTGCGACCGTTCGACTTCACCGATGAACTTGTAGGACAAGCCGGCCTTGGCACCCAGTTCTTCCTGGCTCCATCCTCGCGCCGTCCGGAGTTCGATGAGGCGTAGCGCGACACGCCGACGGAGGTCTTCCACGTCGTCGAGTATCGAGAGGTCGATTGATGTACAAAACCCGCCATGGGTGCCATGTTCGTGACACCCAACGGTGCTATTGTCAGCGCCAAGGCTTTCGATGCTGCGTCTCAGTCTGCAGATGGAGTTTCCCGCTCGACGCCAACAAGCGCCGATGCGCGACGTCCCACCCGGAGCACGTGAGTGCCAGGTCGGTCAAATGCCGCCCGGGGATCCACGATCTTGTCATCCCCAAGCCGAACCGCCCCGCCTTGAATCTTCCGCGCAGCTTCGCTGTTCGACGCCGCATGCCCTGTCGCCACCAGCACCTGCGCCCACTTCGTGCCCACGGCGACCTCGTGGTGCTCGAGCTCAGTGACGTTGATCTCCTGGCGCGCGAAGCGTGCTTCAAACGCGTCCGCTGCCGCTGCGGCAGCGTCGGCGCCGCGAAAATCCGCCACAATTCGCATGGCCAGCCCGACCTTGACCGTCTTCGGATGCTCGGTGCCCGCCTGCACGGCCGCTCGTCGCGCGTCGATCGTGGCTTCGGTGTCATCGGTCAGCAGGAGCATGTACCGCCACATCAGGTCATCACTGATGGACATCAACTTGCCGAACATTTCACCTGCCGCTTCAGCAACACCCACATAGTTGCCGAGGCTCTTTGACATCTTGTCGACGCCGTCGAGTCCCTCCAGCAACGGCGTGGTCATCACGACCTGCGCCTCGAGGCCATAACCGGGCATCAGGTCCCGGCCGACGTTGAGGTTAAACAGCTGATCGGTGCCGCCCAGCTCCACGTCGGCTTTGAGGAACACCGAATCGTACGCCTGCGCCAACGGATACAGGAACTCGTGTACGGCGATCGGCTTGCCGGCGTCAAACCGCTGTCTGAAGTCACGGCGCTCCAGCATCTGCGCCACGTTGTATCGCGCAGCCAGCCGGATAAGGCCCTCGGCACCGAGTGCGCCAAGCCAGCGCTCATTAAAGTCGACCACGGTCTTGTCGGGATCGAGAATCTTGAACACCTGCGCCTTGTACGTCTCGGCGTTAGCGGCGATTTCGTCGCGCGTTAAAGGAGGCCGGGTCTTGGATCGCCCGGTCGGGTCCCCGATCAATCCGGTGAAGTCGCCGATGAGAAACACGACCCGATGACCGAGATCCTGAAAGTGCTTCATTTTCCGAAGCAGAACCGTGTGGCCCAGGTGGAGATCTGGGGCGGTGGGATCAAAACCGACCTTGACTGTCAACGGGTTGCCGGTCGTCGCCGCCCGTTCAAGTTTCGCGCGAAGCTCGCCCGCGCGAACAACGTCCACGCAGCCCTTGGTCAAGTACGTCAACTGCTCGTCAATCGTCATTACGCCTTCTGCACTTCCTGAGACGGAGCAAACACGACCCGTCTTCCCCGAATTTCCCACGGCTCGGTCAATATCTGCTGCACGGCCGCCGGCAGGAGCCGATGCTCTTCGATCAGCACCCTGGCCGACAGTGTCTCGACCGTGTCATCGTCGCGTACGGCAACGGCGGCCTGCGCAATGATGGGGCCGGCATCGAGCGCTTCATCAACAAAGTGCACCGTCACCCCGGTCGTCTTCACACCGTGGTCAAACGCCTGCCGCTGCGCGTCGACTCCCGGAAACGACGGCAGGAGTGACGGGTGGACGTTGACGATCGCGTTGGGGAACGCGCCGACAAAGGCCGGCCCAAGCACCCTCATGAAACCTGCCAGGCAGACAAAACGGATTCCACGCTTCTGCAGGGCCTCGGCCAGCGCCTTATCGTAGGCGTCCCTGGTCGGCCATTCCTTGTGCGACATGACCAGGGTGGGCAAACCCTGCTCCTCCGCCCACGCCAGCCCGGCCGCATCGGCGCGGTTCGACAGCACGAGACGGATGTCCGCCGCCAGGCGCCCTTCCCGGACCGCTTCCACAAGGGCTCGCATATTGCTCCCTCGTCCGGATATCAAAATGGCCACCGGTGTCATTCGTCTCCGCCTCGTCCTCGTCGGAATGTTGTACCACTGCATGGCGATTCGGCATCAGCCTTGCTGGGGCAACATCACATGCCCAGACTCCACACCTCGCCACTGCGTTTTTATCACCTGATCGGGCGCGCGGTCGGCGTGACCCCGGCCTGCTCCATCCCGGTTGAATATTACGGACTTGCGAAGACACTTCGCGGGTCAATCTCCCAAGCCGGACTCCCGCTGCTCAGTTATGCGCTGCTGCCCAGGGAGTGGCACCTTGTCGTGGGCCCAACCGACCCTCACGAACTGGACGAGTGGTGGAACGGGGCGGGTCTGACCCATCGCCATGAACGCACCGCGATTGATGGTCCCGACCACGCGGCCCTCGTTCATCGATGCCGGGAAGTGGAGCGGCTGGCACTGGGCGCGGGACTCGTCCGTCGGGCACAGGACTGGCCGTGGAGCAGCCTCGCGGATCGTCGGAGTGAATTGTCGCTTCTGCCGCTGGTCGCCGCGCCATTCCAGGCGACGCGGTCCTGGGTTGACTTCGTCAACGGCCCGTCAGTGTCACGGTCAGTCGACGTGGCCGAGCACCCACGCCACTTCGCCTGACGCCGAGAGCTGGCCGAGCACCTCATCGGCGCGAGCGTGGTCGACGACAAGGACGAGTCCGACGCCCATGTTGAACGCGCGAAACATCTCGTCATCAGCGATGTTGCCGGCCTGCTGCAGCCACTGGAAGAGCGGCGGCACGGTCCAGCTGCCACGGTCCACCTTCGGGCGGCGTCCATCGGGAAGGGTTCGCGGGAGGTTTTCTGTGAGTCCTCCGCCGGTGATGTGCGCCATGCCCTTGATGAGGCGACGCTCGAGCAACGGCCGGACGACCGGCAGGTACGTGCGGTGCGGCCGCAGCAGCGCTTCGCCCACCGTCTCCTGCAACTCGGGCACGACGCTGTCGACGCGCAGGCCAAGATGGTCGAAGACAATGCGGCGCGCGAGTGAATACCCGTTGGTGTGGAGTCCGGACGATGGAAGCCCGATGAGGACGTCGCCGGCTCCGATATCCCGGCCGTCCACCACGTCGGCCTTCGGCACCACGCCGACGATGAACCCCGCGACGTCGTACTCGCCGTCGGCGTAAAACCCGGGCATCTCGGCTGTTTCGCCGCCCAGCAGCGCGCAGCCGTTATCGCGGCAGCCGGCAGCAACGCCGCGAACAATCTGCTCGGCCACATCCGGCGCCAGACGGCCGGTCGCCAGATAATCGAGAAAAAAGAGCGGCCTCGCACCCTGCACCAGGATGTCGTTGACGCAGTGGTTCACCAGGTCAACCCCGATCGTGTCGTGCACGCCCGTCATGAAGGCAACCTTCAGCTTGGTGCCGACACCATCAGCGGAGGCCACCAGCACGGGATCCACTGTCGAACCATCGAGGGCAAACAAACCGCCGAAGGATCCAATTCCGGATAACACGCCCGGCGTGTACGTTCCCCGCGCCAGCGCCTTGATGCGACGCACCACTTCGTTACCCGCGTCGATGTCGACGCCCGACTGACGGTAATCCACCACGGCTCAGAGCTCCAGTGTGTCTATCAATGCCTGCGCGACCGCACGGCGCGCGGAACCTTCCGGCGCCGCCCAGTAGGCCCGTCGCACCTCGACAAAAAACCGTTCTTCGTCAAAGTCCTCGTTCAGCATGTCGAAGGCGTCCTGCACGACGGCAATGGCCGCGCGCCGATCCTTGCGGCCTTCCAGCGTCTCGAGCAGGACCAGTGGATTGCGCAGCACCACGTGCCCCACGGCAAGGGCCAGCGCGGCCCTGGCAGGATCCACCGCGGGCTCCGCCACATCGAGGAGGGCGGTCAGAGCCTGTGTGGACCCGTGCGCCCCCAGTGCGGCCAGCGCAAATCCCGCACTGCGCAGGAGCGGCTGGTACTGCGTGTCGGAGGCGGCAAAGGCCAGAGTCTTCTGGAGGTAGTCCTGATGCGCGTCACAATCCCGCGTGATCATGCACGTGGCTGCCGCAAGCGCGGGCTGGGCGTCGCGCGGAGCGGACTTCTGCAATTGGGCCAGCAGGTTCAGCGAGCCGCGACTGCCCAGCCTGCCGAGCGCGGTAATCGCGTCATCCTGCAGCGGCCCTTCCAGGCTGGCAACCTGTTCGATGGTCGACACGGCCCACTGCGCGTTGTGCTGCCCCAACGCTTCGATGACCGACCCGCGGAAGAAGTCTTCGCCGCGGAGAATGGCCGGCGCCAGCGCTGCTCGGGCTGCAGGGACGGCGTGTGCGGCGGCCAAGGCACGCGTCAGGGCCGGTCTGACGAACTCCGATTGCTCGCGTTCCAAAGCCTCTACGAGCACCGGGACCATGTCGGGTGCCGGTGACTGTTCGAACCATGCATACACAACGGCACGTACGCGGTCGTTGGGATCGGCCACCAGTGCGCGCATGGTGTCGCCGGCCGAGGCGTCGCCGAAGCCGGCCAGCAGCACAAGCGCCCGGTAGCGCACGTAACTGTCGCGATGGGAACGGGCGGCCGTGATCAGGGCAGGGACCGCTTCCGAGGCAGGCGTACGCCTGATGTGGCGCGCCGCGTCCGTGCGTTCGCGATAGTCAAACGAGACCAGCCGGTCGATCGACGCCGCCAGCGTCTGTGATGTGGCCCCTGCGGGGATCACTGCGCCTACCGCCACGAGGATCGCGAGCAGGCGTCGGCGCATCATCGCTCCATCTTGAGCGCCAACTGCAGGTAGGCGGCTTCGTTGCGGGGAAACGCCACCGGGTATTCCCCGGTGTAACACGACGTGCAGTAGTGCCGGCGTTCCTGGCCGACTGACCCCAGCAGACCGTCCAGCGACAGATAGCCGAGGCTGTCGGCGCCGATGTACTTCCGCACTTCTTCGAGCGTGTGGGTCGCGGCAATCAAATCCGCCCGCTGCGGCGTGTCGACGCCGTAGAAACACGGCGACACCGTGGGTGGGCAGCTGATGCGCATGTGCACTTCCGTAGCACCTGCTGCGCGCACCATCTTGACGATCTTGCGGCTGGTCGTGCCGCGCACGATGGAGTCGTCCACCAGGACGACCCGCCGCCCGGCAAGGATGCTCTTGACGGGATTGAGCTTCACACGCACGCCGAAATGACGAATCGACTGCTGCGGCTCGATGAACGTCCGACCCACGTAGTGATTGCGGATGAGCCCCATCTGCAACGGAAGGTTCGACGCTTCGGCAAATCCGGTGGCGGCGCACACGCCGGAGTCCGGAATCGGCACGACGACGTCGGCGTCAGCCGGTTGCTCAGCGGCAAGGCGGCGGCCAAACTCGGTTCGCGTCTCATTGACGCTGCGCCCGAACACGTAGGAATCAGGCCTGGCGAAATACACGTGCTCAAAAACGCAGTGGGCCTGCGGAGCGCTTCCGAAAGGTTTGTGTGAGGTAACCCCCGACGGGCCGATCACCAGCACTTCGCCGGGTTCCACGTCGCGCACCCACGTGGCATCGATCAGGTCGAGCGCACAGGTTTCGGAGCACACGATCCAGGCATCACCCAGGCGGCCAATCGTCAGCGGCCGGAAGCCGTGTGCGTCACGCGCGGCAATCAGGGAGTCTTTCGTCAACCAGACCAGCGAGAAGGCGCCCTGCGCCTGCTGCATGGCTTCAATCGCGGCTGCCGCTGGCCCGGCGGCCTTGGAGCGTGCGTAGAGGTGCAACAACACCTCGGTGTCGCTGGTGGTCTGGAAGATCGCACCCTGCGCCACGAGTGCATGGCGCAATTCTTCGGCGTTGACGAGATTGCCATTGTGGCCAATCGCGATTTCGCCGTGCGCGCATTCAATCTGGATCGGTTGGGCGTTCTTGACGCCGCTTTCACCGGCCGTCGAGTACCGCACGTGACCGATCGCGTTGGTGCCGGTGAGGTTCTCGAGCGTGGCTTCGTCGAAGGCATCCGCCACGTACCCCATGGACTTGTGCAGGCGCATCCGGAGGCCGTCCGACACGCTGATGCCCACACTTTCCTGCCCGCGGTGCTGGAGTGCATACAGCCCGAGGTAGGTCAGCTTCGCGGCCTCCTTGTGCCCCCAGATCCCGAAGACGCCGCACTCCTCGCGAAACTTGTCGTTGGTCATGCCGACACCCGCGTTGATTCAAGCCACTGTGACAGGCCGGTGGACCAGATTCGTTCGGCCTCGTCGAGCGGGCAGTCAATCGCTGCCCGTCCGTCCACGGTAATACGGACGTGAGCGCCACCGGTCCGCCCGATGCGACGCGCTGGAACTCCGGCGGCGGTGGCCCTGGCCAGGACATCGGCCGTCTGGTCTGGATTCACTGACAGGATGACACGCGACGGAGATTCGCCAAAGAGCGTGGCGACGTCGACGGCCAGTCCCCCATCGGTGGTGGCGGGTGGCAGAGCCACGTCAACACCCACACCGCCGCTGCCGAAGCAACATTCCGCCAGTGTGACGGCGACGCCGCCATCCGCACAGTCGTGCGCCGAACGCACCAGCCGTTGTGAGGCCAGTTCAACCAGCAGTTCGTGCAGCGCGCGCTCGGCAAGCAGATTGATTGCCGGCGGCACACCGGCGAGTGCCCCGCAGATGCTGACCTGGTACTCGGAGCCGCCGAGTTCCCCCGGGTTGTCGCCGAGCAGGACGACGTCCAGTCCGGCTGCGGGGAACACCCGTGCCAGCACCGTCGACGCGTCCTCAATCAGGCCAACCACACCAATGACGGGTGTCGGCAGAATGGCCTTGCCGTCGGTCTCGTTGTAGAGGCTGACATTGCCGCCGGTGATCGGGGTATCCAGCGCGACACAGGCCTCGCCAATCCCGGCCACCGCTTCGGCAAACTGCCACATGATTTCGGGGCGTTCGGGATTGCCGAAGTTGAGGCAGTTGGTCGCACCGATGGGCTGCGCACCGGCACAGGCCACATTACGCGCAGCTTCGGCCACCGCCAACTTCGCCCCTTGCCGTGGATCCAACCGGCAGTACCGGCCATTCCCGTCCACCGACATGGCCAACGCGCGCTGGGTGCCCTTGACACGCACGACACCCGCGCCAAGCCCATTGAGCACGATGGTGTTCGTGCGGACCATGTGGTCGTACTGACGGTAAACCCACCGCTTGCTGGCGATGCCCGGCGCCGCGAGCAGGCGCAGGAAGGCGTCATGACTGGTGGGCAGCGAGGCCTGGTCGATCACCGGGTTGCGCTGAAGCGCATCCTGATCGGCCGGGCGATGGAATGGGCGGTGATACACGGGCCCTTCATCGGTGAGCGCGCGATTGGGGACTTCGGCGACGACCGTCCCGTGATCGCGGATGCGCAGCAGCTGATCCCCGGTCACCTCGCCGATGCGCACGGCGTGCAGGTCCCACTTCTCGAAAATGCGCTCGACCTCCGCCTCGCGCCCCTTCTTGACGATGAGCAACATGCGCTCCTGGGATTCGGACAGCATGATTTCGTACGGCGTCATGCCCGTCTCGCGCTGCGGCACGTGCATCACGTCGATCTCGACGCCGACACCTCCGCGTGAACCCGTTTCCGATGTCGCGCACGTGAGACCGGCGGCGCCCATGTCCTGCACACCCACACACGCGTCGGTCCGCATCACCTCGAGGCAGGCCTCGAGCAGCAGCTTCTCCATGAACGGGTCGCCGACCTGCACCGCTGGGCGTTTCTCTGCGGACTTGTCGTCGAACTCCGCCGACGCCATGGTGGCGCCGTGGATACCATCGCGGCCGGTCTTGGCCCCGACGTAATACACGGGATTGCCGATGCCGGACGCCTGGCCCTTCACGATTTCATCGTGGCGCGCCAGGCCGAGGCAGAACACGTTGACCAGCGGGTTGCCCTGATACGAGGGGTCGAACATCACTTCGCCACCCACCGTGGGGATGCCGATGCTGTTGCCGTACCCGCCGATGCCGGCCACGACGCCCTTGACGATGCGCTGGGTGAGCGGCGTGTCGATCGCCCCGAAACGCAGCGAGTCCAACAGGGCAATCGGACGCGCGCCCATCGTGAAGATGTCGCGGATGATGCCGCCCACACCGGTCGCGGCGCCCTGATAGGGCTCGATGAACGACGGATGGTTGTGCGATTCGATCTTGAAGACCGCCGCCAGGCCATCACCAATGTCGACGGCGCCGGCGTTTTCACCCGGCCCCTGCACCACGCGCCGGCCTGTCGTCGGCAGCGTCTTGAGATGCACACGCGAGCTCTTGTAGGAGCAGTGCTCGCTCCACATGACCGAGAACAGGCCAAGCTCGAGCAGGTTGGGATCCCGGCCCAGTCGATCGACAATGCGCGCGTATTCGTCGGCCGTCAGGCCATGCCGTTGCAGGGTTTCCGCATCAAACGCCATCAGCGTCCCACCGTCTCTGCCGCCGCAGCGAGCAGGGATTCAAACACCACCCGGCCATCGTCACTGCCGGTCATACCTTCCACCGCACGTTCGGGGTGCGGCATCAGCCCAACGACATTGCGGCCGGCATTGCAGATGCCGGCGATGTTGTGCAGCGATCCGTTGGGGTTGGCGGCATCGGTCACCTCGCCCTGCGGCGTCACGTACCGGAACACCACCTGTCCTTCACCTTCCAGACGCGCAACGACATCATCGGGCGCGAAATAGTTGCCTTCTCCGTGCGCAATCGGAATCCGCAGCACCTGTCCAGGCGTGGCTTTGGCGGTGAACGGCGTGGAGGTCTGCTCGACACGAATCCAGACGTGTTCGCAGTGGTACTGCACGTCACGGTTACGGAGCATGGCGCCGGGCAGCAGGCCGCACTCGAGCAGGATCTGGAAACCGTTGCAGATGCCGATCACCGGACCGCCGGCGTCGGCAAATGCCTTGACGGCCTGCATGATGGGAGAAAACCGCGCGATCGCACCGGTGCGCAGGTAGTCACCATGCGCAAATCCTCCGGGGAGGATGACCGCATCCGCCGCGCCCAGCGAGGTGTCCTTGTGCCAGACGAACTCCGTCTGCTGGCCGAACACATGTTTGGCGGCGTGATACGCGTCGTGGTCGCAGTTGGAACCGGGAAACACGACCACCGCGATGGTCATGACCGCTCCGTCTCAGGGCCACCGACCACTTCCATGCGGAAGCTCTCGATGACCGGATTGGCGAGCACGGCCTGCGACACGGTTCGCGTCAGCGCCTCCGCATCCGCCGCGGACTCCACCGCGAGGTCGAGTTCGAAGTATTTCCCCTGGCGGACGTCACTCACCTTGTCGTGTCCCAGTGAATGCAGTGCCTCGACAATGGTGCGCCCCTGCGGGTCGAACACCGACGGCTTGAGTGTCACGAACACACGCGCTTTCATGGCCATTCCCCGACTCCCCATCTAGGCAGCGGCGCCGCCGCCAAACACCCGCGCAAAGATCGCATCGACGTTGCGCAACTGGTCATTCAGATCAAAACACGCCTCGAGCACGTCGGCCGGCAGCACCCCCATGATGTCCGCATCGGCCAGCAGCAGCCCCTTGAAGTCCACGCGTTCGTTGAACGAGCGCATCGCGTTGCGCTGCACCCAGGCGTACGCCTGTTCACGCGAGACCCCGCGGCGCGCCAGCTCGAGCAACACGCTGCCGGAGAACACCACACCGCGCGAGCGCGCCAGATTCTCGAGCATGCGATCGGGATACACCACCATCCCCGCCACGATGCGGGTGAACCGGCGCAGCATGTGATCGAGGGCAATGAACGTGTCGGGCAGAATCACCCGCTCGACCGACGAATGCGAGATGTCGCGTTCGTGCCACAACGCCACATTTTCGAGCGCGGCCATCGCGTTGGCCCGCAGCAGGCGCGCCAGGCCGGTGACCTGTTCACAGCCGATCGGATTCCGCTTGTGCGGCATGGCCGAGGACCCCTTCTGCCCCTTGGCAAACGGCTCCTCGACTTCGCCCAGCTCCGTCTTCTGCAGGCCGCGAATCTCGACCGCGAACTTTTCGAGCGACGCGCCGATGATCGCCAGGGTCGTCATCAGCTCGGCATGGCGGTCGCGCTGAATCACCTGCGAGGCGACCGGCGCCGGCGTCAGTCCGAGGCGAGCGCACACGGCCGCTTCAATGGCCGGATCCAGGTGCGCGAACACACCGACCGCACCGGACAACTTGCCGACCGACACCACGTCGCGCGCACGAACAAGGCGCGTTCGCCCTCGCTGGACCTCGGCGTACCAGAGCGCGAGTTTGACGCCGAACGTCATCAGCTCCGCGTGAACGCCGTGCGTGCGACCGATCATCGGCGTCCGCCGATGTTCTTCTGCGCGCACGCGGATCGCCTCGGCCAGCGCATCGATACGCGTCAGCAGGAGGTCGCACCCCGCGCGCAGCTGCAGCGCCAGGCCCGTGTCTACGACATCCGACGAGGTGAGCCCGAAGTGCAGCCAGCGCGCCGACGGCCCGACGTTCTCGGCGACAGCGGTCGTGAACGCGATCACGTCGTGTTGTGTGGTCTGCTCGATTTCTTCGATGCGGGCGGGCTCAAAGGCCGCGCGCTCACGCAGGACCTTGGCGTCCTCCATCGGAACGACGCCGGCCTCGGCCAGCGCATCAGTCGCAGCCAGTTCCACCTCGAGCCACGCCTCGTATCGACGACGTTCGCTCCAGATGGCGCCCATTTCGGGATGTGTGTAACGCGGAATCATGCAGGCACGACCTCAGGACCGACGAGGCTCACCGCCATCCGGTCATCAACAAACGCCTCCCGCGCCACCCGCAGCACGGCGTCGGCGTCCACACGCTCGATATCGGCAAGCAACTCATCAAACGTCGTCTGCCGGCCAAAACACATTTCCTGGCGCGCCAGGTGCGACATGCGGCTGGACGTGTTCTCCAGGCCCAGCATCACGTTGCCCTTGAGGTGATCCTTGGCCCGGCGCAGTTCCTCGTCACCCACGGGAGTCTCACGCAGTGCGCGCAGCTCGGCCCTGGTCAGGTCCAGCACTTCGTCCACCTTGTCGGATGCGCATCCGGCGTACACCGACAACATGCCCGCATCCGAATACGAGGCGAGCGACGAAAACACGGAATACGCCAGCCCGCGATCTTCGCGGATGTGCTGGAACAGTCGCGAGCTCAAGGAGCCGCCCAACACGGTGTTGAGCAGCAACGCCGCATGACGATCGGGATGTGTCTGGTGCAACGACGGCACACCCAGGCAGACGTGACTCTGTTCGATGTCCTTGCGGCGCACGACCTGCCCGGCGTGACCGGCCGGCGGAGACACGACCGATGACGAGGCTGCGGTGGGCACCGATGCAAAGGCCGCCGCGACGAGGTCGCGCAAGGCGGCGTGCTCGAGATGCCCGGCCGCAGTGACGATCAAATTCGCGGCGGTGTAGGTGCCGGTGAAGTACTCGCGGAGACGGTCCGCGGTGAAGGCGGAAACCGTCTCGGCGGTGCCCAGGATCGGCCGGCCCAGCGGGTGCCGGCTCCACAGGTGCTGCGTGAACAACTCGTGCACGAGATCGTCGGGCGTGTCTTCCACCATCTTGATCTCTTCGAGTACGACGCCCTGCTCGCGCGCGATTTCCTCCTCGGCAAACGCGGGCCGCAGCACAAGATCGCTGAGCAGGTCGACGGCGACAGGAAGATGACTGTCGAGCACCTTGATGTAGTAACCGGCGTACTCCTTCGACGTAAACGCGTCGACCTGGCCGCCGATCGAATCAATGGCCTGCGCGAGGTCCCGCGCAGATCGCGACTCGGTTCCCTTGAACAACATGTGCTCGACAAAATGCGCGATCCCGGCATCCGCATCCGTCTCGTGGCGGGAGCCGCGCATCAACCAGACCCCGATGGCCGCCGACCGCACGTGCGGCATCGACTCGGTAATCAGGCGCAGACCAGAGGGCAGCGTTTCGGCCGTCACCACGGCCTACGGCCACACAATTCTGCTAAGTTGTTCATAGGCTTGAAGTTACAGGAACGCTTCAAGCCGTAGATGTTACCATGATCAGCAGCGTGGAACAAGGCTCAGCGCCGCCGACGGTCGAGGATCTTTCAGAGCTGGAGCGGCATCAACTCGAGGCCGCCCTGGTGGCCCGCGGCCTGCCCGCATTTCGCGGCCGTCAGGTCTTCCAGTGGATTCACCAGCGCGACGTGACCCGGTTTGCCGACATGACGGACCTGCCGGCAACCCTGCGCGACACGTTGACCGCCACGGCGGTCATTTCCGAACCAGTGCTGGACCTCCGGCAGACCTCGATCGACGGCACGACGAAGTTCCTGCTCCGGCTGGCCGATGGACGCCAGATCGAGGCGGTCTACATTCCGGATACCCCCAACCAGACCTTCTGCGTCTCGACCCAGGTGGGCTGCGCGATGGCCTGCGGCTTCTGCCTGACCGGCAAGATGGGCCTGCTCCGGCATCTCACGGCTGGGGAGATCGCAGGCCAGGTGCGGGTGCTCGCGCGGGAGACGGGACTGCGCGGGCAGCCATTCAACATCGTGCTGATGGGCATGGGGGAACCGCTGCACAACTACGAGGCAACGATGCGCGCGCTGCGGATTGTGGCGGACGAACTGGGGCTCGCGGTGGCACCGCGCCGCGTCACGTTATCGACGGTCGGCCTGGTGCCTGCCATCCGGAAACTGGCGGAAGAGCCGGTCATGCCGAACCTCGCGATCTCGCTGCATGCGACGACAGACGAGCAACGCGACGCGCTGGTGCCGATCAACCGGAAGTACCCGCTCGCGGAACTGATGGACACGTGCCGGACGTTCCCGCTGCGGCGCAGGAGCCGCATCACCTTCGAGTACGTGTTGCTCGACGGTGTGAACGATACGCCGGCTGACGCCAAACGGCTGGTGCGGCTGCTGGAGGGGATCCCGGGCAAGGTGAACCTGCTTCCCCTCAATGCCGCCGATGGAATCCCGTTTGCCCGTCCGGCTGACGCGCGGGTGAACACGTTTGCCCGCATCCTGGCGGACGCCGGCGTCACGGTGTCGGTACGCAAGAGCCGCGGACGTGACATCCGCGCGGCCTGCGGCCAGTTGCTGGTCGAGCGCCCCGCCGCTAGCTGATCGCCTTGGCGCCGATGTCCGATCGATAAAACATGCCGTCAAACGCGATGCGCGGCACGGCGGCGTAGGCGCGCCGCATCGCTTCGGCGTGTGTTGGCGCGGTAGCCACAACGGTCAGGACGCGCCCACCGGAGACCACCAGGACGTCGTGGCTCATCCGAGTCCCCGCGTGGAAAAGACGGACATCGGCGCCAAGGCTGCTGTCAGCGCCAACAATCTCCTGGCCGGTCGCAGGAGCCGCGGGATATCCAGGCGCTGCCAGCACGACTCCAACGCAGGCGGCTGACGCGAGTGTCACGGTGTGTGCGCCGAGGCATCCATTGGCGGCATCACGAAGTGTGGCGGCAATGGGTCCCTCGAGCAGCGGCCACAACACCTGCGTCTCGGGATCACCAAAGCGCACGTTGAATTCGATCACCTTCGGGCCCGCCGGCGTCAGCATCAAGCTGACATAGAGGAAACCGCGGTACCCGCCGTCGGCGGCCATGCCGCTGAGCACGGGCGCCACGACTGTGCGCATGACCTCGTCTTCCAACTGCGGTGTCCACAAGGGGCTCGGCGCAAAGGCGCCCATGCCGCCGGTGTTGGGTCCACGGTCGCCGTCAAACGCGCGTTTGTGATCCTGCGCGGTCCCCAGCGGCTGGGCGCGCAGGCCGTCGCACAACACAAAAAAGGAGACCTCGGGTCCTGTCAGGCATTCCTCGATGACGAGGGTCTGGCCGGCAGCGCCAAACTGCCCGTCAACCATCGCCGCGCGCACGGCCTGTTCCGCCTCGGCGCGGTCGGCCGCAATGACCACTCCCTTGCCTCCGGCCAGCCCATCGGCCTTGACCACAACCGGAAAACCAAAGGCCGCTCCGGACACGGCCTCCAGGGCCGACTCCAGGTCCTCACAGGTCCGAAACCGGGCCGTCGGGATGTGGTGTTCGGCCATGAACTGCTTGGAAAACGCCTTGGACGTCTCGAGCGCGGCCGCCGCTCGGCGCGGGCCCACCACCGCATGGCCGGCATCCCGTAGCCGGTCGGCCACCCCCGCATCCAGGGCCGCTTCCGGCCCAACGACGGTCAGGTCGACCTGCTCGGCCTGAACCAGGGCCAACACCGCAGCCGGGTCTGTGACCGAAACGGGCAGGCAGCGCCCAATGGCAGCCATACCGGGATTTCCCGGAGCTGACAGCACGTCCGTGACCATGGGGTCCTGTGCCAGCCGCCAGGCGATGGCATGTTCCCGCCCCCCACTTCCGATGACCAGTACACGCATGAATCGCCGATTGTAGACCGTCCCCCGTGATAGGCTGTGTTTTTCCCCCGGTCGCCGGAAGGCCGGCGATGGGGAGACCACGAGGAAGGGGGGTGTTGAGCCGTGGCCGAAGTGCGAATCCAGGAAGGCGAGTCCATTGAGAGTGCCCTGCGCCGCTTCAAGCGGAAGGTTCAGCAGGAGGACATCATCAAGGACATCAAGAAACACTCCTTCTACCTCAAGCCCGGGGACAAGCGTCGCGTGAAGCAGGCGCTGGCCCGCAAGCGTTCCCGCAAGAAGCAGCGCCGGGACGTCGAGTAAGACATTCGGGGGGAACCGGCCCTTAGTTCTGGACCGGAACCCCCTGACCCACTACACTACTGCTGGCGATTTTCTCAGGTGCGCCGACGGCCCCTCAGGGTCGAGGTGCGCCTCCTGTGGCGGCTTGCGGCCGCCAGGATTGACTGAGGAGTAGGCATGCAGATCGAGGAACGGCAGGTTGGCGAGGTGATGGTGCTCGACCTGAAGGGCAAGATCACCCTCGGGGAGGGTGACGAGGTCCTCAAGGACAAGATCAACTCCCTCATCCTCCAGAATCAGAAACGTATTCTCCTGAACCTGGCCGATGTGCCCTACATCGACTCGGCGGGTCTGGGCGAAATCGTGCGGACGTACACGACGGTCAGCCGCCAGGGCGGCCAGCTGAAGCTGGTCAACCTGACCAAGCGCATCACTGACCTGTTGATGATCACCAAACTGCTCACGGTGTTCGAGACCTTCGACTCGGAGCAGGACGCACTCAAGAGCTTTTCGTAAGCGAACGGACCTGGGGTGACGGGGCAGGTGCATCCTGCTCCGCATTCTGTTCTGCATGACCGCCTCCACCCGTTCGCCGGGTGTGGCCCTGCTGGTGTCACTGCGTCCGGCGCAGTGGACGAAGAACCTCATCGTCTTTGCAGGGCTCATCTTCGGCGGCAAGTTGCTTGACCCAGCGTCGGTAATTGCGGCAACCCTCGCCTTTGCCGTGTTCTGCGCGCTGTCAGGGGTGGTCTATCTCGTCAACGACGTCCGGGACGTCGACGCCGACCGCACACACCCGACAAAATCCCGACGCCCGATCGCTGCCGGAGAGCTGTCACCCTCGGCGGCGCTCACCTCTGCGGCAGTGCTCACCATCGCCGCTCTCGGTGCGGCCTGGTGGCTCGACTTCGTATTTTTTGGTGTGTCGGTCGCCTACGTCGCACTGCTGACGCTTTACTCCACGTCGCTCAAGCACCACGCCATCATCGACGTACTCACCATCGCGGCGGGCTTTGTACTCCGCGCCGTCGCGGGCACGGCCGTCGTGCATGTGGCCGTCTCCCACTGGCTGCTGGTCCTGACGTTGCTCGGCGCGCTGTTCCTCGCGCTGGGCAAACGGCGGGGAGAAATGGTCACCCTCGCGGATCGCGGCACCGGGCACCGGCGCAGCCTGGCCGACTACAGCCCGCAGTTGCTGGACCAGCTCATCACGATTGTGGCCGGCGCCACGCTGCTGGCCTACGCGCTCTACACGATCAGCCCGGAAACCGTCGCCAAGTTCGGGACCGATCGCCTCATCTTCACGCTGCCGTTCCCGCTCTACGGCATCTTTCGTTACCTGTATCTCATCCACCAGCGCGACGGCGGGGCCAACCCGTCCGAAACGCTTTACCAGGATCGGCCTATTCTCGCCAGCGTCGTGCTGGCGGCCGCAACGGCGATCCTGCTCATCTACGGGCCGTGGCGATGACGCGCGGCGCCGCACGCAAGGTGTGTATCCATGAGTGATTTCCAAGTCAGGGCCGACGCAATTGACGTCGAGGCCATCATGCGCCAGATTCGCGCCCGCGTTCGCGAGAAGCGCGGGGTCGATTACACGGACGCGGAGGTGCAGGAACTCGCGAAGGTCAAGCTCGAGCAGTTCCTCGATCCTCGCGGGGTGCGCTCCGACCTGGTCGCGCAGTTCCGCAAACATCGCACGGTCAGCCCCGCCCCGGCCAACTACGCCTTCGAAGACAGCACCATCTACGAGACGCATCGCGGCATCATCCGCACGCTGCGCCGGCTGCTCAACCCGCTGCTGAAGCTGTTCTTCAACCCACAACCGATTGGCGACGCGCTCCATCTGCAGGCGAAGATCAACAACGACTTCCACCAGCGGTTCCGCCAGCGCGAAGACATGGATCCGCTGTACTACGAGTTGGTCCACAATCTCGTCCTCGAAGTCACGCGCCTTGGCATCGAGGTGCACAACCTGAAGATGCGCGCGGAATCGCTGTCGAGCCGCATGGACTTCGACGAGCGGCGGGCGCGTGCGCTGGAAACGATCGTGCAGTACCGGCCCCCGCGCCAGCAGCAGCAGCAGTCCAATCGTCAGCCGGCCCAGTCGCCGGCAGCACCTGCGCCTGCCGAGTCGCAGGCCCCGGATGCGCCTGGCGCCGTGGCTGACGCCACCGCCGGTGATCCGGAGCGTCGCCGCCGCCGTCGCCGCCGTCGTCGTCGTCCCGGCCAGACACTCGGCGATGGGGGCGGCAACGGAACAGACGCCGGTGACGATGGTGGGGACGATGGGCCGGACGCGTCGGAGGGATCCAACGACGGGGGCCAGGAGTCCAACGGCCAGTGAAGATCGCCATTGTTGTGCAGCGGTACGGCGCCGAGATCAACGGCGGCGCTGAACTGCACGCGCGATACATCGCGGAACGGCTGAGCCGGCACGCGACCGTTGAAGTGCTGACGACCTGCGCCAAGGACTACATCACCTGGGCCAACGAGTGGCCCGCCGGGGTCGAGACGGTCGGCCCGGTGACCGTGCGTCGCTTTCCTGTTCGCCGGCCTCGTAATACCGAAGACTTCGGGCGGCGGTCGCAGTTCGTCTTCGAGAAAACGCATTCCCTGCAGGACGAACTGGCGTGGCTGGCCAGCGAAGGCCCCAACAGCCCCGCGCTGGTCTCGCACGTGCGTCGTGTGCGTGACGACTTCGACTGGTTTCTGTTCTTCAGCGCCAGGTACTATCACGCCGTCCACGGCGCGATGGCGGTGCCCGACAAGGCCATCCTGGTGCCGACCGCCGAGCGTGATCCGGCCGTAGGTCTGGATCTGATCGGCCGACTCTGCCGGCAGGTTCGCGCGGTCATGTACAACACGTTTGAGGAACGCGCGATGCTGCAGGCGGTCAGCGGCAATCAGCAGGTGCCCGGCGTGGTGGTGGGTGTGGGCTCGGAGATCCCCGCGCGCACGCAACCGTGGCGGTTCAAGAAGAAGTTCGGCATCAAACGCCCGTTCGCGGTCTACATCGGACGGATTGACGAGAACAAGGGCTGCAAGGAGCTGTTCGACTACTTCGAACGATACACGCGCGAATATCCGCGTGGGCTTGATCTCGTGCTGATGGGCAAGGCCGTACTGCCGGTGCCCAATCATCCACGCATCAAATCGATCGGCTTCGTTACCGACGAAGACAAGTTCGACGGACTGGCCGCAGCCGACCTGCTGATCATGCCGTCGCCGTACGAAAGCCTCTCGATGGTGGCGCTGGAGGCGTGGGCGCTTGGACGGCCGGTGCTGGTCAACGGCCACTGCGATGTGCTGCGCGGACAGGTCGTCCGCAGCAACGGCGGCTTGTATTACGAGCGGTACGAGGAATTCGCAGAGGCGATGTTTGCGCTGGAAGCCAGCGGCCCCATCGGCGCGGCGCTCGGGCGGCAGGGGCGCGAGTTCTTCCGCCGCCACTACGCCTGGCCGGTAATCGAGCGGAAGTACCTCGAGACATTCGACCGCCTCGCCCGGGAACAGCCCACCTCACCACGCGGCGAAGCCCTTCCCGGTTGGTGGGCCCGACGCGCTCGCACAGTACCGGCCGCGCGGCGGGTGCTCGAACAGGCGCCGCGGGGACCGGTCCTCAAATCGTCATGAAGCCCAGGGTGCATCAGGTCCTCGCGACACTCGGCTATGGCGATGCCATCGGCAACGAGGTGCTCGGCATTCGACGGGCGCTTCGCGCTGCCGGCTACGAGTCGGACATCATCGTCGAAACCGCCGACCCGAGGCTCGAAGACGAGACGATCGACTACCGGGACATGGTGGGCCAGGTCTCGTCAGACGACCTGCTGATTCATCATTTTTCGATCGGATCGCGCGCCTCGCGCACGGCCTATGCGCTGCCGGCGCGCATGGCGCTCATCTACCACAACATCACGCCGCCCGAATATTTCCTCGGGGTGCACGAGCAACTCGTCCGCCAGTGTTATCACGGACGTCGCGAACTGACCGCGTACCGGCACCGCTGCGAAATCGCCCTCGGCGACTCGGAGTTCAACCGGGAGGAACTCGACGCGTTGGGCTTCCCCAACACCGGAGTCCTTCACGTCGTTCCGGGATTCACGCACCTCGACGGCATTCCGGACTCCCGCGTGCTCGATGCCTTTGATGACGAGTACACGAACATCCTGTTCGTCGGACGGGTCATTCCGAACAAACGGCCCGATGACGTCATCCGGGCGTTCCACGCGTACCGCACGCTGTTCAATCCGAAGGCACGTCTGATCATCGCGGGGTCGTACGGCGGATTCGAGCGGTACCTCACGCAACTGCAGACACTGGTCGCCCGCCTGCACGTTCCCGACGTGCATATCCTGGGACAGGTGACCAACGAAGAACTGACGGCGCTGTACGACGTGGCGGACCTGTTCCTGTGTGCCAGCGAACACGAGGGGTTCTGCGTGCCGTTGATTGAGGCATTTCACAAGCAGGTGCCGGTGCTGGCCTATGCGGCGACCGCGGTGCCGGCCACGATGGATGGCGGCGGCGTGTTGTACGACGACAAGTCGCCGGCTCATGTGGCGGCGCTGATGCAGGCGATTCTGTCGGACGCCGGCATGGAAGATCGGATCATTGCGGCACAGGACGCGGCGCTCGGCCGGCTGCTGGCGCGGGATTTCGACGGCACACTGCTCAAGTACGTCGAAGCGGCGCTTGCTGCGCCGCCGCGCGCGATGCCGGAGGTCTCATACGACTTCTGGCGTCAGTTCGCGCTCGCGGAGCAGCTCGAAGAAATCCGGCAATACCGGCCCGCAGCCTTCCAGGCGCTCCCCCTGGAAGAGGACGCCGGTCCGGTCGCCGATCTGGGGCACCGCGCGTGATCATCCACCAGTGGGTGCCGGCCGCCCACCACGGCGATGCAGTTGGCGACAACGCCCGCCTGATGCGCGACATCCTGCGCCAGTGGGGCCATACCTCCGACATCTTCGCGCTGACGATTGATGATGCCCTCCGCGACGAAATCCGCCCCTGGGGTGATGCGGCATCCCGCAGTGCCGACGTGACGATCTACCACTATGCCGTGCCGTCGCCGATGACGCCGGCGTTCGGCACGCTGCCTGGCGCCCGAGTGCTGCACTACCACAACGTCACGCCGGCGCACTTCTTCGCCAGGTACGATGCCGGCATCACACACATGGCCTCCGAAGGGCGACGCCAGCTGTCGTCGCTGGCGGACCGCACGGACCTCGCGCTTGGTGTGTCGGAGTACAACCGCGAGGAACTCGACGATCTCGGCTTCGCGCGCACCGACGTCCTGCCGATTGTCGTCAATACCGAGCGGCTGCGGCAGGCAGGGCCGGTCCGTCCGCTGGCGCACCTGCTGCAGGATGGGCTCACCAACATCCTCTTCGTCGGCCGCATCGCGCCCAACAAGTGCATCGAGGATCACATCCGGCTGGCGGAACACTACAAGCGGTACGTCGATATCTACTACCGCTTCATCTTCGTCGGCAACTATCAGGCGGTGCCGCGCTACACCGCGACGATTCGCGCGTTGATCAACGAATACCGCATGCTGCCGGACCGTTTCTGGTTCACCGGTCCCGTCCCTGACGCAGAACTGGCCACGTACTATCGGCATGCGCATGCCTACCTGTCGCTGAGCGAACACGAAGGATTCTGTGTGCCGCTGGTCGAGGCGATGGGCATGGATGTGCCGGTGCTGGCGTATGGCGCGGCGGCCGTGCCCGAGACACTCGGGGGCGCCGGCGTGTGTTTCAATCCCAAGGATCTCGAACAGGCGGCCGAATGGCTCGGCGCCCTCATCTATGACCAGCCGCTGCGCGACGCCATTCTGGCCGGACAGCGGCGACGACTGGCGGCGTTCGCCCGCCCCAGACTGGAATCACGCCTGCGGGACGTCCTCGCGGCGGTGACGGAGATGTCGTGAAGATTGCTTTTATCGTCCAGCGTTATGGCGCGGAGATCCTCGGCGGCTCCGAATACCACTGCCGCCTCGTCGCGGAACGGCTCGCGGAACGGCACGCCGTGGACGTGCTCACGACGTGCGCGCGCGACTACACCACGTGGGCCAATGAATACCCAGAGGGCACGGACCGCATTCGCGGCGTCACGGTGCGCCGCTTCGCCACCAGCCGGACGCGGGATCTCGCGGCGTTCAACGGACAATCCGACTGGATCTTCCACAACCGCCACACCCGCCAGGATGAACTCGACTGGCTCACGGCCCAGGGTCCCTGGTCACCGGGGCTGCAGGAGTACCTCGAGCGTCATCATCAGCAGTACGACATCCTGATCTTCTTCACCTACCTGTACGCGCCGACCGTGCTCGGCCTGAAGGTGGCGCCATCCAAGAGCCTGCTCGTCCCGACCGCGCATGACGAGCCGGCCATCCGCCTCGGCATCTACGAAGACGTCTTCTCGAGCGCCGCCGGTATCGTCTGGAACACGGACGCCGAGCGGCGGTTCGTCACGGAGCGATTTGCGCTTCGCACGATCGTGGAAGATGTCGTCGGCTGCGGCGTGGACATTCCGGAAGCCCGCTACTCCGGCGCGGATGACCTGCCGACGATGGCGCCGACGTTGTCGAACGGACGTGAACCCCTGGCGGCGCACCTTGACGGGTCTGCCAACGCGTTCCGCCGTCGACATCGGCTGCACAGCCCGTTTGTGTTGTACGGCGGCCGTATCGATCCCGGAAAGGGCTGCGAAGAACTGCTTGAGTACTACCAGGCGTATCGGCACGAAGGCGGCGATGCGGATCTCGTGCTCATGGGCGTCAAGCTCATGCCGCTGCCGGATGATCCCCATGTGCGGTTCGCGGGCACCCTCCCCGACGAAGAGCGCGTGCACGCGCTTGATGCCGCGACGGTGGTCGTCGTGCCGTCACCACATGAATCGTTGTCGCTGCTGGCCCTCGAGGCGTTTGCGGTGGGCACACCGGTGCTGGCCAACGGCCGATCCGAGGTGCTGGTCGATCACTGCCGCCGCAGCAACGCCGGGCTGTACTACGAGGATCGGTTCGAGTTCGTCGAGGCCCTCAAACTGCTCACACGTGATGCCGCCCTTCGTGAAGGCATGGGCCGGAACGGCCGCGCCTACGTCAACAGCAACTACCGCTGGGATGTCATCATGCACAAATACGAACGCATGATGGCGAGGCTGCGCATGCCGTCGCTGGCCAGGGATCCGCAGGAAGCGGAGCCGGCCAAGGACCGCGAGCGGGAACGGGAGCGGGACCGCGAGCGCAGGCCGCAGCGACCGCAGGGCCGCGATCGCCGTCAGCAGGGTGGCCGTCCCGATCGCCGTCCGCGCCGGTAGCCGGGCTACTCGGCGGGTTCCTCGTCCACCTCGCCCTTGCGGCGTTTGGGACGAATGTCGTACCGCTTGATCATCTCGTTGAGCGTGGTGGGCTTGATGAAGAGCAGCTCTGCCGCCTTCTTCTGCACCCCGCCGGCGGCTTCCAGTGCGGACTCGATCCACCGACATTCGGCGTTTGACAGAACTTCCTTGAGCGGGATGCCCTCGGGTGGCACCACGAACTCCTGGTCATGGAACTCGCGGTTGAAGCGCACCTGGTCAGGAATGAGCTCCACCCCGATCTCGCGGCTGGGCGCCAGCACGACGGCCCGTTCGATGACGTTCTCCAGTTCACGGACGTTGCCCGGCCAGTCGTACGCCATGAGGATATCGAGCGCTTCTGGCGTGACGAACCAGCCGGACTTGCGAATCTCCTCCCCGTGTTTTTCGAGAAAGTGCTGGATGAGCAGCGGGATGTCTTCCTTGCGTTCCCGCAGCGGCGGCAACTGGATGGGGATGACATTCAGCCGGTAGAAGAGGTCTTCGCGAAACCGTCCATCGGCGACGGCGCGGCGCAGGTCCACATTGGTGGCCGCAATGATGCGGACGTCGACTTTGATCGTGTCCACGCCGCCAAGCCGCATGAACTCGCGCTCCTGAATGACACGAAGCAGCTTGGCCTGTGTGTCCAGCGGAACGTTGCCGATTTCGTCGAAGAAAATCGTGCCGCGGTCCGCGAGTTCGAAGAGGCCCTTCTTCGGCGCCACCGCCCCCGTGAAGGCGCCTTTGACGTGTCCGAAGAGGTTGGACTCAAGCAGATCGGGAGGCAGGTTGCCGGAGTTGACGGTCACAAAAGCCTTGTCTGACCGCGCAGATCGCCGATGGCAGGCCTGTGCGACGAGTTCCTTGCCCGTTCCGCTTTCCCCTTGCACAAGCACGGTCGTCCGGCTCGGGGCTGCTCGCGCGACCAGATCGAAGATCGCGCGCATGCGCGCGCTGCCGCCGATGATCTGGTCGAAGCGGTGACTGCCTGACTTCAGCCGATTCCGCAGTTCGAGGTTTTCGCGTTCAAGGCGGCGCCGCTCGATCGCGTTGCGCACCACAACAAGCACATCGTCGTTCTTGAACGGCTTGGTGAAGTAGTGGAAGGCGCCCTGCTTGGTGGCGCGCACGGCCGTGTCGATGGTGCCGAACGCCGTGATCATGACGACCGGCAGCTTGTCGTCCATGCGGCGGATGTCGTCGAGCACATCCAGTCCGTTGCGATCGGGCAACATCAGGTCGAGCAGCACGACATCAACTTCTTCATCGGCCAGCCTGGCCAGGCCGTCGGCCGCGTTGGCCGCGGTCCGGACGACGCAGCCGTCACGCGTCAATAAAGCGTCGAGCGCTTCCCTGATGATCTCCTCGTCATCAATGACCAGGACATGCGCGGGCGTTGCCGACATCAGTTGGCCCTCACGACGGATTCGCCGGACGCTGCGATCGGCAGCGTCAGCGTGAATCGTGTGCCTTGCCCCACGGCGCTGTCACACGCCAGTGCGCCGCCATGTTCCTGCACGATGCCGTAGGTGACCGAAAGACCGAGGCCGGTGCCGGCGCCGTCGGCCTTGGTCGTGAAGAAGGGATCGTAGATTCGTGCCATGTGTTCGCTGGGAATGCCCGTGCCTGTGTCGCCAACCTCGACGGTGACGCCCTCATCGGTGGACCGCGTCGTGACCGACAGCCAGCCGCCCTTCGGCATGGCGTCACGCGCATTGAGGAAGAGATTGAGGAACACCTGTTGGAGCTTGTATTCGAAGCCCTGGACGTCATGAGTTGCCGACAACTCGCGTCGCACCTGAATCCGGCTGCCCTTGAACTGGTGTTCCAGCAGCGACAACACGTCGCTGACCACGACGTTGATGTCCACCGGTGCCGCATCGCCGCCGGAGGGCCGTGCGAGGTTCAACAGGCTGTTGACGATCTTGGCTGCGCGGAACGTCTGCCGTTCGATCTTCTCGAGCAGTTGTGTGCGCGGATCGCCGGGGTCGGCCTGGTCGAGCAACATCTGCGTGAAGCTCGAGATGCCGGTGAGCGGCGTGTTCACTTCGTGGGCGACACCGGCAGCCAGCAGGCCGACGGCAGCCATCTTCTCCGACAGGCGCAGCTGCTCTTCGAGATTGGCGCGTTCGGTGACGTCCTCGAGCACAACGATCCAGCCGGCCTTCACCCCGTCGGCGGTCTGGAATGGCGCGATCCCGGCATTAACAAGCAGGGGCTGCGGGAGCTCGGTGGGTCCGGCGCTCAGCGGCACGCGATGCAGCGTGGCTCCTTCCGGATGAGCGCGGCGGGCGTCCACGATTGCGGCCACAAATCCTTCAGGGAACAACGCAGACAGGCGACGTCCGATCGCGCGATTGCGATCGCAGTGGAACAACACCTCGAGCTTGCGATTCCATCGCAGCACACGGTCGTCCAGATCGAGGACGAGCAGGCCGTCGGTCAAGGACTCGACCACGCTGTCGCTGAACTGACGCAGTCGCTCGATTTCGTCGGCCTTGACCCGAAGCTGCCCGTACAACCGCGCGTTCTCCAGCGCAGTCGCGGCCTGACCGGCCACCGCGCCCAGCAGGGTCATGTCTTCGCTGCTCAGGGGCTCGTACCGGCCACGGCGGCCGACGGCCAGCGCGCCGATCGTGACTTCCTTGCTGACACAGGGGATGAACGCCTGCCAACCGGCGTCGCGCCACGCGGCGGTCTCGTCACCGGCGAGGCGCCTGAGCGGCACGGGGTCATCAAAACTGACGACCTGACCGGCCATCAGGCGCGCCGCGAGCGCAGAGTCGCCGGAGATCCGCAGCGCACGCGGGTCCTCGACGCCGCCGCTGGCCACCGGGGTGAAGTCCGATCCCGGGTTGTCCGACGCCGGCAACATCAGCGCGATGCGGTCAACAGCCAGCGTCTCGCGGACGCGATCCACCAGCCGGGTGCTGAGGCGCTCAAGGTCGAGGTCGCTGTTAAGCTCTCGCGCAAACGTCACGAGCGCCCGTCGGTAGTCATAGCGGTCGCGATAGTAGAGGCGGTCAAGGCCGCCCTGAATCGCGTTGCGCAACGATGGCGCGACGAGCACCACGACCAGCGTCGCGAACAACGCCCAGAATTCGTTGGTCTCCTGGTGCCCGGACAGCAGTCCGACGATGCCGAGTGTGCCCTGGTAGATGACCACAAGACCGAGGCCCACGGCCGAGATCACGAGCGCGCGCTTGATGATCACTTCGATGTCCATCAGGCGGTACCGCACGATGGCCGAGGCAAACGCCAGCGGGATGCACCCCAGCAGCACGGCGGTGTACTCCGCGTACGGCACCGTGACGCCCATGAGGAACGGGATGACGTAGGCGGCGACAAACGGTACCGCGCCCAGTCCTGAACCCCACACAATCCACCGCAGCTGCCGTCTCGCCGTCACCGAGCGCAGCCGTCCAAGCGCGCGCATCATCAACGCCAGCCCTCCGAGCAGGCACGCGGCGAGATAGACAAATTCGAGGCTCTCGATCTGCACGAGCCGCCGTGCCATTTCCTCGTTCGACAACCAGCGCATCGCCGACAGTCGCGACAACACGAACAACAGCGCGGGTGCATACAAAAGCGGCATGACCGCGCGACCGGTGGAGGTTGCCACCCAGGGATTGGGCCGCTCTGGAAACACGAGCGCAAAGTGCACGAACAGGGGCGGCAACATGACGAACGCCACGACATCGGCCCAGTAGAAGAAGTAGTCCGTACGGGTGAACTCGCCGGTGTAGGTGAGCGCGAAGACTCCGAAAAACGCCGCAGTCAACCAGAAGAAGTGCAGCGTCGCCGGATCGGCCGGTCGGCGCAACCGCACGGAGGTGCCGACCAGCAGAGCGAAGATCCCCACGGCCGCCAGCAGGTAATACAAGCCGGACTCGGGCCCCGGGGCTCGCTGCAGTTGAATCGTGACCAGTTCGTCGGCCGAGTCACGGGTGAGGGTGTAGGTGACCACCGCCTCCGGCGTGATCTGCGCGAGCACT
>BTVE01000003.1:0-114252 GCA_045862915.1 Acidimicrobiia bacterium
CCCACCACCATTTGTGGGCGCCCCTCATTCCTTTTTTGCAAAAAAAAAAAAACTCGTGGGGGTGTTTTTTCCTTTAAAAACCCCCCCCCACGTCTTTTCTGCGCGCGGGCCGCTGGCGGGGCTCACGGTCCTCGACATGACCCGCGTCCTCTCCGGCCCGTACTGCACGATGCTCGCGGCCGACATGGGCGCGCGCGTCATCAAGATCGAGCACCCGACACGCGGCGACGACACCCGCGCCTGGGGGCCGCCCTTCCTGCAGGGCGAAAGCGCGTACTACCTCAGCATCAACCGCAACAAGGAAAGTGTCGCGCTCGACTACACAACCCCCGACGGTCGCGCGGTGCTGGATGCCCTCATCGCCCGCGCCGACATCATCGTTGAAAACTTCCGCCCGGGGACACTGGACGCGCGCGGGCTTGGCTACGCCGACCTCTCGCAGAAACACCCCGGCCTGATCTACGTGTCGATCTCCGGCTTTGGCCAGACAGGCCCTCGGCGCGATGAAGCCGGCTACGACGCGATGATCCAGGCCGAAGGCGGCCTGATGAGCATCACCGGCACTCCCGACGGTCCACCGGTACGCCTCGGCGTGGCGGTCGCAGACATCATGGCCGGCATGTTCGCGTTCCAGGGCCTGCTGCTTGCGCTCGTCGCACGCGGCACGTCCGGCAAGGGCCAACACGTGGACATCGCGCTGCACGACGCGGTCACGTCATTGCTCACCTACCAGGCCGGACGCTACTTCGCGACGGACCAGTCCCCCGAACGCCTGGGCAACCGGCATGCGACGATCGTTCCGTACAACACCTTCGACACGGCCGAGGGCGTGCTCGTGCTGGCCGTCGGCAACGACGACCAGTTCCAGCGCTTCTGCAACGTCGCCGAACTGCCGGACACCGCAAAGGACCCGCGCTTTCTGACAAACGCCGGGCGCGTCGAACACCATGATGCGCTGCAGGCCGTACTGGTCCCGAAACTGCTGACACGTACGGCCGCACAGTGGGTCGACGCCTTGCGCGGCGCCGGCGTGCCCTGCGGCGCCGTCCGCTCGGTCGGCGACGCGCTGACCGATCCGCAGTCCCTCGCGCGCGCCATGGTCGAAACCGTCGCGCACCCGACCATTGGCCCGCTGCGCGTCCTTGGCGTCCCGGTGAAACTCTCGGAGACACCGGGCAGCGTCCGGACCGCCCCGCCGCGCCTGGGCGAGCACACCGCAGCCGTCCTGACCCAGGACCTCGGCTACGACCCTGCGACGATCGAACGGATGGCGGCCAGCCGCGCCATCCGGGTACTCCGCTGACCGGCACGTAGTACGATCGCGGAGTTATGGAACTCGCCGAACTCCGCCGCCAGCTGCTTCGCGAAATCGAACGTGCCCGCGCCGAAGCCGTCACCCGTCGCGAGAGCTCGGATGCCGCCCACTCCGCCTACGCCAAATTTGTCGTCGAAGTCGCAGGCCCTCTCGTCCGTCAAACCGTGAGCGTGCTTCGCGCGGAAGGCCTCCCATTCCAAGCGCAGACTCCGGCCGGGTCCGCGCGCATCGCCTCCGAGAAGAGCGCCGAGGACTTCATCGAGTTCGTGCTCGACACCAGCGTGCGTCCGCCGCGTGTGCTCGGGCGCGTCAGTCACGCCATCAGCCGCCACAACGTGCACGTGGAAGAACAACCCATCGCCGAGTCCGCGGCGATCTCGAAGCTCAACGAATCGGATCTGCTGGGTTTCCTGATTCCTGCCGTCGGCAAACTCGCGGCGCGCTGACGGTCATGCTCCCGTCGCAGACGGTCGAGAACTACCTCAAGACGATCCACCTCACCGAGGCGGCCAACCGCGCGCATGCGACGGCGCCTGAAGGTGAACGCGCGCTCGTACCGATGGGACAGCTCGCATCGGCACTCGGAGTCGTTCCAGGCACGGCCACCACGATGGTCAAAGCGCTGGCCGAGTCGGGCCTCGTGCACTACGAGCCGTACATGGGCGTGCGCCTCACCGACGCCGGCGAAAAACTCGCGTCCCTGGTGCTGCGGCGTCACCGCCTGATCGAGCTCTTCCTCGTGAAAGTGCTCGGCATGAGCTGGGCGGAGGTGCATGACGAGGCCGAACGCCTCGAACATGCGGTGTCCGAACGCTTGATCGATCTCATCGACGACATGCTCGGCCGCCCTGCCGTCGATCCACACGGCGATCCCATCCCCACAGCCGAAGGCACCATCGTCCAACCCGATTACGTGGATCTGCTGTCCGCGCCGCTGAACACCCCGCTCACGGTGGTCAGAGTCGTGGACCAAGGGCCCGACTTCCTGCGGTTCATTGAGGACCGGCACCTGATGCCTGGCAGCACGGTCACCATCAACTCGCGCGACGATGCGGCGGACGCGGTGGTGGTCAGGACCGACTCGGCGGACACCACCCTGGGAACCAAGGCCGCCAGCAAGGTTCTGGTGCGGCTGGCAAGGGTTGGATAACCCCTCGACCTTGTTTTTGACCAATCAAAATTGATATCTTGGCTACTCGAAATGAGTAGCCTGCTTCTGGCGTTCGCCCTCTTCAGCCCGTTTCCGGAGCAAAACGGCCAGTCCTGCGCCATTAAGGGCGTCGTGACGGACCAGGACGGAGGCGCGATTCCGGGCGTCACGGTCGCAGCCCGGCGTCCGGGGGTGAGCGAAACGGTCCAGGCACCAGCAACCACGACCACCGACGCGGAAGGGCGTTATTGCCTGGATCTGCCGACCGGAGCCGTGGAGCTCACGGCAACGCTGGCCGGCTTCGGCCCGGTGCGCGTCACTGTTCCGGCCGACGCAAGGCGGCCCGTGACGCGTTCCTTCACCCTGAAGGCCGCATTCGAAGAGTCCGTCACGGTCACCGCGACTCGGACGCGCCGGCTCACCAATGCCGTGCCCGTTCGGACCGAGGTCGTGGACCGCACCGCGATGGACGCCACGGCCTCACGCACACTGGCGGATGCCATCGAGTTCACGTCAGGCGTACGCGTCGAAAACAACTGCCAGAACTGCAACTTCTCCCAGATCCGCCTGCTCGGCCTCGAAGGTCCGTACACACAGATCCTCGTGGATGGCCATCCCGTCGTCTCATCACTCGCGCAGGTCTACGGCATCGAACACATCCCGGCGCGCATGATCGAACGCATCGAGGTCGTGAAAGGCGGCGGCTCCGCGCTGTATGGTTCGGGTGCTGTGGGTGGCGTCATCAACATCATTCCGCGTGACGCGCCTCGCAGTGGAGGAGTCGTTGAGGTGCGCGCGGAACGCGGCAGCTCGCTGAATGCCGCATTCGACTGGGCCGCATCCGACCGGCGCACGAGTGCCACCTTTTACGCGCAACGCGATCAGGTCAATCCGCTCGATGTGGATGGCGACGGGTTCACGGAGGTGAGCCGCCGGCGTCTGAACGCTGCCGGCGCGCGCGCCAACCGTTTCTTCGTTGACGGCCGTGCGAAGCTGTCACTCGATCTGTCGTTCATCCAGGAAGACCGTCGCGGTGGTGACGCCCTCGACCGTCCACCACACGAGGCACTGGTTGCCGAAGCCATTGATTCCGAGCGCCGCGCCTCCACGCTCTCGTGGTATCACCAGCCGACCGGCGGACTCGACTACCGCGTTACGCTCGCGGTCGCGTCCACTGCGCGTGATTCGTACTACGGCCTCGGGCGCGATCCCAATGCTTACGGCAACACGTCAAGCGACCTGCTGCTCGCCGACGCGCAGGTGAACCACTATCGCGGCGGCCACATCCTCTCGTGGGGCGTGCAGGCGACACGCGATCGCACGAAGGACGAACAGCCCGGCTACGGCCGCTCGCTCGACCTCACGCATCGCACCACGGGCCTCTTCCTGCAACACGACTGGACGATGAGACCGGGGGTGCAGTTGTTGACCGGCCTGCGCAGCGACTGGCACTCGGCGCTCAATCGTCCGGTGTTCTCACCGCGCGCCGCCCTGCTGATCACGCCGCAGGAGAATCTGGATTTCCGAGTGTCGTTTGCGCGTGGCTTTCGCGCCCCGCAGGTCTTTGATGAAGACCTGCATCTGACGGCCGTGGGCGGAGACGTCCGGCTCGTGGAGCTTGACCCGAATCTCCGTGAGGAACGCGCCACCAACATCATGGCCGGCGGCGAGTGGAAGCCGACACTCGGCATCGGGCAGGCGCTCGTCGAAGTCACCGGATTCACGACGCGCCTCACCGACCTGTTTCACACGATCACCACCAACACGAACCTGTACAAGACAAACCTTGGTGGCGCCAGGGTGTCCGGCGTGGAGGTCAACCTCGGCTGGGGCATCGGTGAGGACCTTGTCATCCAGGGCGGAATCGTCGCGCAACGCGCGCGGTTCGACGAACCCGAGCCCACGTTCGGCAGCCGCAACTTCTTTCGCACGCCGAATCACTACGGCTCCTTCAGCGCGCGGTGGAGCCTGCACAGCGGCTGGGAGTTCTTCGGCGGTGTGCGCTACACCGGCCCGATGCTGGCGCCGCACTACGCCGGCTACATCGCCACTGATCGTCTCGAGCGCACACGCGCCTTCACGTCCGTCGACACGTCCGTCTCGCGCCGTATCGGCCCGGTCATCCTGACTCTCGTTGGGCGGAACCTGACGAATGCCTACCAGCAGGACATCGACCGCGGACCGCTGCGTGATGCCGCGTACGTGTACGGTCCCCGATTCCCGCGATCGTTCAGCCTTGGCGCACGGATGGAGTTCTGATGGGACTGCCTGCCGTGCTCCTGCTCGTCGCGCTGTCGGGCGCTGCGCCCGCGACCGCACGCCCATCGCTGACGGATTTTATCGGTCCCGTCACACTGCACGCGCTGGACGGCCGACGGGTGACTGCGTCCGGCCTGGAGGGCCGTGTGGTGCTGGTGGACGTGTGGGCGACCTGGTGTGCGCCGTGTCTCGCGGAGCTGCCGCTGCTCAAATCGCTGCATTCGTCATACCCTGATGACGTGTCCATTGTCGGCATCAATGCCGACTCGGTGCCCGCGCGAGATCTCCGGTCGTGGCTGAGTCGGCGGCAGATTGACTGGCCCCAACTGTTTGACGGCCGTGGGGTCGGCGGCCCCATTCTCGACCGGCTGGGCATCACGGCGCTGCCGCGCACGTTCCTGTTCGATCGCCGCGGCACACTCATCGCGGTCGACCTGCGCGGAGACGCGCTGGAGGCCGCCATCACGTCGATGGTCCACGGGAGCCGGCGATGAATCCCCTGCTGAACTTTCTGGTCATCGGCCTGGTCTTCGCGACGCTGGTCTGGCTGGTCGTCCGATGGCGGGAACTTCGCCTCGCCCGCCGCTCACGTCAACATCTCGAAGACGCGCTCAAACATCTGTTCGATCTGGAGTATCGCGGCAAACGTGGCACGCTGGCGTCGCTCACCGGCGCGTTGCGGCTTCCCGATCGCGTCGTCCTGGACCTGGTGGGGCGGATGCAGACGCAGGGATTGCTCATCGCCCGCGATCGTGAGTTCGATCTGACTCCCGACGGCGAACGCCTCGCGCTTCAGGTCATTCGCGCGCATCGGCTGCTCGAACGCTACTTTGCCGACGAGGCACGACTGCCGCTGACCGCCGTCCACGCCGCCGCCGAACGCGGCGAACATCGTCTTTCCCCGGAGGACGTGGAGCGCCTGTCGGCTTCACTCGGCCACCCGGCCGTGGACCCTCACGGCGATCCGATTCCCACGCGCGAAGGCTTCGTGCCGCCGGCCTCGGGCACGCCACTGACGGGATGGCCGGTCGACAGCCTCGCGCGCATCGTGCATCTGGAAGACGAACCACCCATTTCCTACGCGCAACTGGTTGCCGAAGGTGTGCGTGTGGGACAGGTCGTTCGGCTCATCGAGTCCACGCCGGACCGCCTGCTGCTGACTGACGGCGAGAACGAATTCCGCCTCGCACCGGCAGTGGCCGCCAACGTCTTCGTCACGGCGGCTGCGCCTTCGGCCGACCTCGCCGGGGCGGTCCGGCTCTCGGAATTGCCGCAGGGCCAACTCGCCGAGGTTGTCACGCTTGATGAGGCCTGTCAGGGGTACAGCCGGCGTCGCCTGATGGACCTGGGCTTCACTGCGGGCGCAAAAATTCGCGCGGCGCTCTCGACTTTCGCCGGCGATCCACGCGCATATGAAGTGCGCGGAACGCTGGTGGCGCTCCGCCGCGATCAATCACGCCACATCGTTGTGAGGCCCCTGTCATGAGCGAGCACAACTGCGACAGCTGTGCCGTGCACACCGAGCTGGCGCGTATGGGGGTGACGCTCGACCGTGTCGACCGCGTCGTCGCGCTCGCCGGCAATCCGAACACCGGCAAGTCCACGCTGTTCAATGCGCTCACGGGACTCAAGCAGCACACCGGCAACTGGCCGGGCAAGACCGTCAGCCGCGCGGAAGGCGGATTCGAGTTTGGCACCGTGCGATACAAGCTGGTGGACCTGCCGGGCACGTACTCGCTGCTCTCGGCGTCACACGACGAACAGATCGCGCGCGACTTCCTGCTGTTCGGACGCCCGGATGCCACGATTGTGGTCATCGACGCCACTGCCATCGAACGGAACCTGAACCTCGTGCTGCAAGTGCTCGAGATCACCGACCGCGTGGTGGTCGCTGTGAACCTGATGGACGAGGCCAGGCGCAAGGGCATCGATGTCGATGTGCGATCCCTGTCGCGCGACCTTGGTGTTCCCGCCGTGGCCATCACGGCCCGCACCGGGGAAGGCATACACGCGTTGCTCGATGCCGTGGCCGGTGTCTCCTCGGGCACCATCGAGACCCAGCCCTTGCGCGTGACCGGCACGCCGGAGTTCCAGCGCGCCATCTCGGAGCTTGTGCCGCTGATCGAGTCGGCAGCACCAGGTGTCCCGAACGCCCGCTGGATTGCGATTCGCCTCCTCGACGGCGACGCCGAGGTCGAGGCGGCCCTGACATCGGGACGACTGGCTGAGATGGTCACCTCACAGCAGCAGGAAGCCCGCCGCTTCAGCAGCAAGATCGCGGTGGAGGGCGCGCAGTAGTGGCAGATCCGGCCTCACCCGCGGCCGTGCTTCAGCGCGCGGCAGAACTACGCTCGACGCTGCAGACGCAGTTCCGCGACGAAACGGTCAAATCGCTGTACGGCGAAGCCGAACGGATTGCCCGCCGGGCGGCCCACGACGCCGATGCCCGGCGCTATGACTTCGACCAGAGGATCGACCGCATCGTCACCTCCCCGATCTTCGGCCTGCCGATCATGGCGCTCATGCTGGCCACCGTGTTCTGGCTTACCGTGGCCGGAGCCAACGTGCCGTCGGCCATGCTCGCCAGCGCCTTGTTCTGGGTCGGCGATCAAGGCAAGGCGTTGTTCGAATCGATCGGCGCGCCCTGGTTCGTCACCGGGTTCGTGTGGGACGGCGTCTACCTCGGCCTCGCATGGGTCATCAGCGTGATGTTGCCGCCGATGGCAATCTTCTTCCCGCTCTTCACGATGCTGGAGGACCTCGGGTATCTGCCGCGCGTCGCCTTCAATCTCGACTTTCTCTTCCGCAAAGCCGGGGCCCATGGCAAACAGGCCCTGACGATGGCGATGGGCTTTGGGTGTAACGCCGCCGGCATCATTGCGACGCGCGTGATCGATTCTCCGCGCGAGCGGCTTGTCGCGATCCTCACCAACAACTTTGTCCCCTGCAACGGCCGCTATCCCACGCTGATCATGATCGCGACCATCTTTGTCGGCAGCATGGTCTCGCCGGCGCTGGCGTCGCTTGCCGCGGCCGCGACCGTGATGGGTGTCGTGATCCTTGGCGTCGCGTTCACCCTGCTCGTGTCGTGGGGCCTCTCGAAGACCGTGCTCAAAGGCGAGGCGTCGGCTTTCACTCTCGAGTTGCCTCCGTACCGCAGACCAGGGTTCCTGCGCATCCTGTACACGTCGCTGATCGATCGCACGATCTTCGTGTTGTGGCGCGCCATGTTGACCGCGGCCCCCGCCGGCGCCGTCATCTGGCTGCTTGCCAACATCCACGCCGGGGATGCCAGCCTTGCGCGGCATGTCTCCGACGCGCTCAACCCACTCGGCCACGCGATTGGCCTGGACGGCGCAGTCCTGCTGACGTACATCATCGCGATCCCGGCAAACGAAATTGTCGTGCCGACGCTGATGATGGTCTACATGAACGCAGGGATGATGACAGAGGTCGAATCGCTGGATGCGATGCGCGCGATCCTCGTTGATCAGCAGGGCTGGACGCTGCTCACCGCAGTCAACCTCATGCTGTTCTCACTGCTGCACAACCCGTGCGCCACGACCATCCTCACGATGTACCGCGAGACACTCAGCCTGCGCTGGACGGCGATCGGGACCTTCGTGCCGCTGGCGCTGGCGTTCATCGTGACCTTCCTGGTCGCGACCATCTGGAGATTGCTGTAGAGCCTTGCCGCGCCGTAGCGCTAGCGGAGGCGGGTGTAGGTCGCGCAGGACGACGGCGTTTCCCAGAAGCGCACTTCTGTGACATTGAACCCCATGGCGCGTGCCTGTTCGTAGATCAGGCGTGCCAGGCGCTCAGCCGTCGGATTGCTGTCGATGAGCACCACCGGCTCGCCCTGGGCCTGCAGCACCGGCACCAGCGGGTCGTCGTTTCGCAGGATCATCTTGTGGTCAAGTTCCTGATCGATCCACGACTTGACCAGCCGCTTCACCTCGGAAAAATCCACCACCATGTTCAGCGCGTCGAGTGTCTCGGCCGCGATGTCCAGCTCGACCATCGCATTGTGACCGTGGAGGTGACGGCAGACGCCGTCGTAATTCAGCAGGCGGTGTCCGTAGCAGAACTCGATACGTTTGGTGACGGAATAACCCATGAGGCGAATCAGTAGTTGGTCAGGCGGATGGACCCGTCGCCCGACCGCAACTGCAGGCGCTTGCCGCCTGCGCCGAGGCGGCCTTGCAGCGTGCGATTGTCGCGGGTGCCGCCCACCTGGTCAATCAGTTCAAGGTCCGTGCGAGCGCGGCTGTCCGAACCAGGCTCGGCATCAATCATCGCACTGAAGTCTTCGGGCAGTTCCGCGACGATCGACCCGTCATTGGTGGTGACCGTCCAGTCGTCGGTCATCACGGTGCCACGACGGATGCGGAGCACGATCGATCCATCACCCGTCCGCACTCGCAGCGCGGAAGGCATTCCCGACACGCGCACGGTGCCATCGTCGGTCCGTCCCTCAATCGCGCCGGCCACGTCTTCGAGGGTGATGGACCCGTCGCCGGTCTCGAACAACTGCGTCCCGCTGGTTTCGACCGCACGAATCGAGCCGTCGGACGTCTTCACTTCGAGTTTGCCGTCCAGCCGGTCGAGCAGAACGCTGCCATCGCCGGACCGCGCCATCAGATTGCTGTGCCTGGGCGCGCTGACGACCAGACGCGCGCTGGGGGACGTAAACGTCCCAATCCCGATGTAGGTCGAGCCGCCGGAGTGCCGGACATCAACGGAGATCTGATTCTCTTTCTGCTCGGCGGTGACGGTGAATCGCGAGACCACGTCCTTATCCTGGCCGCGTTTCTCGATTTCAACGACGACCTCGTTGCGATCCCAGCCCCGGACTTCAATGGATCCATCAAACGTCGTGAGGTTGATGGTGGGCAGACCCGAGACGGTGAACCGTTTCTCCTCGCGCTCGATGTACCCCTGGCTGTCCACATCGATGGAACAGGCCGAGAGCAGGACGGCGGCAGTCAGGGGCAGGGCAAGTCGCGTCATCATGGGTACTTTTACGACAAAGTGACCGAATCTGGTTCCTGCCGGGAGAATCGGACCTCGGCGCCGGCAACAAACGTCCGGCTGACCTGCAGATGTGCGTCGAGCACCACCAGATCTGCCTGCATCCCGGGAGCAATGACCCCCTGGGTCAGCAATCCCAGCTCTCGGGCCGGTGTCGTGGCGCACACGGTCGCTGCGTCCACCAAGGACTGTCCGGCCCTGGTGACCAGCATCACAAACACCCGGTCCATTGTCGCGACGCTGCCGGCCAGCGTGCCGTCGTCGAGGAGCGCGGTGTCGCCGACCGTGATCTGCCGGCGACCGAGCTTCGCGCACGCGCCCTTCGGCAGCCCCGATCCCGCAGTGCCGTCGGTGATGGCCATGACCTTGTCGCGGCCCTTGGCCGCCAAGGCGATGCGCACCAGCGCCGGATGCACGTGAAATCCGTCCCCGATGATCTCGGCGGCCACCTCTTCCCGTTCGAGAATCGCGGCCACCAAGCCGGGCTGACGATGGCTGAGCGGCGGCATGCGGTTGAACAGGTGGGTGGCGTGGCGCGCGCCCAGCGAGATGGCGTCGTGCCCCTGTTCCCACGTCGCGCCGGAATGGCCCAGTGATACGCGGATACCTGCGGCGACCAGTGCCTGCAGCAGGTCACGGCCACCGGGAATCTCAGGCGCCATGGTGAAGATTCCAACGTCCGGCGTCGAACTGAGCTCGGAGGCGAGTTTCTGCGCGTCGAACCCGGCGCTTGCTCCTGACCGCAGGTGTTCGATCGGCTGGGCGCCGCGAAAGTCGGGGTTGATGAAGGCACTCTCGAGGTGTGCCGGCAGCACACGCGCCGTACCAGGCTCAGGTGTGACGCGCACCGTACCAACTGACGTCAGAAACCGGCGAAGGTCCTCTGGCGCGCACGCAATGGAGGTCGGGCAAAACGCGGTGACGCCAAACCTGGGCAGTGACCTGGCCACGCGGCGCAGTGCGGCCTCTCCGTCCATCACGTCATCGCCGAGCACCCCATGCACGTGCACGTCGATGAAGCCCGGGCAGACGATCGCGCCGGCGCAGTCATGTCGGACCTCACCGGCATCAACCCCCCGAGGGCCGGCGACGATGTCGACGATGCGGGTGTCTTCGATGACAACCGTATGGTTGGAGAGGATGCGATCGGGAAGGATCACATCCGCGCCGGCGAGGAATTGTCGTCGCGGTGCGCGACGCTCGCCGGCGTCCGTCGACACCTAGACCCCCATCGCGTGGAAGCCCGCGTCGACCATGAGCACTTCGGCCGTCACGCCGCGACCCGCGGGCCCAAGCAGGAACACCGCTGCGTCGGCGACTTCGTTCGTTTCGACCGTGCGACGCAGGGGCGCCCTGTCGCGATACGTCTGCAGGATGCCTGAGAAGCCGCTGATGCCGGACGCCGCCAGTGTCTTGATGGGGCCGGCCGAGATCGCGTTGACGCGAATCCCCTGCGGACCAAGATCACTCGCGAGGTACCGCACCGAGGATTCAAGCGCGGCCTTCGCGACACCCATGACGTTGTAGTTCGTGAACACACGCTCGGCGCCCAGATAGCTGAGCGTCACGATGGAGCCGCCACCGCGCGCCTCCATCAGAGGAGCGGCACGACGCGACAGCGCCACCAGTGAGTACGCGCTGACTTCAAGCGCCAGACGGAAGCCGTCGCGCGAGGTCTGCACGAACGGCGCGGCCAGGTCTTCCCTGTTTGCGTACGCCGCACCGTGCACCATGAAATCCAGCCCGCCGTGTTGCGCTTCGATGGCGGCAAACACCGCATCCATCTGCGCATCGTCAGTGACATCACACGGCAGCACCGTGACTCGAGGCAGCGTGTCCGCCAGTTCCCGGACATTCTCCTCGAGGCGTTCACCCTGATACGTCAGGACAAGTGTCGCGCCTTCAGCGGCAGCCGCCTGCGCGATCGCCCAGGCAATGGATCGTTTGTTGGCCACGCCAACGATGAGGCCAACTTTGTCTGTGAGTTGAGGCATGCGAAGTCAGTTGGTCGGACGAGGCTTCTTGTGACGACGACGCCGGCGACCACCGCCGGGACGTTGTCCGTTGGGCGCGCCGGGCTGCTGGCCGTCGCCGCGCGGATGATGGCGATGACCGTGGCTGCGGTCGTTGCCGTTGGCGCGATCGAACCCGTTGCCATTGCCGTTCCCGTTGCCGTGATCGAACATCCCGCCGCCGCGGAACACGTGTGACCCGCGGACGTTGCGCTGGTGCATCGTAAATTCCGGAATGGGGCGGGGGGTCTGAACGTCAGTGCGGGGAAGGGTGGCGCGGATGAGGGTGCGGTGGAGCGTCCATCCTTCATCAACCGGCGGCGCCGCGGGTGGTGCCGGCTGAGTGTCTGTGGCGACAGTGGCATCCACGGTATCCATGTCGACCGAGGCGGCGACCATCACCTCGACCGGCGGCTCGGCGACCGCCGCGGCTGCCGGTTTGACCACGGCGCCGGCGGTGACATTGGCGAGCACCTGGTCGTACAACTGCGCGGTCGTGTCTTTTTTCTTCCGCGTGGGCGCTTTGCCGCCCTTGTAGACGTGTTCGGCGTCACACGTCGTACAACGTGTCTGCCGGATTTCGTCTCCAACAATTGCAACGATTGCGTGGTTCGTAAGGCGGCGTTCACGAGGACAGTAATCGTCCACGGGATCGCCCAAGCGCAAGGGGCGCTGTTCCATTCGTTTTGTGACTCCCGTTACACGGGCCTGACACCAAGGTCTGACAAGACCTCAAAGCGTGTACATCAGGCGTTCGAGCAGGTCGCTGGAGGATAACAACATTTCCGGCGACTTGGCAACCTCGGCCTCAATCCACCGCAAGGCGGCGTCCAAATCAGGGTCCCGGCCTGCGGCCAGGGTGGCGGGGTCCAGGACGACGGGCTCATCGGGCACCACCCCCACCCCTTCAAGGCGAGTGCCGGTCGCCGTGACGAAGTCGGCAATGGCGTACATCAACACATCGCCCGTGGGCAGCCGTTTGGTGGAGGCCGGCAGCGCCTGACCCGCGGTGGTGCGGCCGAACACTCGTGCGCGCCCAAGGCTCTGCAGTCCGCCCGCGAAACACTCGGACGCGGACGCGGTGAGTTCATCCACCAGCAACGCGACAGGCCCGCCAAACGGCTCGACACGCCGGCCATCGGGCATCACCACGCGTGGGTTGGCGGGAAACTCCAGCTCGGAGTCTCGCGTGGTCATGCGGCCGAGGCTGACCGGCGAGGAAAAGAGATGTCCGGCCACTCCGCGAATCATCACCGCGAGCCCCCCGGGATTGCCTCGCAGGTCGATGACCAAGCCTGCCTTGCCGCGATGTTGATCCACCGCAGCCGACAGTTGCTCGTTCGCCTGCGCGAGCCAGACGTTGAAGCCGATGACACCGACCGCGCGCCCGCCCGATGTCTCGACCGCGCGATCTTCAACCCGTACATGGAGGGACGGGAGGTCACCCAGCGTCACGGACTGCCCCTGTGGCCGGACACGACGGGCCGTAATCGCCTGCTCTGTCCCTGCGCGCTTCACGCGGACCTGCACGCTCGATCCCGCAGGTCCCTGCAGCCGACGCATGACGCGCTGCCACACGTTGCGCGCGTGAATACGCGGATCGACCTCCACGGCTCCCTGTGTGGTGTCGACGATGTGATTGTCGATGGCGAGGATGTGATCACCGGGCAGCAGCGCCGTGTCCGCAAGGCGCTCTGTCAGGCGTGTCACCACCACATCGCTGCCGACAAGGCGCACGTCCACCGGGACCATGGCGTCTCCGGCGGGCGCAGGTTCATCGCCAGGCGACGTCTCGGCGGAGAGCAACACGAAGTGGGAGCGATCGAGCGTGGCCAACATCCGCCGAATGGCGTCGCGAGCGTCCTGTGGGGATGAAGCCGTTTCGACCGCTGGACGGAGCCGACGTCGGACATCGTCCCAGTCAAGACCGCCAAACGTCGGGTCGTAAAACGAGTCGCGAATGGTGGTCCACGTCTCGTCAAACGCCGCAAGTGCGTCACGTTTCCACGGTTCGTCGGCCGGTGTCTTGATGATCGCCTTTATGACGGCCGGGAGGGCAAAGGCGTCGTCTTTCAGCGTGTTGATCTCGATTGTCTCGACGCTGAAGTGCTGCTCGATCCCCATGGACGCCTGCACCAGCACGGATGGCTGCTTGATGGGGCCGTACTGTTTGTAGTCGCGAAGCACGTTGCGCACCGGCAGGCTGCCCATGTCCGTGTGTGTGCGTCCTTCCATGCCCAGGAGCAGGCCCGTCTCGACGTCAAAAAACTCGTCGCGTGACTGTCCGGTCACGTACTTCACGGCGACTTTGTAGGCCGCACGGCCGTCGAACTGTGTGCGCTCGGTGGTGGTCATCGACGCAACAAGCTCAGGGGGATGGAGCACGCTGTCGAACTGGGCGTCGTTTTTCATCTCAGCCAGCTGCTCGCCCTTCGGCAGGGACGGCCCCGTCATGGGATCGATCGTCCACGCGACCGTGCCGTCAAATCCGGTTTCGAGTTTGCCCAGGCCGGCCAGGTCCACACGCAGCAGCGCGCGATCGGGTCGCGCGGACAGGATTTCGAACGTGCCCTGCATGTTCTGTGCGGGAAGGGACATCCGTCCGCGTGCGTGCATCGAGTTCACCGTGCGCCACGCCGCTTCGCCGCCAATGGCCTCAACGTACTTCGCCACCAACTCCCGTGCCTGGGGGAGCGGCTGTTCGCGAGCGGCCAGCGGCACGGCCGACACACACATCCATCCGGCAAGAAGCTGGACGCTCAGGCGCCCTGTTCGTGTCACCATGAAATCTCCTCTTTGCATGATAGACGGAAGGCAGGCTTGACCATGACCCAGGTGTGGATGACCGTCACAACCGCCGTGTTGTACCTCGCGCTCACAGTGCCGGCTGCGTCCGTACCGGCCGAGGCAAACACCGACTGGCCGCAGTGGCGCGGCCCCAACCGGGACGGCGTCTCGACCGAAACCGGTCTGCTGCAGTCGTGGCCCGACGGTGGCCCGCGGCAGATCTTTCAGGCGTCCGGCATGGGCGCCGGATTCTCAAGTGTGGCGGTGACTGGTGGCCGCATCTTCACGATGGGAGATCGGCGCGACGGGCAGTATGTGCTGGCCTTCGAGGCCGACGGCGGCACGCCACTGTGGGCGACACGTGTCGGTGGCCGTCACGTCGACCAGTACGGCGGCCCGCGCGCCACACCCACCGTGGACGGCGACCTGCTCTACGCGATGAGCACGGACGGCGACCTGGTGGCACTCGAGACGGCCACTGGCGCCCGGCGTTGGCACAAGAGCCTGCCGAGTGACTTCGGCGCACCCACACCGGGCTGGCAGTTTTCGGAATCTCCGCTCGTGGACGGCGACCGCGTGGTCATTGCGCCAGGCACTCGTCGTGCCGCCATGGTGGCACTCAACAAACAGACCGGCGCCGAGATCTGGCGCGCCTCCATGCCGTCCATCGGGTCCAACGGGCTTGATGGCCCCGACTACTCCTCCATCGTCATCTCCAACGGAGGCGGCGTGAAGCAGTACGTGCGATTGATCGGCCGCGGTGTCATCAGCGTGCGGGCAGCCGACGGGGTGTTTCAGTGGGGCTACAGCAACGTCGCCAACAACGTTGCCAACATCTCCACGCCCATCGTGAAGGACAACTTCGTGTTTGCGTCGACCGGATATCAGACCGGCGCGGCGCTTCTGGAACTCTCGCCGGCGACAGACGGCAGAGTCACGCAGCGCGAGCGCTATTTTCTCGAGAGTCGCGTCTTCCAGAATCACCATGGCGGCATGGTGCTGATCGGCAATCACGTCTATGCCGGGCACGGGCACAATCGCGGTGTTCCCATCTGCATCGATCTCGCAACCGGCCGGGTCGCCTGGGGCGGCAACATCCGCAACGCGGGTGAAGGCTCAGCCGCCGTCACCGCCGCCGACGGGCACCTCTACTTCCGTTATCAGAACGGGGTGATGCTGCTAATCGAAGCGACACCGGCTGGCTATCGCGAAAAGGGCACGTTCACCATTCCCAACGTGCGCCAGCCGAGCTGGTCACACCCGGTCGTCTCAGGTGGACGGCTCTACCTGCGGGAGCAGGATGTGCTGCACGTGTATGACGTCACACGATAGTGCGAAGTGCGAAGTGCGACGTGCTAGGTGCTGGGCGTGGCGCCTTTGGTGATTTCGGTGACCATGCCCATCGTGTAGTGCAGGGTCACCGTGTCGCCGGGCTGCATGTAGCGGGGCACGGATTCGTCGCCCACGCGCGCGTGGCGAATTTCGCCTTCAGGATCCTCCGGATCGGTCCAGAACACATCCAGCGACACCTGGCCGTGGATGGAAATGGGCTGTATGCGATGCACGACCGCCGTCCGGGTTCCCTTCAACATGGTCTCAGCACTCTAGCACGCGCGGCACTTCGCACTTCGCACTACTGCTTCGTCTCCGGAATCCCGATCCAGAACACGGCGGCGCACAGGTAGGCCACGGCCGTGACCGACAGCGCCATGGGATATCCCTGCTGTTGCACGATGTCTCCCACCAGCCACGGCGCTGCAGCTGAGGCCACCCGACCGAAGTTGTAGGTAATCCCCTGCGCGGTCGCGCGCACGGCCGTCGGATACAGCTCGGCCGTCACCGCGCCAAAACCGCTGAAGTAGCCCGTGCCGACAAACGCCACCAGCGGACCGAGCGCCAGCAAGATCAAAGGCGTGGACGAATACGCATACGCCAGCACGAGCACCGCGGCGCTCAGTAGATACGACACATACGCCCGGCGTCGCCCAATTGAATCGGCGATGTACCCGAACGTCACGTACCCGAACCACATGCCAACCTGCATGACGATGATGAACCAGTTCATGGAGGCATTCGACAACCCGATGCCTCCGGCGTCCGGAGCGGCGCGCAGGTAGGAGGGAATCCACGAGTTGAGGCCCCACCACGCGAACATCGTGCACGCATTCATCAGCGTCACCGCGATCGTCACCCGCAACATGCGTCCGCCCATCGCGGAGCGGACGGAGACCCGAGCGGGCTTGGCGCGTTCGGTCACCCACACCTCAGGCTCGGCGACCGATCGCCGCACCCAGAACGCGTAGAGCGCCGGCAACACGCCGACAAAAAAGACGGCACGCCAGTCGAGGCCGGCAATGTCCTGGACGATCCAGTTCACGATGGCGGCGAGCGCGTAGCCGACCGCCCACGAACTCTGCATGAAGCCGAGCGCTTTTCCACGGTGTTCAGGCTTCCATGTTTCGGAGACCAGCGCGGCGCCGCTCGCCCACTCCCCGCCCATGCCAAGTCCAAGGAAAATGCGGAACACCGCCAGTTGCGCGACCGTCTGCGCAAAGCCACACGCGGCGGTGAACACCGAGTACATCAACACGCTGAGCATCAGCGCACGAGTACGGCCCCACTTGTCGGCCAGCACGCCAAACGCGAAGCCACCCACGGCTGAGGCGATGAGTGTGAGCGACTGCAGCTGCCCGGCGGTGCCGGCGTCCATGTTGAGATCGGCGCGCACGGACACGAGGACCAGCGCGTACAACATGACGTCGAACGCGTCGAGCATCCACCCGAGCGATGCGGCAATCAGCGCCCGCTTCGCCGTCTGATCAGCCTGCGTGTACCAGGTGAACATCAGCCATAACCTCCGCCTCCAGGGGTTTCGACGCGCAGCCGGTCGCCCGGCTCGAGGGTGATCTGTTTCTTGCCGGGCAACTGTTCTTCCTCACCCGACGGTCTGATGCGGACGTTACGGCCTGGCTTGCCGGGCTTGCCGCCGCGGGCGCCGTACGGCGCGCCGACGCGCCGGTCCGTCAACAAGGTGACCGACGTTTCGGTCAGAACTTCGTACTCACGCACGAGACCATCACCACCCCGTGCCTCACCATCACCACCACTGCCCTGTCGCAGGGCGTACTGGCGAATGCGCACGGGCAGGTAATGCTCGATCGCCTCGACCGGTGTGTTGCGGGTATTGCTCATGTGCGTGTGCACGCCGCTCAGACCATCCAGGCCCTTGCGTCCGCCCATCCCGCCGCCCATGGTCTCGTAGTACGCAAACCGGCGACCCGTGCGTGGATGTGTGCCGCCCAGCGTCACGTTGTTCATTGTTCCCTGACTGGCCGCGGGCCAGCGGTCTGGCTGCGCTTTGCCGAGCGCACCCAGCACGACATCGGTGATGCGCTGCGATGTCTCGACGTTACCTCCGGCGACGGCCGAAGGCGGGAGCGCATTCACGATGGAGCCTTCGGGTGCAATGACCCGCAATGGTCGTCCCACACCCGCGTTGTAAAGCACGTCATCGTCCACAAGGCAACGGAAGGCGTAGAGACACGCGGACAACGTGATCGCGTAGTTGGCGTTGACCGAACCGGTCACCTGCGGTGCGGAGCCGGTGAAGTCCACGATGGCGGTATGACCTTTCACAGTAAGCGTCACGCGAATCGGCACCGGCCCACTGCCAAACCCGTCGTCGTCGAGCGCGTCCTCGAAGGTGTAGACGCCGTCAGGGATGCCCTTGATGGCATGGCGCACGACACGTTCGGTGTAGTCCTGCAGCGCCCGGGCGTAGTGTGTGGCCTTGGCGCGACCATACCGGCGGACGACATCGAGCAGCCGCTGCTCGGCGACACGATTGGACGCAACCTGCGCAGCGATGTCGCCTTCGCGTTCATCCGGCGTGCGCACGTTGGCGAGGAGCAGCGACATGACGTCACGCACGATCCCGCCGCGGCGCGCGAGTTTGACCGGCGGAATGATGAGACCTTCCTGGAAGATTTCACGCGCCACCGGCATCGAGCCCGGACTCATGCCGCCAACGTCGGAATGATGCGCGCGATTGGCGACATAGAACGACGGGCGTTTCTCGCGTGGCAGGAACACCGGGGACACCAGCGTGATGTCGGGCAGGTGCGTTCCGCCCTGGAACGGATTGTTCAACATCACGATGTCGCCCGGGTCCATCGGTCCGGCATCGATGGCCGCACGCACCGAGAGCGGCATCGCGCCCAGGTGCACCGGCATGTGATCGCCCTGCGCAATCGTGTGCCCATCGGCGTCATACACGGCGCAGGAGTAGTCGAGGCGTTCCTTGATGTTGGGCGAGAACCCCGTGCGACACAACGTGACGCCCATCTCCTCGGCAATCGAGAGATAGAGATTCTTGAAGACTTCGAACTCGATGGGGTTCGTCTTCATCTTGCCGCTCCTGCCCGCTTCTTCCCGCTTCTTGCGAGCACGTTTCCGAAGCCGTCCACATTGAAGCGCCAGCCGGGTGGAATGACCACCGTTGCCTCGCCGCCCGCGATGACGGCGGGGCCTGACGCCGAAGCGCCCGGCTGCAGATCAGACCAGCGGTACATGGCCACCGACACTGAACGGCCGCCAAACCGGCCGGGGCGCCTGGCGACAGGCCTGGCCGTGCTGCGGCGAGGAACGGCTGACTTGGGCAGTCTGGGCTTGGTCGTGACGCCGGTCGCGGACACCCGCACGTTGACCACCTCGGTCGGCCTCTCGGGGTTCGAGTATCCGTACGTCCGGCCATGCACCTCATCAAACGCTGCGCGGTAGTCCGCGGTGAGCGGCAACGTGATCTCGAACGACTGGCCGACGTACCGGACGTCCACCTGCCGGGTGATCACCTGCTTCGCCTGGCTGAACCCTTCTTCGCGCAATGCCTGCCGCGCTTCGGCCACCAGGGGCGCACACACGGCTTCGAGTTGCTTGAGCGTGACCGATGCGCTCGGTCGAAGCACGCTGGCCGAATAATCCTTTGTGACATCGGCCATCAACATCCCGAGAGCCGACAGCACACCGGCGTGACGTGGGGCCATCACGGTCGAGACTTCAAGGGCGTCGGCAATCTCGCACGCGTGCATGCCGCCGGCGCCGCCAAAGGCGAGCAACGCGTAATCGCGCGGGTCGTACCCGCGCTCCACCGACACGACACGAATGGCGCGTTCCATGTTGGCGTTGGCCACACGCACGATGCCCTCTGCCAGTTCGGGCACCGAAAGCCCTGCCTGCCTGGCGAGCGTGGCTGCCACACGTTCGGTGCGAGCGCGGTCGATGGTCATCCGTCCGCCGAGGAAGAACTCGGGATCGAGCCGGCCCAGCAACAGGTTGGCATCCGTTACGGTCATTTCTTCGCCAACGCCGTAACACACCGGTCCGGGATTGGCGCCGGCGCTGCGTGGGCCGACGCGTAGCGCACCTCCGGTATCGAGGTACGCGATCGATCCTCCACCTGCGCCGACGGTGTGAATGTCGATCACCGGCAATCGCACCGGAAAGTCGCCAATGCGTGAATCGGTGGTGTGCGGGATCGCGTTGTTGATCAGGCTCACATCCGTGGACGTTCCGCCCATGTCAAACGCGATGATGCGCGACATGCCGGCCGCTTCTGCGACGGCCTTGGCCCCGACGACACCGCCGGCAGGCCCTGACAGCACGGTGCGCACCGCTTGCGCGCGCGCGGCCGGCGACGAGATACAGCCGCCGTTGGACTGCATGATTGACAACTGACTGCTGCCAAGCTCCCGCTCGAGGTTCTGCAGGTACGCGCTCATCAACGGCGTCACATAGGCGTTGACGACCGTCGTGCTCCACCGCTCGAACTCGCGGTACTCCGGCAGGATTTCGTGCGACGCGCACACCTGAAGGCCCGACTGCCGCAGCCACAGCGCAATCTGCTGCTCGTGCGCGGGATTCACGTAAGAGTGCAGCAGGCACAGCGCAACGATGTCGACGTGGCGGTCGCGCAGCACACGCGCCAGGGCGTCAATTTCATCCTCGTTGACCGGCGTAATGACCGAACCCGACGCGTCAAGACGCTCGGACACACCAAACGTCAGCGCTGGATCCACCAGCGGCGGCCGGGGCCTCACAAACACGTTGTAGAGCTCGGGCCTCGTCTGACGGCCAATCCGCAACACGTCCTCAAACCCGCGAGTGGCTACCAGGGCGACCCGAGCGCCCTTGCGTTCGAGCACCGCGTTGGTGGCGACGGTTGAACCGTGCACGACGGACGAGGTTCCGGAGTTCCGAAGTGCCGGAGTTCCGAAGTGCCGAAGTGCCGAGGTGCCGAGGTGCGCGAGGCCCTCGAGGATGGCGCGGGAGGGGTCGTCGGGCGTGGACCGCTGTTTGTGGACCACGAGGCCATCGGCCGTGAGCTGAACGAAGTCGGTGAACGTTCCCCCGGTATCTACTCCTGCGCGCACGAGGGTGATTCTACCCTCCGGTCACCTGCCTGAGTGCCTCGATGTCGGCCAGCAGCTTGTCGATCTCGAACGCCTGCGTGCCGTTGTAGACGCCTCTCAGGCGGCCGTCGGCATCGACGAGGAGCACCTTTTCACTGTGCAGGAGCGCGCCCTCAGGCACCACATCCCGAAGCCCGTCATCGTCGGCGAAGTACAGGTCGTGGGCGACACGCCGCACGCCCTCTGGCGTGCCCGAGAGCAACTGCCACCGTGCCGGGTCGATACCGCGTTCCTTGCCGAACCGCGCCAACACCTCCACGGTGTCAGTCAACGGGTCGATGCTGTAGGACACCATCGGGATGTCGGTCTGTGCCTGGACTCGTTTGAGCGACGACACCAGTGGGGGGCAGATCGATGCGCAGGTCGTGAAAATGAACGACGCCACATGAGGGCGGCCCGCAAGTGCGGCCGGAGTAACGGCTCGACCTTGCTGGTCGAGGAACGGGGTATCGGCCAGCAGGTGCCGGACAACGGAATGATCCGCGTCGACTGCGTGCAGCGACCAGCGGGGCGAGAACGTCCGATCTGCGTAGTACGGCAGACCGGACGCCTCGACACCACACGCGGTCGCACACATCGAGAGGAGCACGATGGCGAGCGCGCATCTCTTCATGACTGACCTGCCTTCGGTGCGGCCGGCTCACAGGGCCGGGCGTTGACGAGTCCGTACCGGCGGCCGTTGCGCACCTCGTAGTTCAGAAACAACACGCCGTCCGGTGTCCACGATTGCTGCAGACCTTCCTCACGACCGTTGGCGTAGTTGCGCACTTCCGCCAGGCGGCCGTTGGCATGCCACGTCCGGTATTCGCCGTGTTTCACGGCCGAGGCGGCAAACCTGCCGCTCGAGTCGTCCGCTCCAAGCGCAGCCACCCACAGAAGCGCGGTGAGAATCAGCCAGCGGTTCATGACAACCTCCGTGCGTCTTCAGCCGATGGATCCCGGCCGACCCGCGTAGCAGCCCGAGATGTAGGGCACGGTCGCTGTGACGTGGTAGTGATAGGTGCCTCCGGCAAACTCCGGCGTGGCGTGTGTGTGGCCATTACACGAATCCAGGCCGGACGGCGCGCTGCCATCAGGGTCGCGCGGACCATACACCGGGTAACCGTCGAGCAACACGCCGATGAGCGCGCTCATCCCGTCGCGTGAGGTCAACCACAGCGGCTCGAGGTGGTAGTGGTACTGCCCCGATTGCTGCGGATGCCCGTTGTAGCGGTCGAAGCTGATGATCTCGCTCGTGAGGGGCGACCGGCCCGCCGCGTACTGGTTGAACAGCGCCACACCGTTGATGGCAATGCCCATCGGCCCCATCGGTGTATCCGACGGCGTTGCCAGCTCTGGCGTCATGGGCACCCGCAGCACCAGCGACTGAGTTGCAATGCGGTTGGGGTTGACCTGCATGCCGGCGTGCGGTGCTTCGTACAGGGCGTGCCCGGATCCCCAGTACGGGCTCGCGTGGTCAGGAACTCCATTGGATCGCAACACGACGCTCGTGCCCTCGACCGACACGTTCACGCCTGCTCCGAACTTTGCGTACCACGCCGGCACGCCCGCGGATGTACCGGGCGTCACGGTCGTGGTCGTGGTGGTCGTGGCCGCGACGGGCGTCGTGGGTGACGCACACGCCAGGGCCACGATGATGGCTGAAGTGATGAAGGTGAGTTGATGTCGCATGTCTGCCTCCCGTGATGACAGACGATACGGAGCGATCCTTACGACTTCCTGAAGTCGACACCGCGCAATCGCTTCAGACTTCCGTAAGATCTGCCGACGAGGCTCTGCTCAGACGTGGCGCAACGCATCCTGCTCGTGGAAGATGACCAGGCCCTGGGACAGGAAGTCGTCCGTACGCTGACGGCCGCCGGTTTTGCCGTGCACCGCGAGTCCCGCGCCGACACCGCGATCGATGTCGTGGAAACCGGATTCGACCTGATCGTGCTCGACCTGATGCTGCCGGGCGGCCACGGACTGGATGTGCTCAAACACGTGCGCAGCCTGAGCCAGCCCGTGCCCGTGCTGATTCTCAGCGCGCGCACCGAGACCACCGACAAGGTCCGCGCGCTCGAGCTGGGCGCGGACGACTACCTCACGAAACCGTTCTGGCCCGAAGAGCTGCTTGCGCGAGTCCGCGCGCGATTGCGGCGTCCCACGTTGTCGCACACGCCGGGCGTGATGGTGATCGGGCCGCTGACGATAGACGCAGCGGCGAGAGCCGTCCGAGTTCATGGGGAAGGCGTCGAACTGACACGGGTCGAGTTCGACCTGCTCGTCGCCCTGGCGCGCAGACCCGGCGCGGCGCTCTCACGCGCAGCGCTGGTCTCCCAGGCGCTCAGTCCGGACAAGGACGGCGACGAGCGCACGCTGGACGTGCACGTCTCCCGCATGCGCAAGAAGCTGGGTGACGCGGGCGCGATGGTCGCCACCGTGTGGGGCGTCGGCTATCGGCTTGACGAGGGACGCCGATGACTCTGCGCACACGCCTCGTCCTGACGACGCTGGTAGTGGCGGTACCACTGGCGGCCGGCCTGTTCCTGCTGGCGCAAAGTGCGCGTCACGCCGACATGGACGACCGGCTGGAATCTGCGCTGGCCGGTGAACCGTGCCTGCCCGATCCTCCCGCACGACGAGGCGGTGGCCCGGGCAGAGGCCAGGGCTCCGGACGCGGGGGCGCACCGGTCGAACTGCTGCCCTACGACGCTGCGCTCCAGGTAGCGACCCCGGACGGTCGAGGACCGGACTTTCCCGAATCTCTGCGAATGGCGCTGCTGGAGACGGGACGCGCCGCCGGCACATGGTCCACGCCGGAGGGACAGGGCCGGCAACTGGCCATCCGCGTCACACGTCCCGGTGCGCGCTGCGAGTACGTCCTGGCCCGGCTGCGCCCTCGCCCCGGCGAAGTGCGCGATCAACTCATCGCGCTCGGCTCGATCCTCCTCACCGTCTTCATCGCTGTCGGCGTGGCCGCCGGTCCCACCGTCACCCGTATCACGCGCCTCGCCTCTGCGGTCCGACACTCGTCAGCCCAGCACTACGCCACCCCCGTCGCGTCCACCGGCGGCGACGAAGTCGCAGCCCTGGCGACAGCCTTCAACGACGCCGGACGTGAGGTCCGCGCGCACATCACCAACGTCGAGGCCCGCGAAACCGCACTGCGGGAGTTTGTCGCCAACACGACACACGACGTGGCTGTGCCCCTGACAGTGCTCCAGACTCACCTCGCGTCGCTGGAGCAGCGCGCGCTGTCCGACGATGCCCACGGTCATGTGCGGGCGGCGATGCGCGAGGCTCACTACATGGGGTCGCTGCTGAGGAATCTCAGCGCAGCCAGCCGGCTCGACGCGGGTCTACCGGCGGCGCCGATTGACGTTGACCTCAACCAGCTCATTGAACGTGTGGTTGCGCGCCATCACCCGCTCGCGCGTGCAGCACAGGTGGAACTGAATGCCGCCGTCCCGTCGACCCCGGTCATCGTGACCGCCGATCCCACCCTTCTGGAGCAGGCGGTCGGCAACCTGGTGGACAACGCCATCCGCTACAACCATGCCGGTGGTCACGTGGCCGTCGTGCTCGACCGAACGACTGGGTCCAAGGCCACCTTCAGCCTGACGGTGACCGACGATGGCGCGGGGGTGCCGCCTGGAGAGCTCCCCAAACTCGCACAGCGTCGCTTCCGCGGCGACGACGCGCGAACCCGTCGTCCTGATGGTCACGGACTTGGGCTGGCCATTGCGACCGAGGTCTTCGACGCCCTGGGCTGGACGCTGACGTTCCACAGCAACGAACCGTCCGGCCTGAGGGTCGAGATTCGAAACTGATTACGATTTCGAGGATCTCGCGACAGTTTTGTTCGTCGAGATGCGGTCCAAAGTGTCGGCTGGCCGACCTTTTCCAGCAGAAATGTGATTGCTGATTCCCGGCACGAGCCTTGCTCTACCTGTGGAACGAATCGCCTGAATCTGCGGCATGCGCCGTGGAGAGCTGGGGAGCCTGGTGATTCACAAGGCCCGCGCAAGCGGGCCTTTTTTTTGTCAGGCAGCCCTGAAGGGCTGCCCCACGACGTGACAGGAGTAGGGCGGGGCTTCCGCCTTCGCTGAAGCTTCGGCGGACCACCGTAGCCTTGGCGAAGGTGGTCAGCCCCGCCGATCGTTATCCCAGCGTGCCTTCGGGGTACTGCAGTGCGAGTCGCAGTTCCTTGGCCAACTGATCAACGGTGGAACCCGAGCGCTTCCATGCGCCGTCGGTTTCGAATCGCAGGTCGCCGATACGACGGCCCCACGGCGCGATGATGCGGCCAATGGCGCGGAAGTCAGCGCGGTCGGCGCGCTGCTGGTCGAGGTGCTTGACGATGTCCGGCGCCACGCGAATGAAGGCGCGCAGGGCCGGAGCCGTGCGAATCGAGTACTTGCGGCCGTTCCAGGCGGCCGTGAAGACCACCGCGACCTGCTTGAAGTAGTTCACGAAGAATCGGGTCGCTTCGTCGCGGAAGTCTTCCGCCTTGCGACCGGTGCCAAACGCCTCGGACGCAAACAGCTTCTTGAGTTCCTGCGCGAGCGGCGCCTGAGCCACGCGCCCGTGACCAACACCAAGCAACTTGATGTCACCGTGCAGCGGTGAGTCTTCGCGCTCACTCAGGGCGCGCACGACGTCATGCGCCGCGGCGAGATTTTCGTCGCGGTACAGCTGACGTCCCGAGAGGGAGACCAGGTGTGAGGCGTTCAGTCGCGTGTGTTTGGCGTTAATCGTGACGAACATCTGCACGACGTGATCTTCAGGCAGGCGGTCGAAGATAACCGCGGGCACGGTGAAGGGTTCGTCGCCGAACTGTTCAATGCCGGCATGCAGCGCGAGCAGCCGGTGCTGGCCGTCGATGGCGCGCAGGATGCCTTCACGCTCTGGGACTTTGAGGATGCCGAGTGAGGGTTCACCGGGCATGGCCTCGAACTTGAGCGGCTCGTCGCAGGAGATGATCACGGCGCCGGCGATGGACGGCAGGTCACGCGCCTGCCGGCACTGTTCGTAGTAGCCGACCAGTTCGTCGATTTTTTTCCGGATGATCTGGCGTTGGTACGCCTTGTCGGTGGCAGCGATACGCCGTTCGAGCAGATCCCAGCGGACCTTGCTCTGGCGGGCTGCCCCGCGCACGCCTGTCTGCGGGCCGTGGTTCTCGTAGTCGAGCACCTCGAACCTGACAAGTTTGTCGATGTCCTTGGCAGTCAGGGAGGCCTGGTAGAACGTCACGCCAAACTGCTGCATTCTGAGCGCGGCGACACTGATCATGGAACCGGGATTGTAGCGCATCGTGGTAGGCTGTCGGCGCAATCCCCTGTTTTTCCCCCGTTTCTGATAGGAGTCATGACAATGAACGTCGCTGGAGTCTCTCGACGGATCCGCACCGTCCTGGGCGTCTGCGCCCTTGGCGTCGCCGTCTTCTCCCTGACCGTAGCGACCTTGCCGGCCCAGCAGTGGGTCACCGATACCCGGGATCCCAAGCAGGCACAGGACGAAGAATTCGCGAAACTCTACAAGGAGTGGACGGGCGACCCGATGTACGGGTCCCCGCTCGTGGACCATCTCCCCATCGTCCCGGGCATCCCCACCCCGAAGGATGTGCTGGGGTACTACATCGGAGCCCCGGAAAAGCTGACGTATTACGCCGACATCCTGAAGTATTACCGGGCGTTGGCTGCGGCGACCCCCCGGGTGCGGGTCGAGACGATTGGCCGGTCCGACGAGGGCCGCGAGCTGGTGGTGGTGTGGGTGTCTTCGGACGCCAACATGAAGAACCTCCAGCAGAACCGCGACAACCTCAAGCGGCTCGCAGATCCGCGGGGGCTGAATGACGCCGATGTCCGGCGCCTCATCAGCACGACCAAGCCGCACTACCACCTCATGGGTGGCCTGCACTCAGGCGAACTTGGGCCGCCCGAGATGTTGATGGAGCTGGTCTACCGCCTCGCGGTGGAGACGTCTCCGACGATCAACCAGATCCGCGACAACGTCATCGTGTCGGTCACGCCAGTGGCAGACGCCGACGGACGCGACCGGAATCTCGACTGGACGTTCCAGAACCGTGACCTGCAGGCGGCGGCAGCGGGCGGCGCGGGGGGCCGTGGCGCCGGTGCCACAGGCGGCGGACGAGGCGGCGGTGCGGCGATTCCGTACTGGGGCAAGTACGTCTACCACGACAACAACCGCGACATTAACCTCTCGCAGGTGCAGATGCGCGCGCTCGGTGACTGGTACTTCACCGCGTTCCCGCCCATCATGCACGACCTGCATGAATCGCTGACACTGCTCTACACGTACAGCGGTGGTCCGCCCCAGAATCCGAACCTCGATCCGATCCTGTTTGCCGACCTGCGGTTGTGGGCGGATTTCGAACTGTCGCAGATGACGAAGTACGGCATGCCGGGCGTGTATACACACGCCTTCATGGATGGCTGGTCGCCGGGGTACCTCGGCTCGATCGCCTACAACCACAACGGCATGATGAAGATGTACGAGACCCAGTCGGGCAACGACAGCCGGGCGCAACGTGACGCCAACGCGGCCGCAGGTCGCGAAGGCGCCGCAGGTGGACGCGGCCAGGCCGCAGGCGCGCGTGGAGGCCGTGGCGGAGACGCGCAGGCCGGTGAAGGCGCGGCCGGGCGCGCAGGCGCCCCGGGCGCGGCGCAAGGCCGTGGCGGCGCTGCTGCGGCGGGGCGCGCAGGTGGTGGACGCGCCGGTGGCGGCGGTGGCCGTGCCGGCGGCATCCCAACCGGTGCCGGCGGCGGCCAGCCGCGTGAGTGGTACCGCGGCTTGCCGGTCCCGCCCGACGCCGTCGCGAACTTCTCACGACGCAACAACACGAACTACATGCAGACCGGCGTGTTGTCGTCGCTGAAGTTCACGTCGATGGTGCCGAACCTCGTCATCGAGAACTTCTACATCAAGACGCGGAACTCGATGCGGCGCGGTCTCGAAGAACCGCCGCACGCGTACGTCATTCCGGTGCAGCGCGACATGACCCGCGTCGCCGAGATGCTGCGCATCTTCGCGATCCAGGGCATCGAAGTGCATCAGGCTCCCAACGAGTTCACACTGGGCGACCAGAAGTACCCCGCGGGCTCTTACGTCGTGAAGGCAGGCCAGCCCTACTGGAGCCTCGCCAAGAACCTGCTCGAGAAGCAGGACTACCCCGACGAACGCCTCTCCACCTACGACGACTCGGGCTGGACGATGGGCCCGGCGATGGGTGTGAACGTGGTCGAGATCGCGGACGCGCAGGTGCTGGAAGTGCCGATGACGCTGGTGAAGCAGTCCACACACGGCGCGAGCCTCACTGGCTCCGGATCGGCGGCACTGGCGGTCGCACACTTCGGGTCAAACAACATGATCTCGTTCCGTTTCGCGATGAAGGACACGCCGATGAAGGTCGCGCGCAAGAGCTTCACCGCAGGCGGCATCGAGTTCCCGGCCGGTTCCTTCATCGTGACCAGCAACATCGCGGGCGCGCGTGCGGCCGTCGAGAAGTACGGTCTCACCGCAGCCGCGCTCGCGTCGGTGCCGACAGTGGAAACGCATGATGCGGACGTGCCTCGGGTCGCGATCTACTCGCAGTGGAGCGGCACGCAGGAGTTGGGCTGGTATCGCCACGCGTTTGATCAGTTCGGCATCCCGTTCGACCTGATCTACAAGGAACGCGTGATGCAGGGCAACCTGAAGAACGACTACGACGTGATCGTCATGGCGTACCAGGGCATCAACCGACAGTCGGTGATGCAGGAGCCCGCCGCGCGCGCGGTCCCGTACAAAAAGACGGACAAGTTCCAGTTCCTCGGCATGTATGGCGAAAGCGACAACGTCACCGGCGGCTTCGGACAGGCCGGCGTCGACGCGTTTGCCGCGTTCCTGGAAGCCGGCGGCACGTTGATCGCCGCGCACAACGCGGTGCGCTTCCCGATCGAGTTCGGCTTCACGCGCACCGTCGACACGGATCAAGTCTCCGGCATCACGGCCCAGCGGCCGTTGGTCGAAGCCGAGATCTCGAAGCCGGACCACCCGGTGTTTTATGGCTACGGCAAGCCCGAGTTTGCGGTGAAGTACGTCAACGGCCCGTTCCTGCGCACCGGCATGGCGGAACAGGGGAACGTGCTGGCGCGGTACAAGGGCGGTGACTCCGCCGTCATCTCGGGCCTGATGACCGGCGCCGACACACTGGCGGGTCGCGCCATCGCGGTTGATGTGCCCAACGCCTACAACGGCAAGGGCCGCGTGATCCTGTTCGCCAACAACCCGATCTACCGATGGCAGAACCACGGCGAGTTCAACATGGTGTTCAACTCGATCGTGAACTGGAACGACAAGTAGACACCCGCGCCATCGGCACACACACGCCGGGCACTGCGTCACGCACTGCCCGGCTTTTTTTTGCGTCACAACACGGATACGTCACCAAGTGTGACCACAGGCGTGCCGGGCCCACGGCCGGCCCAGACGGCGTCAATCGCATCGGCCGAGCGCACAAACGGAAAGGTGGGCTGCTGCACGAGAGGGCGCACCTGCCCATTCGCGATGAGCGCGGCCAGCGCAGCCAGATCTCGCGGCGACGGGTCGGAAATCAGTCCGACAATGCGCTGGCGGACGAACTTTCCGGCGATCACACCCGCAACCGTCCGGCCAAATCCCATGGTTGCACGGCCGCCCGTGCCGCCAACGATGACAAGCGTGCCTTCCGGGTGCAGCGCCGCGCGCAGCCGTGACACCGGCCGGTTTCCCGCAATGTCGATGATGACGTCGTACTCCGGCCCACCGGCGAGTGGGTCCGTGGTGGTGTAGTCAACGGCGCGATCGACTCCGATATCGCGCAACAGATCGAGCCGGCGCGTGCTCGCGACACCCGTGACGTGGGCACCATACGCCTTCGCAATCTGCACGACAAACGAACCCACACCGCCCGAGGCGCCGAGGACCAGAACCTTGTGGCCGTCAGTCACCCGTCCTGCGTCGCGCACCGCCTGCAGCGCCGTGATGCCGGACACGGGCGTCACGGCCGCCTGCTCGGCGGTGATGTTGAGCGGCACCGGCACGACCATCGCCGCCGGCACGGCGATGCACTCCGCGAGCGTCCCGCCGTGCAAGCCGAACACGGTGTCTCCGACGGAAACGGTTGTCACGGAGGGACCGGCCGCGACGACGGTGCCCGCAAACTGGAGGCCGGCGATGCGTTGCTTTGGTGTGCGAAGGCCGTACATCGGACGCGCGATATACGGCAGTCCCTGGGCCATCAGCCAGGTGCCCTTCGCGATACCAACCGCTGACACCTGCACAAGCACGTCACTCGCGGACGGCACCGGCCGGTCGATGTCGTGCACGGCAAGCACAACCTGGGGTTCACCAAACGCGGATTGGACGATGGCCTTCATGTGAGGCCGAGGATTCTATCGATCGGGCGCGGGCACAACCCGTAAAGGGGGGACATCGGCCGAGATGTCGACCCGCCCGGGCGCGGAGACGGGAATCACGCGACCGGCCGGCAGACGGAGCGTGAACTCGCCAAACGGGAGCAGCACCGTGTGTTCCGTCCGCCCGCCCCGGTTGGCGAGTGTCACCGGAAAGTGGGGGAACGGCACTGCACAGTCGCTTCCGGGAATGCCGGCAATGGACGCGCCGGCCAGCAGGGGCGACGACACGATGTGTCGGCGACGCAGCAAAGCGTCGGGCGGGACGATGGGCGTGGCGATGACCAATTCCTCCACCGCATCGGGCACAACAATCGTCTGCAGTGCCGCCGGTGTCACGACGTGGCACGTCATCCCCCAGTCGATGGTGCGGAGCGTGAGTTCAGTGCCCGCGGCCAGAAGCGCGAGTGGGATCCGGCCTGAGGGGTCCGCGCTGCTGCTCACGGCCGGAGGGCGTGTGTAGTAGTGCGCCCCCGCCACAGGTGCGCCAAGGCTGTTGATCACACGAATCGCGCCCTTGCGTTCGATGAGGTTGACGTGCAGATCGACGACGTCTCCAGCGTTCCTGATGGTCCCGACCACGACGGCAGCAGACACCAGCGCCCGGGTCGTCGTCTGAGCCACCACCGAAAAGCGGTAGGTACCCGGTGCGAGGCGAGGGATATCCATCGGACGGCTGAAATCGCGTACGGGAAACTCACGCACGCCGCCGCCAAGGACTTCGAAATAAATCGAACCCATCAACGCCGTGGTGCCGACCTTCCCGTCTTCACCAAACGACAGGCGCACGGTACCGGCGGCCGGCGCCTGCAGACTCGCGGCCACAACCAGCGCGACCACCAGCCTGGTCATTTCACCTCAAGGCGGCCCGGCGCGGTGAACGAGAACTCGCGTCCGTCGGCCAACGTGATCGTGTACGCGCCCGGCGGCAGATTGAGCATCAGCCCGACCCTGGGAACGCGAACAGTTGCCACCGACATCGAAGACAGCGGTATCGCGCAGCCGGCTCCGGCGATGCCGGAGAGGCGCGCGCCCTGGAAGGGTCCTTGTGACGGCGGGCGTGGCGCCGCGCCTGGCGGCACCGGCCCGGACGTGGCGGGCTCGCCTGTCTGCCAGCTCAGCAGCACTTCCGCGGTCGCCGAAGGAATCATCACCCGTTGCAGGGGCTGGTCGTTGACCACGTGACAGGTGGTATCCCACGTCCGGCTGCGAATGGTGACTTCGGTACCAACTGCCAGGTGATTGATCGTTGCTTGGCCTGCATGGTCGGTCTTGAACGTCTCTGTCGCCGGCCTTGGCACGATCGAGGCGCCATCCAGAGGAACTCCCATCGCATCAACCACTTCGAGCGTGGCCGCACGTTCCACCAGTTCCAGCACCACTGATGCTCCGGCTTCTGCCACGGTGACGGATTGCACGCGGGAGGCGACAAGCGTGATGGGATTGCCCTGCCCGTCGGTGGTTGTCCCGGTCGCCGAGACGGAGTAAATTCCGAGCGGCAAAGCATCGATCGTCGTAGCCTGGGTCACGTCGTTGACGGCAATGGTTCTCGACGGGCCACGGATATGCTGCACGGCGACTGCCGCGGCGACCGGCTGCGTGTGGTGCCGGTCGGCTCGTCGAAGTTGCACACGAAGACGCGCGCCACCAAGACGGATATCGACTTCGTTGATGCCAGCAGCGAGGTTGACCGGCGTCGAGGGATGTTGAACGTCCAGCGTTCCAAGCACGTTCGAGGCCCGCGCCTGGTGGACACCCGGCTGGACCACGGCCAGCGCAAATCGACCTTCTGTGTCTGTGCGGCCGGCAAGAAACGCTCCCATCGACGAGGTCGACCACAACACAGGCGCAGCTGTCCTGGTGGTCGACGTGGCGGGTGTTCCGTCAGGCAGGAACCCCACGGTGATCCCTGACACCGGGTCTCCGCCGTACGTCACCTGGCCGCGCACCACGACGGGCGGTGCGGCCAGTCGTTCCTCGGTCCACTTTCCGGCGGCGACAGTGAAATTCACCGTGAACGCCGGCATGCGAGACGACGGTGGTGTGATCTGAAACTGGTAGCGCCCGGGCAGCAGGCCACCGAGTTCGCGCACGCAATGCGGTGTCGCCGCCTGGACGTTGGTCATCATCCCGCTTCGCTGCCTCCCGTCAGGCAGTACAAGCGTCATCGAAACAGACGTGAGTTTCCACGGGTCGTCCGGCTCACACATCCCAGGATCGGCATCAAACCGCACGCCGCCGTAGGCCGCCGTCGGCACATGCAGCGTTGCCAGCGTTGCAGCACGCACCTCGACCTTCGGGTTGAACGGAGTGGTCTGGCCGCCAAACACCGGTGTCACCGCGTACTCACCGGGCGCGAGTCCTGCAAGCACCACCCGGGAGCGGCCATCGAGCGGCCACTCGCCCTCGGCCGGCCCCGCAAGGCGAATCGCCACCGGCTGCACCGGGCTTTCTTCAATCTCAACGATGACGGTGCCGGAGGAGAACCACGTGGCAGCGGCGAGCAGGGTGGACACGAGCAGTGGAGACACCATCACTTCACCACGACGGGCCCGGCGGGCGCGACGATTTCCAGCGACATGCCACCTGACTCGAACAGCACCGGCACACCTCTGGGGAAGTTTGTGATGGTGAACCCGTCAGCAGCACGCCGCCATTCAAATTCCTCGAGCGGGATCGTGCACTGATCGACGGACGACAGGCGCACCTTGCCTGCAGGCGCACGCATGGTGGCAACGCCGGCAAATTGGAATGTCACCGGAGCCAGGTCAGCACCCAACGCCAGCACATGCGCCACACCGGGCATGAGCCTCACGCAGCCGGGCACACGGCTGGGTGCGCGAGCAATGATCTCGGTGCCCGGGGGAATCTGCCGCACATCAAACACGCCATCATCGGCGGACGTCCTCAGGATGCGCTGCCCTGCGCGCGCACGGACACCCGGTGTGCCGGGCACCTGCAGGGTGGTTGTCTGCGGACGGAGGTCGAGCAGCAGGCGCTGCGTCTGGCCGCTGCCGTCGACAGTGACGGTCATCGTCTCGGCCACCAGATCGGGTGGCGCGGACGCGCCGACGTTGTAGGTGCCGGAAGGCAACACGCGCAGCAGCGTCCCGGCACCACCAGTCACCTGGGTCGAGAGCTTCAGCGGCCCGTCGAGCGTCACGCTGATGCGCGCCCCCTCGGGCGGTGCGGCGCCCTGAACGAGAAAGGCGAGATCCAGATCCCCGCCCGTCAGCGCAAGGTCCAGCACGTTGTCGCCCAGCCGTACCGTGGCGTCACTCTCGGCATGACCGAGGTCTTCGTCGAGCGCCAGCCGAACCACGTAGCGGCCATCGCGATCGACGGTCAACGAATAGCGGCCGCGATCGTCAGTGGTGACGCTGCGACTGACGTCGCTCTGCAGGTGCGTGATGACGAGCGCCTGACGCCGCATCGGCTCTCCGTTGAGCGTCACGATCCCGCTGATGCGGTATTCACCGGCAACCACCGGGAGGTGTGACGACATCTCGATCGTCTCGCCGGCCACCACACGCACCAGCGCGGGCGGCCCCAGCGGCACGTCGAGCGATCCCAACACGACTTCGTAGTCGCCCTCCGCCAATCCCGAGATCGCCACGACTGGTGCGCCGTTGATGCCAACGACACGTGTCTCGGGCCCACGCACCACCAGTGTCGGGACCTGACGTTCCGACTCGGCCAGCGCCACAAGCAGTTCACCTCCGGGTTGCGCTGGGGGAACCGTGACGGTGAGATCGACCGGGTCGGCGGCAGCCTGCGGAATCACGAAGGTCACAGGCGACGCGTCAGGCCTCAGCACACGAAGCAGACGCAGGTCCGCGGACAACGGCCAGGGATCAACGGCCTGCGCATCCACACGGCGTGTGGCGATGAGGTACGAAAGGCCGTCCTTCCAGCCGCGCCATTCCACCGTGGCCGGCACACGCAGGGCCCAGGTCGCCACGATGGAACGTTCAGTGGGCGTGAGCGTGTAGGAGCGGCCGCGGCAGAGGTCGTTCAGGTCGATATCGAGAGGTTCGAGGCCGGCGGCGTTGCACCGTACCACCGCAGGGCGGCCACACACCGCTTCGATCGCGGGGAGTCCCCCGGTCCCGATCCGTAGCGCGGGCGCTGCCGTGTCGGCGGCACAGGCCGGCAGCACACCGGCCCCATGGGTGGCCGGCAGGACCAACGGCACCGGCCGCCAGCCTTCCTGCGCGCCGACGGCCGACGAGGCCAGCGCCAGGGCGACGACCGCCGGGCGCACCCGCATCACGTCGCGGCCGCCTGCGCTTTCAGATGTGCCGGGATCCAGGGCTGGCCCTCGCGACGCTGCCACAGGACGGCGAGCCCCAGCATGAAGACCGTGAAGACCACGTACGCCACCAGCGCCTGGGCGGTCGTGAACGAACGGTGTATCGGCGCACTGAACATGCCGTAGGCAAGTTCGACGTGCACCCAATACACGAACAGCGAGGTCTGTCCGAACACGACCATGGGACTCCAACGGGCGGCCGTTGGTCGGGACATCCAGAGCCGGGCCGCCGCGAGCATGAGCATCATCGCGCCAATTCGACCGACGAGGAACGAGAAGGACGTCATCCCGGCCGTTGGCAGAACGGCCGGCAGACGCTCGCCAGCCCATCCGGCGGCCATCATCATTCCGCCAGTCACGGCAAGTGTGATGTAAAAACGGCGGTCCTGCTCGGCATCGCGAGGGCGCGCCATCCAGAGTCCCACCAGCGTTCCTGCCAGCAGAAACACCAGCCACGGAAGCAGCGGGAACTGCCCGAAGTTGCCGTTGGGACGGATGTAGGCCTCGAGCCGAGGATGCAGCAGATCCGGCCACGCCCACAAACGGCTGTACGGCGCCAGCACTGCGACGGACAGCAGGACGCCTCCACACGCCAGCGCGCGACTCATCGTCGTTTTTGCCCAGCGCAGACAGGAGGCAGCCACCACCAGGCCCAACCCGAGGATGTTGAGGATGTCGGGCTTGAAGATTGAGTGCCAGACCGCGTACGGATTCAGCAGGTATGACTGCACCCGGAACACATGGGCGAGCAGGAAGACTTGCCATCCGCGACGCTGCAGGGCGCGGCCGGCGTCTTCAGCTGATCGACCACGCTGCTGTTGCGCCGAGACGGCCAACGGCAGTGCCAGTCCGGCCAGAAACAGGAACAGTGGCGCCGCCCATCCGCCGACAAACACCAGCCAGGGAAAGACGACGTTGTCACGCGCGGTGGTCGCCGTCCAGGCATCCACGGCGTGCCATTCGATCATGAACAGCACGACCGCGCCACGAAGCCAGTCAACGTGTCGGAGGCGCAAGGGCGGGGCCGAAGTTCCGGGGTTCCGAAGTGCCGAGGTGCCGGGGTGCCGGGGTGCCGGGGTGCCGAAGTTCCGGGGTTTCCGAAGTGCCGAAGTTCAGGCCGTGATCGTGTAGGACGTCGTGAAGTCGATGTCCTGTCGCAGGGAGTTCGACACCGAGCAATACGTCGTGTGTGACAGCTCGATCGCACGTTTCACCGCGTCCTCGGGCACGTTGCCCGTGATGTCGAAGCGGATGTGCATCTTCACGTAGCGCTTGGGATGTGACTCGGCGCGTTCGCCCTCGAAGTGTGCCGTCAAGCCGCGGAGGTCGTGCCGTCCCTTCTGCAGGATGAGGACGATGTCCATGGCCATGCAGCCCATGAGGCCATACGCGAGCACCTGCATCGGCGACGGAATGTCGGGTTTGCCGCTGTCAAGCGTGATCGGAGGGAAACCCGCCGGCGCGCTGAAGTTGAAGTCACTGTGCCACTGAAGCGAAAGAGGAGGAACGGACATGGAGACATTGTAAGCAAGAGGCGGCAAGGAGCGGTAAGGGGCGGCGAAGGGGCTATTCCTGACGGAGCACAGTATTGGGATCCACGCGCGCGGCGCGACGCGCCGGCAGCCACGTCGCGACAAGCGTGGCGACGGCTACCAGGAGCGGGACGACGACAAGCCCGCATCTCGTCGTCTCGCCATCTCGTCATCTGGTCACCTGAGATGCGCGCCCATGGGCAGATCGCCGTCGATGATGCGGGCGGCAATCAGGGCTCGCAGGCCATAGGCGGTCGGCTCGTAGAGCCGTCGCGGCGGACCTTCGCCGGGGCGCTCGTCAAGCGCAGACGTGACGAGGCCCTTCTGCTCCATGCGCTGCAGTGTCACGTAGACCGAGCCCCGTTTGAGGCGCCCCTTCGAGGCAGCAACAAGATCAAGGCCGTACGTCGGCGCGTTGGCCGACAGCAGATCGAGAATGAGGGCTTCGAGATCGGACACCATAGGCAGTCTTACATTACGTCAGCACACCACGAGATGCAAGAGATGGCGAGATGGCTTCCAATCGGGAACCCCTCCCCCCTCCCCGCCGTATTTTGCCTACAATGACGGCCATGTCACGTATCCCACCGCCCATCGGGGAATTCGAACACCTGCTGCTGCTCGCCATCCTCCAATGCCGCCAGGACGAGGTCGAGGCGTACACGGTGCCGATTCGCCAGCTGCTGATTGACAAGACCGGGCGGACAGTCGCGCGCGGCGCGGTCCACACCTCACTCGACCGCCTGGAAGCCAAGGGCCTGGTGCGGTCGTCGATGGGTGAACCGCTGGCCATCCGCGGCGGTCGCGCCCGGCGGTACTACGACGTCACGCCGCTGGGCCTGAAAGCCGTCAGGCATGCCCAGTCCGCCGTGATGACCATGGCCGCGGGCCTGTCGCCGTTGTTGTCACCCAGACGCCCATGACACCGCCGCGCCTCGCCACCGCCCTCCTCAGACGCGCCCTCAGGCACGAGCCCTGGCTTGACGTCACGCTGGGCGATCTGCGGGAAGAGTTCGAGGTGATGGCGCGACACCAGGGGCGCCGCAGAGCCGGCCGCTGGTACTGGCGCGAAACCTGGCGCCTGATACGGCCCTCTGCATCAACCACACACGCCCAGCCGGCCGCTCGAGGAGATTCCCTGATGCGCACCCTCATCCACGACGCACGCCTCGCCATTCGGACCATGCTCCGCCAACGCACGGTCAGCGCCGCGATCGTCCTCACGCTTGCCGTCGGCTTTGGTCTCAACGCCGCCACGTTCGGCATGGTGGATGCGTTGCTGCTGCGCCCGTTCACCATCCCGACGGTTGACCGCCTCGTCGTCCTTTCCGAGTTGTCACCCTCGGCGCCGTTCCCGCAGGAGGCGGTTGCGCCGGGCAACTATTGGGATCTGCGGAGCCACACAGGTGGCGCGGTCAACCGCCTGACCACCATCAACTGGTGGGACGTCAACCTCTCGGGTGGTGACCGTCCCGAACGCCTGCAGGGCTCGCAGGTGGGTGCCGAGTTCTTCTCGATGCTCGGACAACACCCGGTCCAGGGGCGTTATTTCAACGCCGATGACGAACGCGAGGGCGCGCCAAAAACGGTCGTCATCAGCGAGACGTTGTGGCAGCGCCGCTTCGGCCACGCGCCGGACCTCGTCGGCCGTTCCGTGCAACTGGACGGTGAACCCTACACGGTGGTGGGCATTGCGCCCGCGGAGTTTGCATTTCCCAACGGCTCCGAACTGTGGACGCCGGCGACATTCTCAGGCGCCGATCGCGCCAATCGCCGGAGCCGCTATCTGACCGTCGTCGGAGAACTCTCACCAGGCGCAACGCCGCAGCAGGCGCAGGCGGAGATGTCGGCCGCGTACGCGCCGCTCAAGAGCACACATGCGGACAATACGCCGTACGCGCTGACGGTCAGCCGCCTTGAAACTGCCATGGTCGATTACGGCCTGCCGCGGGTGCTCGGATTGTGGCAGGCGGCAGCGCTCCTGCTGATGCTCATCGCGGGCACCAACGTCATCAACCTGTTTCTCGCTCGGAGTGCCGAGCGGGAACGTGAGCTGGCCGTGCGACTCGCGATCGGCGCCTCCCGCTGGACACTCGTCCGGCAGCTGCTCGTCGAGGGCGTTGTGCTTGCGCTGGTGGCATTGCCGCTCGCGCTGCTGGTGGCCCGCGCCGCAATAGCCATGGCGCGCACGGTGATGCCGGCGGAGCTGCTCCGGTTCGTGCCCGGATGGACGTCCATGAACGTGAACGGCCGGGTCATCCTCGTCACGGCGGGTTTTGCCGTGCTGTGCGCCGTCCTGTTCAGCCTGCTGCCGGCACTCAAGGCCTCGCGTCCACAACTGACGGCAGCACTCAAGGACGGTGGCCGCTCACAGACCTCCGGCGCCGGACGCAGCCGTGTGCGACGCGCGCTGGTCATCGCGGAGATCTCCCTCGCATTGCCGTTGCTGCTGTGCGCAGGCTTGACGGCCCTCGCGGCCTACCGGCTCGCGTCGGGGCCACAAGGCTTCGAACCCGATGGACTCGTCCGCGCGCGGATGAGCCTCTCTGAGGGCGCGTATCCCGACAGCCCTGCGCGGCGTGCGTTCACCACGCGCCTGCTGGATAACGCCGAGGCGGCGCCCGGTGTCGTGGAGGTCGCCACCACATCGGTCGCCCCGTCCACCACAAGCAACCAGCGCCGGCAGCTGGTGGTGGATGGAAGACCGGCCGAGCCGGAAGGTCCGCAATGGATCAACTACCGCGCCGTCTCTGACGCCTTCCATGTGGTGCTCAGGATCCCCATCATCGAAGGACGGGCGTTCACCACACAGGACCGCCATGGTCGGGAGCCGGTCGCCATCGTGAGCCAGTCACTGGCCGGCCTGTACTGGCCGGGCACGTCGCCCATCGGCCGCAGAGTCAAACTGAGTCCAACGGCTGAGGAGTGGCTGACGATCGTCGGTGTCTCGGGGAACGTGCTCGACGACTGGTTCTCATCTCGCAACGCGCCGACGATCTACGTCCCGGTCGATCAGTATCCGAGTTCGGAAATCCATCTGCTCGCTCGAGGGCCGGCCGATGACGGCGCCCGCATCGAGGCGCTGCGCACGGCTGTGGCAGCAACGGATCCACATCTGCCAGTCTTCAACACCGAAACCATGCGGGCGGCCATTCACACACGCACGACCGGCCTGCGGTTCATCTCGCAGTTCATGGCGGCGTTCGGGGTGATCTCGCTTTTCCTCGCGAGTGCGGGCATCTACAGCGTGATGGCGCATTACGTGTCACAGCGGCGACACGAGATTGGTGTGCGCATGGCACTGGGCGCCTCATCGGCGCAGGTGCTGTCGCTCACGTTGCGCCAGGGTCTTCGGCTGGCCGGCGTGGGCATCACGTTCGGCACGGTCATCGGCGTACTGCTCGCGTTGGGCCTGCAGAGCCTGCTCTTCGGTGTCATCGGTCTTGAACCCTCGCTGTTCATTGCCGGACCGCTGGCGCTTGGAGCCGTGGCCGTCCTGGCGACGTGGCTGCCGGCGCGCGCGGCCGCGCGCGTGAATCCAGTCTCAGCGCTCCGCGATTGACGTCACGGCCCGCCCGTGCAGGCCCCGTCGGCCCCGCACGTCAGCACACGCCGGCGGGTGTCGGTGGTGACCGTGATCGTGAGCGTCTGCCCCTGGATCACCGTGGCCTCGACCTCCCCGGCCACCACGGCACGTACCTCGAACTCACGATCCAGGACTGCGGAGGTCACCGATCGATCCGACTGCCTCGTCGTCACCACAAAGGTGTCGTTGACGAGGCGGAAGGCCTCGAGCCGGCCGAGGCGGTCGTCTTCGATCCACCCCCACGTCCACAGCCTGTCTGGCGCCCGCCAGGCGACGAGGATGGCGCCGTCGGGGTCGGCGGTAAACCGAGCCGACACACCGACACCGCGGCCACCACCGATATGCAGCGCGTACGTTGACACCTGGTCGCCGAGCAGGTCCTCAGGCATCCCTTCGGGATTGGTGCCAACGGCATCCACCATGTCGCCGAGCGAGAGAGGCCGATACCAGGGTGTCTGCGCCGCAGCCGGTGTTGCAACGAGGAGCGCGAGCACGGTGAGCAGGGTTTTCATGGGGTTCGGTTCACTATAATTCGCAGATGAGATTCACGTGGCTGATCTGTGCGCTTCTCTGTGTGGCCACCGTCACGGCCCAGCAATCCGACCCCATGATTGAACGCGCTCGCCGCCTCCTACGAGAAGTCCCCGTATTTGACGGGCACAACGACTACCCCTGGCAGATTCGCGAACTGGCCAAGGGTGACATTGCGCAGTTCCCGTTGACGACGCCGCAGCCGAAGCTGCACACCGACTTTGCGCGGTTGGCGCAGGGTGGTGTGGGCGCGCAGTTCTGGTCGGTCTACGTGCCGTCCACGCTGCCGGGTCCGACGGCGACGCTCGCGACGCTGGAACAGATCGACACGGTGCACCGCATGATCGCGGCGTGGCCGCAGCGACTCGAACTCGCCCTTTCTGCTGCCGACGTGGAGCGCATCCAGAAGGCCGGCAAGATTGCGTCGCTGATCGGCATGGAGGGCGGGCACTCCATCGGCAACTCCATCGGCGCGTTGCGCATGATGTATCGCCTCGGCGCGCGGTACATGACACTGACGCACAACAACCACACGCCGTGGGCCGATTCGGCGGCGATGGCGCCCGAGCACAACGGGCTCACGCCGTTCGGCGAAGAGATCGTCCGCGAAATGAACCGCCTCGGCATGATTGTGGACCTCAGCCACGTGTCGCCCGAGACCATGGCTGATGCGCTCCGAGTGACCACCGCGCCCGTCATGTTCTCCCACGCGGCGGCCAAGGCGATCACCAACGTGTCGCGTAACGTGCCGGACGACATCCTGCGGCAGCTCAAGGCCAACCGCGGCATCATCATGGTCACGTTCGTGCCGGGATTCGTGTCGCAGGAAGTGGCCGACTTCAACGCGCTGCCGGCTGACCAGCGCGCGGGCAAGGAAGTGCCGCGCGCGACGCTGATCCAGGTCGCGGATCACATCGATCACATTCGCGAGGTCGCCGGCATCGACGCGATCGGGCTCGGCGGCGATTTTGACGGCATCACCCAGGTGGTGATGGGTCTTGAGGACACGTCGACGTATCCCGACCTGCTGGCGGAGTTGCTGCGGCGCGGCTATTCCGATGAGGACATCCGGAAAATCGCCGGCCGCAACATGCTCCGCGTCTTGCGCGAGGCCGAGCGCACGACGCGCTGACCTCAGTCAGGATCAGAAGAACTTCACGCTGTAGGTCAGCTTCACGCCGCGCCCCATCTCGGCCGCCAGATCCTTGATGAAGGACGTGTGCAGCCGCCAGGTCTCGTTGGTGAGGTTGTAGGCCTTCAACGCGACCGTGTGTGTGGCATGTCCACGCGCTACCAGGTACGTGGCATTCAGGTTGAGGACCGCCGAGCCGTCGGTCGACGTTTCGTTGCGGAACACGCGGTTCTGGGCAGCCGTGAGGATCAGCTCCGGCCCGAACTTGAAGTCGCCGAAGGGCATGTCCAGTTCAATGCGCGCCGAGAACGGAGGAATGCGCGGCAGGGCCTCGCTCGAATCCGTCAGTGAGGCGCGGACGTAGCTGGCGCCCGCGTGCAGGTGCAGCCGTTCGTGCAGATCCACGCTGCCGGACGCTTCGACGCCGATGAAGCGCGCATCGGCCTGCACGAAGTCGGCTTCGCGCAGTCCGTCGATCTCCTCGTCGTGCAGATCGAGGAACACGAAGTTGCTGATGTTGTAGGCAAACAGGTTCAGCTCGCCCTGCACCTTCTGTGCGCGGCTGCGCAGGCTCACGTCGATGCCCAGGGTCCGTTCGATGTCGAGCTCAGGATCGCCGACCTCGAACGCCAGGTTCCCGACGTGTGGCCCGAAGTTGTAGAGCTCCTCGAGCGCAGGCGCCCGCGAGGCGCCGCTGAGGTTCACCACGAACGCACCGGCATTGCCGATGTTCGTGTGTACACCGAAGGAACCCGACAGGGCCGTAAAGGAGCGATCGCGGACAGGCGGGGCCTCATGCTCGTGCTCTTCCTCGCCTTCATCCGCGTGCTCGGACTCCGGACGGGCCCCCACGTCGTAGCGGGTGTGTTCGACGCGCGCACCAAACTGCAGACGGAACCGATCGAAGCCCATCTCCTCGTAGACGAAACCGGCCAGCGAGTCCTGCTGCGTCTTGGGCGCGAGGGCCTCTTCGCCGGTCGCGTTGTAGTCGCGCCGGAACCACTCGGCTCCCATGCGCCCGGTCAGTCGCCCGCGTCGTTTCTGCTCGAGTTCCGCGCGTAACGACAATGTGTTGTTCGTGAACTGCGTGCCGACGGCTTCGACACCATCCTCGATTTCGATTTCGTCGTGATCGTAGTCGGTGTAGTTGATGTTGAACTTCACCGTGTCGAGCCATGTGCTCGCGAGATTGCGCAGGCCGAAGTCGGCGCGCACGTTCCTGCGCAGGGACGAGATATCGACCTCCGCCTCATGTGCGTCGCCGTCCTCCTCACCCTCTTCATCGTCATGGTGATGGTGGAACAGGCCGGCAAACGGGATGCCGAAGCGGCCGTCTTCGATCGCAGCGCCGGCGCTGAAGAAGGCGCGCTCACCGACGTAGCCAAACCCGGCACGGCCGTGCTGGAGCCGGCTGCCGGAGTTCTCGATGGTGGTTTCAGGACTGGTGTAGTCCCCACTCCGGCGGGCGCCGCCGCCCGCCCAGATCGTCCAGCCACCCTTGCCGTACTGCACGCTGCCGTTGGCGCCCACCGCCTCGTCTGCGCTGCTGGCGTCAAACGTGAGTCCGCCCAGTGAGCCGACAAATGGCGACACCCGGAAGGCATCCTGCGGGCTGACGGCGTTCACCACGCCGCCAATGGCGTTGCTGCCATACAGCAGCGTCGCCGGCCCCTTCACCACCTCAAGGCGATCGAGGCCGCCGGCGTCGATCGAAACACCGTGGTCACCGGACTGACTCGAGAGGTCGCCGGTGCGCACACCGTCCTGCATGATGAGCACGCGGTCGCCGTCAAAGCCGCGGATGATCGGACGGCCGCTGCCGGGGCCGAAGGAGCGCTTGGCGACTCCCGGCACCGTGGACAGCGCATCGGCAACGGAAGTCCCGATGTTGCGCGCCAGTTCGACGCCGTCCAGGCTGGTGACCGCATTAAACGACTCGAACGTCGTGGACGTGCCTGTGGCGCTGGCCGTCACGGTCAACGTCTCGTGCACTGTTTCGAGGGCAAGCACAAAATCCACTGTGGCGGTCTGACCGGCAGACACGATGACGGACTTGCGCGAGGCGGAGAAGTGCTCGCGCTGCGCGACCACTTCGTACGCGCCCGGCGGCACATTCGCCGCCGTGAACACCCCTTCCTCGTTGGTCGTGGTGGTGCGACGCGCACCAATGATGATGACGGTGGCTCCGTGGACCGGCGCCCCGGTGGACTGGAACGTCACCTTGCCGGTGACCGTGCCCGCCGTCGGCTGGGCAGTGGCGGTGCCCGACCATGCGGCCAACACCGCTACGATCATCACCGCCGAACGAATAAACGTACGCATGCACTCTCCTCGACAGCCCACGCAGCTGCCTGACTCTTCCTGAATCTGATGACAACGAACCACGAACGAGCGGATTCAGCTCAGAGCAGGAGGGGCGCGTGCAGAGAACGTGCGCAGCGACGCTGCGGCGGTGCGTGAAGACAGGGACGCCGGCGGCACCACGGCCCGGACGTCAGGATGGAACGTCGTCGGCGCGACGCGGTCGGCCGAACGCATGGTACGAAGCCAATGGCAGACTTCGCAGTGGGACTCGTCTCCTGCCGTGCCAGTCGACACGACGGCAGGCGCCGCCTCGCGGCCAATCGGCGTAACGGCCCAGTGCGGGTCGTCATTCAATTGGTGCGACTCGGCGATCCACGGCAGTCCCAGACTGCCCACCAGGGCAGCCAGCACGACCAGCGCGGAAAGGCGTCGGTGCAACATCACTCCGATTGTACAGGCTTCGTCAGCGCGGATTCACCACGCCGCCGCGGGCGCGGGCCTGCAGCTCGAGCGCGGCCGGATCCCCCTGGGTCAGCTGCACCGCGCGGTCGGCGTGTTCCCGGGCCGCTGCGAACTGCCCTGCATCAATCAGCGCCCGAGCCAGGTTCATGCGGTATCCGGCATGGTCCGGCGCTGAGGCCACGGCTCGCTGGAATGCCGCCACGGCTTCTGCCATCCGTCCGAGCTGGATGAAGGCAATCCCCAGCCCGGTCCATCCCGCGCCGTCATCGCCCTGCACTCGCAGGTAGGCCTGAAAATGCGGGATGGCTTCGTCAAATCGGCCCAGAGCCATCAGGGCCTCAGCGACCAGGGCATTCGCCGCGTGATCATCAGGAGCGCGCGTCAGCACCTGCCTGGCGATCACCAGGGACTCCTCGGCGCGACCACTTTCGGCGTACCCCCTCGCGAGTAACAACCGCGCATCACGCGCCGAGATCAGGTCGGGTTCCTCGCGCAGGAACGTCTCGAGTTCGCGCATGCCCTCCTCACGTTGCCCTGAGGTGAACAGCGCCGACCCGAGGTTGTATCGCGCGGGCGGGATCGCCGACGCCGCCAGTCGGAGGTGGGAGATCGACTCCGCCAGGCGCCCGGCCGTGACGAGTTCCGTTCCCACCATGTAGTGAGCCGTGGGTGTGGGCCACCGCTCCAGCACGGTCTGCGCCATTCCCAGCGGCGTCGCGTACTCTTTCGTCCGCTCGACGGTCAGATAGCCGAACACGACTGCCACAACGCCGACGGCAATGGCTCCGCCCTGCACACGCTGGCGCTCGGCAAGCCCCCCAATCGCAACGACTGCCAACGTCACGAGTCCGGCCAGCGGCAGATACATCCGTCGTTCCGCGCCGACCTCCGAACCAATCGGCACGATGCTGCTCGTGGGCGCCAGGGTCAGGAAAACGAAGAACGCGAGATATCCCAACCGAGGTGCACGAACCAGCAGGACCACCGTGCCGACCAGCGCCGCCAGCACCAGCGCCACGTACGGCCACACCTCCGCCAGCGCGCGAGGCGTCGCCCATCCGTAATACAGGACCAGTGCGTCAGGCCAGATCGCCAGGCGCGCATATCGCACGAGCATCTCGCTCTGGTTGAGGAGGTACGTCCACGTCGACACGTGTGTGGTCGCAAATCCCGATCCTGACGTGCGCGGCACGTTCAGCATCAGCAGGATCAACACACCCCACGCCACGACAAATCCTCCGTACAACAGGCGACGTTCCCGAAACGTCTCTGCCCACGATCCGTACCGGAAGATGCGATCGAGGACGAGCACCGCCACCGGCGCGGTGACCATCGTTTCCTTGCACGCCATCCCTGCAGCGCAGGCCAACACGGCAACGGTGGTCCATAACGACGCGCGCGACCGCTCCCACGCGCGAATCGAGGCATACATCGTTGTCAGGAAGAACAGCGCCATGAGCAACTCGGTGCGCTGCGTCATGTAATTCACCGCCTCCGAGTTCAGCGGATGCACCGCCCACAGGAGTGCGACGGCCGCCGCCCCGCCTTCGCCAAGGCTACGGCGGGCAGGCTCTTTTTCGCCGAGGCGGAGGTGGGCGAGCCTGCGCACGATGCCGAACAGCAACAGCGCATTCCCGATGTGCAACAGGATGTTCACGAGGTGGAACCCGGCCGGATCGAGGCCACCGACGGCGTAGTTGAGCGCGAACGACAGGTTCACGAGCGGTCGGCCACCGACGGGTGTTTCGACCGGCGGCGCAAGCGCGACCTCAGGGTCGAGACTGCGGATCTGCGGGTTGTGCACCACCGATCCCATGTCGTCGAACAGGAACGGGTGGTCGAGGCTGCCGCTGTAGACAATGCCGGCCGCCGCCGCAATCAGCAGCGGAAACAGCCACGACGACGGCCGGCGGGTGGGCATTATTGCTCCGCGTCTCCGGAGGCACCGTAGATGTTCGGCACCTTCGACCCGAGCGCGCGCAGGTACGCGGCAAGCTGGCCACGATGGTGCACGCTGTGGGTGATCGTTAACATGAGGTAATTCACCGCCGGCATCTTCATCTGACCGAAGAAGTCGACTTCCCTGGTCAGGACATCAACGGGCGCCGATGCCGCACGGTCGAGCGCTGCGCCAAACTCGCGTTTGTAGAAATCGACGACGTCGTGCACGGTCTTCAGCTGCGCTTCAACAGCCTTGTTGGCCTCGCCGTCCCACACGAACGAACCATTGAGCGCGCTGGTGATGAACCAGACGTCTCCGGTCGCGATGTGTGTGGCCAGTTCCCACGCCGTGCGCGACTTGGGGTCTGGGCGGTAACTGCGACCCTCTTCGGTCACGGCCGCCAGCACCTTCGCGGTCGTCCCCATCTCGAACCTCAGCGTATTCACAAGCTGCCCGACATAAAACTTCGCCTGGTCACCGGTCATCAACGTTTCCTCCCAAACTCGGCATGGTACCTCAGCCGGCACTGCTAGACTCCCGTCACCGGAGTCACCATGGACCTGCTGCGCACGCACCTGTCTCACGCCTGGGCCTCGTTACGCGCCAGGCCCACACTGACGGCCATCGTGACGCTGTCACTGGCGATTGGTCTGGCGGCCAATGCGATCCTGTTTGCGGTTGTGGACGGTGCCATCCTCCGCCCCTTCCCGTTCCCGGATCCCGAACGGGTCGTCGGCCTCGGCGCGGCATATCCCACGCTCAATCGGCCGCTCAGCTTCTTCGAAAGCTTGTCCGGACCGGAATACGTGGACATCGCCGCCACGACAACGCTCCAGCACGTGTCGGCGTTTGATCTCGGCAATGAACCGGTGCTGCTTGGTGACACACCGGAACGTGTGTTCACGGCCTTTGTGTGGAGCGACCCTCTGCGCACGCTGGCGATGCCGCCGGCGATCGGGCGTTCATTCACCGACGAAGAGCTCCGCACCGCCGCACCGGTGGCGGTCGTCAGTCACGGGTTCTGGCGTACCCATCTGGGGGGTCAGGCCGAGGCCGTCGGGCGCACACTGCAGGTCGCGGGCCGCGCGCACGTGGTCATCGGCGTGATGCCTGCACGGATGCGGCTATGGGAGACCGACCTGTGGCTGCCGATGAGCGAACCTGCGGCGTCACTCCCACGCAACCGCAGACAGTTCAACGTGCTCGCACGCCTCGCACCCGGCGTCACGCTCGATCAGGCCAATCAGGAACTCACCCGCCTGGCTGCCGGCCTGGACGCAACACATCGGGCCTCGACGCCGGAGTACGAAGGCTTCACCATCGCCGCCAGACCGTGGACGCAGATCCAGGTGTGGGGCCTGACAAACGTCACCAGCATCACTTTTGGCGCGGTGGTCCTGCTGCTCATCCTGGTCGCCAGCAATCTGGCGAGCCTGTTGGCCGCCAGGGCCGCCGGCCGCCGGGGAGAAATGGCGATCCGCACCGCGCTGGGGGCGGGACGCCGCACGCTCATCGCTCAGATGTCGACCGAGACGCTGCTGCAGGCAGGCATCGGACTCCTCGCTGGACTCCTGCTTGGCTGGCTCGGAATTCGAGCCCTCCCGGTAGTGCTCCCCGCAGGCCTGCTGCCCGCCGATGCGGCCATTACCTTGAGCCCGCTGCTGATCGTGTACCTGACGGCCATGGCCGTGGTTGCCGCCTGTGTGGTGACGATTGCGCCAACGGTGCAGCTCCTCCGCACGGCTCCGGCCGAAGTCCTGGTCACCGACGGCGGACGTTCGAGCCTGAGTCCGGCCACCAGGCGCTTACATGCCGGCGTCGTCGCCTTCCAGGTGGCCGTCGCGGTCGTAGTGGCCGGCAGTGCGACGATGCTGACGGTCAGGACACTGCGGCTGCTGACCGTGGACCGCGGCTTCGACAGTGCGAACATCCTGACCGCACGTTTCACACTTCCGCTGACCAAGTACGACGGCACGACGGCCCTGCAGTTCTTCGACACGTTGCTCGAGCGGACGCGCGCGCTGCCGACTGTTGTTGACGCCACGTTGTCGAACCAGCCGCCGCCTGGAGTGTTCTCGCGCAGCTCATTCACGATTGCCGGCGTTGCAGGGGGAGATGGCGCTCGGCTGCCGTCGATGTTTTATTCCACGGTCGGGTCCCGGTATCCACAGACCATGGACGTGCAGTTGCGACAGGGCCGCTGGCTCGACGACACAGCACCGGTGTCGGGTCCGAGAGAGGTCGTGGTGAATGAAACCCTGGCCAATCGGTACTTCGCTGGATCAAGCCCGATCGGTCAACGCATCACGGTCCAGGGCGCTGCGGGTGATGGCACACCGGCAGACATCGTAGGCGTGGTGGCTGATGTGCGGAACAGCGGATTGGTCGGTCAGGTTCAGCCGGAGATGTTCGCCAGCGTCCGGCAGATTCCCGATCGGCGCCGCACGCAGGTCTACCTCGTGGTGCGCACACGTTCGACGCCGGCCGCCGTCCTGCCTGACCTGCGCGGTATCGTGCGCGGCATCGACCCGGGTCAGCCGATGTATGCGATTGGGACCGTCGAGGAGTCGTATGCCGCCGGCACCGCGACCCGGCGAGCCGCCGCCGGTGTCCTGACGGTGTTCAGCCTTCTGGCTCTTGGACTCTCCGCGCTGGGCATCTTTGGCGTACTGTCCCACGCGGTGAACGCACGCACGCGCGAGATCGGCCTGCGTGTGGCACTTGGCGCGGACGGCCGCGCGGTGACCCGGCTCATGCTGAGACAAGCGCTTGCGCCCGTCCTTGCGGGATTGGTGGGTGGCCTCGTCGTGGTGTTCGGCGCACAGCAGGCGCTCGCGTCGTGGCTCTACGGCACGACGCCCGAGGTGGCACCCCTGGCGCTCATCTCGGGCGTGGTGTTCCTGGTCAGTCTGGCGGCCAGTCTGTGGCCGATTCGCCGGGCGCGTCGTCTCAGTCCGCTGGTGGCGCTGACGCGACGGGTGTGAGGCTCAGCCGCGCAGCCGCCGATTGACCTCGGCCCAGTCGATCACGTTCCAGAACGCGTTGACGTAGTCGCCGCGCCGGTTCTGGTACTTCAGGTAGTAGGCGTGCTCCCAGACGTCCAGACCAAAAATCGGCTTCCGGCCTTCGGCCAGCGGTGTGTCCTGGTTGGGCGTGCTGTGGATGACCAACTTGCCGTTCGCATCGCTGAGCCAGGCCCATCCGCTGCCGAACCGTGATGCCGCGGCCTGATTAAACGCCTCACGGAACTTGTCGAAGTTGCCGAATGCGCCGTTGATGGCATCGGCGGCCGCACCGGTCGGCGCCCCGCCACCTTTCGGCGACATCAACGTCCAGAACTGAACATGGTTGTACTGTCCGCCGCCGCTGTTCTGGACGGCCGTGCGGATGTCCTCCGGCACGGCCCTGAGGTTGCGCAGCAGATCCTCGAGCGGCGTCTTCGCCACGTCGGGGTGTCTAGCCAGCGCATTGTTCAAGCCGTTGACGTAGCCCTGGTGATGCCGCTGATGATGAATGGTCATCGTCTGCGCATCGATGTGCGGTTCAAGCGCGGCGACGGCGTACGGCAAGGGGGGGAGGGTGTACGGCCCTGATGCCTGTGTTGTCGCCTGGACAGCCGCAGCCGTCAGGCGAGGTGAAGCCACGGCGGCCAGCGCTGCGCCTCCGGCCAGACTGAACAGTTCTCGGCGTGAAAGCATGCCCCGATTGTAGCAGCCACACTCGGGCGCAGCCGCGTAGAATCGCTGTGTGCTCGTCAACTGCGCCGCCTACGACGATGGCCGCCGGATCGCTGATATCCCCATCAGTGACATTCGCGCGCATCTGGCGAATCCCCGGGGGTTCGTGTGGGTGGCGCTCAAGGATCCCGAGCCTCACGAACTCGATCAGTTGCAGGAAGAGTTCAATCTCCACGAGTTGGCCGTCGAAGACGCCCGCCACGGACATCAGCGGCCGAAGATCGAAGAGTACGGGTCCTCCCTGTTCGTCGTCCTGCACATGGTGGAGCCTCGAGGCCCCGATCTGGCGGTGGCCGAAGTGGCCATCTTTGTGGGCCCCCAGTACATCGTGTCCGTGCGGAGCAATGCCGAAGTCGGCTTTACGGATGTGCGCCGCCGGTGTGAGCACGAGCCCGACCTGCTGCGGCACGGTCCCGGCTACGTGTTGTACGCGTTGATGGACGCGGTGGTCGACCGCTACTTTCCGCTCATTGATGCTCTGACGCGGGAAATCGAAGACATCGAGGAACGCATCTTTGCCGCCCAGACGACGCGCGCCACGATTGAGGCGTTGTACATGTTCAAGCAGCGCCTCATGCTGCTCGACCACGCGATCACGCCACTCATCGAAGTCACCAGCAAGTTGCATGGTGGCCGCGTACCGCCCATCTGCGCCGGCCTGCACGACTACTTCCGCGACGTGTACGACCATCTGATCCGTCTGGACCAGACCACCGACAACCTGCGCGACATGGTCAGCACCGCGTTGTCAGTCAATCTGTCGCTGATCACGCTGCAGGAAAGTGAGGTCACCAAACGCCTGGCTGCGTACGCCGCGCTGGTGGCTGTGCCGACGATGATCGCCGGCATCTACGGCATGAACTTCACGCACATGCCCGAACTGGACTGGCGATTCGGGTATCCAGCCGCCATCAGCGCGATGGTCGGCCTCGACGCCTACCTCGTGTATCGATTCAGAAGGGCGGGCTGGCTCTGATACCGCGCTAGACTGGAATCACCGTCATGTCCGATACCCAGTTCCGCAAGGCGTTTCTCGTCTTCCTCGTCGTGTCATTGACGGTGGGGCTGTTGATTGTCCTTCAGGGATTCCTGATGACAATCGTCGTGGCCGCGGTCATGGCCGGCCTGCTGTATCCCGCCTACATCTGGCTCTGCCGCGCGTTTGGCGGGCGGCGCGGCGCCGCAGCAGGAGTCACGCTGCTCTTCGCCTTCCTGCTGATCGTCGGACCGCTGCTGGGGATTGTCAGTCTGGTCGTCTCCCAGGCCGCGAACATCGTCGACAACATCCGGCCGACGGTGGAACGGTCGATCAACGAACCCACGTACCTCGACCGTCTGCTGCGTGAGTTACCCGGGTACGAATACGTCGCCCCCTACCGGCAGCAGATTCTGACGACGGCCGGAGACGTGGTGTCGTCGATCGGCCGGTTCCTGATGAACTCGCTGCAGAGCGGCACACGCGGCACCGTCACCTTCCTGTTTCACTTCTTCATCGTGTTGTACACGGTGTTCTTCCTGCTGATGGACGGGCCGGGGATGTTGCGGGCGATACTCGACCATCTGCCGCTGCATGCCGACGAAAAACAACTGCTGACCGACCGGTTCATGTCGGTCACGCGGGCGACCATTCGGGGCACCATCATCATCGGCATCATTCAGGGATCGCTGGCAGGTGTCGCCTTCTGGGTATTCGGCATTCCCAACGCCGCCTTCTGGACGGTCGTCATGGTCGTGATGTCGATCCTGCCGGTCATCGGCGCCGCGATTGTCTGGGTACCGGCGGCGATCATCCTGTTTGCCACCGGTGCGGTCGGCAAAGCGATCGGTCTGGCGATCTTCTGCGGGCTGGTGGTGGGATCGGTCGACAACCTCCTGCGGCCGCGGCTGGTCGGGCGTGATACCCGGATGCACGACCTGGTGATTCTTTTCTCGACGCTGGGTGGACTCGCGGTGTTCGGACCGCTGGGCTTCATCATCGGCCCGGTGCTGGCCGGGCTCTTCGTGACGGGCTGGCAGATCTTCGGGCTGGCCTACCGTGACGAACTCGTCGACGGCGCCCCGCGCATTGTCATTGCCGATGCGGTGGAGCCGGTCGACGACGACTTCGAAGAACGCTGACGTCGCCGCCCGCCACCGAGTGCTTCACCATGGAGTCATGAGGAACATGGAGAATTTCCTAAACAATTTCTCCACGATCTCCACGTCCCCATGGTGAATCCGATTACTGCTTGGTCAAGGTGAAGTTCGTGACCTTGACGTCGAGGTTGTGGCCGATGCGCAGACCGACGAGACCGTCGGTGGACGCCAGCTTGCCTGCCCCCAGCACCTCGGACTTCGGGTGGGACGCCACCTGTGTGCCGTTGATCGAACACGAGACCGTGTCGCCATTCACGCTGATCGCGATCTCCTGCGTCACGGTGCTATCCGGGCCGGCCTTGCGAATGGCGTCATTGGCCGTCGCGCGGTTGCCGCCGAGGCGGAACGTGCCGTTGGCCGAGTCGGGCGCAAAGCCGCGGAAAATGAACGTGCCGTTCCCGTACGCTGCGCAATAGAGCAGGTTCGGTTTGGGCGTGTCGAGACTGGCGCCGCCGATGAACACGCCGTACGGATGCGCGTGGTTGCTGTGCTTGAGATGGTTCGTCTCGGCAAATGTGGCCTTGACGGTGAAGTTGCCCGCCGCGCGATGCGCCGTGTTCCAGTAGATCGCGTTCGGACCAGCGTTGATGTCGATCGTGTTGCCGCTGGCCGCGAACTTCGAATCGCCAATCGACCGTCCCTGTTTGAGAGAGTTGGCGTCGATGACGTTGCCGTGCCAGCCCTCCCCCGTGATCCCGCCGCCGGGCACCACACGGTCCAGATCCTGTTGCGCCGACACACTCGACACGACCACTGCCAGAGCCACGGCAACCGTGGCCACCGAAACTACTCGCATCACACACCTCCTGCGTTGAACGGACGTTATTTGACGGTGACCTGATAGACGTTCGGCCACTTCTTGCCGGTGACGAAGATCCGCTTGCCCGCCGCGTCGTAGGCGATGCCGTTGAAAACATCGGCCGTTGGCGTACGCCGGTAGGTGGGCCACAAGGTCGTGAAATCGACCCAGGCATTCACGGCGCCGGTCGAGGGATTGATGCGGGCGATCCGATCGGTCATCCAGACGTTCGCCCAGATCTCGCCTTCAATCCACTCGAGTTCGTTGAGGTCGCGCACCGGACGTCCCGCGTCGGTCACTGCGATGCTCCGGAGGATCTTGCGGGTCTTCGGATCGAGCCACGTCAACTTGTCGCTGCCGTCACTCATCACCAGACCACCCTTGGCATCGTAGGCAATGCCCCAGCCTTCGGTGGGATAACTGAAAGTACCCTTGGGCGCGAAGGTCTTGCGGTCGTAGACAAAACCGACGTTGTGCTGCCAGGTGAGCTGCAACAACTCGTCGCCCACCAACGCGAGGCCTTCGGCGAAATATTTCGCGTCGACGTCGCGACGCTGCAGAACCTTGCCGGTGGCGATCTCCACGCGACGCAGCGACGACTCGCCGTTGAGGCCGGTGCTCTCGTAGAACTCCCCGTCCACAACAATCAGACCCTGCGTGAACGCGCCCGGATCATGCGGAAAGGTCTTCACGACCGTGAAACCCTGCACAGGCGCGCCGGCGCGTTGCGTGGAAGCCCCGACCAGCGGGGCGAGGCACAGGACGGCCAGGGCCGCAGGGAACCAGCGTCGTGTCATAGTGCCGACCAGACTACCGCAATCAGTGGGCAGGAGCCAGCCACACACACGTGCCGCCCAAGCGGTCGCCGGGCATGGTGCATATACTGGAGTCCATGTCGCGCCTGCTGCTGCGCCTCGTGGTCGTCGTCGCCGTGAGCGGCCCCGTGATGGCGGCCCAGTCGGTGGTGGTGCCCAACGACCAGATCAACGCGATCAAGCGTGAGTACCCCTTCGTGCGGTTCTCGCAGCTGACACATCTGGATGCGCCATTGCCGCCGCGTCACGACCAGGGGTCGGCGTCACGGCCCGCTCCCGCGGCCTCACTGATTCCCGCCGGCGCCCGCGCGTTTCACAAGCAGAAAGTCTCGATTCGTGGGTACGTCGTGCCCATCGATGTTGACCGCCGCGGCATCAGCGAATTCATCCTGTCGTCAAACATCGACTCCTGCCACTTCGGTGTCATCGGCGGTCCCGACGAGTGGATCTACGTGAAGATGGCCAACGATCGCCGGATGCCCGCGCCAGGCACGGCACCCGTCACGGTGTTCGGCGTCCTTGACGTGGGAGAAGACGTGAAGGACGGCCTGGTCGACAGTCTCTATCGCATGCGTGTTGACCGGGTCGCCCTTCACTGAGTGATCGTCACGCCGGCTATCGACGTCGCACGTCGAAGTCCACGTACTCCGCGAGGATGTCCATGATGTCGTCGGGCCCGAGGCCGTAGGGCACGCGATCACGGAAGCGGAGATTGAATCTCGCGCCGCCCGTTGCGCGGTTGTACGCCACCCGCCGCTCCTTGTAACTCGACAGCCGCTCACGCTCGAATTCGATGCGTGCGTTCTCGCGCGCGCGCCAGCTGCGCAGGTCGTTCAGTTCTCGCTCCAGCCGTCGCCGCCGCTCACGGTTGTTCTCGTTTCTGAGCTCACGCTCGAGCTGGCGCTCACGGTCGGACTTGCCGACGTACGGGATGTGCGCCGAGGTGTCGGTGTCGTCGAAGAACGTCCCGAAACCGCCGCCGTTGAGCTGTACCTCGATCAGGTCCTTCTTCACCTTGACCAGCGTGATGACAGCAGTCTCTCCAGCGGGAATGGACACGCCGTAGCGACGCAGGTTGTCGCGATAGTCGTTCGTGTCGAGCACGCGCCTGGAGTCCGGATGCAGGTTCACACCCTGGTGAGTCCCAGGCATGTCGATGCGCACACGCACGCGACGCCCCTCGAACCAATCCCTCAACAACGCCTCATTCGTCGCGCCGAGCGTGACGCCCGACAACAGCACGATGGCAGCAAGGCCGGCAGCGGATACGTACTTGAAACGAGTCATACGACACTCTCCGCACACCCTTTGTGCAACCGCAGTGCCAGGATTTCTGTCCTCGCCGGAGGTCAGATCTGAACGCGATCGGACAGGACCTATAATCCCGCGCATGCGCACCAGACTGTTTACGCTCGCGCTGCTCGCGTGCCTGCTGCCCGCCACCGCATGGGCCACATGGTCAATCGTCGCGGTCGACACCGCGACCGGCCGCGTCGTCATCGCGTCCGCGACCTGTGTGGACCGTGATGATCAATTCCTCATGGGCGTCCAGGCCGTCGTCGTGCCCGGCAAGGGCGTGGCGGCGTGTCAGGCATCGGTGGATGGCACGAAGCAGAATCAGATGCTGGTCTTCCGCGAGCTGCAGAAAGGCACGTCGCCCGACGACATCATCGCCATGCTCAGCGCCGACCCGGCGTTCCAATCCCGGCAGTTCGGCATCGTGGATTTGCTGGGGCGCGCAGCGGGACACTCCGGTCTGACCAACGGGTACGTCTCGCAGGACGTGCAGGGCCGCGTGCCCGGCACCGGCATCTACTATTCGATTCAAGGCAATATCCTGCGACCCGGGCTGGTGGTACCCAACGCCGAAGCCGCGTTTCTCGCAGCGACCGGTGCGTTGACCGACCGGGTGATGGCCGCGATGGAAGCGGCCGACGGATCGGGCGGCGACAGCCGGTGCGCCTGCCCACCGTGGCCCACCGACGGCAGCACGCCGGTAATTGCCTGTGACGGCAAGACGGCGCATGTGGCGTACATCCTCATGGCCAACACGAACGACACCAACGGTGACTCGCACAACAACGGGAAGTACGCGATGTACCTCAGCGTCTCGCAGCCCGGCGACAACCGTGGGCCCGGAGCCATCCGCGCGGGCGAAAACCTGAATCCGGTGAAAACGTTGCGGCAGCGATATGACGCCTGGCGCGCCACACAACCTGCCGGTTATCGCTGAGGAGTCGTCATGCACACGTTGATTCGGTTCTCCTGCGGATTCCTGGCGCTGGCGTTGCTGACGATGACGACGGCCCCGGACGCGCGTCTGGCCGCTCAGGCACGCGGCCGTGGCGGGATGCAGATCATGACGCTCACGGCCCCGTGGCCAACGGGTGCAGCCATTCCGATGAAGTTCACGCAGGCCGGTGACGATGTGTCGCCGGCCCTCTCGTGGAGCGACCCGCCCGAGGGCACCGGCAGTTTTGTTCTCATCGTCCATGACGTCAGCGCGCCTGTGACGCCCGGCACAAACGACACCTTGCACTGGTTGGTGTGGAACATTCCGGCGACGGCACGCAGCCTGCCCGAGGCGGTGCCGCAAGGGCCGCAACTGGCGGACGGCACCAGACAGATCAGCGTGACCGGGCCGCAATATCGTGGTCCCGCCGCACCGGCCGCCGGTCCCGCTCATGTGTATCTGTTCGAGTTGTATGCCGTGGAAGGCACGGTGAACGTGCCCGCCCTGGGGCCGCCTGGCGCCTCCGTGCCGGCCATTCGCGATGCGGTGATGTCCTCGATTGCCGGACGCATTCGAGGCAAAGCCGTGGTCGCAGGAATTTTCAAGCGCCCCTGAATCCTTTGCCGGCCGCCTGAGTCTATTGGCAGCGAAGGACGTTTTCAGGAGGTCACCGATGGCTGGTTTTTTTGCACTCAACGAACATCCCATTGAACGGGTCGTGCGCGTGGCGCTGGGCGCGGCACTGATCGTGCTGGCATATCAGGGCACGATTGGCGTGTGGGGCTACATCGGCGTGGTGCCGATGCTGACCGGCGCCCTGGGTTCGTGTCCCCTCTACACGCTGCTCGGCATTTCCACGTGTCCGGTGAAGAGCAAGGCCTGACATCCGCAGAGGCGTTTGACGCGCTGGTGCGGCAGCATCAGGCCAGCGTCTTTCGCCTGGCGCGCCTGCTCACCCAGGATCCCGCCGACGCGGAGGACGTGCTGCAACAGACGTTCTTCCGCGCGTGGCGGGCGCGTGAGCAGTATCGGGGTGAGGCGTCGGCGCGTACGTGGCTGCTCACCATCACGCGTAATACGGCGCTGTCGTTGCGTAGCCGCCGTGGGCATGATCCGCTTGCGGCAGCCACCGACGCCGACCCCGACACGATCACCGACCTTGGCGTGCGCGCCGGCTGGGGGGCGGTGTCGCCGGAAGACCTGGCCATCCGCGCCGAGCAGCGGCACGACCTGCGGACCGCGTTCGCGCGCCTGGACAGCAGCGCGCGCGAGATCCTGACGCTGCGCGATTTTGAAGGATTGTCCGGCGAGGACACCGCCGCCCTGCTGGGCCTGAGTCTCCCCGCCATGAAGAGTCGGCTGCATCGCGCGCGGCTGGCGCTGGCTGCGCAACTACAGAAGGAGTCTCCGCATGCGACCCGATGAACGTATCGTCGCCGGGCTCAGCTGCTCCGACGTGATGGAAGACCTGAGCGCGTTTCTCGATGGAGACCTGCCCGTCGACCGGCGCGAGGCGATTGGCAGCCACGTGAGTGGCTGTTCACTGTGCGCGACCTTTGGCGAGGAATTCGCGACGATGCTGGCGGCTGCGCGGCAACAACTCGGCATTCCCGAGCCGGTCCCTGCCGACGTGGAGGCGCGCCTGGCGACGGCCCTCAGGGAATTTCGCCCTCCCGTGTAATACCGCCGGGATGGCACCTCCTGCGCGACAATGTCGCTCGTGAACGCTGACCACTTTCTGGCGCTTGTGGGTACAGGCGAGACAGCAGCCGTCCAGGCTGCACTCGACACTGCACCCGATCTGGTCAACGCGGTTGGTGCCCATCCCTTCTGGGGAGGCCGCCCGCAGGCGCTCCATCTGGCGGTTGAAGCCAACCGGCGTGACATGTTCGACCTGCTGCTGGCGCGCGGCGCCGACGTCAACGGCACCAACGACGGCTATGACCATTGGTCGCCGCTGATGCTGGCCATCCAGCGCGGCCACACCGAGATGCGCGACGCACTCATCCGTCAAGGTGCGCGCATTGGACTCCTTGAATCCCTGATGCTCGGCAACGACGACGAGGTCGATACCTGGCTCGGGCGAGGCCCGTTGCCGGCGCTGTCTCCCAATGGGGGCTCCCTGCTCGCGTTCGCACGGACAACGCACGCACTGGATCGCCTGCTGGAGCTTGGCGCATCCACCACGCAGAAGGATCGTTGGGGCGCGGCACCGATTGATGCGCTCAGCCGACTGGGGGGACGGGGCGGGCCGCTGGTCGCGCATCTGATGGCGCGCGGCGTAGAAGCGGCGCCGCAGGAGTACGCACGACTCGGCGACCTGCCCAAGCTGCAGGCGCTGGCCGAACGCCAGCCGGGCGTCGTGCTGGACGACCTGGTCATGATGGGCGCCGTCGACTTCGGCCATGGCGACATCGTGACGTGGTTATTGTCCCAGGGCGCCTCAGCCAATGCGCGATCCGGCGCGCAGAGCCGACACACGGCGTTGCACTCGGCCGCATGGAACGGCGACACAGATATGGTCCGCCTGCTGCTCGCTGCCGGCGCGGACACGTCGCTGCGTGATGAGCAGTACGACGCCACGGCGGAGAACTGGGCCGAGACGTCGATTCAGGTCACGAACAATCCGCGCTGCGCGGAGGTGCTCAGCGTGCTGCGCGGCGCGTGAGTGATTGGCCGCTATAATCGCCGCAGATGTTCAGCCGCATCGAGGCACGTTCGTTCCGGAGTCTCCGAGCCGTCGATCAGCCTCTCGGGCGGTTCAGGGTTCTCGTTGGTCCCAACGGAAGCGGAAAGACGACCTTCCTTGATGTTGTCGGCTTCCTTGCGGACATGATGCGGGACCGGGGCGAAGTCCAGCAGACCGCCAGGATGCGCAGCCTGACATTTCAGAAGCTCGTCTTCATGGAATCCGGGCGTGCTTTCCAGCTGGCTGTTGAAGCTGAGATTCCAGAGCCAGTCAGGCTTGCAATGGAAGAACGCCTGCAAGCGTTCACTCATGTTCGGTACGAAATTGAGGTCGGCATGGTCTCAGCCGAGGTGGGGCTCGACCACGAAACGCTGTGGCTGATAAGGGAGCCTGCTGCCCACGCTGTCCAGCAGCGGCTCTCCTTTCCTGCGCCGCGCGAACTGGCCGAAGATCTCACGCTGAGAAAGGGCCGCGCCCGGAAGGTTGCTATCACGAAGAAGTCCGGCGGGAACGATAACTTCTACACCGAGGGTAAGAAGGCGTACATGCCCTCTTTCAAGCTTGGCCGAACGAAGTCCGCCCTCGCAAACGTTCCTGCCGACCGGGAATCTTTCCCCGTCAGTCTCTGGTTCCGAGACTCGCTTGAGCGCGGCGTCCAAGTGCTCGCATTGAGCGGTCAAGCAATTCGGCAGCCGAGCTGCCGGGCATCGGCCACCTGTTCCAGCCTGATGGTTCCAACCTGCCATGGGTCATCGACGGTCTACGAAAGAATCGACGGCGGTTCAAGCAGTGGTTGAGCCACGTTCGAACGGCAATAGCCGATATCGTCGACATCACCACAGTTGAGCGACCAGAAGACCGTCACCGGTACCTCGTTGTGAAGTACGACAACGGCGCGACCGTTCCGTCGTGGCTGGTTTCCGACGGCACACTTCGTCTCCTTGCACTGACGATCCCGGCGTATCTGGAGAATCCACTGCCTGGAACGTTCCTCATTGAGGAGCCTGAGAATGGCATCCATCCCCTGGCGATCGAGACTGTGGTGCAATCGCTGTCCTCGATTTACGAGGGGCAGGTCTTGATGGCGACGCACAGTCCGGTCGCGCTGAACATGGTCGAGCCTGGGGACGTGCTCTGCTTTGCCAAAGACGAGCACGGCGCTACTGACGTTGTGACCGGAACTGAGCATCCGGCCTTGCAGGAGTGGAAACTGGGAGAACCCGACCTTGGTTACCTCTTTGCTGCGGGCATCCTGAGTTGACGACCCGCGATCTGATCATTCTTGTGCCTGACAAGAACACGGAGTACGCGATCCGCGGGGCCGTGGGACGCCATTCTGCACTTGGAGTCTGGCCGCTTCAAGCAACCACGCTCGTTGAGCCCGGGCGAGACGGCGGCGTGCGCACGCGAGGTCCACAGGTTCTGACGATGCAACGGAGGATCTATGGTCACGCGCTGTTGATTCTCGACCACGAGGGGTCCGGCTCTGACCTCAGTCCAACAGCTCTGGAAGCCTCACTCGATAGAGAACTTGGCGTTGCATGGGGCGACGATGCAAAGGCGATCGTTGTTCATCCAGAGATCGACGTCTGGATGTGGGGCGTCGACTCGCACCTTCGAGAGGTGTTGAACTGGCGTCTGGGTGCCAGCCCTCGTGAATGGCTGCAGCAGCAGGGTTTCAAGTTCTCTCCAGTAGGCAAGCCGCTCAGGCCCAAGGAGGCGCTCGAGCGGCTGTTCGAGGTGTCGCACTTGCCAAGATCGTCGCGAACCTACGAGTTCTTGACCCGTCGCCTTAGCCTGGCGCGGTGCCAGGACCCAGCGTTCGTGGCCCTACGGATAACGCTCCAGCGGTGGTTCCCGCCGCTCAAGCATTTAAGCTAGTCCACTATTTCCATGAAAAGAGTGGACTTGACGCCACTCTTTCAACGACCACTTCAGCTGTGCAAGGCCCCGCCGACCCTAGCCCCCGCGATCAGCCGCTCGCTCTCCTCCCACAACCGTACGGCCAGCGCGCTGTCCTGTGCCAGCGCTGAAGGGGCGGCCGGAGTGAAGCGATCGAAGTAGTGCCCGCTGGGCGGCAGGTCGACACGCGTCGCGAGTGCCACCACCGGCGCGGCACCCTCCTCCACAGTGATGAACGTGCGACTGAGCCAGTAAGTGATCAGCGGCTTGGCCCACCGCGGCGCGCCGGACCAGATGTTGGTCGCCACTCGGCCAGGGTGGAGACTGTACGACGCGACACCGGTACCCGACATCCGGCGCGCCAGCTCAGACGCAAACAAGACGTTCGCCAGTTTGGACCGTGCATACGCGCGGAGGATCTGGTAGCCACGCGCATAGCCGAGGTCGCCGAAATCGAGCGTGCCCTTGAAGTGCCGCCCGGACGCCACGGTGATGACGCGCGACGGCGCCCCAGCCGTCAGCAGCGGCAGGAGGCGCTGAGTCAGGAGCATCGGTGCCAGATGATTAACCGCAAACGTCGCTTCCAGGCCATCCACGGTCAACGTTCGCCGGGCAAACACGCTGCCCGCGTTGTTGATGAGCACGTCGACGCGCGAAAGGTCCCTGGTCAGCGCGACGGCCAGCGCGTCGACGGAACGCAGGGAGGCAAAATCCGCCTCGTAGGTCCGTGGAGACTCACCGCCTACCCTTCCGACCAGCGTCTGCGCGGCGGCGAGCCGTTCAGCGCTCCGCCCCACCAGCAGAAGTCGAGCGCCGGCGCCCGCCAGCACCCTCGCCGTCTCGAGCCCGATCCCGGATGTCGCTCCGGTCACGACGACCGTCTTCCCCTCGATCGACCACATGCCCGCCTATGCTACGGGATTGCGGGATCGTCTATCCTCATCTACGTGAATCCTCTGACGTCCCGCTCTCTCCGGCTCTGCGCCACGCTCCTTGTCTGCGCCATGACCTTCGCGGCGTGCGACGACACACCGGAGCCGATCACGAATCCAAAAGTGCCAGCCGATGCCAAAAGTTCCGGCGGCCTACACGGCGTGATCGAGACAGCCCAGGGCGAGATCGTGATCGAGTTTCTCCCGGATGCCGCACCCAACGCGGTCGAAAACTTCCGGCTGCTCGCGGAACACGGGTACTACAACGGCCTCACGTTCCACCGCATCGTCAAGGGCTTCATGATTCAGGGCGGCGACCCGAACGGCGACGGGTCGGGCGGCCTGAGCGCGTGGGGACCGCCGTTCCCGGACGAAATTGTCCGCAGCTCCGAGCTGTACCAGGCCGGGTATCAGCGCGGCATTGTCGCCATGGCCAATTCCGGACCGAACACCAACGGCAGCCAGTTCTTCATCATGCATGCCGACTATCCGCTCCAGCCCAACTACGTGATTTTCGGACGTGTGGTCGCCGGCATGGCGACCGTCGATGCGCTGGCCGACACCGACGTGCGCATGGGCCCTGGCGGCGAGCCGAGCCAACCACTCACACCGCCTGTCATTCGCAAGGTCACGATTCGCCCCTGAGGTCTCACCATGCGCCGACTTGTCACGTTCGCAACCGCCACCCTCGTTCTCGCCAGCGTCTTCGTCAGCCACCCTGTCGCTCAGACACCTGTGCCGCAGGCGCAGGCGGCGCCCGCGATTCCAGCCGAAGAGTGGAGCACCACCTCACACTCGATGCGGGTAGGCAGTCAGACGGTCACGTATGACGCCAAGGCCGGAACGACGGCCATCAAGAACGATGCCGGTGACACGCTCGGCTTGATGTATTCGGTGTCGTACCTGCGCACCGACGCCGGTGATGCCGCGACACGCCCGGTCACGTTCCTCTTTAATGGCGGTCCGGGTTCGGCCTCGATGTGGCTGCACATGGGTTCGGTCGGACCCAAACGTGTGCTCACCACCAACGGGCAGTACACCCCGCCCGCGCCCTACACCATCGTCGACAACGCCGAGACGCTGCTGCATCGGACGGACCTGGTCTTCATTGATGCCATGGGCACCGGATTCAGCCGCATCGTCGGCAAGGGAACCGAGCGCGATTTTTATGGTGTGGATGAAGATGCCGCGGCGTTCACGCAGTTCATCACGACGTGGCTGAGCCGCAACGGACGCTGGAACGCGCCGAAGTTCATCATCGGCGAGAGCTACGGCACCTTCCGCGGAGCCGTCGTATCGAACATGCTCCAGCAGCGCGGCGTGCACCTGAACGGCCTCAACCTGCTGTCGATGGTGCTCGACCTCTCGACGATCACGTTTGCACCAGGAGATGACCGGCCGTACATCTACTATCTGCCCAGCTACGCGGCGGTGGCGTGGTATCACGGCGTGCTGCAGAACAAGCCGGCGTCACTGGAACAGTTGCTCGAGGATGCGCGCCGGTATGCGGTGTCCGATTACGCATCGGCGCTGCTGAAGGGCTCGGCGCTGACTGAAGCCGAGATGACCGCTGTGGCCACGAAGCTGTCGACGTTCACAGGCCTGCCGGTGGACTATCTGAAGCGCGCGAACCTGCGGCCAACGCTTGCGCAGTTCAACGCTGAACTCATGCGGTCACGCCGCATGACGGCCGGCCGTATCGACGCGCGTTTTGCCGGCGACACGTTCAACCAGCTCACCGAGAACTCCGAGAACGATCCCTTCAACAACGCGGTCGGCAGCGCGTACACGGCAGCCGTCAACCACTACTCGCGCGAGGTCCTGAAGTTTGGCGGGGATCGTCCCTATCTCAACACCAATGGCGCGGGCGGACGATGGAATTGGGTGCGGCAGGGTGGCGGCCGCAGCTTCTTTCCGAGCGCCCCCAATGTGCAGAGCGATCTCGTGACGGCAATGATCGCGAACCCGCACATGGTCGTGCAGGTGGAAAACGGCTACTACGACATGGCGACGCCGTTTTTTCCGGCGGAGTTCACCATGTCGCACCTCGGATTGCCGGCGCGGCTGCAGCAGAACATCACGCTGAAGTACTACGAGTCGGGCCACATGATGTATCTACGCGACGAAGATCGCGCCGCCCTGCGCGACAACCTGCTGAGCTTCATCGACCGCGGACTGCGGAAGTAGGGCAGCGGTCGGCCGATTCAGGCTGGAACCGCATCGCGCATCGGTCTCGTGCCCGGCCGGGGAAGTGCTCTTCCTGCTCGCTGCAGGGCGTCAACTTCATCCACGACCAGAGCGCACAACTGCCGGTAGGCGTCTTCTTCAGTTGCCGCATGGCACACCCCGCCGAAAGGGAACAGGTCGGGACAGTACCCCACGTAGCAGTCGTCGCTGTCGTCCCACTGGACAAACTTCAGGTAAAGGTCCTGCGGTTTCACCTGTTCGCCTCCCTTAGAGCAGCCTGCACCTGTCGCTCTTGATAGTGCTTTGCGTCGTCGCCATCACTCCCGCTCAGAATGACGGAGCCCTGGAGCCTTGCGTGCTGAAACTTCCTGTGTGCACCCTTCCCACCGGGGACCTGCACAAAGCCGGCCCGTTCGAGATCGGCAACCAACTGTCGGATCTTTCTGGGCACTGCCGAACAGGATGCCACAACGCGTGCGACCGGGCCATCCCCGGTATCATTCGTCCGTGTCCCCAGACGCGTTCATCGAACGCTGGAAGGCGGCCGGCGGCAATGAGCTGGCCAACTACCAGCTCTTCCTGACCGAACTCACCGAACTGCTCGACCTGCCGCGCCCGGAGCCGGCCAGCGGCACCACGTCCGAGGACAAGTACGTCTTCGAGCGGCAGGTGCGCTTCATCCATGGTGACGGCAGTGAATCGTTCGGCCGCATCGACCTGTATCGGCGCGGATGTTTTGTGGCCGAGGCCAAGAAGGTGCGCCAGACCGCGGCGCGTGGATTTGACGATGCGCTGATGCGGGCGCGGGGGCAGGCCGAGGCCTACGCCCGGGCGCTGCCGGCCGACGAAGGCCGTCCCCCATTCCTGCTCATCGTCGACGTCGGCAACGTGATTCGCCTGTTTGCCGACTTCACCCGATCGGGCGCGACATACACGCCGTTTCCTGATCCGCGATCGTATGAGATCCGCCTCGAGCATCTGCGTGACGAAGCGGTCCGCACGCGCCTGCAGCAGGTGTGGCGCGACCCGATGGGTCTCGACCCGAGCCGCAAAGCTGCCGCGGTCACGCGGATCATCGCGCGACAACTTGCCGACATTGCCGTGCAGCTCGAAGAGGCGGGCCACTCGGCAGAGGACGTAGCGGGCTTCCTGACCCGATGCCTGTTCACCTACTTCGCGGAAGACGTGGAGCTCATCCCCAAGCGCAGCTTTGCCACGCTGCTTGACGGACTGATCAAGGAACCCGCCCACTTCGTGCCGATGGTCGAGGACCTGTGGAAGACGATGGATGCGGGCGGATTGTCGCTGGCGCTCAAGTCCGTGCTGCCGCAGTTCAACGGCAAGTTGTTCAAGAACCACACGGCGCTGCCGCTCAACAAGGCGCAGATCGAAGCGCTGCGCAAGGCGGCCAACGCCGACTGGCAGCTGGTGGAACCGGCCATCTTCGGCACCCTGCTCGAGCGCGCCCTCGACCCGCGCGAGCGCCATGCGCTCGGCGCGCACTACACGCCGCGCGCGTATGTTGAACGCCTCGTCCTGCCCACCATCGTCGAACCTCTGCGCGACGACTGGAAACACGCGCAGACGGCGGCGCTGACACTGGCGGCTGAGGGCAAGGCCAGGGATGCCGAGCGCGAGGTGCGCGCGTTCCTCCAGCGGCTGTGTCAGGTGCGCGTGCTCGACCCGGCATGTGGGTCCGGCAACTTCCTCTACGTGACGCTTGAACACCTCAAGCGGCTCGAAGGCGAGGTGTTGCTGCAACTGGAGTCGCTGGGCGTCTCCATGACGCTGGAAGCCACTGGCTTTACCGTCGACCCGCACCAGTTCCTCGGCATCGAGATCAATCCACGGGCGGCCGCCATCGCCGAACTCGTGTTGTGGATTGGATACCTGCAGTGGCACTTCCGCACGCGCGGCCACGTGCTTCCCGCCCAGCCCGTGCTCCGCAACTTCCGCAACATCGAGTGTCGCGACGCTGTGCTCGCGTACGACGCCGTCGAGCCGCAACTGGACGACGCCGGGCAGCCCGTTACACGCTGGGACGGCATCACCACAAAGACACATCCCGTCACCGGCGAACAGGTGCCCGACGACACCGCGCGCGTCACCGTCCAGCGCTACATCAACCCACGGCCGGCCACCTGGCCGGAGGCCGACTTCATCGTTGGGAACCCGCCATTCATTGGCACCAAGCGGATGAAACAGGCACTCGGCGAGGGATACACGGATGCCCTGAGAGACTCCTGGCCAGACGTGCCGGAATCAGCTGACTTCGTCCTGTACTGGTGGCACCACGCTGCCGAGCTCCTCTCGAAGGGTGCAGTTCGTCAGTTCGGATTGATCTCGACTAACAGCTTACGGCAAACCTTCAATCGGCAAGTCCTGGAACTTCACCTCGTGAGTGCGGAACGACCGATCAGCCTGGTGTTCGCCGTCCCTGATCATCCCTGGGTTGACTCGACCGACGGTGCCGCCGTGCGAATCGCCATGACTGTGTGCGGTGCTGGAGTCAGGGGTGGCCGGCTCTTGACGGCAGTCGCTGAGTCTGACGGGCTCGATGATGAGCGAACGCTGGAGTTCGAAGTCCGACATGGACGCGTCGGACCGAACCTTTCCGTCGGCGCTGATTTGACGACGGTTGTGCCGATGGGCGCGAACGGCGCAATAGCGGGAATGGGTGTCGCACTCCATGGCGCGGGCTTCATCCTGAACCCCGATCAGGCGGCCGCGATCACGCCATACGGTCCAGACGCAATCCGTGGCTATGTTGCGGGGCGGGACCTACTCCAGGAGCCACGTCGGCGGTACCTAATAGATTTCACCGGCAAGACTGAGGTCGAAGCGAGAGCGGCTAATCCTGCGGCGTTCCAGCACGTGGTCGACTACGTTAAGCCGGAGCGCGACCACAATCGCAGGGACGTGCTGCGTAGAGTGTGGTGGCGATTCGGTTGGGAAAGGCCCGTCTTGAGGCGGGCGCTAGAGGGGCTCAACCGGTACATCTGCACGACTGAAACGTCAAAACATCGGCCGTTCCAGTTCGTCGACGGCGCAATGCTCGCCGATCATTCAATTGTCTGCATCGCGACGTCTGATGCACTCCACCTCGGCGTGATGTCGTCCCACATTCACGTCACCTGGGCGCTTGCGGCCGGTGGCACCCTCGAAGATCGTCCTCGCTACAACAAGACCCGCTGCTTCGATCCCTTCCCCTTCCCCGTCCCGAGTGACGATCAGGCCGCGCGGATTCGCGAACTTGGCGAACAGCTGGATGCACACCGCAAGCGTCAGCAAGCCGCGCATCCGACGCTGACGCTCACGGGCATGTACAACGTGCTCGAAAAGTTGCGCGCGGGCGAGGCGCTGACTGAGAAGGACAAGGTCATCCACGAGCAAGGCCTCGTATCGGTGCTGCGGCAGATTCACGACGATCTGGACGTCGCCGTACTTGAGGCGTACGGGTGGAGCGACCTTGCGCCGATGATGCGTGATGGCCGTGCCGGTCGTGAACTGGACGAACAGCTGCTCACGCGCCTTGTGGCCCTCAACGCCGAACGTGCCGCCGAAGAGGCACGCGGTCTGGTGCGGTGGCTGCGTCCCGAGTTCCAGAATCCGGCCGGGTCCTCAACACCGACGCAGGCGGGGCTCGACACAGGAGACGAGGACAGAAAGGAGAAGGCGGGGCGCGCTCCATCGAGCCGTCAGGCGTGGCCGAAGGACCTCACCGATCAGGTACGGCTTGTGGCCTCTGCGCTATCGACCGCTGTGGCGCCGCAGTCGTCAGACGACGTGGCGGCGCTGTTCAGCGGTGGGTCCAAGCGCCCGGCGCGTGTGGCGCAGATTCTCGAGATGCTGGCCGCGCTCGGTCGCGCCCGCGACGTCGGCGACGGCCGCTTCGTGGGTCAGTAGGCGGTGTCAGGCGGCGGGGGCGATTGCCTCAGCGCTATCTGCAGAGCGCGCTCGAAACTCACCCGGCGGATCAGCGCGTTGTAGCGGCCGTGTGCAGTGCGGGGCTTCTGAGCACGCAGGTGCTCGTAGAGTTGGTGCTCCGGCAGCGGGACCGACGATGTAGCGACCGGTACACCCTCGATTATGGGCGAGCGCGGAATACTCCGCAACGGCGGGGACTCGAACCCACCCAATTCCGTGCAGGATGTCGGCCCAGGTGCGCGGCACGGGTTCCCTGCGGATGGCAACGGATTTGCCTTGGAGTCAGGCTGTCGTGTGCAGTATTCGTGTATCCGCCGCATCCCATGCTTCACTGATCACCGCAGGCCTGGCCATCTGTCTGGGCCTGGGTTCGCGCGTTGATGCGCAAACAGCGCCCACCTCGGTCGCAGGGGCCGGCTCGGTCGTCTCCTGGAACCTCAGAAACGTCAGCCGGGTCGAATCGTGGCGCTTCTTTGAGCCGAAGCCCGGTGGAGGGGATCCGGATTACACGTTCGTCGGGACGCGTCTGCAGGCGGAACTGAAGTGGACGACCCGCCGGGTTGACGTCGCGGTGACCGGCCAGTACGCCGGGCTCGCGGGCCTGCCGACATCCGCGGTGGGTCCGGGCGCCCTGGGCACCGGTCCCCTCTACTTCACCCAGAGCGGTCGCGTAACCTCGCCCCAGCGGCTCTATCTGCGCTACGCCACGCTGCGCGCGAAGAACCTCGCAGGTCAGCTCGACCTGACGGTCGGCCGGCAGGCCTACGCGAGCGGATCGGAGGTCGTCACGACCGACGCAAAAATCGAGGCCGTGCGGCGGCAGCGTCTGAATGCCCGCCTGGTCGGCGAGTTCGAGTGGTCGCTGTTTCAGCGCGGGTTTGACGCGGTGCGGCTTGACTGGCGTCGCCCCCGATGGCAGCTCACGGCTGTTGGCGCCACACCCACGCAGGGAGGCTTCGCGAAAGACGCGGGCGCGATGATGCGCGACGTGTTCGTGGGTGGGATGTCGATCACCAGCCGAGGCACCGAGTCGACAGGTCGCCGACAGCTTCAGCTGTTCGTCTGGCGCTACGACGATGACCGACCTGTGACGGGACGACCGGACAACGTCGGCGGCAGTGTCGCGGCGGCCGATGTGGGCCTCACCACCGTCGGCGGGCACTGGCTCGGCGCCCGCGGCATGGGCCGCGGCGAGGTGGACACGTTCGTGTGGGCCGCCTGGCAGACCGGCCGCTGGTACGGCGACGATCACCGCGCCTGGTCTGTCGCAGCGGAATTGGGCTACCAGTGGACGGCCGCCCGGTGGACGCCGTGGATTCGCGGCGGTATCCTTCACGCGAGCGGCGACGACGACGCGCGTGACGGCCGGCACGGGACGTTCTTCCCGATGGTGCCGACGATGCGCCGGTTCTCGCAGACCACGGCCTACAGCACCATGAACCTGACCGACCAGTTCGTCCAGCTTGTGCTGCGCCCCGCGCGCACCCTCCAGGCGCGCCTGGATGTGCATCGGCTCGGCCTCGCCTCCGCCGCCGACCTCTGGTATGCCGGAAGCGGCGCAACGCTGTCCACGGGGACGAACTTCGGCTTCGTGGGACGACCGTCACACGGTGCCACACGGCTCGGCACCACATTCGAGTCGTCGCTGGACTGGACCGTCCGTCCGACCTGGTCGCTGAACGGGTTTGCCGGAGCGATTCGCGGCGGCCCCGTCGTCACCGGGACCTTCAGCGGCCGCAGTCTGTGGTTTGCCTACCTGGAAAGTGTCTGGCGGCTGCGATGACCGGCACATCTACCGTTCGCAGCTACCTCGTGCACGTGGCGCCTGACTGCAAGGCCGCTGTCGCGGCGACGGTCGCCGCATGGGGATGTGATGTGTACCCGGCCGACAATCGCGACGTGGTGGTCGTCGTCGTCGACCAGACCGACGACGGCACCCCACTGGAGTTTGATGACCGCCTGTCCGCCGTCGACGGTGTGCTGGCGGTTGCGTTTGTTGCCGGCCATTCGGAGTCCGAGTCATGACCACCTTCGATCGACGCACCCTGTTGAAGCAGATGGCCGCACTGGCCGCAATCTCGGTTGCCGAGGGTTTGATGCCAGGCATCGTGTTCGCCGCGCCGCCGGAGGTGCAGGCCGCCGACCTGCTGTGGAAGAAAACCCCGTGCCGGTTCTGCGGCGTCGGGTGTGGGCTGCTCGTCGGACTCAAGAACGGCAAGGCTGCGGCGGTCAAGGGCGACCCGTCATCACCGGTGAACAAGGGACTCGCGTGCGTCAAGGGATATCACTCGGTGCTGGCGTTGTATGGCGCCGACCGGTTGACTCGCGCGCTCGTGCGCAAGAACGGAACGTTGACGCCCGTCCCGATGGCCGAGGCACTCGACCTGGTCGCCTCCCGCATGCAGGCGACGATCAAGGAGCACGGCAAGGACGGCGTTGCCGTCTACGGCTCGGGCCAGTGGACCATTCCCGACGGGTACGTCGCCTCGAAGTTCTTCCGGGCCGGTATCGGCACCAACAATGTTGAAGCCAATGCCCGGCTCTGCATGTCGAGCGCGGTGACGGGGTTCATGACCTCGTTCGGCCAGGACGAGCCGATGGGGTGCTACGAGGACATCGACCACGCGGATGTGTTCGTGCTGTGGGGCAACAACATGGCCGAAATGCACCCGGTGTTGTTTTCACGCCTGCTTGATCGGCGTCAGCGTCAGGCCGGCGTGCTGATCGTCGACTTTGCGACCCGGACGACGCGCACGAGCCAGGCCGCCGATCGATCGATCCTGTTCCGGCCGCAGACCGACCTGGCCGTGGCCAATGCGATCGCGCATGAGATCGTGCGCAACGGATGGGTCAACCGCGCCTTCGTCGACAAACATGTGTCGTTCCACGCGGGCAAGACCGGCATCGGGTACGGCACCGAGGATCGCTTTGCCTTCGAGGATGAAGCCAGGACGATCTCGTTCGATGAGTATGTACGCCTGCTTGACGACTACACACCGGAGAAAGTCGAGGCCACATCGGGCGTCCGCGCCGCCGACATCCGGTATCTGGCGTCGTTGTACGGTGATCCGAAGCGAAAGGTGATGAGTCTCTGGTGCATGGGCATGAACCAGCACACCCGGGGCACGTGGATCAACAACCTCGTCTACAACATTCACCTGCTGGTGGGAAAAATTTCCACACCCGGCAACAGCCCGTTTTCGTTGACGGGGCAACCCAGCGCCTGCGGCACGGTGCGCGAGGTGGGCACGTTGACCAACCGGCTGCCGCACGGCGTGGTGACCAACGACAAGGACCGAGCGCTCGCGGCCGAGATCTGGGGTGTCCCGGTCGAGCGGATTCCCCCCAAGCCGACGTACCACACGGTTGAGATGTTCCGCGCGCTCGACAGGGGCGAGATTCGGTTCATGTGGATTCAGGTCACCAACCCCATGGTGACCATGCCGAAGCTGACCCGCTACCGGGATGCGACACAGAAGGACGACCGCTTCATCGTGGTCTCGGACGTGTATCCCACGCCGACCACCGACATCGCCGACGTCGTACTGCCGTCGGCCATGTGGATTGAGCGTGAGGGCATGTTCGGCAACTCCGAGCGCCGCACCCAACACTTCGCGCAGCTGGTGGAGCCGCCCGGTGAGGCGATGAGCGACACCTGGCAGTTGATCGAAGTGGCACGACGAATGGGGTATGGCGACTTGTTTCCCTGGCCGAAGGAACGCCACATCGAGGAAATCTGGAAGGAATACGGCCGATTCCACCACGGCCCCGATCATGAGATGGCGCCGTACGAGGAACTGCAGCGACGCCCCGGCGTGATGTGGCCCTACGTCGACGGGAAGGAAACGAAGTGGCGGTACCACGCCGCGACCGATCCTGCGGCGCAGGGCGACACGTTCGACTTCTATGGCAAACCGGATCGCCGCGCCTGGATCTGGTTCCGCCCCTACGAGCCGGCAGCCGAGATCCCCGATGCGGAGTATCCGTTCTGGCTGAACACCGGCCGTGTGGTCGAGCACTGGCACACCGGATCGATGACACGCCGCATCCCGATCCTGCACGCCGCCGTGCCGAACGCGTACGTGGAACTCCACCCCACCGACGCCAGGCGCCTGAACATCCGCACCGGCGATCGTGTGCGGCTCACCAGCCGCCGGGGGTCGCTGGTGCTCCCGGCACAGATCGACGGGCGCGGCCGGCCCACCGAGGGACAGGTGTTCGTGCCGTTCTTCGACGAAGGACTGCTCATCAACGAACTGACACTGGACGCCTTCTGTCCGATCTCGAAGCAGCCCGACTACAAGAAGTGCGCCGTGAGGGTGGAGCGTGGCTGACGCGAGGTCCTACATATACGTTCGCATCGGCATCGTGTCGGCGTTGATGGCGGTGACGGTCTTCGTGATGGGTCGCAGTTGGCAATCCGCCACCGCGCCGGCGGTGGTGACGGCGGCGTTGCCGGTTGACACTCCGGTGCTGCCTGAAGAGGCCGGTGTGTTCGCCCGCTCCGGCGCCGCGCTCGAGTACATGCGCGCGGCCGATACGGAGAGCACCCGGACTCTCTCGCAGTTTCACGCGCGCCGCGCCTACCCCGGCGCGCCACCCGTGATTCCGCACCCGCTGGCGGACCCGGCGACGTTCGGCGGCCGCACGTGTCTGGCGTGTCACGAGGACGGCGGCTGGGTCGACAAGTTCCAGGCCTTTGCCCCGGTCACCCCACATCCGACCCTGGCCAATTGTGTGCAGTGCCATGTCACCGACAGCGGCGCCGCTCGGTTCAGAGGGTCCACCTACGAACGCCCGGCGCCACCACCGCTGCGCCGGGCCGCGCTGCCCGGCAGTCCGCCGCCGATCCCGCACGACCTGCAGCTGCGTGAGAACTGCCTGGCCTGCCATGCCGGCCCCGGCGCCGTCCGCGAGCTGCGCGTCACTCATCCGGAACGCACCAACTGCCGACAGTGTCACGCGTTGGGGTCGGCCCCGACAACGCCATTCACCCGGCCCGGTGGAGGTCGATACCCGTGAGGCGCCTGACGTGGGCCGCGTGCGCGGTCTGGCTGCTGACACTCGCGGCGTGCGGACACGACGATGGGCACGCCCCCGGGCACGGCGTGGCCGCAATCATCGCGGACGCGCAGACGCCGTTCGACAGCGAGGGACTCTCATCGCGGTCCTTCGCGCCATCGAGACCGACGTCTCCGGTGGCCATGAATCCCTTGCCCCCTGGAGTGGCGGCATTCGAGGTCCTCGCGCGGACGCCCCAGTTGAAGCAGGCCCCGTGTGCCGGCTGTCACACGAAGTCGATCGAGGTCCTGGTGCGCAGCCGTCCGGCCAACGAGCCCCGGGCGCATTGGGCGGTGTCGCTCGCGCATGCGTCGGACGCGGTGATGACGTGCGCCACCTGTCACGACGGAGCCGCTCCCGGACAGCTCCGGCTCCTGGGTGGCAGGCCGCTCACACTCGATCACGCGTACCTGGTGTGCGCTCAGTGCCACTCCACCCAGGCGCGCGACTGGGCGGGCGGCGCGCACGGCAAGCAGGTGGGCGGCTGGGCACCGCCTCGCGTGAGCTACAGCTGCACCGAATGTCACAATCCGCATCGTCCGGCGCTGACGACGCGGTGGCCCACCGAAGGAGGACGTTGACCGTGCATCCACTCCGCCGCATTTTCGGACTGGGGCCCGCCCCGGAACGCGAAGACTCCGCTCCTGCGGCTCCAACGACTGGGTCGCCGCGCGCCACAGACGTCCAGGCCGTACTGGATCAACCGCTGGATCGACGGGAGGCGCTGAGCCGAATGACGGCCGGCCTGCTGGCCGGCGCCGGCCTGGCACACACCGCGTGCAGCCCCTTGGCTTCCGCCGAAGCCAAAGAGGAGGCCCGCCTCGGATGGGACGAGTACTTCCAGAAGAACTACAGCGTGATGACCGACGCCGAAAAACAGACGGCGATCGAACGGCTCGAACGCCTGTACGAACTACGCCACGGCCGTCGCATCAACGTCGACGGCACCGGACCGCGCGACAACGTGCTCTACGGCTACGCGTTCAACATCTCGAAGTGCCGGGGCTACATGGACTGCGTCCGCGCGTGCATCAAGGAGAACAATCAGGATCGACCGTCGGGCATGGCGTACATCCGCATCCACGAGTTGAAGAAGGGCGGCATGGCCTTTTCGGATGCCGACGATGACTTCATGCATCAGGTGCCGGCGGCCGGCCACTTCTACCTCGGCACTCAGTGCTTTCACTGCCAGAACCCGCCATGTGTCGATGTCTGCCCGACCAAGGCGACATGGATGGAAAAGGACGGCATCGTGGTCGTCGACTACAACTGGTGCATCGGGTGCCGCTACTGCATCGCGGCGTGTCCGTACGACGCGCGCCGGTTCAACTGGTCGGAGCCGGAAGTGCCGGCCGATCAGGTGAATCCCAACCAGCACTATCTCGGCAATCGCCTGCGACAGAAGGGCGTCGTGGAAAAGTGCACCTTCTGCATTCAGCGATCACGGCAGGGCCAGAACCCCGCGTGTGTCGAAGCGTGCCCCACCGGCGCGCGGGTGTTCGGCAACCTGCTCGACCCGCACAGCACGATTCGCTGGGTGCTGGCGAACAAGAAGGTGTTCCGGCTCAAGGAAGACCTCGGCACCGATCCCAAGTTCTGGTACTACATGGACTGACGACATGCGGCGCGCCTTTCTCGACTTCATCGCTGACGGTGTTCGTGAAGCCACAACCGGTGGACCGCTGTATCACCTGTGGATGGCAGGACTGACGTTGCTCATGTGCGTCGGTGCGTGGGCGTACACCGTCCAGCTCGACCAGGGACTGTCCGCCACCGGCATGCACGACTCGGTGAGCTGGGGACTCTACATCTCGAACTTTGCGTTCCTGGTCGGCGTGGCGGCGGCCGCCGTGATTCTGGTGTTGCCGACCTACGTGTTCAAGGACGTGGACTTCGCGCAGGCCGTGCTGATTGGTGAAGCCGTCGCCGTTGGCGCGGTGGTCATGGCGATCGGGTTTGTCGTGGTTGATGTCGGTGGGCCGGCCCGCCTCTGGCACCTGCTGCCGGGCGTGGGACTGCTGAACTGGCCGGCCTCACTGCTCACGTGGGACATCCTGGTGCTCAACGGCTACCTGGTCCTCAATCTCGCCATTCCCTGCTACCTGCTCTTCAACCACTACCGGGGCCGCACGCCGAACCCACGCGCCTACGTGCCGTTCGTGTTGCTGTCGATCCTGTGGGCGGTGTCGCTGCACCTCGTGACGGCATTCCTGTTTGCCGGGCTTCCGTCGCGGCCCTTCTGGAACACGGCGTTGCTCGGACCACGATTCCTCGCCACAGCGTTCACCGCGGGCCCGGCACTCATCATCATCGTGCTGGCGATCATGCGACGGTTCACCGAACTTGACGTGCGCCTCGACACCATTCACAAGCTGGCCCTGGTCGTCACGGTGGCGGCACAAGTGACGCTGGTCATGCTGGTGTCGGAACTCTTCACCGAGTTCTACAGGGATACACACCACTCCGAGAGCGCCCGGTACCTGTTTGTCGGCCTCGACGGCAAGTCGGCGCTCGTGCCGTGGATCTGGACGTCGATCGGCCTGAACGTCTGCGCGACCGCGGCATTGAGCGTCCATCGGGTGCGTCGTCACCTGCCGTCACTGCTGGTGGCCTGTGCCGCGCTGTTCGTCGCCATCGAAATCGAGAAGGGCATGGGGACCATCATTCCCGGCTTCATCCCTGAGCCGTGGGGCGACATCGTCGAATATTCGCCCACATGGGTGGAGTGGACCGTCAGCCTTGGCATCGCCGCTCTCGGCTGTTTCGTCTTTACCGTGCTGGCGAAGGTCGCGATTCCCATCGAGTCCGGCCGGCTGCGATGGAACGGCGTCGACGCGTCGCGCCCGTGAGTCGGTCACGGGAGCCTGTGCGGCTCAGGCCAGCGCCCGCGCGCGCCGGGGTCCGGTTCCGTTTCGCTCGGGTGCATCGCGCGCACGACCTCGCTGCCGCAACGCATGTCGCCGGCCGGGCACAGCTGGTCACATCCCCAGCAGATACGCTCGGGGTGGGCGGGCCGGCGTGGGATCCCCGGCGGCCAACGTTCGTCATTCGGAAGGTCGCTCATACGGTCGGGACGCTCGCCGGTCGTCGGGCGCGCGTGAACATGCCGCGCAGGTAGACGGCATTCAACACCACACCGATCACCAGAACGGCGGCGCCGGATCGAATGGCCCACGGTCGGGTCAGGGCCAATCCCCACAGCAGCAACGGCACGCCGGCACTCCATGTGAGCAATACCGGCAGGGCGCCTTCGGCGCGCGGCAGCGCGTTGGCGGCCACAGCCGGCGGCGGTCCCGGCGCCTCGGACCACGCTCGATACCACGCGTACATCGGCACCAGCCGTCCCTGCATCCCGACAATGATCTGCGCGAGAAAGCCGAGCAGCCCGGCGCCCCCATACACCCACTGCACCGTGGCGGCCTGGTGGCCGGCTGCGCCCAGGGCGAGCGACACACCACAGACGATCGCCACGAGCATCCAGACCAGCGCGACGTGGGTCTGCCAGGTCGACCAGTCCCTGCGCGGCAACGCCGGAGGACGCGGCAGCCGCGTCCGGACGACCCGCCGCACCTGCGCGACAAACGCCCCGAGTCCCACGACGATCAGGCCCGCGCCCCAGGCCAGACCGGCGTTCGGACTGGTGATGCCCCACACCACCAGCACCAGGCCGCTTTCAATCGCGACGGCACTGATCGCCAGCGACGCGCCGGTCGGCATCGCGCCGGGCAACACCATGGGAATGAGCCGGTATCCCAGGCCGACGACAAACATCACGGCCCATCCGACGGCGGCCAGATGCGCGTGCGCCATGGCCATCTGCAGCGGCGAAAACGGCAGGTGGCCCACCGATCGATCCCAGGCGATGACCGCGCCGTACGCGCCGGCCCCCAACATGTTCAGAAATCCAAGCACGACGTGCAACAGCACCGGCCATGGCGCGGCCGAGGTTCGCCACCCACGCACGGTGCGCCATGACAGCAGGGCGACGGGCCACAACACCAACGCCGCCGACCAGGCCAGACCGTCGTAACGTCCCATCCAGGCGTGCGACACAACACCCGATGCGCCAAGCCAGAATCCGCCGGCCGCGAGCTGATCGTGCCTGCCCACGGGCAGCGCAATCCGCAGCGCCAGCGGCGCCACGATGTAGTACGCGCCGAGGATCGATCCGGCAATCCACCCCAGCGTCAGGCCATGGACGACCGCCACCATCCGCGGGTGGAAGAAGTACGGCCCCGGCAGCGTCGGCTGCACCAGCAGCGTGACGCAGGCCAACACCAGTGAGACGTGGGCGCATCCGAAGTACCAGCCGGGCAGCGAGGATGTGGGCGCGTCGGTTCGAGTTACCATGGCCACATGCGTGAGGTGTCAGTGCCGCTGAATGAATGCCGGTTGCTGGACGGTCTGCCTGATGGCGCGCGCGAGGAGTGCGTCGATCGCAGCAGCCGAGCGTCGTTCAAGCGCGGCCAGTGGGTGGCGCGCCAGGGAGAACCGGCCCACTCGTTATACGTCGTCCGGCACGGCATGCTCAAGTTGCTCCAGCTGACGCATTCAGGCACGGAACTCATCGTGCGGTTTGTCGGTCCCGGCGGCATCTTCGGCGGCGTGGTGGCGATCGATCGTGTGCCGTATCCCGTCAGTGCGGTCGCAGTGGCCCCCACCGAGACCTGCGCGTGGGACGGTCAGACGTTGCGCCATCTGGTGGACGCCCATCCGGCGCTGCGCGCCAACATCATGCGCGAGATGGCGGCGCACATGACCGACGCGCTGACCCGCGTCCGAGAGATGACCACGCTGCGCGTGAGTCAGCGACTGGCCCTCGCACTGGTCCGCCTGGCCCGCCAGGTCGGGCGCCCCACTGAGTCGGGTGTGCTCATCGCCTACCCGCTCACCCGTCAGGAGCTGGCCGAACTGGCGGGCACGACGCTGTACACCGCCAGCCGTACCCTGGCGCAGTGGACCGACGACGGCATTCTGCAGTCGTCTCGGCGCGATCTGTTGATTCGCGCGCCGGGACGTCTCGCCCGCCTGACCAGCGACGACGACTAGAGGACTCACGGGACCGACCGCCGGAACGCGGCCTCCCAGATGACCGGCGGCCCCCCGCCCAGACGCGGCGATGTCGGCCGATTGTATTCACGCACCGGCACCTGCGTGTCAGGGTCAAATCCCACCGCTCCCAATTCGTCCACCAGCTGCGCGTAGGTCAGAAAACACTGGGGCCGTCCCGAGAACTGCGTGTAGACGTACACCTCGCCCTCGAGCGGGCGCACGTGCTCGGGAATGGTGGCGCGCGAAAACGTGAAGACAAACAGCGAGGCACCGGGTCTGGCGACCCGCGCCGACTCAGCCACGGCCTGCCGGAACTGCCGTGTCGACGGCAGCAGGTTCCAGATGCCGTGCGCGATGATGAGATCACAGGACGCGGCGGCAACCGGCAGGCTGTCGGCCGACGCCAACACGACTGACAACCGGCCCGATACCGTGTGGGCGCGCGCACGGTCGGCCGCGGCCGTGAGCATGGGCCAGGACAGATCCACGCCAAGCACCGACCACCCGGCCTCAGCCAGCGGCACGGCGTTGCGAGCGGCGCCACAGCCGATGTCCAGTGCGACGGGGTGCTCGTGTCTTCCGCGGACGCGGGCCGCGAACTGCATCAACACGTCATTGGGCGGAGACTGCTGAAATCCCGCGACGGTGTCGGGCGCGCTCCAGGGAGAGCCGGCCAGGGGGTCACGCGGCGGTGTGACGGCGTCAGGCATCAACCGTCCGCCGAAGGCCGCGCACGCCGGCAGCAAAGCCGCCGGCCAGCCACACCACCTGGATGACACCAAGCCAGAGCGCGCTGTGCGTCATCCACCAGGCGGACAGGCCGCCTTCATCCAGCCCCGCCGGCGCGGCATTGTCGATGCCAAAAAGGAATCCCACCCGCAGGGCGTCGAGCGGGTTGGCCATCATCGGCACCACAAAGACATCGGGCCACGACCGCGCGATGGGTGTGTTGGCCAGGGCCAACGCGAGCAGGTCCACACCGAACAACAGCAGAAACCACGCGAGCAACGCGCCGAGCAGACCACGCACCCCGTCGCGGATCCAGCACCCGATGGCCAGGCCGAGCATCGCCATCACGAGGCTGGCGCCGGCCGCCGCGGCCATGACCGCCGCCAGTGGACCGGACAGTCCTCGAAGCAACGCGGCAGGAAGAATGAGCAGGAAGGCCGCCGGCAGTACGACCACGGTCAACGCACCGACCTTGCCCAGCAGCCAGGCCCAGCGCGGCACGGGTTGCGCAAAGATGAGGGGAAATTCGTCACGTTCGCCGTGCGCCGAACTCAGGCCCAGCAGCAGGGCCGAGAGGGAAAGTCCGTACAGGACCGCTTGCAGCATCCACCAGGGCGCGGCGCCGCTGACGTCGCCAGGCGACAACATCGGCAGCAGGCCGGAGACAGCCGCCAGCGCCAGGTGCGCCTGCAGGAAGCGATTGAGCCGCTGCGCGGCCAGCTCACGTTGACACGCGGCTGCCATCGCCCATCGCGCCTCGGCCGACGGCAGGTACGCGGTCATCGTGCCACCGCCTGGTGCGGATGGGCGACGGCAAACGGAAACGCCTGGCGCAGACGGTCAGGGGCCAGCTCGCGCAGGATGCGGCCGTGATCGAGCACCAGGCACCGGTCCGCGCGGCCATCCCACTCGCCGAGCAGGTGTGTAGCCACGAGCACGGTGCGTCCCTCGCGCGCGGCCGCGCGCAACTCGTCCTGGAGGAACCGCCGCCAGTCGGGATCGAGACTGAGCCCGGGCTCATCAAGCGCCAGCACGGGCGCCTCGGGCAAGGCAAACACCGCCAGGGCGAGCCGCTGCCGAAGGCCGCCTGACAACACGCCGGATGGCGCATCGAGATAGTCGGTCAGCGCCCATTGCTTCGCGACACGCACACACGACGTCCCGTCAAGGCCACGCAGCCGCGCGTAGAACTCGAGGATCTGGGTCACCGTGAGGCTCGGATGAAAGCGCGGCGACTGCGGCAGAAAAGACAGCCGGCGGCGAGCGGCCGGGCGCCGGGCGTCCACGACGGTGCCGTCAATCGAGAGGCGACCGGCGTCGGCCTCGATCAGGCCCGCCAGGATCCGGTTGGTCGTCGATTTGCCCGACCCGTTGGCGCCCACCAGCAGCGTGACCTCACCGGGTCGCGCCTCAAACGACAGGTCGGCCAGAACCGCGCGCGATCCATACGCCTTGTGCAGGCCCTCAACGATGATCATCGTGGCCGCTCCGTCATGAGGGGCGCCGGGTCAACGACGCCCGGGAGTCCGGGGATTGCCGCGCGCGCGTGCACGAACCGCAGCAGTCGCTCGCCGGGACTGCCGATGAGCAGGCCGATCTGCGGCACTTCCCGTCGCAGTCGGCCGAACACGTCGAGTTCGCGGTGTGGCACATCCGCGACACCGTCGCGATTGAGGTCAAGCCGCCATGCGCCATCCCAGTAGTTGCCGCGCCCGTCTTCCGCCCATCGATTGAAGCGATTGCGCCCCTCGGTCTCGACGGTATGGAGGTTACCCGAGAACCGATTGCCTGCGAACACGTTGTTGTCTGAACTGTCCGAGACGCGCAACCCCACGTGGTTGCCCGTGACGATGTTGTCGGTGAAGTGGTTGCCGGAGCCGCCTTCCACGAACAGGCCAAGCGTATTGCCGGCAATCACATTGCCGGCGACGTCCGAGAAGTCCACCGTCTGGAGGAGCAGGCCGTACGCGCGATGGTTGCGATTGGCCTCGAACCGGTTGTCGCGCAGGGTCAGCCCCTTGGAAAACATGAGCGCCGCGCCGGCTGCGCTCCGGCTGAAACGGTTGCGGGAGAACTGGTTGTCGTCCGAGTACATGTAGTGCAGGCCGTACCGCGCGCCTTCGATGGTGTTGTCCTGAATGCGGCTCCGCGTCACGAACGAGAAGTAGATACCGTCACGCGTGTCGCGGATGGTATTCCCTTCGATGAGGTGCCCGGAGGAGTTCCAGATGTGGATGCCGTTGCCGCGCCAGTTCTGATTGAGGTCGACCTCGCACATTTCCCCGCCGGCCGGCGTCGGTGCCAGCGTCTCCGGGTCGACCAGTTCCATCGTCGAGGACTTGCCGATGATGGTGTTGCGTTCGATCCGGGCGCCGTGTCCCCCGCGAATGTAGATCCCGTGCAGGCTGTCGACGATCCGGGTGTCCCGGATGACGACCCGCGCGCCCGTGACATGAAGGGCCGCGTGATCACGGCTGAGTTCCAGGCCGGAGCCGGCCACCTCCACCGCCTCGATGGTGACGTCGGGCGCCGTAATCGTCACGACGTGTGAGGCGGCATCTCCCAGCAGTCGCACCTGATGGTGTCCGCGCACGTGGACCGATCGCCCAATCACGAACGGCCCGCGATACTCGCCTGGCGGAATGTCGAGGACGAGGCCGGCTGCCGGATCGTCAAGCTGCGCCTGCAGCCATGCCGCGTCGCCCTGCGGCAGGACGGCGGGCGCAGGCGCACTCTCGGTGGCGCGCCCAATCCACGGCCGGGCCGCGGCGACAGACGCCGCCACAAGCACGGCCGCGATCCAACGCCGGCGGGAGCGCACGTCAGGCCTCCGCGCGCCGGGACATCCAGATGGCCGCAAGAATTGACGCCAGGTAGAGCGCCATGCAGACCGACCCGGCCATCGGCAGGCTGGACTGGACGAAGTTGGCGATCTGCTGGCGCCCGATCACGACCGGCATGAACGGCTCAATCGTCATCGGGGCCTTCGGATCGAGATTGTGTCCGTAGGTGTACAACCGATAGGCGAAACTCGCGAGCGAAAACGCCCCGAAGTACCCGAACATCGCGGCCAGGTCCACGAGACTGCCTACCCGGCCCAACACCATCGCGCGCAAGGTAATCAGCACGAACACGCCGATCGCGAACGGGATCCACTTCATCTCCACGAAGTCGGACGGTTCGATGCCGGCCATGCCGATGTAGTGATTGAGCGTGTTGATTTCGGCCAGGTCCTGGCCGCCGTTGCCGCCCACGATCTTGTAGGTGTACATCTCGATCGACAGGCCCTCCCGATACTGCGGCGCCACCAGATGGATGCGCCACAGCGGCAGGAGGGCCCCGGCGATCAAGGCCGCCAGGCCGGCCGCCAGCAAGGCTCGCGACGCCGCGGTCAGCGGACGGTCGAGCAACGCGTGAAGTCGAGCCTGGCGGGTCATCATCTCCTCCTAGCGGGGGCGCACACCCAGATAGCCCTGCATTTCCTGGTGCAGTGCCGAGCAGAAGTTCGTGCAGTAGTAGGGATACACACCGGGCTTGTTGGCGATGAACTTCACCGTCTTTGTTTCCCCGGGATCCACGACCACGTTGATGTCGTACCCGGTGATGCCCAGGCCGTGCAGCATGTCGGTGGTCTGCTCCACGTTGGTCACGTGGATGGTGACCTCGTCACCCTCGCGCACGTCAATGATGTCGGGGATCAGCCGGCTGCGAATCGCCACCATCTTCACCTCGACCTTGTTGCCGGTGCGCACGACGCCGGTGTCGGCCTCGGTCCAGACGGCCTTCGGGTGTGTGTTCTCCGCCTGCGGGTACACCTCAATTGGCTGGATGAGGTCGGCTTTCAGAATCTGCGCGAAGTGTGGTTCGGGCTCGGTATAGGCCTCGGCAAGCATCACCATCTTGTCGCCGGAGATGTCGATGAGCTGGCTCGACTCGGGCTGCGACGGCCCCACGCCGACATGCCGGCCCTTGGAGAGCTTGTTCATCGCCACCAGGTAGTTGCCGTACGGCTCACGGGTATCGCTGCCGCCGATCACCAGGTGGCCGATGCTCAGGTGGACCGGGATCTTCTCGGCGATGACCTTGTTGAGATCGGCCTTCTCCTCCGGCGTCCAGGGTGGCAGGCGGAACTTGGTCACGACCGACTCGATGAAGAGCGACGTGTACGCATTGCCGCGGCCGTCGTACTGTGTGTGCAGCGGGCCCAGGCCCACGGGCACTTCACCTTCGACCAGCGACTCGTACCGCAGAATCGGCACACCGCGCATCTCGCCTTCGAAGTCCTGCTTGTCGATGGCCGCCTTGACCTTCTCGAAGTCGAACACCGTGACCACGGGCGCGAGTTTGCCGCCGGTGGAGATCCAGCGGCCGGTCGGGTCCGTGTCGATGCCGTGCGGCGACTTGGGCACGGGCACGAAGTACATCAGGCCGGGTGTCTTGGCCGGGTCGATCATCGGCACGCCGCCGACCATTTCGCCCTTGCCGTCCTTGATGGCCTGCGCGGCCGCGCGCCAATTGACAAACGCCGCGAGGTCCCGTTCACCCTGTGTCGAGGTGGCCTCGAGTTTTTCGTGCGCCATCTCCGTGTTGTACGACGTCCAGAACGCCCAGCCGGAACTGGGCCCCTTGCCGGTGGATCCCAGATCCCAGTTGAACGGCGGCGTCTTGATCTGCCAGCCGACCGAGAGCGTGCCGTCCTTGGGATTCACCTCGAGGCCGCTCACCATGCCGCTGTACTCCTTCTGGTAGTCCGCGGGAGGCGCGTACCGGCCCTTCGGAATCGGAATCGAGAACCGCGTCGCCACCAGCACGTATTCCGAGTTCTCGGTCACGAATGACGACCCGTGCGTACCGGCGGAGTTGGGAATCGGTCCGAAGATCTGCTTGGTCTTGAAGTCACGCAGATCCACGCGCGCGACGCGTGAGTTCGCGTTGTCGTTGACGAACAACCAGCGGCCGTCATACTTGCCGTCCGTCTGCGATAGTGCCGGATGGTGCACGTCGCCCCACCGGAATTCCCCCAGCATCTCGCGCGATTCCTCGTCGAACCCGTACCCGGTCGCGGGATACGGCGCGAAGACGGGAATCGTCGAGATGTGGCGCATCGAAGGCAGGCCCGCCACGTAGACCTGGCCGGAGTGCCCCCCGGAGTAGAAGAGGTAGTACTGATCCAGTTCACCGGGCGGCACAAAACTCCGCTCGGCCAGATTGGCGGAGACGGGTTGTTCCACCGTACCGCACCCTGGCGACAGCACCAGGAACCCTATGAAGCCGACGACAGCCGTCGACGCGATCCATGTACGCAGTTTCATGATGATGAAGTCCTCCGAAATGGGACGTGCTACTGCACGATGAGCACGCCCTTCATGCCCACCTGGTAATGCCCGGGAAACGAACAGATGAACTCGTACCTGCCCGGTGCGGACGGCGCCGCGAATGTGACAGTGTCCTTTTCGCCGGGGCCCAGCAGCTTGGTGGCCACCAGGATCTTGTCCTTCAGCCCCGCCGGCACGTAGTCGGTGGTGGGTGCCGCGGCCGACGCCGTCAGAAACGCCGGCACGTCGGTTGACGGGTCGAGCAGGAGGAAGTTGTGTCCCATCGAGAACTTGGGCATGCTGCCGACGTTGGTCAACGTCACACTGAGGCGTTCGCCCGGAGTCGCGGTGATCTCGGTGACCGAGAACTTGATGGTGTCGTTGGCCGTGATCTCAACCGCGCGGCCATCGTGGACGGGGGCTGCGGCGGGCGCCGGTGCCGCCGCCGGACTGCCGGACGGCGCCGCGGGTTCGGACTGGCCACACCCGGCCCCGACAAGCGCGGCCACGAGCAGCGAAGTGATCAGCAGTGGTTTCATGAACGTCGTATCCTCCATGCTCCGCAGTGTGGCGGGTCGGCGCCGCGGCGTCATTGCGCCAGCGCAACCTCCGGCGAGAAATCGCCCGGTATAGTCCCGACATGCGCACCCGCACCCTGTTCCTGCTGCTTGTGGCGGTCCCGCTGGTCCTGTGGGCCGCCGCCGCGCCCCTGGGCTTGAGCACCGGCGCGGCGGACACCGACGCCGTCCGCCATCCGGTCACGGGGGTGGTCGTCGCCCACCCTGAAGGCGCAGTTGTGCGCATCGCCCACGATGACATTCCCGGCTTCATGCCGCCGATGACCATGCCGTTCACCCTCGAGTCGACCCGTCTGGCCGAGGGCCTCACGCCCGGAGACCGGGTGGCGTTTACGCTGGTCGTGAGTCCAAGCGCCACGACGGCCGTCGACCTGCGCGTCATCGGCCGCGACCCGATCACCCTGCGGCGCCTGGCCGCCGATGCCGAACACCGGAATGTACGCCTCACCGACGGCGACGTGGTCCCGGCGTTCCGGCTGACGGATCACACAGGCGTGCCGGTCACCGAGGCCGACCTGCGGGGTGTCGTCACGGTGGCCACGTTCATCTTCACGCGATGTCCGCTGCCCGACTACTGCCCGGCAATGATGGCGCGGCTCAAGGGTCTGCATGCGCGCACACGCACCGACGCGACGATCGCCGGGCAACTGCGGCTGCTGGCCATCTCGATTGACCCGGCGTTTGACACACCGGACGTCCTGGCCGAGTACGCACGCGCACACGGCGTGGCGGCACCCGACGTACGCCTGCTCACGGGAGACCGCGGCGAAATCGACGCACTGACTGCCGCGTTTGCGGTGGTGACCCGGCCGTCCGACGTGAGCATCGATCACACGCTGACCACGGCCGTGATCGGCCCTGATGGACGTGTGGCGGCCCTGCTCCGCGGCAACGCCTGGTCGATCGACGAGGCCCTCACCATCATTCGTACGCAGTCGGGCCAATGACCACCGATCGGCGTGTTGGGTGGTGGCTGCTCACCTGCGCGGCGCTGGTGGCCGCCACGCTGCTGGTGGGCGGGGCGACACGGCTGACGCGGTCCGGACTGTCCATCACCGAGTGGCGCCCGGTGGCCGGCATCCTGCCACCGCTGTCGGCAGCCGACTGGACCGACGCGTTCGAGAAGTACCGGCAGACGCCCGAGTATCGCCTGGTCAACCGCGGGATGTCCCTCGGCGAGTTCAAGGGCATCTACTGGTGGGAGTTCTGGCACCGGATTGCCGGCCGGGCGATTGGCGTCGTGTTCCTGCTGCCGTATCTGTATTTTTTTGTCCGCAGACAGATCCCGGCTCACCTGCACCGCCGACTGCTGGGCCTGTTCGTACTCGGGGGACTTCAGGGAGCGCTCGGCTGGTTCATGGTGGCCAGTGGACTGGTGGACCGCCCGATGGTGAGTCCGATCCGCCTGACCGCGCACCTGAGCCTCGCCGTGTTCCTGTACGTGGCGCTGGTGTGGACCGCGCTGGACGTGGTCGCCCCGGTGCACGCGGCGCCGGTGGATGCCGGCCGCTGGCGCCGCTGGGCGGTCGGCCTGCTGGCCCTGGCGGCGGTAATGGTCGTGACCGGGGGTCTGGTGGCCGGGTCTCGCGCCGGCGCGGTGTATCGGACGTTCCCCCTGATGGACGGCGCGCTCATCCCGCCCGGGGTGTACGCGCTGCACCCATGGGTGCACAACCTGTTCCTCAACATGGCGGCGATCCAGTTTCATCACCGCATGGCGGCCTGGCTGCTCGTGATCGTGGTCGCCGTGCTGCAGACCCGCCAGCATGACGCGCCCGCCCCGATCCGTCGTGCGATTCGCCTGGTGGGCGCGGCGGTGCTGGCGCAGGTGACGATCGGCGCGTTGACCGTCATCGGCGGTGTGCCGGTGACGCTCGGCGTGGCGCATCAGGTCGGCGCGCTGGGCGTGGTGACCGCCGCCGTATGGATGGCGCACCTGGTGCGATCCACGCGGCGCATCCGTCGGTGAAAGACGGTCGCAAACACCCGCTTGCGCACCGCCAGCGACAGGCGCGTCAACGGGAACCGGCGCGATGACAGCGACGCGCACTCCTCGGGCAGCAACACCAGCGACACGTGAACGTTGGGTGCGCAGCCGATCGGCAGGCCGCGCTCCATGCACGCCTCGTACAACCTGGTGAACACGGGCACCAGCGCCTCGGTGTCGGGTGGCGGCAGAGCGGCGTAGTCGGTCCCCCGCAGGGGGCGAAACACACACACGGTCGGAATGGCGCCGACCGACGTCAGCCAGTTGATCGCCGCGATCGAGGACTCGGGCGCCTCCAGCCCGGCGATGATCTCGCCGTTGGTCACCCAGGGCTCGGCGCGCGGACCGTGGGCCCCCAGCGACGCGCAGTACTCGATGGCCTGCAGGTAACGAGTCAGGCCGTACGTGGCCGCCTTGCCCGGACACACCTCGACAAAACGCGCCGGGTCCCACACTTCAAAACAGAACGACACGCGATTGACGCCCATGCGGCGCAACGCGTCGTATCGCGACAGGTCATGATGCGGGGGCGTCTGTACGCCGACCAGCAATCCGAATCGATCCTTCACCGCGCGGACATACGGCTCGAGGATGTCAAGGTAGGTATCACCGTCGTAGTGCCCGGTGTTGAAGTCGACGTAGGTGATTGCGGACTCGGCGCGGGCGGCGCCCACGACGTCCACGACGTCAGCCACCGACTTCTCGGTGGCATCGTCAACCCCCAGATTCAGCCCCACCGAACAGAAGCCGCAGTTCACCCGTGCCGGCGCGGTGACCCAGAAGTCGCAGACACGGGCGGGATAGATACCCAGATAGGTGCCCTGCAGTGTGCCCACTCGCGACATCACGGTACCGGCGGCGGTCCGACGTTCGTACCAGGCCGGACGCGGCGACAGCTGCACCTGTCCGACCATCTCGGTGTCGTACGTCAGCAGGTACCGGCCCTCCTGACGCAGCAGGCAGTACGGCGACGTCTCGGCAAACGACTCGGCCACCGGAATGTTCGTCCACAGGCCGCCGGGCAGGATGACTTCAAGACCGCTGCCCAGCCCTGCGCGCGTGCGGCGGAGCCCGCGGCCCCCGTCCTCGTCCACCAGGCAGGAGTCGTGCAACCGGACCCCCTTGCAGTACAGGTCAAGCTTGAGGAGTGCCGGCGACGATCGCAGCGCGGACACGGAGACCATACGGGCATTCTCTTCCCGTCGGAGCGGCCCGTGTATGACTAGCGTCATGAACGCACCGCCACGGCGGGAGTGGTAGGCTCCTGTGCTGATGCGGATCTGGTGGATCTGGCTGGCCTGCGGGCTGGTCGCCGGCGTGGACGCGTTGTTCCCACTGGGATACGCCATCCCCCTGGCGTACATTCCGATGGTCGCACTCACCTTGCGGGTCGAGGAACGCGACTGGGCCAGGCCTGTGGCCGTTCTGGCGACGGGACTCACCGTGATCGGCGCCGCGCTTGACCGCGTGATCGGCCCGCTGACGCCGGGGCTCTTTAATCGCGGCTTCGCGATCATGGCGCTCTGGCTCACGGCGGCCTGGGTCTCGCGATATCGACGACTGGAATCCGAGGTGCGTCGTCATCGCGCCGATGCCGAACTGGGCCGCATGGCCACCATCATGGCGCACGAGTTGCGCAATCCCCTGGGCGGTGTGACCGGCGCGTTGCAGGTCCTGCACCCACGACTCCAGGACTCGGGCTACCAGTCGATCATCGCGGAGTCGCTGACACGGTTGCAGCGCGTGTCGGACCTGGTGGAAGCCCTGCTCCGTTTTGCGCGCCCCGTGGCGGCCGCTCCGACCCCGATGGCGCTGGGCGACCTGTTCGACGACCTGGCCCGGGCGATGGCGCAGGACCCGCGGTGCGGCGGCCCGGCCGTCGACCGCACGGTGAGTGACGGTCGGGTGCTGGCCGACCGACACCTGACCGTCGACGTGCTGCTGTCGCTGGTCCACAACGCGGCGCATCCAGCGGTCGGCGCCACACAGGTCCTGTTGCGCACCGTGCGGGTCGACGATGGGTGGGAACTGCAGGTCGTGGACAACGGCCGCGGCGTTCCCGTCGACCAGCGCGCGACCCTGGGCGATCCCTTCGCCACGGGCCGGTCCGACCGTCCCGGGCTGGGCCTGGCCATTGCGCGGCGCCACATGGAGGCCCAGGGCGGGCGCCTGCGGCACACCCATCCGGCAGACGGCGGCACCATCGCAGCCGCGTGGCTCCCGGCGGCGACCCCCTGACGACATGACGGCGGTCATACACCGCCGAGGCGCCTGCGCCTACCCTGCCTCGGTGTCGTGATCCGGCGGTCATCTCCGGCCGGACCGGCATCGGAGGAGCCATGCGCGACGACCATCACAACGACGAGGAGATTCCGCTCGGCCAGCGACTCTTCGATCGCCCGTTCCTGCTCCTGATTGCGGGCATCGTGGTCATGACGGTGTTCTACACGTTATGGGGCCTGTGGGAGATCGCCTCACTCACCCCGTCACCCCTGCGATAACCCATTCATCGGAGACAGACTTTCCATGGCGGATCACGAATTTCATTCAGCGCTGGTGGCGCCGCAGGGCATCTGGTGGAAGCCGGCGCACGCGCAGGAACGTACCTGGATCGCAATCGCGTTTGCCTGGTGCATGGTGTTGTTCGCGATGATGCCGTTCTGGCACTTTCGCGGCGGCCAGAACCCCGCGGGCATCCGTCACACCGTCGCGCCGCAGGACTACATGGCGCGCGTGGACCGGTTCATCGCGGACTACAAGATCGGCGAGGACAACGGAGTCCCGCTCGTCGCGCCTCCGCCCGGCGCAGACGTGTACCTGATGGCCCGCATGTGGTCGTGGACACCCGCGCTCAAGCTCAAGAAGGGAGTGGAGTACACGCTGCACCTGTCGGCGCTCGACGTCAACCATGGCTTCAGTCTGTATCCGGTGAACCTCAATTTTCAGGTGGTGCCCGGATACGACTACGGCCTGAAGGTCGTGCCGAACCGCAGCGGCGACTTCCGCATCATCTGCAACGAGTTCTGCGGGATCGGCCATCACATGATGGTCGGCAAAGTGATCGTCGAGGACTGAGGAGCCCGCATGCACGCCACACTTGAAGCTGCTGCCGCGCGATTCCGCACCTGCACGGTGACGGGCCTGCGCGTCAACCTCGACTCTGAACGTCTGATCAAGGCCAACGCCGTGGCTGCGGTCGTCGCGATGCTGGTCGGTGCGATTGCCGCCATTCTGCTGGTGCTGACGCGCTGGCAGGCGGTCCACCTGTTGCCGGCGGACTGGTATTACCGGTTCCTGACCGCCCACGGCCTGAACATGCTGATCTTCTGGATCATCTTTTTCGAGATGGCCATCCTGTACTTCGCCGGGCCGGTCGTGCTGGGTGCCCGCCAGCCGGCGCCTCGACTGGCATGGGTGGCGTTCGGACTGATGGTGGTCGGCGCGCTGCTGGTCGAGATCATGGTGTTCTCGGGTAGAGCGGACGTGTTGTTCACCTCCTATCCGCCGCTGCGCGCACATCCCCACTACTACCTCGGCGTGATCCTCTTCGCGGTCGGCGCACTCATCGCCGTGTCGCTGTTTTTTGCGGCACTGGTCGTCGCCAAACGCGAAGCGACCTACACCGGCTCGGTCCCGCTGGTCACCTATGGCGGACTGACGGCCGCGGTGATCGCGGTGATCACGCTGCTGCACGGCGCGGCGGTCTACATCCCGACGTGGCTGTGGTCGATGAACATCGGCAACATCGATCCGCAGGTGTACCGCATGGTCTGGTGGGCGCTCGGCCATTCCTCACAGCAGATCAACGTGGCCGCCATGGTCGCGGTCTGGTATCTGCTTGCCGGCCTGACCGTCGGCGGCGTTGTCGTCAACGAAAAGGTCAGCCGCACCGCCTTTGTCCTCTACGTCCTCTTCATCTCGATGGCCTCGGCGCACCACCTGCTGGTCGATCCCGGCATGGGCCCGGCCTGGAAGATCTGGAACACGAGTTACGCCATGTACCTCGCCGTGCTGGCCTCGATGATCCACGGCTTCACGGTCCCGGCGGGAATCGAATCGGGACAGCGGCTGCGCGGCTACACGAACGGGCTGTTCGAGTGGCTGCGCAAGGCGCCGTGGTCCGATCCAGGCTTTTCGGGACTCTGGCTCTCCCTGGTCATCTTCGGGTTCCTGGGCGGCATCACCGGCGTCACGATTGGCACCGAGCAGATCAACATCCTGGCGCACAACACACTGCGCGTCACCGGCCACTTCCACGCCACGGTGGTCGGCGGCACGACGCTGGCCTTCATGGCCGTGACCTACTACGTGCTGCCGCTGATCTTCCAGCGCCGGGTGGCGTTCTGGCGCATGGCTCGATGGCAGCCGTACGTCTTTGGCGGCGGCATCACGACGATGGCCATCGGCATGATCCTGATGGGCATCCTCGGCATCCCCCGACGACACTGGGACAACTCGTTCTCCGGATCCCCCTTCCCGGTGGACATCCACCCGGCGGCCGAACTCGTGCAGGTGGTCTTCGGCCTGGGTGGCCTGCTGGCCGCGACCGGCGCGCTCATGTTCATCGCCATCGCGGTCGCGACGGTCTTTTTCGGCAAGCCGCTGACGGCCGAGGCCATCGCGGCCAAGGCGTCGGGCATTCCCCAGGGCGTGCTCGCGCTGCCGGCCCAGGTCCACACCGGACCACACGCCACCCGCCTGCATGCCGAGGGCGTGCGCGGCACGATCGTGCTGGTGGCCATCTTCTTCGTCTGCTTCATCCTGTACTACTTCACGAACTGGAAGATGTTGTCGTTCCTGTGGAAGGTGGGGTGATGGGATCACGCCTGCTGCTGCTGTGGGGACTGACGGTCGTCATCTGGTGGGGATTTGCGTTCTGGCCCACGTCCCCGCAGGACCAGTCCTGGCTGGCGATCGCGCAGGCGGCCTGTTTTGGCTCGTTGCCAGGGGGTCTGCCGGCGGTCCAGGGCTGGATGATGCTCACACTGGCACCCGTGATGTTGCTGGCCGGACTCCTCCTGGTCTGGGGACGGGAGATCGCTGACGAGTTTCCCACACGCCTTCGTGACACGACATGGCGCGTGGCCGTGTCCGGGCTGTCGCTGGCGTTTGGCCTGGAGGCGCTCTGGGCCGTGTCGCGCATCGAAACGAGCGCGCGACTCAATGCCGTCTCGTTTGCGGCCACACTGAGCGAACCGCTGCCGGCGGATTACCCACGGCTCGATACACCAGCGCCGGCCATCGACCTGATCGATCACACCGGCCGGCCGTTCACCCTGGCCACGACGGCAGGCCGACCCGCCGTGGTGAGTTTTGTCTTCGCCCACTGTCAGACGGTGTGCCCGGCGATCGTGACGACGATCAAGTCAGCCGCGGCGCGACTGGAACCGGGCGCCTTCTCGACCGTCCTGGTGACGCTGGATCCATGGCGCGATACACCAGGCGCACTGCCGGCCATGGCCACATCGTTTGGCCTGGCAGACCACGCCTACCTGCTGTCGGGTCCCCCCGACGATGTGGGCCGCGTACTCGACGGCTTCAGCGTGGCCCGTGACCGGAGCGAGTCCACCGGGGATGTCGCCCACGCGCCACTGGTGGTCGTGCTTGATGGCGAGGGCAGGATCGCGTACCAGTTCAACAATCCCCCGGCCGACTGGGTCGTCGAAAGCGTGCGCCGCGTGCAGAGCGGATCGTGATTGGCGCGTCGGCCACCGGTTCTCCGCGGCTGGCCACCCCCGGCAGCCTGCCGCCGGCCACAGCCCCGTCGGTGGGTGCCTGGTTCGAGCGCGGGTGGTCTCACCTCGATGCCCTGGTCAGCCGGGTGTACGGATCTCGCTGGAATCCGCTCCACCAGACAGGCCCCCTCTCGGTCGGCCTGATGCTCGTGGCGGTGCTGACCGGTGTGGTGCTGCTGCTCGAGTACCGCGTCGGTGCGCCCTATGAATCGATGCTGCGCATCCAGTCCCACACCTGGGGCCTTCGATGGATCCGCAGTCTCCACCGCTACGTGTCGGACCTGGTGATGGTCACCGTGGCGCTGCACGCGCTCCGCATGTTTGTGGAAGGGCGCACGTGGGGGGCCCGCGTGCTGGCCTGGATCACCGGCGTGCTGCTGATGCTCGTGATGCTGGTCATCGGCTGGACCGGCTACGTCATCATCTGGGACCAGCACGGGCGCCTGGTGGGCGCCGCCGGCGCGCGGCTGATGGATGCGGTCGGGCTGCTCGCCGCGCCCATGAGCCGGATCTTCAACGGCGCCGCACCGGCCTCCGCCTCGTTCATGTTCCTGAACCTGTTCGTGCACATGGCCCTGCCGCTGGGCCTCGGCCTGCTGTTGTGGGTGCATACCTCACGCTTGGCGCGGTCGCGCTGGATCCCGGACCAGCCCCTCCTCTGGTGGAGCACGGCCGGCGTCACGGTCATCGCGATCGTGTGGCCGGCCCCCCTCGGACTGGAGGCCGACGGGCTGATCCTGGGCACATCTGCCTCATGGGACCTGTTCTATACGGCGTGGGTACCGATGGCGCTCGAGATACCGGCCAGCTGGGCCTGGGGGCTGACGGCCCTGCTGGTGGCCGGGCCGCTGTCGGTCCCCCTGTGGTGGCGACCCGCCGCCGACAGGCGGGGCGAGCCGTCCCATCACAACCCGGCGGCCTGCACCGGCTGTGGCCAGTGTGTGACGGACTGCCCGTTTGAAGCGATTGACATGGTCCCCAACACGACCGGCCGTGGCACACACCTGCGGGTGGCCGCCGTCGATCAGAGCCGGTGTGTGAGTTGCGGCCTGTGCGGCGGGTCCTGCGAGCAGTTGGCCATCGGACCGCCGTCGCGCGACGGACATGCGCAGGTGCTGGCCCTGCGGGCGCTTGTGACGCCTGAGGACGCCGACACGGTCGCACTGGTCTGTTGCCGGCGAAACGACGCCTGCCATGCGCTCGCACAGCGGTTGTCGGAAACCGGTGTACGGGTGGCAATTCGCGAGGTGGACTGCGCCGGAGACATCCACGCGTTGGTCATCGCACAAATGTCATCGCGCCATCGCGCCGTCATCATCGTCGCTTGTCCCCCACATCGGTGCCAGGCGCGGGAAGGCGCGATGCTGGGCCTGGCCCGGGTGCTTGGGGGCCGCGAGCCTGAACTGAAACACCCGGTGGACGCCGACCGCGTCCGCTACTGCGTGGGCGACCTGAGCGACGTGGAGGCGTGGACCACCGAGGTGCGGGCCTTCCTGTCCGCGACCGAGACCGGACCGCATCGAGCGGCCATCGGATCGGGAGGACGCCGCACGGGATCACAACGCCTGCTGGCTGCCGTGATGACACTCGCGGTGCTGGCGGGCGTGGCCGCCGCGTCGCAGGTGAGCGCGGGGTCGGCTGTGCGCCTGGGCGCCGTCAGATTGTCCTGGCGGCTGCCGGGCCAGACATGGACGGAGTGCCGCACACGCTCGGAGGCTGAGCGGCTTGCGCTGCCGGTGCACATGCGGTCGGCGGAGGTGTGTGACACGCGGTATCTGACGTACCGCCTGCAGGTCTGGGTGAACGGCGATGCCGTGATCAACCGTGTCGTGGCTCCCCCCGGTGCGCGCGGTGACCGTCCGCTCAACGTGGAGGAGGACATCACGCTGCTTCCGGGGACCGTACGCGTGCGGGTGCAGTTTGCTCCCGACGGCAGCGACGCGAACACGGGGACCACTCTGTCACTGGACGCCGGCACGACGGTGGAAGCCGGGCGCGCACGGTTGGTGACCTACAGTCAGGACGATGGCCGGCTCGTGATGCGCTGAGTCGTTCACCACGCGTGTCGGACGAGAATGACGGCGACGGCCAGCGCGGCCACGCCCACGCACAAGCTCGCACGACCGGCCCATCGCGCGACTGGTCTCGAGACGATGCGACTCTCGCAGGCGTTGAGCAGGATTGCCGTGAGCCACAGCGCAGCCTTGACCAGCAGCAGGGTCCCGGCGTGGCCCGCCGGTCGCGCCGACCACCACAACGCCGAACCGGTCGCCAGCAGTGTCCACAGGCACACCCAGGCGTAGCGCCGAAAATCGTGACCAAAGGCGCGCATGCGCGCACGGCGTTCTTCACCGCAGGCACCTGTGCCCCGGCGCACCCACGGCATCAACAACGCAACAAACGTGACCATACCGCCCACCCAGGCGGTCGCGGCGAGCACATGGATCCACACAAGAAAGACGCGAGTCATCGGGCAAATCACGCACTTCCCAGCCAGGCGTCTGCGCGGCCGGGGTGATGACGCACCCGGGGCGGCAGGGCAGGAACATCCGCCCACCACCCGCGGTCCGTTGCGAGGAGGGGGCGTGCGGGCGAGCCGCGCGGACGACCTGACTGATGGGGACAGCGTACGAATGCCGCCGACCGACCGGTATGACGCCTGTCATATCCGGACGTTTCCTGGGTCACGCCGGCCCATTTTGGCGGTACAGTCTGGCGGTGGACCGTCCGTCGGCCGATCATCTGACGCCCCTGCCGCTCTTTCGCCGCGTCATCCCGGCGGACCGGGCGGCAGTTGCCGCCGTGTCGACCTACCGGGACTACGTTCGCGGCGACAGCCTGTTTGACGAAGGGGACCCGGCCACGAGCTTCTTCGTCGTGCTGGCCGGGCGGGTCAAGGTGTTCAAGCGTGCCAGCAGCGGCCAGGATCGCATCCTCGAGATGTTCGGCGCGGGCGGGCTGCTGGGTGCGGTGGCCGCCTACGAGCAACGCCCCTACCCGGCCGCAGCCGAGGCGATGGAAACGACGCGATGCCTCGTCACACCGACCGACGCGATGTTCGCGCTGCTGGAGCAGCGGCCCACACTCGTGCGAGGCCTGCTGGGCAGCCTGAGCATTCGCCTGATCGAGTTGACGTCACGCCTGACGGAACTGACGGCGGGCCGGATCGACGCGAGACTGGCCAGACTGTTTCTCAAACTCGCCGACCAACTTGGCCACGACGATCGCGGTGGCGTGTTCATTCCACTCGTGCTTTCGCGCCAGGAGTTGGCGGACCTCACCGGCACGACGCTCGAGACGAGTATTCGGATCATGAGCCGGTGGAACAAGGACGCCATCCTTCGCACCGACAAGGACGGCTTTGTCCTGCTCCAGCGCAACGCGCTCGAACAGCTGCTCGGATGACGTGACGATTCAGCGGTCGGCCAGTGCCGCCGCACGCGGGAACAGGATGTTGTTCTCGAGATGAACGTGCAGGTGCATCTCGCGCTCGAGTTCCCCCAGACTGTGCAGCAGTCCCTGAAACGTTGGACAAGCGTCGGCCGGCGGCACGAACCCGTTCGTGAGCCGTCGCATCTCCGCCAGGGCGGCCCCGGCATCGGCATGTTCAATCTCCATCATCCCGATCGGACCGGCGATCCAGTGCCACGACCCCATCACTGACGCGTCGCCGCGCTCCAAGCCGATCACGGCCGGAAACAGCACGCCGTCCTCTTTTTGCATGTGCGCCATGAGATCCGACTGGAAGTCGGCAAACACACGCCCCAGCGGGCGCAACATGTCGCCGTGGGCGTCTCCATGCCTGGCGATGACCTTGGCCATCATCGCCGCCAGTCGCGCCAACTCCTCCCGGAGAGGCACGTGGAACCGCTGCTGGATATGACTGACGAGATCCGACAGGCGCTCACGCTGCCAGTCGGTGTCGTTGACCGGTGCGAGCAGTGACTGCTCGAGCGCGCCAATCAAGCGATCGACATTGACCGACTGCTCGGCACAGACTTCCGACAGCGGGCGTTTGCCGCCACAGCAGAAGTCGAGACCGTACTGTTGAAAGACGCGAATCGTGCCCGGAAACGACGAGGCCAGGTCCGCAACGTGAGTGTCAGCTGTAATCTGCATGATTCCCACGCTACGGGAGCCTGCCGCGCCTGTCTTTGCGCCGGCGCAACGTCCGGCGTGCGACCGCGCTTCAGACGCCGGCTTCGCGCCCGACGGCCGCAAGGAATGCTCGAATCGAGGGAATCCCGGCCAGGGCTTCGTGTCGCACGCGCCGATAGTCGAGCAGGGCATAGCCATGGGCGATTCGATTGCGGAGTCCGACGCCTTCCCGCAACTGGTCGGCCAACGTCCGCGGAATCGCGCCGCGATCGGCAAGCTCATCAAACGTGGAGCCCGCATCGTCGGGTATCCCCCAGTTGGCGTCCGCCACCCAATGCGCGGCCAGATCGATGCACTCCTGGAGGCTCAGGAACAGGTAGAAGATCGCCAAATCGCGGTCTTTGGCGGACTCGACGAACGTGGCCTCGTCGTGGGCGAATAACACCTCGGCGTCAGCCAGCCACGCAGACGCCCTGGCAATTCGAACCGCCGCCACATCCCGGCGCACCATCAGCGTCCCTCAGTGGTGAGTGTGGCCATGGCTGCCGAGCCAAATCGTCTGGCTAGGGGCGCCCAGTCCCACCAATCGACCAACGCCCGGGTCTTGAAGTCCACCCAGTCGTGCGCGACGCGCTCAACCACCGGCACGCCATCTCTGGCGATCTCGAGCCTCAGTAGCGGCGGTGCGGACTCAACGTCAATGAGGTCGACCTCCCGCCCTCCAGCGCGAGACAGCCGAACCGCCAGGCCCGGCAGCTGTGCCACAGGCACCCCAGCCACGGCGATATCAAGGTCACTGCCGGATGTCTGTGCGCCACGCGCATGTGACCCGAACACGACCGCCAACCGGACGGCCGGCTCGGCGCGCAGTACCGAGACTACAGCGTCGTGGACCTTCATAAGGCGATCTTAGCCGCGTCAGCCTACTGCCAGCTGCCGTACATCGGATTGGGCAACACGAAGAAGCGCGCGCCAAAATCCGCAAACGCGCTGTCGGGTTGCTGGTGCAGGGCCTGCGACTGTCCCGGGAAGTCGAGGATGTTGTCGCCGAGCCAGGCGACCACTTCAATCGGAGCAGGAGGCGACTGCCAGGCACCCGCGGCCACCGCGGCAAACCGGGGGTTCTTGTCCGACGGCGCGGTATTGGGCCGGCACATCATGACGTCGTACACCAGCGCGTGGGCGTCAAACACCGCGCGCGTGTCGGCGCATTCAAGTTCAAGCCGGTTGGTCACAATCGCAATGCGTCCGCCAAGCGCTCGAACGCGGTCAAGAAACCCCTTGGCGCCGGGCAGGGGTGTGGCCTCTCGTCGCTTCGTCCAGTCGTTCCAGAGGATCGGCGTGTAGGCGCGGCCAGTGCGTTCAAGTTCCAACTGAAAGGCGAGGTTCGAGATCACCGTTTCGTCGGCATCAAGAATCACGGCCCATGATCCACGCGTCTTGCCGGCGGCCATCCGTTCGACTGCCGCCGTCGCCTGGCGGTACACCTGGCGCACCAGCGCCGGGTACTCCACCGAACGCTCGACCCACGAGTTGAACGTCAGCGGTCGAGTCGCCTGCGGAGCGGCCGCAGCCGACGCTGCTGCAGGCGGCGGCGTTCTCGCGGCACATCCGGTTAGAGCCACGACCAAGGACAGAACCAGGAGGCGATGTGTCATGCGCCAATCGTAGCGCCAAGGTCGTTGCCGTGGCACACTATACACATGAAACGCACGAATCTTGTGCTTGATGCGGCACTTTTGGACGAGGCCCATCGGCTGGGTGGGGAACGGACGATGTCAAAGACGGTGGAGCGGGCACTGGCGGAGTTTGTACGGCGGGCCAAAGCGCAGACGATTCTTGAGCTGACCGGGTCCGGCGGGTGGCACGGCGATCTCGCGCTGATGCGTGAACGGGCAGCAACCTACGAGGGCGGCACTTCTCGAAAAGGCGCTCGTGGTTCTCGTTGACACGTCCGTCTGGATATCCACCTTCCGACGCGCGAACCCGATTCGCATCGACTCGCTGGTCGATCTGGACGAGGTCGTCACGTGCCTGCCCGTCGTCCAGGAGGTGCTCCAGGGCTTCGACCGCGAAGACCTGTACCGCAAGGCGCGCATCGCAATGTGGGCGTTCCCCATCGTCGAATCGCCCCTGTCCCCGGTCGTGGTTGAGGACGCCATTGAGCTGTACCGTCGCGCCCGTCGCGCTGGCCTCACGGTTCGGTCGAGTGTGGACTGCCTCATTGCCGCGTGTGCCATCCGCCACGATCTGACGGTGCTGCACGCGGACCGCGACTTTGGGGCGTTGGCTCGTGTATCGCAGTTGCGGGAGCGGGATGTGGCCCGGTAGGACCGCTCGCATCGCTCCGCAGTCAGTGAGCGGTGCGGACTCCGGCAATCAGGTGCCGTAACGCGGCGACGTCGGGTGGCTTGACCATGTGCTGGTTGATCCCGGCCTCCTGCGATCGTTGCCGGTCGCGTTCGGTGCCCCAGCCGGTCAGTGCCACCAGCGTTGGCGACTGCGAACACGCCGGCAGTGCGCGAATCGTTCGCGCGACCTCATACCCATCCATGCCGGGCATCCCGATGTCGAGCAGCACCACATCCGGCTGGAACGACGCAAAGGCCTCCAGCGCCTGGCGACCGTCATAGGTCACCTTGACCGTGGCGCCAAAGGACTCGAGCATCGCCCCCAAGGTATCGGCCGCGTCCTCGTTGTCATCGACGACCAGCACACGGCACCGCACTGCCGCCGGTGCCGGTGCCGGCTCCGCCGTCCGCAGCCTCACTCCCGACGCGAGCGGCAGCGTGACAATGAACTCGCTCCCTTGATTCGGACCGGCGCTTCTGGCTTCCACCGACCCATAGTGTTGCGCGACCAGGGTCTGCACGATGGTCAGACCCACACCCAGGCCCCCCTGCGATCGCCGGTTGGAGCGGTCAACCTGCGTAAACATGTCAAACACCGATTCGAGCCGATCGCTCGGAATTCCGATCCCCTCATCGCGGATGCTCACGACTGCGGTGCGTGGTGTCGTCCGCATCGCCAACCAGACATGGCCCCCGGCATGTGAATACTTCGCGGCGTTGGTGAGCAGATTGATGAACACCTGCGTCAGTCGCATCAGGTCGCCCTCAACCGCCACGACGACGTCCGGCACGTCGATATCCAGCGTCAGGCCGTGTGACTCAAATGCCGAGAGCGTCGTATCACGCGCAGCGGAGATCGCCGTGACGAGATCCATCGGCTCGCGCTTCACATCAATCAACCCGCGGGTGATACGCGACAGCTCAAGCAGGTCGTCAACGAGACGACTCAGCTGTGACACCTGCCGTTCCATGGCGGTCGCGATGTGCGCCACACGTGTTTCGTCCCTCCGGCTGGACTTGAGCACATGCAGGCCTGTCACAAGGGGCGCCAGCGGGTTGCGCAGTTCGTGACCAAGTGTCGCCAGGAACTCGTCCTTCCGCCGATCGGCCTGTCGGAGCAGTTCGTTGGTGCGCGCCTGTTCGATCAGATGTGCGCGGATCTGATACTGCCGTTCCCGGGCCCGGATGCCGGAATGGACGGCGCTCAGCAGCGTTGCCCGCCGCAGCGGCCGCTCCAGCAATGTCACGTTGCCAAGCGCGCGCAACGCTTCGCCGATCTCGGTGGAATCAACTCCCGGTCTCGCCACAATGAGCACCGGCAGGTCCGACCAGGGCGGCTGTTGCGCCAGCAAGGCGGCCATGGCCTGCGTCCGCAAGGATGTCAGGGCCTCTTCCGCGAACAGGACGACGGCGGCCCCACGATGCATTTCGGCGACGACGGATTCGAAGGAGTCACACACCTGCGCGGGCACCGCGGCATCGGTCAACATGTCGTGAGCCAGCGCCCCATCCCTCCGGGTCGCTGCGAGCACGATGACCCGCTGATCGAGATCAGCGCTCACTCGGCTCCAGAGGATGAGGCGTGCCCGTCAGCACGCCTCGAAGGTGTCGGAGCACATCGCCGACGTGAATGCGCGAATCCGACATCTCGAACTCGCGAATCGTCCGTTCATGCTGGCCTCCGCGTTGCTTCAAGACGGAAATGGCCTGGCGCACTTCGCCGTTGGCTTCGTAGTAGCGGAGGAGAATGACCGTGTCGGCGAGATACGTCGTGTCGACCGGCGCCTGCATGTCTGCGCCCACAAGCCCGAGCAGTGTCCCGACGAGCAACGTGGCCACGTTCAGCTGGCCGAGGTACGCCAGGAGCTCGTGCAGCTGGATGACGAGGAACCGCTCCTCCGGCATGGCGTTCAGGTACCCGTTGAGGCTGTCGATGACGAGCATGTCCACGCCGCGCTGTTCAACGGCGTCACGGATGGCGTACACCAGCTCACCCGGCGTCAGCTCAGCGGGATCAATCTGACGCAGTTCAATGGCTCCGGCGTCCACTTGGTCCTGCAGACCGATGTTCAGGGATCGGCAGCGCAGGAGCAGTGTGTCCGGCCGCTCGTCAAACAGATACATCGCGGCCCGCCGGCCGCTGCGCGCCGCCGCGACACAGAACTGCGCGGCAAGCGTCGACTTGCCCGTTCCGGACGGACCGGCAATCAACGTGCAGGTGCCCTCCTGGACGCCGCCTCCCAACAGCCGGTCGAGTTCGGGAAGTGCACTGGGACGTTTGCCATCCACACCCGTGCCACGATGCTGCGCGGCCACCAGGCGGGGAAACACCACGAGACCGTCGGTGGTGATGATGTAGTCGTGATAGCCGCCCTGGAAGTTGACGCCGCGGTACTTGACCACACGCAGACGGCGGCGATCAGCGCCGTACTGCGACGTGATGAGTTCGAGCATCAACACGCCGTGGGCGAGGCTGTGCACCTGGAGGTCGTGTTCACTCGCCGTCAGGTCGTCGAGCAGGAGCACAGTGCAGTCTCGCGTCGCGAAGAACTGCTTCAAAGCCAGAATCTGGCGGCGGTACCGCAGCGGGCTGCCCGCAAGCAGGCGAAGCTCGGACAGGGAGTCGAACACCACACGTTTCGGGCGCGTCGCCTCCACCTCATCCAGAATCGGTTTCATGGTCGACACGAGTTCGACCTCCGACGGATGGAACATCGTGTTCAGTTCGTCGCCGTCGAGCGTGGCGCCGGGCGAGCTGATTTCCCGCACCACGATCCCGTCGAGGCTCCAGCCTCGGTCCCTCGCAACCGCGCGAAGCTCCTCCGTAGTTTCCGAGAGCGTGACGTACAACACGGATTCGCCGGCCTGCGCTCCCTGCCGCAGAAACTGCAGCGCCAGCGTCGTCTTGCCCGAGCCGGGAACACCTTCGACCAGAAACATGCGGCGCCGGGCAAAGCCGCCCGTCAGCACCTCGTCGAGGCCCGGAATTCCGCTGGGCGCTAATGGAGTCTCCACACTCACACACCCCTCCGCGTGATGACCACAAGATGGCAACCGGATGCAGAGAGGTGGTAGCGGGAGTCCGCCTCAGCCACATCGGTTGCCGCCGGCTCGGCGTCAGCCGGCCGTCGGTCAACAGCACTTCAAGGTGTGTACCAGTAGATTCGTGTGCGGGTTGTACGCAGGCCTACTCGGTGCCGGGCCACGAGAGTTCGAGATTCTCGAACGTCTGGCCCTTCACCGAAATGGTGGCGAGCCGCGCCTTGACGGCGTTGGCGCCCTTGAGGGCGTCAAGGACGCCGGCAAACTCGGACGAGTCACCGACGGTTTCTCCGGTCAGCGTGCTTGCGCGTGCCTGGAGGGTGAGCGGCGCGGTGATTCCAGCAGGCTCGGTAATGGTCAGAGTCAGGTTCGGGTGCGCCACGCGCACGGCCTTCTCCGCTTCCCCATCAAGCACGTAGAGCGTCACACGTCCCGTGGCGGGGTCCACCACCAGTTCAAGGAAACTGAAGTGCTCCCCCAGCTCGAGCAGTGCGCCGCCGTGTGGCGCGGTGTGGTGATGTCCCTCACCACTGGGTTCTGCCGCGGCGGCCGGTGCCGCCGGTGCCGGCGCCGGTGGCGGGTCAGCAGCGGGTGGCGCTGGTGCCGGATCGCTGCTCCCACAGGCGGCAGCCAGCATGATCAGCGCCACCGTGCCGACGTTTGTGATGATGCGCCGCATGGTGTCTCCTCAGGACAACGGCGTCAGGTTCGACGCCACGTCCGTACGATAGGCCTTGAACGCCGGCACGAGGCCCGCCAGCGCGCCCAGCAGAATCATCCCGATGGGCGTCATCCACAACGCGTGGTCGAAGCGCAGCGCATCAAGCACCACGCCTGTCTGCGCGCGCACAATGACGTAGGCGGCCGACAGGATGCCGGCATACACGAGGAACCCCACCAGCGCGCCGAGAGCCGTGATCGTGGTCGACTCGAGCACGATGGCGGAGAACACCGTGCCGCGACGGGCGCCCAACGCGCGCAGGATCGCAAACTCGCGCCGGCGCTCGTTCATCGTGTTGTAAATGCTGGCGAGGATGGACCCTGCGGCCACCACCACGATGAGGTACGCCACCATCGTCAGGATGCGGCTCACCCAGCCAATGCGCTGGAACAGCTCCGCCATCACGCGGCCAATCGGCCACGCCAGGGTCGCCACCTTGCCCTGCTGATTGATCGTCTGATTGAGAATGAAGCCGGCCTGCGGATTGCGCAGTTTGAGCATGACCGCACTGACCTCGCGATGCTCCTCTGGCACCACTTCATCAGCGGTCGGCCGATACACCGTGCCCGTGCCGCGCAACACGTGGCCCTGCATGTTGAAGATCCCTTCAATCGGAATCCACAACACACGGTCGGAGGGCCCGTTGGTCGGCTCCATAATGCCGACCACCGTGTACTCTTCCTGATGTTTCTCGCGTTCGTTGAACTGCAGCCCGTGATACGGCTGGAACGTCGACCCGACCGTCATGCCGAGTTTCTCGGCGACGTAGTAGCCGAGCACGGCTTCCTTTTTCGTCGGGTCAAACGCGCGGCCGCCATCCTTGATGACGAATCCCTGTCCTTCGCGATACTCGAAGTCCGTGAACAGCTGCGTGGTGGTGCCGACGATGCGGTAGCCCTGATAGTTGTCACCAACCGCATAGGGAATCGCGAGTGTGACGCGGGGGTCGTCGGCGATCTCCTTGTAGAGCGTCCAGGGAATGTTTCCAGGGGACGTCTCAAGGTGGAAGATCGTGTTCAGCACGAGCTGCAGTTGTGAGCCGCGCGCACCAAGCACCGCGTCGAAGCCCACGCGTCCACCGGTGAAGGCATCGTACGTCTGCGTGTTGATCGCAAACACCGACATGGTGAGGCCCGCGGCCAGGCCCACCGACAGGATCGTGACAAACGAGGACAGGGCGTGCTGCCGCAGGCTGCGACGCACGATGGACATCAGGCTCATCGGCCGGCTCCTCCCGCCACGGGCGCGGCGTGCGCGGCAGCGGCGCGATTGAGCGCGCTCAGATCCTCGCTGCGTTCAAATGATTCGAGAATCACCGGATCGTGACTCACCAGCAGCAACGCCGCGCCGTTCTCACGGCACACCTCGCGAATCAGCGACAACGCTTCACCTGCGTGCCGCTGGTCGAGGTTGCCGGTGGGTTCGTCGGCCAGCACGAGTTTGGGACGATTGGCCAGTGCGCGCGCGACGGCCACCCGCTGCTGCTGCCCGATCGACAGTTGGGCGGGCCGGTAGTTGATGCGGTGCGACAACCCGACACGTTCGAGCAGCCCCCGCGCGTGTTTCGCGTCCACGCCCGGACCGAACAACATGCCGAGCATGACGTTTTCGAGCGCGGTGTATCCCTGCAGCAGATTGAAGTTCTGGAACACGTAGCCCAGTGTCTTCGCCCGCACACGATCGCGGCCGCTCTCCGACATCCGTGTCATGTCCTGGCCATCGAGGACAATCGTGCCGCTGTCGGCCTGGAGAATTCCGGCAATCAAGTTCAGGAATGTTGTCTTGCCCGAGCCGCTGGCGCCGCGGACGGCCACCTGCTCACCCGCCGCAAGCGAAAACGTCGGCAGGTCAACGATCAGCGTGCGTTCGCCGTCGGGCGCAGCAAATCCCTTCTTGAGGTCGGTGACAGTGAGCAGCACGTCGACGACTTCCCGCTACTGCACGCTGTCGGCGACGATCGAGTAGAGGCCCACGACGCGGCCCTTCTCGACTTCTTCAGCGATGCTGAACGTGCCGCGCACCAGGATTTCGTAGCCGGCGCCGTAGGTGCGCGCCTTCTGCCCGGGCTTCATCGTCACGTAGATCCACTCGTTGATGCGAGGCACGCCGCCAAAACCGCACGCGTCGACACTCGCATTCAGGATGAAGGTCGAGGTGCCGGAACTGTCGTAGTCGAGCGGCAGAATGTTGCCGTAGATCTCGACCTTCTTGCCCTGCAGCGCGAGGATGTTCGCCGGAATCGTGCCCTTGACCTGCTTGGGCGACGGCTCGAAGGGTTCGTTCGGGTTGTAATCGAATCCGGCGAGAAACCAGAAGTCGAGGAACATGTAGCCCGATTTGTTCACCGTGGGCTTGCCGCCGGCGGCGCCGGCCACACCCTGGCTCTGTGTCTGCGCCAGCAGCGGTGAGGTCAACGGTGCGGCCGCGAGGACACCCGCAACGAGCGTCGGGACGATGAGCGTTTTCAAGCGGGACATGAGGAAATGCTACCAGAAAGGACCCGGGCGGTCGGACTTACGACCGCCGGTCGTTGATCAGCGTTTCCGAGCGGCGAGACGTTTCTCGAGCGCCAATCCTGCCGCCAGTTCGCGCTCGGCGTCGGCGGTCCGTCCCTGCCGCATCAGTGCGCTCCCAATCACGAAGTGCCCCAGGGGCGACGTCTCGGCGTCCGGCTGCTGGGTCAACCCCGTTCGCGCGAGGGTCATGGCTTCGGCGAGATCTCCCCCATCGTCGAGGATCGACTTGGCCAGGTAGAAATATCCTTCCGCAAAGGTGTCGTTGATCTCGATGGCCTTCCGGTACCAGTCCGCGGCATCCCGAGGCCGTTGCTGGCGCGCCATCAGCCGGCCAAGGTTAAACGCCGCCTTGTAGGCACTCGCGTGCACGCCCAGCTCGGCGCGATATTCAGCCTCTGCCGCGGCCAGGTCGCCGCGGCCTTCCGCGATGACGGCCAGATTAAAATGGGCCAGCCGCACGTCCGGCTTGAGCGTTAACGCCTCCCGCAGGAGACGCTCGGCCTGCGCGGCGTCGCCCCGCTGCAGCGCAATTGCGCCGGTAGCGACCTGTGCCGACGCGAGTTTCGGATCAATCGACAACGCTTCCGCAAACTCTGAACCCGCTCGCTCGAGCTCCCCGCGGTCCAGATAAATTTCGCCGATCTGATATCGCACGTAGGCGTTCTTGGGATCGATCTGAATGTAGCGCTCATACCCGGCCAGCGCCGCATCGTCGCGCCCGAGGCGCCGATAGGCGTTCGCCATGTTGATGATGGCGAGGTCGTAGTCCGGCTTCAGCTCGAGCGCGCGCCGGAACATGTCGATGGCGTCGGTCCATGCCTCCTTCTTGAAGAACTCGTTGCCGAGCATGAACCAGGCGTCAATCACCTGCGGATCCTCGGCCACGACCTTCCGCAACATCGCGATGGCCTCCGCGCCGGGGTCCTCGCTGCCCTTGCTGAGATCACGCGCGTTGGACATCAGGTTGAACAGGCCGATTTTGTCCTTGGGATCGGCGCGCGTGGAGGAAGGACCGGTGTCGGTGGCCACAAAGGAGCCGACGTAACCCAAGGCTGCGAGACGCGCGCGTGTTTCGGGGTCGACATCGTCCGACGCCGCCGCGGCGGGGGCCTCGGTCGCCATCTGCTGTTTGCGATCGCGAAGTTCACGCAGCAACACGTCGGCCACGGATCGGCGTTCGTCGAACAGGTTCCGGAGCTCGCCGGGATCCGTCTCGAGGTCGTACAACTCGGGCCGGGGGGCGTCGATCAACTTGAAGCGATCGGAGCGCAGCGATGTCAGTTCACTCCAGCCGTAGTGGTGAAGCGGATACATCGCCTCGCCGTAACCCACGAGCTCACGATCCAGTTCACGCGTCTCACCGGTCATCAGCGGCACCAATGTCGCGCCTTCCATCGGACCTGGTGTGGGCGCGCCCAGCAGGTCGAGCACGGTCGGCATGATGTCGACGGACCGTACCGGTTGCGCCACCCGCGCAGGGCCGCGGTCCCGTCCAGGCACCCGCATGATCAGCGGCACGCGCATGGTGCTCTGGTAGACAAAAAACCCGTGCGTCTCCTCCCCGTGTTCCCCGAGCCCTTCACCGTGGTCGGCCGTGACGATGACGAGTGTGTCGTCGGCGAGGCCTCGCTGATCAAGGAAGTCGAGCACGCGGCCCACCTGGGCGTCCGTGAACGCAATGGCGCTCCGGTAGGGGTGCCCGGGGTATTGGGCGCGGAACTCGTCGGGTGACTCGTAGGGCGCGTGCGGATCGTAGAGGTGCATCCACGCGAAAAACGGCTGGTCGGCCACTCCCGTCATCCACGTGAGTGCGAGATCCACGACTTCGTTGCCAGGGCGCTTCACCGTTGCCAGCGACATCGCACGGACGTTGGTGAGGTCGAAGTCGTCCTGATAACTCTCAAACCCCTGGTCGAGTCCCCATTTGCTGTCGAGCACGAAGGCGCCGACCGTGGCGCCCGTCCGGAAGCCACGCGCCGCGAGCACTTCCGCCAGCGTCGTCTGCTCGGGTCCGAGAAAAAAGCCGCCGTTGTCCCGCACGCCGTGCCTGGGGGGGAAGTGGCCGGTCATGATGCTGCTGTGGGCCGGCAGGGTGAGCGGCGCGACGGACATCACTTCGTCGAACACGACACCTTCGGCTGCCAGACGATCCAGGTGTGGCGTACGCACGTGGGTGGCGCCGTAGGCCCCGAGGTGGTCGGCACGCAGCGTGTCCAGCGTGATCAACACCACATTGCGGGGTCGCGCCACGCCTGCCGTGCCCCACCACCACGCGGCCCCAATGACCGCAATCGAGACAGTGGCCAGAGCCAGCCCGACGTTCCAGACGGCCTTCATGGGTCGAATGGTGACTCAGCGGGGATCGTCCGTCAATTCCTGGTGATCGATCCCACTTTCACCCTAGCGTCCGAACCAGCACAGGCGTATAGTTCCGGGCACCCATGTAACACCTGTATGAAAGGACAGAGCCTATGACAGAGACTGGATCCGCATGCGTGCGGCGGCTCGTGGGAACGGCGGTCGTCACCGCCCTGCTCACGACCGTGTCGGCCCCGGCATTTGCCGCGACGCCCGACAAGACCCCCGACCCGCTCTCGAAACGAGCCATCGCCAAGGTCGTTGCCGCGACGCCACATACGGCGGCACCGGCCGCGGCGGCCGCATCCACCCCCGCACCCAAGGCGCCCAAGCAGTCGGGCGGCGACTCGTTCTTCAAGAGCCGCACCGGGATCATCATCCTCGGCGCCTTCGTGGTGGGCACGGGGTACGCCATCTACTCGGCCAAGAACGACCGCATCAAAGGGTTGAACCGGTAGGTCGCCATGCAGACATCATTGACACGATTGCTTGCCGGGGCTGCGGTCCTGGCCCTGTCCCTCCTCGCGGCGGCTCCGGCAGCCGCGCAGTCCATCAGCGGCACGGTGTCCGGGCGCATTGTGGATGCGTCGGGCGGCGCGCTGCCTGGTGTGACCGTGACACTCGTCGGGCGCCTCGGCCAGGTCACCCAGACCACCGACGCGCAGGGTGACTACCGCTTCCTTGGCGTCGACCCGGGCGTCTACGAAGTCCGCGCTACCCTGCAGGGCTTCAAGCCCCGCGCGCAGGGCGGCGTCGAGATCACGATCGGCCGCAATGCGGCGGTCAATCTGACGCTGGAAGTCGGCGGACTCACCGAAGCGATCACCGTCGAGGTATCAGCGGCAAAGGTCGACACGACGACGGCGTCGACCGACACGCAGCTGTCGCAGGACCTGCTGTTCAACATGCCGATTTCGCGCACCAACGCGGCGGTCAACATCCTCAACAACGCGCCGGGCATCAACAGCGGCTCGGCGTTTGGCGGCGCCTCGGCGTCGGGTAACGCGCTGATGCTGGACGGCGTCGACGTGCGCGACCCCGAGGGTGGCACGGCGTGGGCGTTCTTCAACTTCAACATCATCGACCAGGTGCAGATCGGCTCCATCGGCCAGCCGGCCGAGCTGGGCGGCTTCAGCGGCGCGGTGATCAACACGGTCACCAAGTCGGGCAGCAACCGGCGCTCCGGGCTGTTCGAGTACCGGTACACCGAGAAGTCGCTGCGGGCCGACAACGTGTCGTCCGACGTCACGCGGGTCAACCCGTCCATCAAGGCGACCGGCGTCGACGAGATGAACGACTACACGGTGCAGCTGGGTGGCCCCCTGCGTCTGAACAAGGCGTTCTACTTCGCCAGCGTACAGCGTTACTCGATCAAGCAGGATCCGGACGGACCGCGGACGATCCGCACGGAAGTCAGCCCGCGCTTCAACCTGAAGCTGACGTTCCAGCCCACCGTCGCCGACAACATCGTGGTCTCCGGTCAGTACGACTTCTACAACCAGGCCGGCCGCACGGGCCTGGCGGGCACCAACGGCACGACGGACGCCCTGACGGTGCAGCAGGATTCCCCCGAGATCATCTACAACACCCAGTACCGCCGCATCATCGGCAACTCGTCGGTCTTCGAGGCGAAGTTCACGGGATACAGCGGCTACTTCGATCTCGACCCGGTCAACCCCGTGCCGGCGCGGCTGGACGGTGAGACGGGCGCGTGGTCGGGCGGCGCGGGCTACAGCGCGCAGTACGACCGGACACGCAATCAGCTCAACGCGTCACTGTCGAAGTACGCCGAGGCCGCGGGCACACACGCCTTCAAGTTCGGCGTCGAGATCGAGCGCAGCACGGTCCGCAACCGTTACGGATACACCGATGGACTCTTCTTCTACGACTACGGCGGCGCGCCGTACCTCGCCTACGCGTATTCGTACGACGTACACGGCAAGTCCAACCGCATCTCGGCATTCGCGCAGGATCAGTGGTCCCGCGGGCGCTTCACGCTGAACGCGGGTGTGCGCATGGACCGGATCACCGGCACGAGCATGGTGGACGACAAGCAGTACTACAACACCACGTCGTGGGGCCCCCGCATCGGCGCGGCGTACGACCTGACCGGCGACGGCCGTTCCGTGGTGCGCGCATACTACGGTCAGATTTACGACCAGGCCGTGTTTGCGTCGTGGTCACAGGCGACACCGGGTATCGGCGACTACGTCATCTACGAAGTCAGCCCCGCCGGCAACCTCTCGGAAATCGACCGGATTTCCGGCGAGTCGAAGTTCTCGGTCGATCCGAACATCAAACACCCGCGGCTGGACGAGATGTCCTTCTCGTACGAACGGGAACTGGGACGCGGCCTGAAGTTCTCCGGCACCTACATTCACCGGGAATCCAAGAACTTCATCAACTCGGTCACGCAGGGCGCGCAGTGGAGCACCACGGCGTTCACCAATCCGCTGACCAGCCAGGCCATGACGCTCTACCGCTGGGCCAACCGGACCTCGGATCAGAAGTTCCTGATCACCAACGTGGATGACTACACGTTCAACGGTGCGCCGGCGGCCAACGCCTACCGCACGTACAACGGCGGCATGTTCGTGCTGACGCGGGCCCTGCAGAACCGGTGGCAGGCCCAGATCTCGTACGTCTACTCCAAGACGAAGGGCACGGTCACCAACGGCTCGTTCTCGGGCATCACGAGCAGCCAGTTCCAGACGCCGAACGGCGCGCTGGTCAACGCGGACGGCCTGGTCGGTTTTGATCGCACGCACGAGATCAAGGTCTTCGCCGGCTACCAGATTCCGAAGCTCGAGATTGCGGCCAACGCCTACTACCGCTACCTGAGCGGCACACCCTGGACACCGTTCCAGCGCGTGTCCTCAGGCACGTTCAACTGGACGGGCAGCATCGACATCCTGCTGGAGGAACGCGGCAGTCGCCGCACCGAAGGCCAGCAGCTGATGGACATCCGTTTCGAGAAGGTGTTCAACGTCGGCGCCAACCGGCTGGGCCTCTATCTCGACGCGGAGAACATCTTTAATGCGGGCTTCATTACCGGCGTCCAGACACGCAACCCGTCGGTGAGCATCTCCGGTACCTCGGTGCCGCTCGGTGGCGTGACCTCGATCACCGCGCCTCGCCAGCTGACGTTCGGCGGGCGCTGGAGCTTCTAACCACTCGCGGGCGGCGGGCGGCCGGTTACGGCCGCTCGTCGCCCGGCACGACCGCCTGCCGCAGATTCGCGATCGTCAGCGCCGTATTGTTCAACGCGCGGCGATTGTCCGCATCACATCCCGTATCCGTCAGCGTCGTCGCGCGACAGTTCGCGCGAGTGCCGCCCGGCACGCCCTGTGCCGCCTGAGGGAAGTACCAGAGCGATCCAAAACACGGATACGGCGTGGAGCTGTCACACGTCGGCGAGACGCGCAGATCCGGATTTGACCAGCTGACCAGGCGGCGGCACAACACACTCAGCGCCGCGCAATGGTCCGCGTACGCCATGACGGTGCGCCACCGTTGAAGCGGAGACGGGTTCACGTAGCCGTGCGCATAGGTGAATGGCAGCGTCGAGGTCGCGACGTACCAGTCGTGATGCGCGCCCATGTTGTGCCCCAACTCGTGCGCAAACGTGAGCCCGGGGGTCACGCAGGTGCTGTGCACGACCGAGTACCCGGAAGGCGCAAACGCGGTCGACACGACGTTCATCACGTAGGCAATACCGCAGTAATTGGGGGTGGTGGGCTGCACCAGCAACATCACAAGGTCGGCGCCCACCTGGTCGCGCAGCGCGGCCACACCTTCCAGCCCGGGTGCGGTTCCCGTGCGCAACCGCGGCAGAGCCACATCAAGTTCATTGGTTTCGACAAACGGTACGAATGCGGTGTGCACAACGCGAATCCGCTGCAGGATGCCGGCATTGGCGTACGACGTATTCGTCTCGCTCTCCCCCACCGCAATCAACTGCCGTATGCCGGTGTCGGTGCCGCCCCATCGATTCCGTGCGGCGTCGGTGTAGAGCACCAGCACGTCGATACGCTCGGGACCGTCGGCCATCACCTGCTCCGCAGCCGCTCGCGATTGCGCCTCGCTGATGACCGGCAGCAGAGGAGGCGCTTCTTTTGGCAGGTCGTCAGCGGCCACTTCAACCACTTCATGCGCGGTCGCCGCGAGCGGCCCCAGACTCGCGCGCATCTCGGCGGACGCCGGGCGAATCATGAACGTGCCTGCGGACGTGTTGAACGTCGCAGTCAGCCGCCCGTCGCCGTACACCAGCGTCACGGCGCTCCGGGCGTCACCCCGCACCCGACCGACCCACGTCGTGCCGGCAATGGTGGTGTCAAACCTGTCAAACACCGCGTCAATCGCCACGCCGGGGAACAATTCAAACGACAGATCCGCCTGCCGCTGAAGGCGGAACGTCCCGGGCTGCGGCAACACAGAAGGATTGAGCGACACGAGACGCGAGCGGCGCACGCCCGCCTCTGGCCTGGCGACACCGGACATCTGGAGATCACCGGCGATGGGGGTCACAGGCACGGCCGGCAGAGGCACCACCAGCATCCCGACGGCAACAGTGAAGGCGGCCAGCCAGCTCTTGTTGATTGGCATGACGACACTATACGCTCGACCCCACAATGCGCATCCGCCGCCTGATCGTCAGCCTCCTCTGCCTCGCCTGGCCTGTGTCCGCCCTGGCGCAGACGCCCGGCCCCGCCAAGAACCGCCGCTGGAGTCTGGACATCTACGGCGGCGCGGGCACCATGTCGACCTCCTCGTCGGGATCGCCGGTCGTCGCGCTGCCCGGCGGCGAAACCTTCATTACGGAAGCCGGAACGCCAAGCCGCTTTCAAGCCACGTGGCGTCTTGGTGATGGCGCGGCACTCTTCAACGATGTCGTGTCACAGTTCAGCGCGACACTCGGGCGCACACTGCCGAGCATCCATCCGCTGGACGACGTGCTGCGCAGCCCCGGCCGGCGGGCCAACGGCACGACCATCGGCGCCAGGCTCAGCCGCCAGTTCGGCACTCACTGGTCGGCGTCACTGATCGTGGAGCGCCAGCGCGCGGGCCTGTCGGTCGATCCCGCTCTTGACGATGCACTTGAACGCCACCGCGCAAGTTTTGATGACGCCTTCACCGCGTTCTTCGAAACGGCTCCTGCTAACAACATCTCGGTGACGTCGACCCTCACACGCACGGGTGAGAGCAGCACGCACACGCGGGTGCTGCTGCAGATCGAGCGCACGCTCTGGCAGCGCAACCAGTGGTCCATCCAGACTGGGGCGGGTGGTGGCGTGGAATTGGCGGGAGGCACACCTTCTGAAATTGTTCTCCAGGGCCGTTACATCCTCCAGCCGTTTGGTCAATCACAACTGGCCGAGAGCGACGATGTCCGTATCTCGTACGAGGAGGGTGGAACGGCTGCGGCCGGCATCGCGTCGGTGGCGGTTCAGCGCCTGCTGTCGGCCACAACAGCCGTGCGGCTCGATGCGCGCATGATCGTCGCGGGCAGCCGCTCGCTGGTGCAGGTGCGGCTGGCGCCGCTGTCCTCGCCCAGCAACGCGCTGCCGCTGTCCACCGCCACCACGCCAGGCTTACAGTTCAGCAACCAGCCAATCCCGCGCTCGACGCTGGACGGTTCCGCGGGCACGACGCTGACGACGTTTGACGGCTCGGGCACCACGCGACAGTTCCAGGTGACGCTGGGACTTCGCATCCGCTTCTGAGTCACGTCCGGCAGGTCATCGGGCACGCCGCGCGTGTGACGGCCGCACGTCGCCCGTCCCGTCGTCAAACCACTCACGCACCAGCGCGAGCACGCCGGAGGCATCGTCGCCGGTGATGTGTTTCGCGCGCCGCGCGGCGTAGTCGGCGTATATCGCTTCCGCCTTCGCCTTGAGCGCCTCGTCGGCGGCGTTCAGCACGTGCCCTTTTGGCACGGCGTAGACGAAGCGGCGTTCACCACGAAAGGTCGGCAACGACAGGAAGTCACGCGGCACCAGAGCGCCCGTGCCGGTCTTTTCCTCTTCGGCGCGTTGGGTCTCCGACGCTTGCACGAAGAAGTCCACCGCATGGTCGGGATATCCGAACAGGTGACCATATCCGCGAAGGCGGATCGGCGCGGGCGCGTACTCGACCGTCATGACCACCTCCATCGGATCGGACGAGGGGCTCAAGGCGAACGGCGCAAAGTACGGTTGCAGACGAGTGATCAGCTGCTCGAGCGCAGGACGATGGAACACCACGGCCTCGAGCGCGCGGGCACCTTGATGGACGGCGGCGAAGTGATGCAGGCCGGCCATGATCTCGCCACCACACGTAAAGGCCGCGAGCGCCTGCCGCGCCTGCTCGGCCTCGGCCAGGTCAGGCGCATCAACCTTCACCGAAAGCGAAACGAACCCGCTGCTCATCGGCTTGAGGCCGCCGGCAATCGTGTAGAGCGCCTCGCCGTCGAGCGCCCGCAACAACAGTGTTTCGGCGTGCGTCCGGACGGACGGAGCCAGGCGCTCAAACGGAAAACACTCAGAGGCAGGCCACTGCCTGAGCGCCTGCGCGCGCGTGGCGCTTGACGCGATCACCAACAACGCGCACAGCAGTCCCGTTGCCACCCATGGTCGACGCATCACCACTCCTCCGTCAGAAGCCGCAGCAGTTCGGCTGCGGACCCGGCCACCCGTTCAGTCCCCGTGAGGCGCACGTCGCCTCGGGCAGCCCCGAATCCATACTCCGCGAAACACATCCGCACCCCGGCGCGACGCGCAACCTCGACGTCGGCCATCGAGTCGCCGACCATCACCGTATGCGCCGGTGACGCGCCGGCCTGCGACATCAGGGACACCAGCCCGGCCGGATCGGGTTTGCGGGCAAACGGGCCGTCACCACCAATGACACCGGCAAAGTGGGACGTCCATCCAAATGCGTCGAGCAGTCGTTGCGTGGGCGCCAGTGGTTTGTTGGTCAGGACGGCCAGTGTGGTGGTCGCCGCGAGCGACTCGAGCAATTCGGGGATGCCGACGTAGGGGCGCGTGGTTGCCGTCAGTCGACCGGCGTAGGTGCGATGAAACGCGGCCAGGGCGACATCCACGTCCGCCTCGAC
>BTVE01000004.1:0-113342 GCA_045862915.1 Acidimicrobiia bacterium
CGTCGTCGAGATAACGCGATCCGATGACGAGATCGTGGGTGTCAAGCGCGGCCGCGATGTCCGGCAGGTACTTCGGATCGTGCGACAGGTCCGCGTCCATCTGGCAGATCGTGGGGACGCCTGTGGCCAGCGCGTGCCGCAGGCCATCGATGTAGGCGCGTCCCAGTCCTCGTGGCCCGGTGCGATGCATCACCTCCACACGTCCGGGATGTTGCGCGGCCAGCGTGTCGGCCAGCACGCCCGTGCCGTCTGGTGACCCGTCGTCCACGATCAGCACACGCGTGAAGTCGTGCACCAGGATGCCGGCGACGACCTTCTCGAGGTTCGCGCGCTCGTTGTACGTGGGCATGACCACCAGCATCGGCGTCATGCGGCCATCCTCCGCTGCGCGGAGACGACATCGAGCAGAGCGCCGGTCCAGCACGCACCCGCGAGAATCAGCAGCGCGGGGTCAATCACCGGGATTCGAAATCGCTCCTGCGGAAAGAAGACCAGGCACACGGCCACCGCTGAGCCGACGAGCAGCCAGAGGCCCGGCAGCGCGCCAAGGCGGAATCGATGGCGCCACGCGCCGGCGATGGCCAGAGGCAACACGAGTCCGTAGGACACGACCGACGCCCAGAAGTACAGCGGCGAATGGAGTGTGTAGGACGGCCCAATCGGCACGATGAGGTAAAACACCTTGCGGCCCTGCAGCGCCAGCCAGTCGAGGGGATGTGCACGCATCCACGCGAACGCCTCGCGGTAGTAGATCGGTTCGAAGTCTTCTTCGCCGACGCCGGGATAGCGCGCCCGCAGCGCAAGATTGTCCTGCTTGATGGCGGGATTGGCGGCCATGTCGCCGTCGCCTGTCGCGAGCGGATGATTGCCGGTCCAGAACGTGACGCCGCCTTCCGACGCGACGAGGACAACGCGGTGATGCACCATCCAGTTGCGCGCCGTCCACGGACCCACAATCAGGATCGAGCCGAGGGCCAGCATGGCGATCGGCGCCCATCGTCGATGTGTCAGCCAATACAGCGCCGCGAGAGGGAAAAAGAAGAGCAGGGCGGGACGCACCAGCACCGCGACGCCGCCGAGCAGGCCGGCCGCCAGCGCCCACCACAGGCGACGTCTCGATGTCGCGGCGCGGTGGGCGTGATCAAAGGTCCACGCCACGGCCAATCCGAGCGGCCAGAAGATCGCTTCGCTGAAGGCGTACGCGCTGATCCACACCAGCGGCGGATAACACGCGGCTCCGGCCGCAGCGAGCAGGCCGGCGCGTGATCCCGCGAGCCGCGATGCGTAGAGCGCCACCATCCAGATGCCGAATCCGCCGACGAGGGCCTGCGCCACCTGCACGGCGTGCGGCACATGTGGTGTCGCGGGGCCTCCGCCGCCAATCAGCGCGAGAAACGCGGGATATCCAGGCGCGCGCCCGAACGGATCGATGCCGCCCTCACGCGCCACGTCGTCATAGACGAACCCGTGTCCGCCCGCGAGACCACGCGCCAGCGAGAGATACTCGCGTTCGTCGCGGGTCAGCGGCTGGTCGTTCCAATAGCCAAGGGCAAACGCCAGTCGCAGCGCGACGCCCAGCGCCACAATCCCGACGAGCAGACCGCGGTGGTCACGGAGGCTAGCGCCGGCCATCGAACCGTTGCGCGGAGACCTGCTCCGAGACCAGGCCAACCAGGAACACGACGACCGCAAACATGATCAACAACACGGCACCGTTGGGAATACGTGTGTCGACGGCGATGTTCCAGGCGGCGTACAACACGCCCAGCAGGAACGCCAGCCCGCTGATCGGCAGGAAGATGCGCATCGGGCTGTAGATCGTGATCACGCGAAGAATGATCACCAGGAACTTGACGCCGTCACTCGACAGCCGGATCTTCGACTGGCCGGATCGCTGGCGTGCATCGATCGTTTCGAAGCGCACGCTGTAACCGGCCTTGATGAATGCGAGCGTCGTTGTCGTCGGCGTTGAGAATCCGTTCGGCAGCAGGAACAGGAACTCGCGCAGGTGATCAAGACGCGCGCCGCGAAATCCTGATGTCAGATCCGGGATGGGCCGCTCGGCGAGATACCCTGACAGCCAGTTGAGCAGCGCGTTGCCCCACCGCCGTGTCGCCGTCGCCTGCGTCGCAGACGTGCGCGCCCCGACGACAAGATCGTATTCACCGAGAAAACTGATCAGGCGCAGGGCATCCGCGGGTTTGTGCTGGCCGTCGCCGTCAAGGATGAGCGCAAATTCGCCGGTGGCATTCCGGATGCCGGCCTTCACCGCCGCGCCATTGCCCTTGTTGTACGGCTGCCTGATGACCTGCGCTCCGGCGGCCGCGGCCTCGTCGGCCGTCCCGTCGGTGGACCCGTCGTCCACGACCAGGATCTGATGCCAGGCGGCGATCTCGCGCAATTCCCGGATGACGCTGCCGATGGCGCCCGCCTCGTTGAACGCGGGAATGATGATCGAGACGGATGCGGGAGCGGCCATCAGTCCTGCTCCCGATCGCGGTCGTGTTCGAGCCGGCGCACACGATAGAGGAGTTCTTCGATCAGCTTGCGCGCGCCGGCAATCGCGTCGGCCACCAGGCCGATGATCACGATCTGGAAACCGACAATCATCAACACGGCCGAGAGGATCAGCGACTGCAGATGCCGGTCGCCATAGACGCCCTCAAAATAGCGGAAGTACAGGAACCGCATCGACACCGCGAGTCCTGCGAGAAACACCACACCGCCGATGTAGCTGAACACCTTGAGCGGTTCGTACATCGTGTAGATGCGCACGATGGTGGCGGCTGACTGTTTGATGTAGCCGTAAATGCTGCTGAACAGTCGGGAGGGACGGGTCCGGCCGTTGGTGCCGACCTCCACGTGACTGATCGCCATGCGTTTTTTGCCGGCGCCGATGATCGATTCGAGCGTGTAGGAGAACTCGGAGACGATCGTCATCCGCAGGGCGGCATCGCGGGTGTAGGCCCGGAAGCCGCTGGTGGTGTCGGGCACCTGTGTGTTGGAGACCTGTCGGACGACCCAGCTGCCCACGCGTTGCAGGAGTTTCTTGAGCGGCGACATGTGCCGGATGTCGCGAATGTTGCGATCGCCGATCACGATATCGGCCTCGCCGACGATCAGCGGCTGCACCAGCCGCGCGATGTCCTGGCCCGAATACTGATTGTCCGCGTCGGTGTTGACGATGAAGTCCGCACCTGCCCGGATCGCGGCATCCAGCCCGGCCGAGAACGCTGCCGCGAGTCCCTTGTTCCTGGTGAACCGCACGATGTGATGCACGCCGTGCGCGCGCGCCACGTCCGCCGTGCCGTCGCGTGATCCATCGTCGATGACGAGCCACTCGATGACGTCGATGCCCGCAATCGTGCGCGGCAGATCCGCCAGCGTCGCCGGAAGTGTTTCCGCTTCGTTGAGGCAGGGAATCTGGATGATGAGCTTGCTCACGCGACCTCCGCGGCACCGACGAGGCGCTCGATGACGCCCGACCACGTGATGGCACTCGCGGTGACGTACCCCGCTTCGCCCAGACGTTGCGCCAGGCCGGCGTCGTGGTCGAGCGCCGCGAAGGCGTCGGCCAGTGCCTGTGGTTCAGGCGCCACGATGTACCCGTTCTCTCCGTCAACGACGAATTCCGTTGGACCGCCGGCGTCTGTCGTGGTGACGACCGCCTTGCGTGCGAGGAACGCTTCAAGCGTGATGTAGCCGAAATCTTCATCAAACGGCGGGAACACCACGGCCCGTGCGCCGGCGTACAGGGACAGGAGGGTGTCGTCATCGACACCGCCAAGGAACTGCACGCGGTCGGCGATGCCCAGGGATTCGGCCAGCGCGCGGAAGGTGTCGGCCTGCGTGCCGGTGCCGGCGATGACCAGTCGAAGCCGGCCCGGCGTGAGCGCCAGCGCCCGAATGGCGAGATCCACGCGTTTGACGGCCTCGAGGCGTCCGACCGACAGGATGTAGTCGCCGTACGGTCCGCCTGTGATCCGGTCGGCAAGCCGGGGCGGGTGATAGAGCGGTTCGATGTCGACGCCGTTATAGCGACGCGCACGGTCGGCGGTATTGCGCGCGTTGGCGAACCGTCGGCGACATTCGCCCAGCGTCTGGGTATCAAGGGCGATCAGCTGGTCGCGCAGCGCCACGTCGGCCTCGGTATGCGCAAAATCGCTGAAGCGGGTGCCGGCCAGCTCGTAGGCAGCGCGGTGCTGGTGGATCAGCCAGACCACCTTGTTGGGGTGTCGGGCGAAATAGGACGGGAATTTGGTCGCGATCAGCAGGTCGATGCGACGGCCGTTACTCTCGGAGAGGTCCAACAGGCGCCAGGCGGCAGCGTGCGCGAGGATCTCCTCTTTCGGGTACCACTTGAACGGCACGCTCACCAGTTCTGTGGGATATCCGTGGCCCCGGAGCTGCCGAACGAGCTCCCGGACGTGATACTCCGCACCCCCTTGCACGAACGGCACCTGAGCCTCACATACCAGGATGGTCTTTTCCGGCATCGGCGACCGAGGATCGTAACACGCGGAATATGGGCGAAGATCAGGCGTAAGCCTAATTCCTGCCACACTTTGCGATTGACAGTCCCCTCCCACGCTCCTAACATCGCTGTGGACTTATCTGGAGCAAAGTGGAGTAAACCGTGCTTCGGGGAAATTATTCCGCCAAGATCGACGACAAGGGGCGGCTCAAGCTCCCGAACGCCTTCCGGGCGGTCGTGGAGGAGAAGCACGGCAGCGCCCTGTTTGTCACGAGTCTCTCCGGTGAATCAGTCCGCATTTACCCGATGCCCGTCTGGCTGGGCGTCGAGGAACGTCTGCGCCGTATGCCGAGTACGCATCCGGCGCGGGTGAAGTTTCTCGACCGCGTCAACTATTTCGGGCAATTGGGCGAGTTCGACAGCCAGGGCCGCGTGTCACTTCCCGCGCGTCTCCGGGTGTCAGCCGGCATGAACGGCGACGTGGACGTGCTCGGACAGGTGGACTACCTCGAAGTCTGGAACCACGAGCGGCTCGTGGCGAAGTTCGAGCGTGACCCGTTCACCGATGACGATGCGCGGGCGCTGGCGGAGTACGACATCTGACGCCGACGCATACGCCAGTGTTGCTGGCAGAAACGGTCGCGCTGCTGCAGCCGCGCGCCGACGGGTGGTACGTGGACGGCACGCTGGGGCTGGGAGGGCACACCGAGGCTCTGCTCGAGGCCGGCGCCGGACACGTGATTGGCATCGACCGGGATACCGAGGCCCTGCACGTGGCGCGGACCCGGTTGGCGCGTTTTGGGGGGCGCGTGCGGTTCGTCCACGCCGACTACCGGACGCTGCCGGACGTGTTGACCGCGGAGGGACGGGAGCGGGTGGACGGCGTGCTGGTGGACCTCGGGGTGTCGTCGCTGCAACTGGATGCGGCGGAACGGGGCTTCAGTTTTCGCAACGACGGGCCCCTCGACATGCGCATGGACCAGTCGCGTGGGGCGTCGCTGGCCGAACGCCTGGCCGATGTGGATGAGACGACGCTGGCGGACGTGATCTACCGCTTCGGCGAGGAGCGCAAGTCTCGCCGGGTGGCACGGGCGATTGTCGAGGCCATGGCGCGCGGACCGTTGACGGGCACGGCGGAACTGGCGTCGGTGGTGCGTCGGGCCATTGGTGGCGGGTGGCAGCGTGTGGATCCGGCAACACGGACCTTCCAGGCGCTGCGCATCTGGGTGAACGGCGAACTTGACGGGCTGGAGTCGTTTCTCGAGACCGCCGTGGCGTCGGTGGCGGTGGGCGGACGGGTGGCAGTCATTGCCTTTCACTCGCTCGAGGACCGGATCGTGAAGCAGACCTGGCGACGGCTCGCGCAGCAGGAGTCGGCGCCGGTCACGGTGGTGACCCGGCGTCCGGTGGTGCCGGGTGAGGACGAAGCGGCGGCAAACCCGCGGGCGCGCAGTGCGCGGCTGCGGGTGGTGGAAAGGGTGGCATGAGCATCGACATCGAATACGCCATCAAAAAGGACGTCCGGAACAACCCGATCGTCCGCGGAGTCGACGAGCGCCAGCGCACCGCGTTGTGGCGCACGCTTGCCTTCGGCTCGGCCATCACGGTGATGCTCCTGTTCTCCGCGTGGCAGCACTACCAGCTGATCGACCACAGCTACACGGTGCAGCGCCTGCTCAAGGAACTCAGCGAGCAGGAGGCCCTCAATCGTCGTCTCCGCCTCGAAGTCGATACCTTGCGCGCGCCCGCGCTCGTCGAGCAGCGCGCGATGGACGAACTGCAGATGATCTACCCGGCGCCGGCCGACACCCTGTTGATTGAACGTATTCCGGCTGCCGTCGCGCCTCGCGCGGTCGTCGCCGCGAGGTAGCCATGGCTGTGCGAGACAAGGATCCGTTGGCAGCCGCAGAGCGGCCGCCGGAATCGTTCGAGTCGACCTGGCGCCAGGCGTTCCGCCGGCGCCTGCGCGTCGTTGGTGTGCTCATCGGCCTCTGGGCGGTCGGCATACAGGCGCGGCTGGTCTACCTGCAGGTCGTCGAGCACCCCAAGTACCTCGAGCGCGCGATCGACCAGCAGACACGCGTCTACGAACCCGCCGCCAAGCGTGGGGATCTTCTCGATCGCAACGGCGACGTGCTGGCCTATTCCGTCGACGCGGGCACCGTGTCGGTCAATCCGCGAGTCGTCAAGGATCCCGCCAAGCTCGTGGCGCAACTGTGCGACGTGTTCGGCGACTGTACGAAGACCGAGCAGCGCGAACTGGTCGGGACGGTGACCAAAGCACGCGGCTACTTTGCCTACATCAGGCGGGGCATCGACCCCGATGTGGCGCAACGTGTGGCGGCGTTGAAGCTGCCGGGTGTGACGGTGCAGCCGGAGTCGCGCCGGTACTACCCTGGCCGTGAACTTGCGGCTCATGTCCTGGGCTTCGTCGGTCGTGACAACAACGGGTTGAGCGGTGTCGAGCAGGCGTTTGATTCGGTCGTACGAGGACGGACCGGTCGCGTCCTGATGCTGACCGATGCCAAACACGCGACAGTCGAGAGTCGTGTGGAGGTGCAGCCCACCGCCGGATCCTCACTGGAGCTGACGCTTGATCTGGTGTTGCAGCACATTGCCGAGCGTGAACTGCGCGCCGCCGTCGAGAAGCACCGCGCTGAAGCGGGAACGCTCATCGCGATGGATCCGAACACCGGCGAGATCCTCGCCCTGGCGAACTACCCGGCATACAACCCGAACGTGCCGGGCGCCGTTGAGGCCGTCCTCCGCCGAAACCGCGCCGTACAGGAAATCTACGAACCGGGCTCCACGTTCAAGATCGTCACCGCCGCCGCCGCGATCGAAGAGGGGGTCATTTCTCCCGAAGACATGATCGACACGGCGCCGGGCATCATCCGTATTCCCGGACGCAGCAAGCCGGTCGATGACGAGCACGCCTACGGTCTGTTGTCGTTTGCCGACGTCATCATCAAGTCGAGCAATGTCGGTGCGATCAAGGCCGGATGGCAGATCGGTGCGGAGCGCCTCAATCGCTACGTGCGTCGGTTTGGCTTTGGAGAAATCCACGCGCCTGACTTCCGCGGCGCCAGCGGTGGCATCGTGTGGCCGCCGGAGCGCCTGGACGTCTCCGGTCTCGCGTCGGTGTCGATGGGTTATCAGGTGGCCGTGACGCCCTTGCAGATGGTCACCGCGACGGCCGCGGTCGCCAATGGCGGCCAGCTCTGGGAGCCCCGGCTCGTGCGCGCGACAATTACCGACGGCAAACGGGAAGAGGTCGCGCCCCAGGTGCTGCGGCGCGCAATTTCTCCAGAGACCGCTGCGGCCCTGACCACGATCATGGAGGGGGTCGTCACCGACGGTACCGCGAAGACGGCGGCTGTGCCGGGATACCAGGTCGCCGGCAAGACAGGCACGGCTCAGAAGATCATCGACGGCCGTTATTCCGACGCCGACCACGTCGGATCGTTCACGGGTTTTGCGCCATCCCGGCGGCCCGCGCTGGCGGTCGTCGTGGTCATCGATGCCCCCAAGGCCGGCGGCTATTACGGCGGCGTCGTGGCAGCCCCTGTGTTTCAGAAGTTCACGCAGGCGGCCCTGCGCCACCTCGGTATTCCGCCGACGCTGAATCCGACCACCCCTGTCCTCGCACAGGCGGATCCCGTCGTGCCGGCCCGCTACACCGGCCGCGCCTCTGTGGCACCCCGCGCTGTGCAGGTCGACAGTCAGTTGACGATGCCCGACCTGAACGGCATGGGCGCGCGCGATGCGTCGCTGCTGCTGGCCCAACTCGGCATGACCGTGCGCATGCGCGGCACCGGAGTGGTGGTGGCCCAGTCGCCGCAGGCCGGTGAACCCATTGCCGCCGGCCTGGTCGGCACGCTTGAACTTGACCGCCCGCGTCCGTCGCGCTCGGACGGAGGGCGCCAGTGACATTAGGCGCCCTGGTGGCGTCCAGCCCTTCCCTCGGGGCCGATGCTCGTGCGCGTGTGGCCGTCGCCGGCGCGGAGTCGCTCGACATCCACGGCGTCACCCACGATTCACGCGCAGTGAAACCGGGCATGTTGTTCGTTGCCCTGCGCGGACAACGTGCTGATGGAGCGACCTTCGCCGCCGATGCGCTCGCAAAGGGCGCCGTGGCCATCGTGTCCGACAGCCCCGCGCCGGCTGACGTCACCGCGCCGTGGCTCACAACCACCGACGCGCGACTGGTGATGGCCGAACTCGCCGCAGCGGTGTATGACCACCCCAGCCGCGAGTTGTCGGTCGTCGGCGTCACGGGCACCAACGGGAAAACGACGACGACGTATCTCCTGGCGTCGGTGTTTGACGCCGCCGGCATGCCGTGTGGACGGCTTGGGACCGTCACCGTTCGCACCGGACCGCGGCCCGAGGATGAATCCGAAGCGTCGCACACGACCCCGGAGGCGCCCGATGTGCAGCGCCTGCTGCGTGAGATGGTCACGCGCGGCTGCCGTGCCTGTGCCATGGAGGTGTCGTCACACGCGCTGGTGCTGCGGCGCGCGGATGGCGTCACGTTCAGCGCGGGCATCTTCACCAATCTCACCCGCGATCACCTCGACTTTCATGGCGACATGGCGGCGTATTTTGCCGCCAAGCGACGGCTGTTCGACCTGCTGCCGCAGGGCGCGCCCGCCATCATCAACGTGGATGACCCGAGGGGCGCCGAACTGGCTGCGTCCGTGGGACGCCCGGTGACATTTGGCGTGCGCAAGGACGCCGACGTCCGGCCCGAAGGTGTGCAGCTGTCGCTTGATGGCCTCGCGTTTCAGATCACCACGCCGGCAGGGCCGATTGCCGTGCGTTCGCCGCTGGTGGGCTGGCCGAACGTCTACAACATCCTCGGCGTCGTCGCGACGGCGGTGGCGCTCGAACTGCCGAAGGAGGCCATCGAGGCCGGGCTCGCGCAGCTGGATCGTGTACCCGGGCGCTTCCAGGTGGTGTCAGGCAGCACGGACGACGTGCGGGTTGTCGTCGACTACGCGCACACCGACGATGCGCTGAAAAATCTGCTCGAGACCGCGCGTCCGCTGACACACGGGCGCTTGATCACCGTGTTTGGCTGCGGTGGCGACCGGGACCGGACCAAACGTCCGCTGATGGGTGCCGTTGCGGCGCGACTGAGTGACCTCGTCGTGCTCACCTCCGACAATCCGAGGTCCGAAGATCCCTCGCGCATCATCGATGACATCAAGCGCGGGATCTCCGTCCCCTCGGACCCAGGTGCGCCGAAACGTGCGGGCACGCCGGTTATCGTGCACGTGGACCGGCGGATTGCCATTGAGCAGGCCATCCGGGCGTCGAAGGCGGGCGACGTCGTGCTGATTGCCGGCAAGGGCCACGAACAGACGCAGACGATTGGCACGCGAGTGCTGCCCTTTGATGATGTCGACGTGGCGCGCGCCGCCTTGTCCCAGCGCCGGGCGGCGCAGCGGGTGTGATGTGAGCGCCTTTGTGTTGACAGCGGGCCTCGTGGCCGAATGCACCGGCGGCAGGATCGTCGCCGGGTCGGCCGCCCAGATCATCGACGGCGTCGTGACCGACAGCCGCACGATGCGCCCCGTCATGCGGCCGCGCGACGGGGCCGGCGTCATGTTCGTCGCGTTGAGTGGTCCCAACTTCGACGGCCATCACTTCGTGTCGCAGGTGCTGGCGATGGGCGCCGCCGCGCTGCTGGTGTCCGAGGTGCCGGCCGACGCAGGCACCGCAGCCGTCGTGCTCGTTGACGACGTGCTGGCCGCATTGCAGCGCCTTGGGCACGCCGTGCGCGTGCGGTCAGGCGCGCGTGTCGTGGCCATCACCGGAAGCGCCGGCAAGACGACGACCAAGGAAGTCACGGCGGCCGTTCTTTCGGCGAGATATGACGTCTTTCGCAACGTCGGCAACCTGAACAATCACATCGGTCTGCCGCTGTCGCTGATCGAACTCCGTCGCGGTCCCGAGATCGCCGTGCTGGAACTGGGCATGAACCACGCCGGGGAGATCCGTGTGCTCACGTCCCTGGCACAGCCGGACGTGCGCGTCTGGACGAACGTTGGGAACGCCCACATCGGACACTTCGGCTCGGCCGACGCCATCGCCGATGCGAAGGCCGAGATCCTCGAAGGCGCCACCGCCGACACGCTGGTCGTCGCCAACGCGGACGATGCACTGGTCATGCGGCATGTGCGCGGAGTGGCCCACGCGCGAGTGCTGACGTTTGGCCAGGCCGCATCAGCCGATGTGCGGGCGACGCAGATCGTCGATCGCGGCTTTGACGGTGTGCAGGCGCTGGTGACCTCGGCGTGGGGCGAGATGCCGCTGTCGCTGGCGCTGCCGGGGCTGGGAAATCTGTCGAACGTGCTCGCGGCAGTGACTGTGGCGCTGGCACACGACGTGCCGGTGCGTGACGTGGCGCGTGAAGTCGCCGCCGTCGCGCCGGTGGCGCGGCGTGGCGCCTCGCAGACGTTGCCGTCGGGCATCCGGCTGGTTGACGACTCGTACAACGCATCTCCAGCGGCGGTGCGGGTCGCGCTTCAGACCCTCGCCGCGACGCCGGCATCAGGACGCCGCATCGCCGTGCTCGGTGAAATGCGGGAACTTGGTGACGATGCGGTGCAGTGGCATGAGTCATGCGGGCGCGCTGCGGCTGAGGCGGGTGTGGACCTGCTGGTTGCGGTCGGCGGTCCTGCGGCTGATGGCCTCGTCTCCGGCGCCAGGGCCGGCGGATTGTCCGCGGACCGCGTGTATCGATTTGCCACCAGTGACGAAGCTGCCGGCGTGGTCGCCACACTTGTCATGTCAGGCGACGTGGTGCTGGTCAAAGGTTCCCGAGGCACGCGAACCGATATCGTCGCCGATCACCTGAAGGCGGTGGCGTAATGCTGTACCACCTCTTCTATCAGGTGTTCGACATCAGGCTCGGCGGCTCGATCACGTTCAGAGCGGCGGTCGCCACCATGATGGCGCTCGCGATTGGTCTCCTGCTGGGCCCGTGGATGATTCGGCGGCTGCGCGAGTTCCAGATCGGGCAAGTGGTGCGCCAGGACGGCCCGGCGACACACAAAGCGAAGTCGGGAACGCCGACGATGGGCGGCCTGCTGATCCTGTCGTCGGTCTTCGTGCCGACGTTGTTGCTGGCCAACCTCACCGATCCCTACATCTGGATCGCGGTGTTGTCCACCGCGGCCTTTGGCGCCATCGGCTTTGTCGACGACTATCTCAAGATCGCGCGTCGCAGCCACCACGGATTGTTTGCGCGTTACAAGATGCTCGGCCAGGTCGTGGTTGGACTCCTGGTCGGACTGTCGTTGCTGTACTTGTCGGGGCAGCACCCGGAGGCGTACAGCACCAGGCTGGTCGTGCCGTTCTTCAAGCAGGCGATTCCCGACCTGGGGTGGCTGTATGTGCCGTTCGCGGCCCTCGTGCTGGTCAGCGCGTCGAACACGGTCAACCTCACGGACGGCCTGGATGGCCTGGCGATCAGCGTGTTCGCAGTCTCGGCCGCGACCTTTACCGCGCTGGCGTACATCATGGGCCACCGCGAACTCTCGGAGTATCTGCTGTTTGTCCGGTTCCCCGTCGGAGAGTTGACGATCTTCTGTGGCGCACTGGTCGGCGCAAGCCTCGGCTTCCTGTGGTGGAACAGCCATCCGGCCGAAGTGTTCATGGGGGACGTGGGCTCGCTGGCACTGGGCGGCGCGCTGGGCACCGTCGCCATTCTCACCAAACAGGAACTGCTCCTGCCCATCGTCGGCGGCGTGTTCGTGCTGGAAGGTCTGTCGGTCATCCTGCAGGTGGGATCGTTCAAGCTGCGCGGCAAGCGCATCTTCAAGATGGCGCCGCTTCACCATCACTTCGAGCTGATCGGCTGGGCCGAGCCGAAGGTCATTACACGTTTCCTGATCCTCGCGATTCTGTTCGCGTTGCTCAGTCTCGCCACGTTGAAGCTGAGGTGATCGATGAGCTTTGATGTGCGCGAACGACGTGTCACGGTGGTGGGGGCCGCCCGCAGCGGTCTGGCTGCGGTGGATCTGCTGCAGCAGCGCGGCGCCCACGTCACGCTGGCCGATCAGGCCGCGCACCTCGAGGTGGCCGACAACCTGCGTGCGCGAGGAGTCCGTGTGGAGCTGGGCCCGCACACCGCCGATCAGTTTTCGGCGGCCGATGTCGTCGTGCTCAGTCCCGGCGTTCCCGCAGATCTCGAACCGATTGTCCGCGCGCGGCAGGCAGGTGTGCCGGTGATCGGCGAACTGGAACTCGCCTCGCGCTGGCTTCGTGGCCGGATCGTCGCCATCACCGGAACGAAGGGAAAGTCGACGACGACCACGTTGACGTCGCGGATGTTGAGCGAGGGCGGAATGCATGCGCCGGCCGGCGGCAACATCGGCGCGGCGGTGTCGGCGCAGGTGGACACATCCACTGACGCCACGGTGCACGTCATCGAAGCGAGTTCATTTCAGCTCGAGACGATCGATCGTTTTCATCCGTGGATTGCCGTGCTGGTGAACCTGTCGGCGGACCACCTCGATCGTCATCGCACCGTGGCGGCGTACGCCGACGCGAAGGCACGCATCTTCGAGAACCAGACGACGGACGACTGGGCCGTCATCAACGCGGACGACCCCGGCGCCCTGGCACTGGCGCGACGTGCGCGCGCGCGCCGGTTCGATTTCGGGCTGGAGGCCGACGTGCAGGACGGCGTCACCGTGGAAGGTGACGCCATCGTGCGCAGGTCGGAGGGCAGGAGCGCGCCGTTGCTGGCGATCGCCGACGTGCAGCTGCCCGGGCGACACCTGCTGAGTGACGTGCTCGCGGCCGCAGCGGTCAGCTGCCTCGCAGGTGTGTCCCCCGAGGCCATGGCGAGGGCCGTGCGTGGCTTTCAGGGATTGCCGCATGCGCTCGAACGTGTGGGTTCGGTGCAGGGCGTCACCTTCGTCAACGATTCGAAGGCGACCAACATCGTGTCGGCCACGAGGGCGATTGAGAGTTTCGAGCGCGACGTGGTCGTCATTCTCGGAGGGCGGCATAAAGGCGGGCGCTTCGAGGATCTGCGCGATGTCGTGCGCGCCCGCTGCGCGGGGGTGGTGGCAATCGGCGAGGCGGCGCCGCTGGTGGCAGCCGCGCTCTCCGATGTCGCTCCGCTGCAGCAGGCATCGTCGATGGCCGAGGCGGTGCGGACTGCCTGGGGCATGACGCCGACGAAGGGAACGGTATTGCTCGCGCCGGCGTGCGCGAGTTTCGACATGTTTTCCGACTACGCCGCACGGGGCGCGGCGTTTGTCGAGGCCGTACATCGCCTGAGCGATGGACAGTCATCAGTGCTGGCACCGCGGTGAAGAGCCGGCCGCTGGGAACACAGGCCGCCCCGGCCTGTGAGGCTGGTGTCTCTACCCGAGGCCCGGCTGATGACTGTCGATCGCTCAGGCACCCCCGCTGTTGTCGGCGTGGGGCGTTGTGGACTGTAGGGCGAGTGCAGAACTGTGCAGTGGTGAACGGGGAAGGAAGGACACGATGGCGCGAACACTGAAATCCGACAAGTGGCTGCTGTGGGCCACCCTCGTGCTGCTCGGCGCCAGCCTCATCATGGTGTTCTCCGCATCGGCGCGTTGGTCCGATGTCCGGTTCGACTCGCAGTATCGATTCCTGATCAAACAGAGCGTCTTCGTGGTGGTCGGGCTGGTGCTCATGGTCATCGGCATGCGCGTCGACTATCACCATTACCGCCGTCCGTGGGTCATCTGGACCGGCGTGGCGACTACTCTCGTACTGCTGGTGGCGGTCTTCGGGTTCTCCCCGATCAACGGTTCGCGCCGGTGGATCTCGATTCCGGGTTTTACGCTGCAGCCCTCCGAGATCGCGAAGCTGGTCGCGGTCTTCTTTACCGCTGCACTCCTCGAGAAGCGCATGCACCGGGTGAACGATCTGCAGTTCACATTGGCGCCGGTGGGGCTCATGCTCGGGGCATTCGCCGGCCTGATCATCCTGCAGCCCGATCTCGGGACAACCGTCGCGCTCGTCGGAGTCGTGATGACGATGCTGTTCGCCGCAGGGTTGTCGCTGCGGTACCTCGGGACCGCGGTGGCCGGGCTTGTACCGATGATCGCGCTGGCGATTTACCTTGAGCCGTATCGCCTGCGGCGCTTCGTGAGTTTCCTGGATCCCGACGCGGATCCCACCGGTGAGGGCTTTCAGTTGCGTCAGGCGCTGATTGCCGTCGGGTCGGGTGGTCCGTTCGGCCGTGGATTGATGGAAGGTGTGCAGAAGTTGTTCTACATTCCCGAGCCGCACACGGACTTCATCTTTGCGGTCATCGGGGAGGAGCTCGGACTGATTGGCACGACGGCCGTGTTGATCTGCTTCGTGATCATTGCCGTGCGCGGACTGCGTGTCTCGATGCTGGCGCCGGATCGGCTTGGATCATTGCTGGCGATCGGCGTGACGGCCATGTTGGGCGCGCAGGCGCTGGTCAATCTCAGTGTGGTGATCGGCCTGCTCCCCACCAAGGGGATTCCGCTGCCGTTTGTCAGCAATGGCGGATCGTCGATGCTCGTGAGCGCGTTTGCGATGGGCATCCTGCTCAATATCTCGCAGTATGCGACGGCCATCGACGCCGAGGGCCGCGTGCGACGCACCGCGCGTACGGTGACGACCGCCGATCCGCTGGGAGTCGAAGGATGACGCCGGAGGGCCTGTCGGTCGTGATCGCCGGCGGCGGCACCGGGGGACATCTGTATCCCGGTGTCGCGGTGGCGCGTGCGCTGACGGCGCGGCGCCCGGACGCGCGCGTGTCGTTTGTGGGCACCGCGAGAGGCATCGAAGCACGTGTCGTGCCCGCCGAAGGATTTCCGCTCGACACGATTCGCAGTCAGGGACTGAAAGGGAAGTCACTGGCATCCCGGTTGAGTGGTGCTGCGGTCCTGCCGCTGAGTTTCATCGATGCGTGGCGCGTCTTGTCGCGACGCAGGCCCCACGTCGTTGTGGGTGTCGGCGGCTACAGCTCGGGACCGGTCGTGATGCTCGCGGCGTTGCGTGGGTCCGCCACGATGGTGCTCGAGCAGAACGCGATGCCCGGCCTGACAAATCGGACGCTGGCACGGGTGGTGCGGGCCGCGGCCGTGACCTACGAGAGCACGTTGTCGTGGTTTGGCGGCAAGGGGTTTGTTGCCGGCAATCCCGTCCGGCCGGAGTTCCTTCGGCCCGGGGGAGCCGGCACGGAGCCGCGACGGCCGCGTGTGCTTGTCCTGGGTGGGTCACAGGGGGCGCACGCCATCAATGTTGCGATGGTGGAGGTGGCCTTGGCGCTCCGCCAGGCCTGCCCGGACATCGAGATTCGTCATCAGACCGGCGAGCGCGATCTCGACCTGGTGCGTCGCGGATACGCGGCACAGGGAGTCGAGGCCGGCGTTGAGCCGTTTCTGACCGGTATGGCCGACGAGATGCGTGCGGCCACCGTCGTGGTCTCCCGCGCCGGCGCCACGACGCTGGCCGAACTGGCTGCGCTGGGTGTGCCCGCCGTGCTCGTGCCGTTCCCCGGCGCTGCCGATGACCATCAGCGCAAAAACGCCGAGGTGCTGGCCGCTGCCGGCGCGGCGGTCCTGATCGATCAGGCATCGTTGTCGACTCCGGAAGGTCGCCAGGTGCTGGTGGATGCGGTCGCTCGTGTCGTGACGTCGGCGGACGTGCGCGAAGAGATGGGCCGGACCATGCGCGGATTCGCACGACCGGATGCTGCCGAGGTGATCGTGGATCGGCTGTTGGAGTTGGCGGCATGACGGTGATGCTCGGACGCACCCGGCGCGTGCACTTCGTGGGGATCGGCGGCATCGGCATGAGCGGCATTGCCGAACTGCTGGCGAATCTTGGTTATCAGGTCTCGGGGTCGGATGCGCGCCGCTCCGAAATGACCGACCGGCTGGCCGACATGGGTGTCAGGATCGCGATTGGCCACGCCGCTGACCACGTCGGGGATGCCGACGTCGTCGTGACGTCTTCCGCGGTGAGTCAGGACAACCCTGAAGTGCTGGAGGCACGCCGCCGGCATGTGCCCGTGATCCCGCGCGCAGAGATGCTTGCGGAACTGATGCGCCTGCGCACCGGCATCGCCGTCGCCGGGGCGCACGGAAAAACGACGACCACCTCCATGGTGGCGCTGGCACTGCAACGTGCCGGCCTGGATCCGACGGCGGTGATTGGCGGACGGCTCTCGGCGTTTGGCAGCAATGCGCGCCTGGGCAGCAGCCAGTACATGGTCGCGGAAGCCGACGAAAGTGACCGGTCGTTCCTGCTGCTGTCTCCGACGTTTGCGGTCATCACCAACGTCGACCACGAACACATGGAGAGTTACGGGTCGTTTGACCGGCTCATCGATGCGTTCGTGACCTTCGGCAACAAGGTGCCGTTTTACGGCGCCGTGATCGCATGCCTCGACGACCCGGAAGTCGCGGCTTTTCTGCCGCGCCTGACCCGGCGCGTCGTGACCTACGGCTTCAGTCCTCAGGCAGATATCTGCGCCGAAGGCGCCGGCAGCGATGGACGGAACGCCCGCTGCCAGGTGCGGATTGCCGCCGCGCCCGGTGAGGATCCCCAGCGGTTGGAGCTTGTACTTGGCGTGCCGGGTCGTCACAATCTCCTGAACGCGCTCGCCGCAGTGGCGATAGGGCGTGAACTGGGAGTGCCTTTGGAGCGCATCACGTCCGCCCTGCGGGAGTTCCACGGCGCCGAACGTCGATTCCAGACGCGAGGCGTGGCAGCCGACGTGACGGTGATCGACGACTACGGGCACCACCCCACCGAGATTGCGGCCGTCCTGCGCACGGCTCGGGAAGCCTCGCCGACGCGTCTGGTGGTGGCCTTCCAGCCGCACCGTTATTCACGTACCCGGGATCTGCTCGACGACTTCGGCCCTGCGCTCGGGCTGGCCGACGTCGTGGTGCTGGCTGACATTTACGCCGCGAGTGAGGCGCCCATCCCCGGCATCACGCTGGAGACGCTGGCCGAACGTGTCCGCCCTCACGTCAAGGAACTGGTCCTGGTGCCTGAGGTCGGCGACCTGGCTCCGCATCTCGCGCTGCTCACGCAGCCGGGCGACCTCGTCATTACATTGGGAGCCGGCTCGATCGGGCATGTCGCCGATCGGCTGGTGACGCTGCTGCGCCAGATGGCGGCCGCCGGCACCGCGCCGGAGGGCGTGTCGTGAGCGCGCCCGTGACACCGCGTCGAGGCCTGCCCGGAGGCGGCGCCGAACTGGCCGACAAGCGGTTCCGCCGCGCGGACGTCCGGCCGACTCGTCGCCGTGCGGCGGTGCGGCTCCTGAAGATTGGCCGGCTCGTGCTGGTGGGGGCGGTGGTGGCCGCCGGCGTGTGGTTCACGGCTCGGCAACTGGCCGCGGCACAGCTGCTGACGGTCAGGCGTGTCCTGGTGCACGGCCACGAGCGGTTGACTCTGCCCGAGGTGGAGGCGTTGATCGGCGACGTGCGCGGCTCGAGCCTGCTCGCGGTGGACCTCGGCGCGACGCGGGGCCGCCTGCTGGAGTCGCCATGGGTGGCCGATGCGCGGCTGCGCCGCGTGTTGCCCGACACGCTCGACCTGTACGTGTACGAGCGGGAGCCCATCGCCATCGCGCGCCTCGGGCACACCCTCTACCTGATCGACGACAGCGGCGTGATCATCGACGAGTTCGGTCCGGCGTATCGGAACTTCGACCTGCCCATCGTGGACGGACTTGCGGCTCCCCGTACCGAGGACGGGCCGCCGATTGATGTCGCGCGGGCGCAGCTGACCGGGCGCTTCCTCAGGATGCTCTCGGGGCATCCGGACCTGCGGCGCGCACTGTCGCAGGTCGATGTATCAACCCCAGGCAACGTGAAGGTGCTGCTCGGTGACGACCCGACGTGGTTGTACCTGGGAGACGAGCAGTTCGTCGAGCGGTTGCGCACGTATTTCGAACTTGTGCCCACGCTTGAGGAGCGCGGCCGCGTGACCGACTACGTGGACCTCCGATTCGGCACACGTGTGTTCGTTCGAGACCGGAAGTAAGGCGGCAGGAGAGGATATGGCACGGAAAGAACGGTATCTGGTCGGGCTCGATGTCGGCACATCGAAGGTCTCCGCCATTGTCGGCGAGATGATGGATGACGGGACGCTCGACATCATCGGCATCGGCCTGGCGGAGTCGAAGGGCATCCGGCGCGGCGTCGTGAACAACGTCGAGTCCGCGGCCGAGGCCATCAAGAAGGCGCTTGATGAAGCCGAACTGACCGCGGGCGTGGAAATCGACACGGTGCATCTGGCGTTGTCGGGTGCCCACGTCAAGGCGTTCAACAGCCGCGCGGTCGTGGCCGTCGCCGGGCGCAACCGCGAGATCACGCGTGACGATGTGAAGCGCGCCATTGATGCGGCCCGCGCCGTGTCGCTGCCGGCGGGTCGCGAGATTCTCCACGTGTTGCCGCAGGATTTTGTCGTGGACGACCAGGACGGGATTGCCGTGCCCGTGGGCATGACGGGATCACGTCTGGAAGTGAACGTACACGTCGTGACCGGCAGTTCCTCCTCGATGCAGAACATGGTGGCGTGTGTGAATCGCGCCGGCGTGGAAGTGGGCGACACCGTGCTGGAGCAACTCGCCGCGTCCGAGTCGGTGCTGACGGCCGATGAGAAGGAACTGGGCGTGGCGCTGGTCGACATTGGCGGCGGCACCACGGACTTCGCCGTGTTTGAACGCGGCAGTCTGTGGCATGCAGGTGTGCTCGCGGTCGGCGGGGATCACTTCACGAACGACATTGCGGTGGGCCTCCGGATGCCCATTCCGGAAGCGGAGAAGTTGAAGCGCCGCAGCGGGTGCGCATTGACCGCGCTGGTGCCTGAAGACGACACGATGGAAGTCGCAAGCATTGCGGGCCGTCGTGCCCGTGTCATGCCGCGTCGTGTCCTCTCCGAGATCCTGCAACCGCGGGCTGAGGAAATCTGCCACCTGCTGTGGGACGAGATTCGGAAGGCCGGCTTCGAGAAGTCGCTCAACTCCGGCATCGTGCTCACCGGCGGCGGCGCCATGCTCGAAGGCATGGTCGAAATCGCCGAGCAGATTTTTGATCTGCCCGTGCGTCGAGGCGCCCCCGAAGAGGTGGGTGGACTGGCCGATCACGTGAACAGCCCGGCGTTTGCCACCTCGGTGGGGCTGGTGATGTATGCCCACCGCCATCTGCAACACGAGCCGGAGCGTGTTGGCGCCGGCGCGATCGGCCGCCTGACCGGACGGCTGCGTACCTTGTTCAAGGATTTCCTGTGAGCCCTGCCCGAACCCTTAGGAGAGACCAGTGATGGACCCCATGAACATCAGTAATGCCCCAGGTGACCTGCGGATCCTGCTGGAGGAGGAAGCCCGCGCCGGCGCCCGCATCAAGGTGATCGGTGTCGGTGGCGGCGGCAGCAATGCCGTCAACCGCATGGTGCAGGCCGGGTTGAGCGGCGTCGAGTTCATCGTCGCCAACACGGACCAGCAGGCGTTGGCCAACAGCGTCGCGCCGGTGAAAATTCAGATTGGCCGTCAGCTGACCAAAGGACTCGGCGCAGGCGCCGATCCCAACGTCGGCCGCGACGCGGCGCTGGAGGATACCGACAAGATCCTCGAGACGCTGCAGGGCGCGGACATGGTGTTTGTCACCACCGGCCTGGGCGGCGGCACCGGCACGGGCGCCGCGCCGGTGATCGCGAGCCTGGCGAATCAGATCGGCGCCTTGACGATTGCGGTCGTGACCAAACCATTCCGGTTCGAAGGCAAACGGCGCGCCACGCAGGCCGAGCGCGGACTTCGCGAACTGCGCGATGCGGTCGATACGATGATCACGATCCCGAACGAGCGCCTGCTGTCGACGGTGTCCAAGGAGACGTCGATGTCGGCCGCGTTCATGACCGCGGATGACGTGCTGCGGCAGGCGATTCAGGGCATCTCGGATCTGATTCTCGTGCCGGGCATCATCAATCTCGACTTCGCGGACGTGAAGACCATCATGTCGCGCATGGGCATTGCCATCATGGGCACGGGCATCGCCTCGGGAGAGAACCGTGCCGAACTCGCGGCCACCGCGGCCGTGTCGAGCCCGCTGCTCGAGGACGCCAGCGTGAACGGCGCGCGCGGCGTCATCATCAACGTCACCGGCGGCTCCGACCTGACGCTCGCCGAGGTGAGCGAGGCGTCGGAAATCATCCACAGCGCAGCGCACGAAGACGCGAACATCATCTTTGGCGCGGTGGTGGATCCGGCCATGGAGGGCCAGATCAAGATCACCGTCATCGCGACCGGCTTTGACAGAGCGCGGGACGCGCAGATGCCGATGGCGCAGTCCGCCATGCCGACGCCCATCGACATGACGGCGTACTCCACCCAGCGCATCCTCGAAGAGGAACGCAAGGTGGTCAACGGCTTGCCCCTGCAGGCGTTGCGTCCCTCGGTGACGGTCTCGCGACGCCCGGCGCTGGACCTTCCGATTGCGCCGGTGAGCCTCGATATCTCCACACCTGCGGCGGGTGGCGAACTGTCACTCGAGGCGCTCGACGACGACGCGTCGGAACTCGACGTCCCGGCGTTCCTGCGCAAAAAAGAGGGATAGGACGGGTCCGTCAGGTCCGTCAGGTCCTGCAGTACACTCGGAAGAGCCACCGTCGTCGCGTACGTCGACGCCTGAGTGACGGTGTGCGTGTCCACTGCCCCTGATGCCCAGACGTGAACCGCCGCGCAGATTCGCCGGCCGCACCGGACGTGCGGCTCAGGGCGACGTGCGGCAGCAGGCGCTCGAGGTCCTCGAGAAAGAAGTCGGCTACGTCCGGAAGCCGCACGGGGGGCGCCTGCGTGTGGCGCTCGCGTTTCCCAACACCTACTTCGTCGGGATGTCGAATCTCGGCCTCCAGACCGTCTATCAGCTGTTCAACGCCGACGACCGGGTGGTGTGCGAGCGGGTGTTCCTGCCCGGCCGACAGGAACTCGCGGACCGCGGCCGCCGGCACTCGCCTCTCGTCACGCTGGAGTCGCAGACGCCCGTCGCAGACTTCGACGTCTTCGCGTTCTCCGTCTCCTTCGAGTGGGACTACACAAATGTCGTGACGATGTTGCGGCTCGCAGGGATGCGACCGCGCGCGGCCGATCGGCACGTGCGCGATCCCCTGGTGCTCGTCGGTGGCGCGGTGACCTTCGTCAATCCCGAACCACTCGCGCCCTTTGCCGACATCATTGCCGCCGGGGAGGGTGAGACCCTCGTACCGCCCTTCATCGAGCAGTGGCACGCCGCAGCGAGCCGCGAGGACCTCGGCGCACGGCTCGCCGGGGAGCGCGGGTTCTATGTGCCGTCGTTGTATGACGTCACCTACGACGGTCCTGGTCGTGTCGCCGCCATCACACCCAGGCCGGGCACCCCGGCGCCGGCAGTCGTGCGGAAGGCTGCGGTCCGCGCAACGGATCATCTTGATCCCCCGTCCACGAGCATCTTCACCCCCGATACCGAGTTCGGCGCCCGCTTCCTGATTGAGGTCGTGCGCGGCTGTGCCAACATGTGCAGGTTCTGCTGGGCCGGATACAACTACCTGCCGGTCCGGCCCTTCGACACCGAGCGGATCCTCACGCTCGCCGAGCAGGCGCGGCCACATGCCACACGTGTGGGCCTTGTCTCGATTGCGCTCTGCGACCATCCCGACATCGAGCGCATCCTGGCACGGCTCGTGGAACTCGGCTATGGCATCAGCCCCGCGTCACTCCGCATGGACGATCTGACCGCACCGATCCTGCGGCTGCTTCGCCAGAGCGGTGAACGCTCGATTACGATTGCGCCCGAGACCGGATCCGATCGCCTGCGCCGCGTCATCAACAAAACGGTGACCAACGAGGAGATTCTCAAACGCACCGATCTGGTGTTTGCCGAGGCGTTCGACAATCTCAAGCTCTATTACATGGTCGGCATTCCGACCGAGACCGACGAGGACCTGCAGGCGATCCGCGACCTGACCGTCGAGATGCGCGACCGCATGCTCACACACGCACGCCCGCGCGGCACCATCGGCCGGATCGTGGCGTCCGTGAATCCGCTGGTGCCCAAGCCGGGCACGACCTACCAGTGGATGCCCATGACGCCGGCGGACGTGATCGAGGAGAAGACGAGGCGCCTGCGGCACCTGGTCTCGGACCTCGACAACGTGTACTTCAACATCAAGTCCGAGCGGCATTCGTACTACCAGGGGCTGCTGTCGCTGGGCGATCGCCGCGTGGCCGACGTGATCGAACATGCCGAAGCCAATGGCGGCGACTGGCGCCGGGCCGTGGCCGACGCCGGTCTCGACGCAGATGCGTATCTCTATCGCAACCGCGAGTCAGATGCGTTCCTGCCGTGGCAGATCATCGATGGCGGCATGAAGGAGTCGTTCTTCCGATCCGAGCTCGAGCGCAGCCTCCGCGCCGAGGTCACCATGCAGCCGCGACGCGCCTGAGGCCTCAGACCGCCTCCGCCAGCGCCACTTCGTGTTCCTTGTATGCCTCGAGGATGACGTCCCGCAGCCCGTTCTGCGCCGAGGCTTCGAGGATGGGCCGCAGGATGGCATAGCTCCGGCGCTCGCCGTTCACCGAGTACTGGCGCGCAGGAAAGGTCACATTGCGTCCACCGGTCTTGCGTTCCCAGACCGCGAACCCCACGAGTTTGAGCCCGTCGAGCGGTCCTCCCGCGAAGTGCAGTTCGGCGTCCGCCAGTTTGCCCGGGGGCATGCCCTTGTCGTTGGTGTAGAAACGAATCGTCATCAGTTGAGTCCCTCCGCCTGGAAATGTCCGGCCACCTCTCGTCTGCATGACACGAGCCAGGGCCACGCCGCTCACGGTGTCGCGCCAAACCTCGGCTACAGTTGGAGTTCGTGGCGGATGTACCAGACTCACGACGCAACAGGGCAGGCAGCATGACAACCGCGGTTGACTGGCAGTGGCAACCCTCCCGTATTGGCGACGTGCTGGAGCAACGGACGTTGGCGGAGCGGGCCGACCATGTCTTCACGAGCCGTACACTCGAGTTTCGCAAGGACCCCGAAGGCGACTACGCGCGCCTCGCACAGCACTTTGGCGTGCGGGCCGAGGATGTCGTGCACGTGCGGCAGGTGCACGGCCGGGTGGTTGTGCATGTGCGGCCGGGCGAGTCGCTGGACGCCGCGCTGGAGGCCGATGCCATCGTCTCCACCGATCCCGCACGCGTCATCGTGGTTCGCGTGGCTGACTGCGTACCGATTCTGCTGGCCGACTCCGGCCGCCGGGTCGTGGCCGCCGTCCATGCCGGGTGGAAAGGCACATGCGCGGGTATTGCCGGCGTCACCATCGATGCCATCGCCGAGCTCGGCGTCCCGCCATCTGATCTGTGTGCCGCGATCGGACCCAGCAATGGTCCGTGTTGTTACCAGGTCGATACACGCGTGCGAAACGCATTTCTGGCGATGACGCCGGACGCCGCAGCCTGGATGACCGAGGACGGCATCGAGCGGTGGAAACTCGATCTGTGGGCGGCCAATCGTGACCAACTGGTCGCGGCCGGGGTGCCGCCAGAGGCGGTCAGCTTCTCGGAGATCTGCACCGCCGACACGCGTGACCGCTGTTATTCCCATCGCGCTGAGGGGCCGGACACGGGACGCATGGCCGCGGCGATTCGCCTGCGTGGCTGACCAGTCTCCATTCCATCCGGGAGCATGCGGCCCATAAAATAGGCCGCATGCGTGCAAGACCGTTCTCTGGTGTCGCGGCGATGGTGCTCGTCGCAGGGGTAAGTGGACTGGCGACGGCGTGTGGCGGCGGCACGGATGCGGCAGCGCGAGGCTCGGCGCCGGACGCGCAGAACGCCGAGCCACGAACGGTCCAGACGGTGGCCGCGGAAGAGGCCCGGCTCGAACGCACGATCGACGTCACCGGTACCCTCGCCGCCGAAGAACAGGTGACACTGAGTTTCAAGGTTGTCGGCCGACTCGACAGCCTGGCGGTCGACCTCGGATCGTCGGTCGAACGGGGCGACATCATCGGGCGCCTCACACCAACGGATTTCCAGCTGCGCGTCAATCAGGCGGACGCCGCGCTGCAACAGGCGCGTGCGCGCCTCGGCTTGGCGGGCGGCGGCAGCGACGACACGGTGGTGGTCGAACAGACTGCCGTGGTCCGCCAGGCGCGAGCCGTGCTTGACCAGGCGAAACTGACGAGGGATCGCGCCGAGGCCTTCCTGAAAGACGGCATCGGCAGCCAGGCGAGCTTCGACGAAGCGGACGCGGCATGGAAAGTGGCCGAAGGCCGCTTTCAGGACGCCATTGAGGAAGTGCGCAATCGTCAGGCGCTGCTGACACAGCGGCGCACCGAGCTGGAACTGGCGCGCCAGGCCTTGACCGACTCCACGCTCACGGCGCCGTTTGCCGGCCGGGTGCGCGAGCGTCACGTCACCGCCGGCCAGTACCTCGCGACCGGCGCCCCAGTGGTCACCATCGTGCGGGTCAACCCGTTGCGACTGCGCCTCTCGATTCCCGAACGGGAGGCGTCTTCGGTGCGTGTCGGGCTGCCCGTGCGTGTCACCCTGGAGGGTGACCCGTCGGTGCACCAGGGACGGGTGGTCCGCATCAGTCCGGCGATCGAGGAATCGAGTCGCACGTTGTCGATCGAAGCCGAGGTCGCCAATCCCACCGGTGTGCTTCGACCGGGTGCCTTCGCCAACGCGGAGGTCGTGACTGAGAGCCGGGATCTCTCCGTGCTGGTCCCCGAGTCGGCGCTCAGCAGTTTTGCGGGCGTCGACAAGGTGTTCATCGTGGCCGCGGGCAAAGCGGCTGAGCGGCGCGTGACGCTGGGGCGCCGGCACGACGGCCAGGTCGAAGTGCTCGAGGGGTTGAAGGCCGGTGAGCTCGTCATCAACCGGCCCGGCAACCTCGTCGACGGCGAAGCCGTGACGGCGGGAGCACGCTGATGAAGACCCTTGCGGCAATCTGCATCAAGCGCCCGGTCTTTGCGTCGATGATCGTGCTGTGCCTGGTGGTGGTTGGATCCGCCACGTACGGCACGCTGGGCATCGACCGATTTCCCGCCGTCGACCTGCCGACGGTGTTCGTGCGCACGATGCTGCCGGGGGCAGCTCCCGAGGAGGTTGAGGTCCTGATCTCCCAGCCGATCGAGGAGGCCGTCAACCGGGTCGAGGGACTTGAGGAACTCCGGTCAGTCTCCGGCCCCGGCTCCTCCATCGTCATTGCCACGTTCCGACTGGAACGCGACATCGACACCGCGACCCAGGACGTGCGGGACCGGATTGCCGCGGTGGTGGCGCAACTGCCCCGTGATGCGCGGCCGCCGGTCATCAACAAGTCCGACAACGACTCGTCACCAGCCATCACGGTTGCGCTGTCGGCGGATCGCCCGCTGCGGGAATTGACGGAACTGGCCGACAAGGTCGTCCGGCCATTTCTCGAGCGCGCGCCCGGCGTCGGTGAGGTCGAAGTGGTCGGCGGCCTCGAGCGCGCGATCAACGTGTGGGTCGATGCCGCGCGCCTGGCGGCCTATCAGTTGCCCATCACCGCCGTGCGCGACACGCTTGCCCGGCAGAACGCTGACCTGCCGGGCGGCAACGTCACCAATGCCACGCGCGAGCAGACACTGCGCACGATGGGACGGGTCGTTGACGCGCGTGACTTCTCGAACCTCGTCGTCGCGACACGCAACGGTGCGCCGATTCGCGTGCGCGACATCGGCTACGCCGAAGACGGCACCAAGGAGCAGCGCTCCATTGCCCGGCTCAATGGCGTGCCGACGGTCACACTCGCGATCCGCCGCCAGTCCGGCGCGAACACGGTCGCGGTGATCGAAGGCGTCAAGGCCAACCTGGACCGCGTGCGGCCGCAGTTGCCGCCCGATGTGCAGCTGGAAGTCATCCGGGACCAGTCCCGCTACATCTACGCGGCCCTCGGCGAGATCAATGTCCACCTGGTGCTCGGATCGATCCTCGCGTGCCTCGTGGTGTTTGCGTTCATGCGCGACTGGCGCGCCACGGTGATCGCCGGGATCGCCATTCCTGCGTCCGTCATCTCGACGTTCGGCATCATGGCTGCCCTCGGCTTCACGCTCAACAGCGTGACGATGCTGGCGCTGGTGCTGATGGTCGGCATCGTGATTGACGATGCCATCGTCGTGCTGGAGAACATCTTCCGGTTCGTGGAAGAAAAGGGCATGGACACGTTCGAGGCGGCTCGCGCGGCGACGGCGGAGATCGCACTGCCGGTGCTGGCCACGACGCTGAGCCTGGTCATCATCTTCGTGCCGGTCTCGTTCATGTCGAGCATCGCGGGCCGGTTCCTGTACCAGTTCGGGATTACGTCGGCAGTCGCGATTCTCGTCAGCCTGGTCGTGTCGTTCACGCTGACGCCGATGATGTCGGCGCGGTTGTTCCGCCGGCGCGCGGCCCACGAACACGGCGCATCGCGCGGCGGCTTTTACGGCGTGATCGACCGTGGGTACACCGCGATGCTGGGGTGGGCGATGCGTCATCGCCTGGTGCTGGCGCTGGCCACCGTGGTCGTGATGGTGAGCGTCGTGCCGATTTACGGGCGGGTCCTGCAGGAGTTCGTGCCGAGTGGTGTGGATGAGGGCGAGTTTGAAATCGGCGTGACGGCGCCGGAGGGCACCAGCCTCGGCGCGATGAACGAGGCCATTCTGGCCGTCGAGCGGGAAGTGCGTGCGCTGCCGGCGGTGCGGACCGTGCTGGCGTCGGCGGGCGGCGGATTCCTCGGCGGCGTCAACCAGGGCGAACTCTACGTGCGATTGGCGCCACATGAAGAGCGGGTGTTCTCCTGGTCGCGGCTGCTGGGCGGGCTCGTGCGGCTCGATCCCGGGCGGGCGTTTCGCGATAACTACTCTCAGGCGGAAATCATGCGCATGGCGCGCGCGCGTCTGCGGCAGTTCAAGGAGCTGCGAGGATCGGTCCGCAATGTGCCGTCCATCAACCTGGGGGGCGGCAGAACGGAGCTGGACCTCGCGATTCGTGGCCCCGAGCTGGAGGCGCTGGCGGAATACACCGAACGACTGCGTGTGATGGCGCCCGACCTCGGCATCGTGGATGCCGACAATACCTTGAAACTCAACAAGCCTGAGTTGCAGGTGCGGATCGACCGCGCTCGCGCGGCGGATCTTTCCGTCGAGACGCAAGACATCGCCACTGCGCTCCGCGTGATGGTGGGCGGTGATCAGGAAGTCACCCGGTTCAGGGACGCGGCCGTCAACGACGACTACGACGTGCAGATTCGGCTCGCCGAACGCGACCGCAACGATCCACGGACCCTGGGACACCTGCTGGTCCCTCGGCGTAACGGTGAACTCGTGCGGCTCGACAATCTCGTGCAGATCGTTGAAGCGGAGAGCCCGTCCCGCATCGACCGGCAGGATCGCCAGCGGCAGGCGAACCTCCGCGCAGGCGTCGGCCCCGGGTTTGCGCAGGCCGACCGCATGGAGGCGCTGCGACAGGCGGCGTTGGGGCTCGGCATGCCGCCCGCCTATTCAGTGGCAGTCGCCGGCCGCGCCCGGGAACTCGAGCGCACCTTCCGCGAGTTCCTCTGGGCCTTCATGCTGTCGATCATCTTCATGTACATGATCCTCGCGGCGCAGTTCGAGAGTGTGGTGCACCCGTTCACGATCCTGCTGTCGCTGCCGGTGGCCGTGCCGTTTGCCCTGCTCTCGTTGTGGTTGACTGGCCAGACACTGAACCTGTACTCGGCGCTCGGCCTGCTCGTGTTGTTCGGTGTCGTGAAGAAGAACGCGATCCTCCAGATCGATCACATGAACAATCTGCGCGCGCAGGGGTTGGAGCGTTTCGCCGCCATCATGCAGGCCAACCGCGATCGGCTCCGCCCGATTCTGATGACGACACTCGCGCTGGTCGGGGGCATGTTGCCGCTCGCGCTGGGCACCGGGCCGGGTGCCGAGGAGCGCCGCTCCATCGCTGTCGTCGTCATCGGCGGCCAGACGCTGTCACTGCTGTTGACGTTGCTCGTGACGCCGGTGGCGTATTCGCTGTTTGACGACATACGGGCCCGGGTCGTCCGCACGCGCCTCCAGCCGTCCGTGGCCGACGCGCCCCACCGGTCGGCGCATTGACGAATCATGGAAACATGTTTATCGTATAAACATGCCAAAATCGCCTTTATCTGTTACGCTTGATGCCGACAATCTCCTGTGGCTGAAAGGCCGGGCTGCGGGGCGCAAGAAGCGGAGCCTCAGCGATGCGCTGGACGAAATTCTCACGCAGGCGCGGCAGGGCGGAGCCGGAGGCGATATGCCACGCTCGGTCGTCGGCACCATTGACGTCTCTGTCGATGATCCCAATCTCGACCATGCGGATGCCGCAATCGCTTCGTTATTTGACACCTCGGTCGGCCGGCCTGTGGCCGTGAAGGAATCTCAACCCGCGTACGGAAAGCGCACGCGTGGCTGAACACGGCGCGGTCGTGACAGATACCCACCCGCTGGTATTTCATGCCGCGGGCAATACGACGATGGGACGGAAGGCGGCAGCCCACTTTCACGCAGCAGAGCACGGCAAGGCGATCATCTATGTGCCTGCCGCGGTGATCTGGGAGATGGCGCTGCTCGAACGTATCGTGCGCATCAACCTGCGCAGGCCGCTGCGCCAGTTCTTCGCGGATCTGTTCAGCAATCCGGCGTATCAGCCGCTCGAACTCACTCCAGAACAGGTGTTCGCGGCGTCCGAACTCCGCTTCACGAAGGATCCGTTTGACGGGCTGATCGTGGCCGCTGCGCGGGATCTGTCCCTCCCACTCATCACGCGGGACACGCTGATCCGCGAGTCGGGCGCCGTTCCCGTGATCTGGTAGCCGCTACGTCGTCGCCGGTGGCGCGACGTAGTACAGGATGCGCTGACAGCTGTCGCACTGCATGATGCTGTCGTTCCTGCGCGCGGCCTGCACGACTGCAGGCCGGAGCTTCACGTGGCAGGCCATGCAGATCTCGCCGCGCAGTTCGGCAACGGCGATGCCCTTTCGGCCCTTGGCGATTTGGTCGTACTTCGACAACACGGCCGGCGGAATGCCGGGCGTGGCCGCCGCGCGGTCGGCCGCGAGCCGCGCCAGTTCGGCGTCGAGCTGCGTCTTTTCGGTGCGCAGCGCCTGACGCGTGGTGTTGCACTCGGCGGTGATCTCGGCGAGCGTTGCCTCGGCCGCCGCGCGTTCCGCCAGCAGATCGTCAAGCGCCGTGAGCAGTTCGAGGCCTTGATCGTCGAGAGCGCTTTTTGAGGCTTTGGCGATTTCGATCTCGTGATTGAGCGCGTGGAATTCCTGGTTCGTCTTGACCGAGGCCTTGTGTTCCTCGAATTTCGCCATACGGCCGTCGATGACGGCGGTGTCCTTGTCGAGTGTGCGTCTCGCGTTTTCGTTGTCCGCGATTCGCGCCTTCGCGGCGTTCACGATCGCCTGCGCGTCGGCGATCCGTTTGTCGAGCGCCTTCTCCAGAGCGGGCATCTCACCCAGGCGTTTGCGGGCCGCATCGGCCGCGGAGTCGAGCGCCTGCAGCGCCATGAGAGCTGTGAGGGTGTCCACCATTGGCGCCCATTATAGGATCCGCTGATGACTCGCCGCTTTCACCAACTCGACGTCTTCACCAACACGCCTCTGCTGGGGAACCCGCTCGCCGTCGTCCACGATGCTGATGGACTCGACGATGCGACGATGCAGGCGTGTGCGCGGTGGACGAATCTTTCCGAGACGACGTTTCTGCTGACGCCAACCCAGGCGGGTGCCGACTATCGCGTACGGATCTTCACACCAGGCGGGGAACTGCCGTTTGCCGGACACCCGACGCTGGGCAGTTGCCGCGCCTGGCTCGAGGCCGGCGGCAGGCCGAGGGCCGAGGGCGAGGTCGTGCAGGAGTGTGGTGTCGGTCTCGTGCGGATTCGACGCGACGGCAGCCGACTGGCATTTGCCGCGCCTCCGCTGCGCCGAACCGGTCCACTCGATGGCGAACTGGTGGCTCGCATTGCTGCCGGCATCGGGGTCGCGGTTCACGAGATCCGGCACCACCAGTGGGTCGACAACGGGCCGGGCTGGTGTGCGGTCATGTTGCCGAGCGCCGAGCGGGTGTTGTCCCTGACGCCGGACTTCAGCGTGATTCGGGACGTGAAACTCGGCGTGGTTGGGCCGCAGGCGGAGGGGCACGACGCGGCATTTGAGGTCCGGGCGTTTGTGCCGTCACTCGGGGTGCCCGAGGATCCCGTCACCGGCAGCTTGAACGCCGGCCTCGCGCAGTGGCTCATGGGCGCCGGCCTGGCGCCCCAACGCTACGTTGCCGCGCAAGGCACCGCACGCCAACGCGCGGGACGCGTGTACGTCGAGCGCTTCGGCGACGACACGTGGATTGGTGGCGACGTCGCGATGGTGATTGACGGAACGGTGACCATCGACGCTTGAGGCCTGCCGAGCCGAAGCTCGCGCGCGGCTTTTGACCGCGCGAGCGAAGGCTGGTGGGCCCTCCAGGACTCGAACCTGGAACCAACCGGTTATGAGCCGGCCGCTCTAACCATTGAGCTAAGGGCCCGCCGAGGCCGCGTCGAAGGCCGCCTCAGCGGCCTTCGAGGAACGGACGCAACCGGCGCGACCGCGACGGGTGGCGCAGCTTGCGCAGGGCCTTCGCTTCGATCTGGCGAATGCGCTCGCGCGTGACCGCAAAGCTCTGACCGACCTCTTCGAGCGTGTGCTCGGAGCCTTCACCCACGCCAAACCGCATCTTGATGACACGTTCTTCACGCGGCGTCAGCGTCCGCAGCACCGAGTCGGTCTGTTCCTTCAGGTTCAGGTTGATGACCGACTCTGCCGGCGACAAGACGTTCGTGTCCGGGATGAAGTCGCCAAGATGTGAATCCTCTTCCTCGCCGATCGGGGTTTCGAGCGAGATGGGTTCCTGCGCGATCTTCAGCACCTTGCGCACCTTGGACACCGGGATGTCCATGCGCTGCGCGATTTCTTCCGAGGTGGGTTCGCGACCCAGCTCCTGCACCAGCGCGCGAGACGTGCGGATCAACTTGTTGATCGTTTCGATCATGTGCACCGGGATACGGATGGTGCGCGCCTGGTCCGCGATCGCGCGGGTGATCGCCTGGCGAATCCACCACGTCGCGTACGTCGAAAACTTGTAGCCGCGGCGGTATTCGAACTTGTCGACCGCCTTCATCAGGCCGATGTTGCCTTCCTGAATGAGGTCGAGGAACTGCAGACCGCGGTTCGTGTACTTCTTGGCGATCGAGACGACGAGTCGCAGGTTGGCTTCGACCAGTTCCTTCTTGGCCTGCTCGGCCTGGGCTTCACCTTCGAGGATCGTGCGCAGCATCAGCGTCAGGTCTTCAGGCGACTGCTCGAGCTTGGCCGCCATGGCCTTCACTTCCTTGCCCAGCTCGTCCTTGTGCTTGAGCAGGAGCTTCTTTTCTTCCTCGCGCAGCTTCTTCTTGCCCTGGGGCTCGAGGCGCTGATCGATCTGGCGGATTTCCTTCTGCTTCCACTGGATGTCTTCCACCGCGGTCTTCAGGCCGTCAATCAGGCGGCGCTTGACCATCTCGGTGAACTCGATCTTGCGGATCGCCACCGTCACCGCCACCTTGGCGCGCCTGATGCGCCAGTGCGCCCGGATGGCCTTCTTCTCCTCTGCGGTGAACGCAGCCGGCTTCTTGCCGGGCTTCGGTGCCGGACGCTTGGCAAGCACCTTCTTCGCATTCTTGGCGTCCTCGCCGTACTTCTGCTCGGTCTTGGCGACGTTCTCATGCGCGATGCGCACAGCGTCGATCTGCTTTTCGAGCTGCTTGCGGCGACGCTCGAGCTTCTCGTCGGTGATCTCTTCTTCGTTGAAGACCACCAGTTCACGAATGGTGCGTTCGCCGCGCTTGAGCTGTTCGCCCATCTCGATGACTTCCTGCGTCACCTTGCTGGTGCGGGCAATCAGCTTCATGACGGTGAGCTTGCCGCGCTCGATGCGTTTCGCGATCGCGACTTCACCCTCGCGGGTGAGGAGCGGCACGGTGCCCATCTCGCGCAGGTACATGCGCACGGGGTCGTTGGTCTTGTCGAGGACGCCCGGCGTCAGGTCGAGGTCGCCCCCGCCACCTTCGCCGTCTTCGCCTCCGACCTTTTCGTCCCGGTAGCTCTTCTCGGATTCAACGATTTCGATCCCGGCAGCGCCCAGCGCGCTGAAGAGGTCATCGAGTTCCTCGGCCGACGTGACGTCCGAGGGCAGGATCTCGTTGATCTCCTCGTACAGGAGATACCCCTTCTCCTTGCCCATGGCCATCAGCGCCCGGATTTCGTCGTACTTTTCCTCAATCGACAAGATCGTTGCTCCTTCAGTCCTTCAATGCTTCGAGCTGTTTCAACAACTCGACTTTGCTCGCCCACAGCGTTTCCAGCTGCCCGTCGTCACTGCCACCGCGCAGCCGGTCGATGTCGTCCTGCACACGCGCGATGGCCCGCTCGATGCGGCGGCGCCGAAGCGCCTGCACACAATCGTCGGGCGATGCCGAGGCTTCCGCCTTGGCCGCCCGGCCCACCAACGCCCGTTCCTCTCCAGTAAGACGCTCGCGGAGAAGGTCAGGTATCACTTCGGCCGGCAGGTCGGTCAGCCCGCGGACCGTCTCAAAAATCGGCGCCGAGACCAGACCCTCCATGTCGTCCGGTTCCAGCTGCCCCAGCGCCGCCACCGCTTCGACCGGTCGATGCACCAGCGCCCACAACAAGCCCTGTTCTGCGGCCAGCACCCGCACCGTCACCGGCACCGCTACCGCCGGCGGTTCGGTGCGCTTCTGCGCAGCCGCCTTGCGAATCTCCTCCCGCACCACACCCTCGGTGATGCGTGCCTTGTGCGCCAACCGGTCGGCGAACTGGTCACGTGTGGCCGCGTCGGGGATCGTGGCCGCCACCTCAAGCATCTTGCCGATGAACGACCGGCGTCCCTCCGGGCGGTTCAGGTCCACACCGGTTGCGGCCCGATCGAGCAGAAAGTCCAGGTACGAACGTGACGCCTTGAGGCGCTCGACATACGCGCGGCCGCCCTCCCGTCTGATGTACGTATCGGGGTCGCTGCCCGAGGGCAGCAGGGCCACATTGACCTGGAATCCTTCAGCTACCAGCAGTCCGGACGACCGCGCCGCCGCCCCCTGTCCGGCAGCGTCCGGATCAAAACTTAGAACGATTTTCTGGGCAAACCGTTTCAGCAGGCGGGCCTGGGTGACCGTCAGGGCTGTCCCGCTGGAGGCCACCACGGGCTGCACCCCGGCTTGCCACACCTGTGCCAGGTCGAAGTACCCCTCAACCAGCACACAATAATTGTGCTTCCGAATGGCCCCTTTCGTCACGTCCAGGCCATATAAAGTGCGCCCTTTTGTGTAGATCGGGGTTTCGGGGGAGTTCAGGTACTTCGGCACCTGTCCCGGATCCATTGCCCGGCCCCCAAACGCGACCAGTGCGCCCGAATCCCGCCGAATCGGAATCATCAATCGGTTGCGAAACCGGTCGACCACCCGCCCATCGTCGCGCTGCATGACCAGGCCGGACTTCACTTGCAGGGGGAGGGGCACTTTGCGGCTCCCAAACAACGACGTCAGCGTGTCCGGGCCCGCCGCGGGCGCGTACCCGTAACCGAACGTCTCGATGGTGGCCGCCGCCAGCCCCCGGGTCTCGAGTTCGCGCCGTGCACGGGTGCCCGCAGGTGTGGCCAACTGCGCCTTGTAGAACTCCCACGCGTCCTCGTGCAGCTTGACCAGTGCTTCGCGCTCGGCGGCCGCCACGCGGTCTTCGCCTTCGTCACTCTCGGGCAGCGTCATGCCTGCGCGCTGCGCCAGCCATCGCACGGCCTCGGGGAAACTCAGCTTCTGATGTTGCTCGATGAACTTGACGACATCACCCTTGGCATCACAGCCAAAACACTTGAAGAAGCCCTTGTCCGGATGCACGTAGAACGACGGCGTCTTTTCGCCATGGAACGGGCACAACCCGCGGTACGATGCGCCGGCCTTCTTGAGCGGCGTCACCTCACCAATGATGGTGACGATGTCGGTCTGGGCCTTGAGGTCGTCAAGAAAGCCCTGCGGGAACAGCGCCATCAGTCCTTCAACTCCACGATCGTGGCACCCTGCCCACCCTCGTTGTCAGCGGCCGGACCCACACTGGCCACCATCGGATGTTCGCGGAAGAACTTCGTCATGGCCTCGCGCAGTCGTCCGGTGCCGTGTCCGTGGACAACCCGAAGGCGTCGCGCGTCGGTCAACAAGGCCTGATCGATGAATTTTTCGGCGTCGTCGGTGGCCTGATCGACAGTTTTGCCGATGACCATCAACTCACGGGTCGCGGCGACGAGGCCCGCAGGTTCTGGCCCTGTGACACGACCCTTTTCGCGCGCGCTGCTCTGCGCCTGCTGCCTGGAGACCGGCGTCTTCACCGCCGGCGCGCCGACGGCGGCGTGCAGATCGCGCCAGGCCAGACGCATCCGTTTGCCGCGGACATCCACCTCCGCTTGTTTGCCGGAGATGCTGGTCACGACGCCGCGCGCATCAAACGCCGGGACGTAGACGGCATCGCCGACAGCCGGCGGCGACGTCAACGCGCGCGACAGTTCCGCCGGCGCGGATCCCCCAAGCGGGTGCGCCACCGAGTCGAGTGCCGACCGACCCTGCACGCGCAGCTGTCCGATGTCTCCAGTGGAGAGCGGTCGTTTGTCCGCCTGTTTGACCAGCACGTCGGCCTTCGACTTCACCTGCGCCACGACACGATCGACTTCTGCCCGCGCCTCGCGGAGTTTTTCGTTCAGGCGGTCGTCGAGGCGTTTCTTGAGCACGGCCTCACGCTCGGTGACATGGGACTCGCGCGCGATGATCCGCGCGCGGTCGTCGTCGAGCGTCCGGCGCGCCTGCTGCAGGGCGTCCCGTTCGCGTTCAAGGGACGCGAGTTCCATGTCGACACGCGCGAGATGTTCTGCCAGTTGTGTCTCACGTGATGAGCGTCGCGCACGCGCGGCGGCGATGACCGAGGCGGGCATGCCGAGCCGTTCGGCAATTTCCAGCGCGAGACTCCGCCCGGGCGCCCCGTACACGAGACGGTAGGTCGGCGCGTAGGTGTCGGGCACAAATCCCATGGCCGCGGCCTGGATGCCGTCCGACGTGGCCGCGTACGACTTGAGGCCGTCATCGTGCGTGGTGGCCACCAGCAGGGCGCCGCGGCGTCTGAAGTGATCGATGACCGCTGTGCCCAGTGCGCCGCCTTCGATCGGGTCCGTGCCTCCGCCCACTTCATCGAGCAGCACCAGCGCGGGCAATTCGAGCGCGCGATCCATCTCGACCAGGTGTGCGATGCGGGCGGAGAACGTGGAGAGATTCGCGGCAATCGACTGGTCGTCGCCGATGTCGGCAAAGACGGAGGCAAACGGCGTGAACGCGCTGCCAGGATCCACCGGGATATGGAGACCGGCCTGGGCCATCAGCGCCAGCAGACCTGCGGCCTTGAGCGCGACCGTCTTGCCGCCGGTGTTCGGACCGGAGATCACCAGCGCCGTCACCGGAGGCGTGAGCCGAATGTCGTTGGCCACGACCGCCAGATGCAGCAGCAGGGGATGACGCGCGCCGCGCCAGTCCAGCCGCCCGTCGGTCGTGAGTGCGGGAGCGATGGCCTGCTGACGTGCCGCGAGTCGCGCCTTGGCGTGTGCCAGGTCGAGTTCGGCAGCCACGTGCAGCAGCGATTCGAGGTCCGTGAGCCGGTGGCGGTAGGCATCCGTCAGCGCCAGGAGGATGCGGTGAATCTCCGCCTTCTCTCGATCGGCCAGCGCCACGATTTCGTTGTTGGTCTGCACGGTCGACAGCGGTTCGAGATACAGACTCGCGCCGCTCGCCGAACTGCCGTGCACGATGCCGGCGATGGCGTGTTGATGTTCCGCACGCACCATGACCACGTACCGGCCGCCGCGATCGCTGACGATCTGATCCTGCAGGTATTTCGCGGTGTCGCGTCCACGCGTGAGTTGTTCCAGCGTCGAGCGCAGCTTCGCGCGATGCCGGCGCAGGGCGTCACGGATGTCCCGCAGGGCCTGACTCGCATCGTCGGCCACATCGCCGGCCGGCGTGATGGCCTTGCGCGTGCGTGCGGCTTCAGTGGCGAAGCTGGGTGCTGCGGCGACGAGGTCGGCCAGCTGGGGGAGGGTGCCGCCCAGGCGGCGAATGCCCATGCAGACCGTCTCGACAGAGTCGACAAACGTCGCGATACCCAGCAGGCCGAGCGGATCGAGAGGCTGGCCGCTCACCTGGAGTGCATCGAGTAACTCGAGCAGGGTCTCCGGTGCCTGGATCGACAGTGCGCCGCCCTCGGCGAGCAGCTGGACGGCTTCCGTGGTGGTCGCCAGCCGCGCGGCCACCTCGGCCGGATCCGGCGAGGGCTCCAGCGACAACGCCCGCGCCCGCCCCAGCGGTGTCAGCGTCTGGAGCGCCAGCGCGTCGCGAATGCGATCGAACTCGAGCGCCGCGAGCGAGAAGTGTCCGGAGGATGGCATCAGCAGGCTCCCCGACCCGGTCGGGGAGCCTGCCATTATCTCACGCGCGGAGCAGCTGCACGTCGAGCGAGATCTTGACCTCTTCCCCGACGAGCACGCCACCGGTTTCCAGTGCGGCATTCCACGTCAGGCCGAAGTCCTTGCGGTTGATGCGGGTGGACGCCGTGAAACCGCTCTTGAGGTTGCCCCACGGATCCTTCTGGGCGCCTTCGAACTCGACGTCGAGAGTCACTTCCTTCGTGATGTCACGAATGGTCAGGTCACCAACCAACTGGAACGTGTCGCCGGAGACGCGGTCGACGCGGCGGCTGGTGAACGTCAGCGTGGGGAACCGCTCGACATCAAAAAAGTCGGCGGAGCGCAGGTGCGCATCACGCTTTTCTTCGCGTGTGTCGATGGATGCGGCGTCTATCGTGACGCTGGCCGAGGCGTTCGCAAAGTCTCCCTCGCTGAAGCTGACGGTGCCTTGGACGCCCGCAAACCGGCCGCGGACGGTGCTGATCATCAGGTGTTTGACCGAAAATCCGACTTCCGAGTGTGAGGCATCGATGGACCAGGTGGTAAGGGCTGCAGCGGCGGTGGACATGTGAAAGGCTCCAATTGGTTAGGACGTTAGTCGTTGTGACAACTAAAGTGTCTGCCTTTCCAGGGACGTTGTCAAGTCGGGCGTGGGTCTCGGCGAGGAGGCAGTCTGGCTCGATCGACTGGCCGTGGCACCGTCCGTGCAGGTGATCGCGCAGTACAATGAACGGTCGGCAGCTCGCGCAGGGCCTCCAACTATGACTGGACTCGAAACCGCAATCCTGGTCGCGTATTTCTTCGTACTCAGCATCCTCGGCATTTACGGGTGGCACCGGTACTACCTGGTCTACGAGTACATGAAGAACAAGGACAAGGTGCCTGGACCGGCACCGCTGCCCGACGACCTTCCCGTCGTCACCATTCAGCTTCCGATCTTCAACGAGATGTACGTCGTGGACCGTCTGATCGACGCGGTCTGCGAGATCGACTATCCGAAGGACAAGCTGGAAATCCAGGTGCTCGACGATTCGACCGACGAGACGCGCGACATCGCGGCGGGTGCGGTCGAACGCATGCGGCTGCTGGGCTTCGACATCCACTACCTGCACCGCACGGACCGGACCGGTTACAAGGCCGGCGCGCTGGATGCCGCCATGAAGGTGGCGCGCGGCGAGTTCATCGCGATCTTCGATGCCGACTTCGTGCCGACCCCCGACTTCCTGACGCGCACGATTGGGCACTTCCAGAACCCGAAGGTGGCGCTGGTGCAGGCGCGGTGGGGCCACCTCAACGGGCAGTACTCGCTGCTCACGAAGATTCAATCCATCCTGCTCGACGGCCACTTCGTACTCGAACACGGTGGCCGCAATCGCGCGGGCTGTTTCTTCAACTTCAACGGCACCGCTGGCGTGTGGCGGCGTACCGCGATCGGTGATGCCGGCGGCTGGCAGCACGACACGTTGACCGAGGATCTCGACCTGAGCTACCGCGCACAACTGCGCGGTTGGCAATTCCTGTTCGTGCCCGATCTTGTTACCCCGGCGGAAGTGCCCGTCGAGATGAATGCGTTCAAATCGCAGCAGCACCGGTGGGCGAAAGGCAGCATTCAGACGTGCCGCAAGGTGCTCCCCGCGATCCTGGCGTCAAACCTGCCGCGCAAGGTGAAGATCGAGGCCTTCTTCCATCTCACCGCGAACTTCAACTACCTGCTGATGTGTGTGCTGTCAGCCTTGATGTTCCCCGCGATGTGGGTGCGCTACAACATGGGCTGGACGGAGATGCTGCTCATTGACGTGCCGCTGTTTCTGGCGGCCACGGCGTCGGTGGCGAACTTCTACCTTGTCTCCCAGCGTGAGCTCTACACGGACTGGCGCTCGCGCGTGAAATATCTGCCGATCGTCATGTCGATCGGGATTGGTCTCGCCGTCAACAACACCAAGGCCGTGCTCGAAGCGCTGTTCGGCGGCCCCGGTGAGTTCGCCCGCACCGCCAAGTACGGCATTGCCTCCAATCGTGACGGGTGGCAGCACAAGAAGTATCACCAGAAGATGTCCATCCAGCCGGTGATCGAAGTGATCCTCGGCTTGTACTTCACGTCCACCGTGATCTACGCGCTCGCCCACGGCATCTTCGGCACGCTGCCGTTTCTCATGCTGTTCCAGTTCGGTTTCCTCTACACCGGCCTCACGTCCTTGCTGCAGCAGTTCGGCGACGACATGATGGTCAAAGCTCCGCAGATCGCTGACTGATTATGACCACCGCTGCACCCGTGAAACCCAAGGCCGGACTCGAAGACGTCGTTGCCGGCGAGTCGGCCATCTGTTACATCGACGGTCAGCGCGGCGTCCTGTCCTACTGCGGCTACGACATCCATGACCTCGCGGACATGGACCGCGGTGTCTCCTTTGAGGAAACGTGTTTCCTGTTGTGGCACCGCCGGTTGCCCACGCGAGCCGAACTCGGCGATCTGCAGACGCAGTTGGCGGCAGCCCGCACGCTGCCAGAGCCCGTGGTGCGCGCGATGAAGTCGTTGCCCCCGGCCGAGGGGATGGACGCGTTGCGTACGTTGACCTCGGTGCTCGGGCACGTGGATCCGGATGCCTCAAGCTCGACTCCGCAGGCCAACTATCGCAAGGCCGTCCGCCTGACCGGACAACTCGCGTCACTGGTCGCCACCTGGGGGCGGATGCAGGCCGGCGGCGGTCCGATTGACCCGGATCCGGCGCTCGGTCACGCGGCCAATTTCCTCTACATGCTGACCGGCACCCGCCCGTCCGCTCTGGCCGCACGCGCACTTGACGTGTCCCTGGTGCTGCACGCCGACCACGAACTCAACGCCTCGACGTTTGCGGCACGGGTGGCGGCCGCCACGCTGACCGATATCCACTCGGCCATCGTTGCCGCCATCGGCACGCTCAAGGGACCGCTGCACGGCGGTGCGAATGCCGAAGTGATGAAGATGTTGCTGGAACTCGGGCAGGACGCCGGCGTGGATCGCGCCGAGTCGTTCATCCGCGAAAAACTGGCACGCAAGGAGAAGGTCTCCGGCTTTGGTCATCGTGTGTATCGCACCGAAGATCCACGCGCGACGCACCTCCGCCGATTCTCCCAGTCGATTGGTGAGAAGGCGGGGCAGCCGCAGTGGTATGCGATGTCGCAGCGCATCGAGCAGGTGGTCAAGGCCGAGAAGGGCCTGAATCCGAACGTCGATTTCTACTCGGCGTCGATGTTCTACACGCTGGGTATTCCGATCGACCTGTACACGCCGATCTTCGCCGTGAGCCGCATCTCGGGATGGACGGCGCACGTGCTGGAGCAGTACGCGAACAATCGCCTGATCCGCCCGCGCACCGACTACATCGGACCGGAGTACCCGCAGTCCGTACGTCCGCTCGACCAGCGCTGAGGTTCCACGAACGGCATGGACCAGCGCTTCATCCGCAATTTCTCGATCATCGCCCACATCGACCACGGCAAGTCGACGCTGGCGGACCGTCTGCTTGAAACCACCGGCGCCCTCCAGGCGCGCGAGATGGAAGCCCAGGTGCTCGACTCGATGGACCTCGAGCGCGAGCGCGGCATCACCATCAAGGCGCACGCCGTCCGCATCACCTACAAGGCGGACGATGGCAACGAGTACGTGCTGAATCTCCTCGACACACCCGGTCACGTCGACTTCGGCTACGAGGTCACACGTTCACTGGCGGCGTGTGAAGGCGCGCTGCTGCTGATCGACGCCTCGCAGGGCGTCGAGGCGCAGACACTCGCCAATGCCTATCTCGCCGTCGAGAACAACCTCGAGATCATTCCTGTCATCAACAAGATTGATCTGCCGAGCGCGCAGCCGGACGAAGCCAAACGCCAGATCGAGGAGATCATCGGGCTGGACGCGGAGCAGGCCATCCTGGCCAGCGGCAAAACCGGCGAAGGTGTCCACGAGATCCTCGAAGCCGTCGTGCATCGGCTGCCGCCGCCGTCGGGAGACCCGGCGGCTCCGCTCAAGGCGCTCATCTTCGACTCGTGGTACGACGCGTATCGCGGCGTCGTCATTCTGACGCGCATCATCGACGGCGAAATGAAAGTCGGCCAGAAGATCCGCCTCATGGCCGCCGGCCTTGACCTGCAGATCGATCAACTCGGTGCCTTCACGCCGAAACCCGTGCAGGTGGCCTCGCTGGGGGTCGGCGAAGCCGGGTTCATGGTCGCCAACATCAAGAACGTCGCCGATGCGAAGGTCGGCGACACGATCACCGATGCGCAGAATCCGACCGCGCAGCCGTTTCCCGGCTTCAAGGAACTGAAGCCAATGGTGTTCGCCGGTCTGTATCCGGTTGAGAGCTCGCAGTATCAGGAACTGCGTGAGGCCATGGAGAAGCTGCGCCTCAACGACGCGTCGTTTTTCTTCGAGCCGGAGACCTCGGCGGCGCTCGGCTTCGGCTTCCGCTGCGGATACCTCGGACTGCTGCACATGGAAATCGTGCAGGAGCGGCTCGAGCGCGAATACAACATGGACCTGGTCACGACCGCGCCGGGCGTCCTGTATCGCGTCACCACGACCGACGGCGTCGTCGAGGAAATCGACAGCCCCTCGAAGCTGCCTGATCCCGGCCGCATTCAGAAGTTCGAGGAGCCGATCATCCGCGCGACGATCCTGACGCCCGTCGAATTTGTCGGCGGGATTCTCGAACTCTGCCAGGAGAAGCGCGGCGTCCAGAAGGGCATGGAGTACCTGAAGTCCGATCGGGTGCTCATCACCTATGAGATGCCGTTCAACGAGGTGGTGCTCGACTTCTACGATCGCCTCAAGACGATTTCCCGCGGGTACGCCTCGCTGGACTACCACGTGATTGGGTATCAGGAGTCGGATCTCGTCAAACTCGACATCCTCGTGAACGCGGAGCCCGTCGATGCCCTGGCGATGGTGGTGCACAAGGACAGCGCCTACACCAAGGGACGTGCCCTGGCGGCCAAGATGCGTGAGCTGATTCCCCGTCAGATGTTCGAGATTGCGATTCAGGCCTCGATCGGCAGTCGCGTCGTTGCGCGTGAAACCGTGCGCGCCCTGCGCAAGAACGTGCTGGCCAAGTGTTACGGCGGTGACATTTCGCGCAAACGGAAGCTCCTCGAAAAGCAGAAGGAAGGCAAGAAGCGAATGAAACGTGTCGGCCGCGTGGAAATTCCGCAGGAAGCGTTCCTGGCCGTACTCAAGGTAGGCACCGAGTCGTGAAGAAGTCCGTCGTGCGCGAGTATGCCGAGTCGCTGATCGTGGCGGTGGTGCTTGCGCTGTTTGTCCGGACGTGGGTCTTCCAGGCGTTCAAGATTCCGACCGGATCCATGGAACCGAATCTGCTGGTGGGTGATCACCTCATCGTCAACAAGACAATCTTTTCGCCGGCAGCGGCCGGCCTCGAGTCGGCGCTGCTCCCCACCAGGGATATCCGCCGGGGCGACGTCATTGTCTTCAAGTACCCTGAAGGCCCGGATCGCGACTTCATCAAACGTGTCATCGGTCTGCCCGGAGACCGGCTGGAGTTGCGACGCAAGCAGCTCTACATCAATGATCAGCCGCTGGATGAGTCCTGGGCGCACTACCAGGAGCCCGCTTCCCCTGACAGTTTTGGCGCAAGCGGCGATCTCCGGGAGTTCTACGGACCTGTGACGGTGCCGGCCGGTCAGTACTTCATGATGGGCGACAACCGCGACAACTCCGAGGACAGCCGGTACTGGGGCTTCCTGCCGGCAACCTATGTGAAGGGCAAGGCCCTCTTCATCTACTTCTCGTTTGATGACGGCGTCCGCTGGGAGCGGCTGCTCAACATCGTGCGCTGAGCCATTCGTCCCTGACCATTTGGTGGCCGTGTACGACCGCTTGCGTTGCTGCGCGCAACCGGGCAGGATGGCCGCATGCACAAACGTGTGGTGACCGGCCTGTTGGCCGCCTGTGTCTGGACGGCCGTGGCGTCGGGCCGGGGCCCCGCTGACTGGCCACAATTTCGCGGATCCGGTGCCAGCGGCGTTGCGGATGCTGCCAACCTGCCCGTGACTTTTTCCACAACGGAGAACGTGCGCTGGGTGGCCGAGATTCCCGGGCGGGGCTGGTCATCGCCCATTGTCTGGGGTGACCGCGTGTTCGTGACGGCCGCCATCAACAGCGGTGACTTCAAGGCACCCTCCACCGGCATCTTCGGCAACGACTATGCAGCGGAGCTGACCAGCCAGGGCCTGCCGCCCGACGAAGTGAATCGGCGGGTGATCGCGCGCGACATCGAGCTGTCGGACGAAGCGTCCGAGGTGCGATACATGGTGTACGCCCTGGATGCGCGATCGGGCAAGGTGCTCTGGCAGCAGGAAGCCCACAAGGGGAAGCCTGCCGGTGGACGTCATCGCAAGAACACCTACGCATCGGAGACACCGGCGACCGACGGCGAGCGCGTGTATGCGTCGTTTGGCGGCAACGTCGGCGTATTCGCGTACAGGCTTGACGGCACGCCGGTGTGGCGGAAGACCTGGACGCCGCAGCCGATCTATCTCGACTTCGGCACGGCGTCCTCGCCCGTCGTCCATCAGGGCCGTGTGTACCAGATGCACGACAACGAAGGCGCGTCGTTTCTGACCGCGCTGGACGCGGCGACCGGCAAGGAGATCTGGTCGGTTGATCGATCCGGCTTCGAGACCCGCGCCAAGTCCGGCTGGGCGACCCCGTTCATCTGGACACACGCCTCGCGGACCGAGATTGTCACGATCGGCAAGGGACTGGTGATTGCGTACGGCCTGGATGGGAAGGAACTGTGGCGCATGCGGGGCATGACCCAGGCCACGCCGAGCCCGGCCGCCGGCGACGGTCTGCTGTTTGTGGGATCAGGCTCGCAGGGGGAAACCAATCGGCCCCTGTATGCCATCACCCCTGGCGCGTCAGGAGACATCTCCCTGGCGCAGGGGCAGGAGCGCAACGCGTTTGTGACCTGGTTTCAACCGCGATTTGCCGCGTACACCGGGTCGCCGTTGCTCTATCGCGGCCGCATCTATTCGATCAACGACAACGGGATCATGCAGGTCGCCAATGCGGAGACCGGCAAGGAGATCTACAAGGCCCGTGTCGGAGGCGGCGGGTTGACGTTTTCGGCATCACCGCTCGGCAGCAACGGGCGGATTTATGCCACCAGCGAAGACGGCGACGTTGTCGTTTTTGACGCTGTGTCGGACGAATACAAGGAACTCGCGAAGAACAGTCTTGGCGAGATGAGCCTGGCCACACCGGCCATCGCCGGCGACAGTCTCTACGTGCGCACGGCCACCAAGTTGTACCGTATCGCGCGACCCTGATGTCTAGTGCACGCCTGACTGGAAGCGGTACCCGACGCCGCGCACCGTGAGCAGGTGCCGCGGCGTGGCAGGGGAGTCGCCGATGTACTTGCGCAGGCGCGACATGAAGTGATCGATCGCGCGTGTGTCAGTATCCTCGTGCACGTTCCACACGTCGGCCAGCAACTGCTTGCGTGAAACCGTCTGGCCGTCACGGCGCACCAGGTAGCGCAGCAGGTTGACTTCCATCAGCGTCAGCGGGTGCACGATGTCCCCGACCCGCAGCTCCTGCGCCGCAAAGTCGATCGTCCGGCCGTTGAACTCGAATGTGTCCGCCGGGGGCAGCGGTGTCGGCGTCCACTGCTGTCGACGCAGCAGGGCGTGAATACGCGCGACCAGAATGGCGAGTTCAAAGGGTTTGGGCAGGTAATCATCGGCCCCTGCGTCGAAACCGCGGAGGACGTCCTCGGCGCGGCCGCGCGCGGTCAGCATCAGGATTGGGCGGTACCAGGCCCGGCTCCGCAGGGTCTGTGCGACATGGAAGCCGTCGATGCCGGGCAACATCACATCGAGGACCACGGCATCCACGCTGTCGGGATCGTCCGCCAGAATGGTCAGCGCGGCTTCTCCGGTATCCACGACTCGAACGTCGTGCCCCTCCGCCTCGAGGTTGAACTTCACTCCGGACGCGATGTGTGGCTCGTCTTCGACGAGGAGCAAGCGCGCCATCTCAGGACGTCCTCGGTGCGGCGGGGATCTCCAGCGTGAACGTGGCGCCACGCCCCGGGCCTGCGCTGCTGGCCGACACCCGCCCGCCATGCGCTGCGGCCGTGTTGGACACGATGAACAACCCGAGGCCGGTGCCCTTGATGCGTTGTGTCAGGGCGCCCGGGACTCGATAGAACCGCTTGAACAGTCGTCCCGCCTCATGCGGCGCGAACCCTGCTCCCCGGTCGCTCACGCGCACGATGCCCCAGTCGCCGATGACGCCCGCTTCCACCGTGACATCGACGTGGTCGCCCGAATATTTCACGGCGTTGTCGAGCAGGTTCATGACCGCAGCGCGCAGCGCCGCGGCGTCACCAATGATCTCCTGCGGCCTGTCGTCGCTCGTGAAGTCGAGCCGCCGCATCTGGTGTTCGTCCAGATGCCGCCTGGTGCGTGAGAGGGCCAGGCAGTCATCAACCATCGCCACCAGATTGAGGCGTTCCTTGTGCAGGGCGGTCTTGCCGGCTTGTCCGGTGCGCAGCACCTGCTCGATCGTCTGCATCAGGCGGTCGTTGTCTTCGAGCATCACGTCGTAGAACTCGCGCCGCTTGTCGGGCGTGAGCATGGCGTCGCGCGCCTTGAGTGTCTCGAGGTGGAGCCGGATCGACGTGACCGGGGTCTTCAGTTCATGTGTCACGGCATTCACGAACGCGTCCTGCTGTTCGTTCTTGCGGATTTCCCTGACGAGAAATGTGGTGTTGATGATCAGGCCGGCGATGATGGCGGCAAAAATCGGGATGCCGAGCACGAGCGGCACCACCTGCCGCCAGTTCAGGACGACGTACTGGACGTTGAGGGCAATCGCCAGTGCCACCGCCAGCACACAGAAGGTGACAAAAAAGGCAATGGCGCCCTGGCGGCCTGGAGCGACCGACATGACGCCATTCTAAATGGGTTGGTGGGCTGATTGGCTGTTTGGCTCAGGCCGCGAGTTCTTCAGCCGGTTCGGCGTCAATCGCCACACGCTGGACGTTGGTCGCCAGGCCGAGCAGCTGCAGGGCGCGGATGTGCAGATAGGTCACATCCAGTTCGTACCAGGCCAGGCCGTGAGCGGCCGACGTCGGGTGCGCGTGATGGTTGTTGTGCCAGCCTTCGCCGAACGTGAGGAGGGCGACCCACCAGTTGTTGCGCGAATCGTCAGAGGTCTGGAACCGGCGTCCGCCCCACAGGTGCGTCGCCGAGTTGACCAGCCACGTGGAATGCAGTCCCAGTGTGGTGCGGAGGAACACGCCCCAGAGCACCCAGTTCCAGCCGCCCGCCAGGTAGAGTCCGGCGCCAAGCACGGTCAGCGGCAGCCAGTGGAACTTCGTGAGCCACACGTGGAACTTGTCCTTGGCGAGGTCCGGCGCGTACTTGGGCGTCAGCGTGGTGTCGCTGTGCATGGGCTCGCCGAACATGATCCAGCCCATGTGCGCCCAGAAACCGCCGTGGCGGGGCGTGTGCGGATCGTGATCCGAGTCTGAATGCTGGTGGTGTTTGCGGTGGGTCGCCACCCAGAACAGCGGACCACCTTCCAGCGCCAGCGTGGCGCAGATGGTCAGGAAGTATTCAACGATCTTCGGTGTCTTGTACGACCGGTGCGTGAGCAGCCGGTGGTACGACATGCCGATCCCCCAGGCCAGGGAGATGTAATAGGTCACCAGCAGGACGACCACGCCCGACCAGGTGAAATCGATCAGCGCCCAGATGGCGCCGATGTGGAACAGCGTCATGAAAAACGCGGTGATCCAGGAAACCTTGGAGTAGCGATCCGGGGCGGCGCCGGCCAGTGAGCCTGTGCCGCCTGAACGGAGGCCTTCCCGCTGAGTCGTCGAAACTGTGCGAACGTGCATGCCGCCACGATATCAGCGGCTCCGGCGGGTGCCTGTAAGACTTCTGTAAGAGCGACGCGGGAACAGGTCAGGGTTGTCGGTGAACAGGGCGTCCACCCCGAGTGTATAGAGGAAATACCGCATCTCGGCCTCGACATCCGCAAACCATCCCGTCGAGGCCGATCGGAAGGTGTACGGCGTGACCGTCATCCCGGCCGCGTGTGCCCACGCGACGATGCCGGGCGTCTGTTCCAGCAGGTTCTTGGCCGGCCCGAGGTCGGTGGCAAACGTGGCCATCTCTTTCAACCCGTCGGGGCCTGACAGCCACCGCTCGGCGACGGCGCCGCCGCCGATCAGAAACGTGCGCGGCACCTCCGGCAGCACGCGCGCGAGGGCCCGCACGGCCTCTTCGTCAAAGGACTGGACGGCCAGCCGGGGGCGGCCATCCGGCATCGTGCCTGCGAGTGCGTGTCGCCGCACGGATTGCGCGAACACTGCCACGATGTCCACGTTCCGCGCGCGGTACAACGCCGGGCTCTTCAGTTCCGGAAAGAGACCCGCGCGTGTGCCGACCAGCGCCACCGCTTCGTCGAACGTCAGGATCTTTTCTCCGGAAAACTTCGGATCGAACCAGCTGCCGGCATCGAGGGTCTTGATCTCGGCGAGCGTGAAATCCGCGGCCAGCCAGCGGCGCCGGCCCTGGTTGTCCGTGGTCGCGCGATCCGGGAATCGTGTTTCGACATCCGTGGTGCGTTCGAGCGACTCATCGTGCAGGCAGATCAGGATGCCGTCGCTCGTCACTGCCAGATCCTGTTCGACGTAGTCGGCGCCCTGCGTGATGGCAACAGCATACGCGGCCGCCGTGTGTTCCGGCGCATACGCTGAGGCGCCGCGATGCGCGACGTTCCGCTTCGGCGGCTGCGTGGAATGCACGGTCGTGGACAACACGGCCAGGATACCGAGGACAAGTGGGGCGGCGAGACGCATGGTGGCGGGAGCGTACCGTCGCCGCATGACGAGGGCGTGACTTCGTGACTTCGTGACTTCGGGACCTCGGCACTTCGGCACCCCGGAAGCTTGGAACCCCGATGTACCATGCGGCATGGACCGCGTCCGTGTCGCCGCGCTGCAGTACTACATCCGTCCAGTCGATCGGTTCGACCAGTTCGCCGATCAGGTTGAATCGCTCGTCTGGACGGCGAAAGACTACAAGGCCCATCTGCTGGTGTTTCCGGAGTACTTCAGCACACAGCTGTTGACTCTCGGCAACACACGCCTGCCCATTCGCGACCAGATTCGCATCCTCGCCGATCAGGCGTCGGCCATCGATGCGCTCTTCACGCGCCTCGCGCGCGACAGCGGCATGCACCTGGTCGGCGGCACCGTCCCCGTGAAGGATGACGATGGCCTGCGTGTCTACAACCAGTGCATGGTCTACAGCCCGAGCGGCGGTGTCGGCCGTCAGCGCAAGCTGCACATGACGCGCTTCGAGACCGAGGAATGGGACGTCGTGTCCGGTGTCTCACTGCGTGTGTTTGATACGGCCATCGGGCGCATTGGAGTCACGATCTGCTACGACGTGGAGTTCCCCGAGCTGGCTCGGGCACTTGCCAGAGCCGGAGTGACCATCCTCGTGGTGCCCTCATGCACCGACGACCGCCAGGGCTACCTGCGTGTGAGATACTGTGCGCAAGCTCGCGCCATCGAGAATCAGATGTATGTCGTGCAGGCCTGTACGGTCGGCTCGATTCCGATGGTGCCGGCCGTTTCGCTCAACTGGGGCCAGGCGTCGATCATGACGCCCAGTGATTTTCCCTTCGCCCGCGATGGATACATCGAAGAGGGCGTGCCCAATCAGGAGAGCATGATCGTCGGAGATCTGGACATCGCCGCCCTGCTGGAGAGCCGCTCCAGCGGCACTGTGCTGCCGCTGCGTGACAGCCAGTCGAGCGCGGAGGTGGCCGCGAACCTTGAAGTGGTGAACGTGTGAGTCCAACAAAAGGCCCCTACCACGTCGTCAATACCCGTCCCGAACACTTTGACGGGATCCGCGCGCTCACGCAGATGGTGTATCCCGATTCGCCACCGTGGTCATACGCGCAGTTGCAGTCGCACCTGGACCTCTTCCCCGAAGGGCAGTTCGTGGTGATTGACGATGACACCAACGTGGTCATCGGCATGGCTGCCAGCCTCATTGTCTGGTGGGATGACTACGCGTTCACGGAGAACTGGCTGAGTTTCACTGATGGCGGGATGTTCACCAATCATGATCCGGAGAACGGCCGGACGTTGTATGGCGCCGAGGTGATGACACATCCGAAGCGCCGCGGTCTGGGCGTCGGCAAGGCCCTGTACAAGTCGCGACGGCAACTGGCCGAGCGCCTGGGCCTGCTGCGTATTCGCGCCGGCGCACGTTTGCGTGGGTATCACAAGTACGCCGCATCGATGAGCGCCGAGGAATACGCCATCAAGGTCGGGCGCGGCGAATTAAACGATCCGACCGTGTCCTTCCAGATTTCGCAGGGGTTTCACATCCTGGCCGTGGTCGAGGGGTACCTGCGGCATGATCCCGAGAGCCTCGGGTGGGCGGCGGTCATCGAGTGGATCAACGAACGGGTGGCGACGCCGGAAGACTGGAAACATCGCGACGAGCGGTTTTCCGCCACGTCAGCGTAATCCCCACCGCCACGGCCAGCGCCGTGGTCTGGGCCACGGCGGCCGGCACCTCAGGCACCCGCACCGAGATATCCCACCAGAAGTTCACGGCCCCGTGCAGCGCGATGGCAGGCCACAGGCTGCGCCATCGCCAGGTGATCCACGCAAACAGGCACCCGCCGGCGACGGCGGCCAGCATGGGCGGGCCGATCACCGCGAGCGAGGCATACAGGTCATCGCGCAGGAATCCCAGCACCAGCTGTTCGTCCAGATCGCGATAGTGGGCCAGCGCGAACACGACGGACGAGCCCAGCGCAGCCGCCCACACGGGCCACCGCGCGCGATGCCACAACTGCTGGAACAGGAAGCCGCGATACAGCACTTCCTCGGCGACCGGGCCGAGCACGACGAAGGTCGCAAACGACGCGACGTCAAAGCGCGTGAACGCGGCTGCCATCGGCAGCGCGATCATCGGCAGGGTTGATGCGGCCATCAGGCCGGTGCCGGCCCACGCGGGTGTCAGCAGCCCCAACTCCGACCAGGCATCCCGCCAGGACTCACGCCGCAGCAGTTTGAGGGCGACCACCGTGGGCAGGACCCAGAGCAGCACCTTCAGCACGCCGTCGAGCCACACCATCGAGGTCAGTCGCCACGGACCAAACATCACCTCGGGCCGACTGCTGATCTCCCAGAAGAGCCGCGTGAGAGCGTAGACGAACAGGATCGGCAGGATCATCGCGCGTCGACGTCGAGTCCCACCGATCGCATGAGCGCCAGGGCGTTGCTGTTCTGCACGGGACCGTCACGCAGGACGTAGTCGAATTCCAGCGTGCCCGCGTCGAGCCTGTCGGAGAAGTGCACCTGCCTGGCCGACTCGCCCAGGCCCTGCGCGATCGCACCAAGCGCGAGATCGTGCGTCGTCGCCAGGCCGATGGCGCCCAGTGAGATCAGGCCGCGGAGAATGCCCTCGGCTCCCTGGCGTCGATCGTGGGAGTTGGTGCCGCTGAGCATCTCGTCGAGCAGAAAGAGCATCTGTCCCGACGTGTCCCGCGCGCGGTCGACCACCTGCCGGAGCCGGAGTACTTCGGCGAAGAAGCGCGACTGCCCGTCCTGCAACGAGTCGCCCACGCGAATCGAGGCGCTGATCTCCAGGGGCGTCAGCGCGCACCGGAGCGCGCGTACCGGCGCGCCGGTCCGCGCGAGGACCACCGTCAGGCCGATCGTGCGCAGCCACGTGCTCTTGCCCGACATGTTCGAGCCGCTGACAAGCCACAGGCGGGCGTCGGGCGCTCCGATCCTGATGGTGTTGGCGATGGCGCCGGCCGGCAGCAGCGGATGTGCCAGCTGTTCGGCCGCCAGGCGCGGCGAGCGGGCGTCCTCGACTGTGGGGTACACATACGACGGGTGCTCGGCCGCAAAACCGGCCAACGCCGCGATCGCTTCGAAATCGCCGATCGCATCAAGCCAGTCGGGGATGTGACGTCCGTGGCCGTCACGCCAGGATTCGACCCGCAGCGCCAGCTGGGTGCCCCACAGTACGAAGGCCGCCATCGGTGCAAACATCACATTGCGTCGCGACGCGAGCAGGGCATCGAGCCTCGAGATGGCGCGAATGGCGTCGGAGGCGGCCACGCGCGGGCCGTCACCCCTGAGACGGTTCTGGATGTCACGCAGCAGCGGTGCCTGCAGCGGTGCGCGTTCGATGAGTTGCGCGGCGTGGACGAGCAGGTCGAGATCCCGCGCCGGTCCATCGACGCGTCCGATGACTGCGACCACTCGTCCCCGCAGCGCGAGCGCCACGACGATCTGCACGAAGAGACACAGCTCAAACAATCCCGCGGGACCGCCGCCGGTGAGGCGCCAGATGGCGGCGCCCACGACGGAGACCGACAGCAGCGCGAGCGCCACCGGCAGCCAGAGACCACGGGGCAACTCCGCAGGAGCTGTGGCCCAGCGCTTCAACATGTCCGGATGCACACGTGTGGCGATCGTGTCGCCTTCAACGCTCAGACGCTCACGCAGGTCGATCAGCGGTGCCAGTTCCTGCACCGCCTCCTGCCGGCGTTGTGTCTCGTTCACCCCGGGCAACGTGAGGAGCCAGCGGGCAAGCGTGCCTTGGCCGGCCTCCGTTCGGCAGGTCCCGAGCAGTTCGAACGCGCTGCCTCGCCCAAACAGGTCGAGGTCGCGGGCATACGGATGTGGGGCCGTGGCGTCCGCGTCAGCCACGGTCTGAAAGCGGGCTCCGGCATCACCCGTGCCGACCCATTCTCCGTGGATGCGCACCAGACCCCGCCGGTAGAACTCCACGGCGCGTTGCGCGCGCCCGCGGTCCTCGGTGACCCGTCCATGCATCACGGCCAGCACCAGAAACGCCGCCGCCCCAGTCGCCAGCCACGGCCATGAGGAGAGACCGCCGAACCACGCCGCGAGCAGTGTAGCGATGGTGACAAGGATGCGGAGCCACCCGAGATGCGCGTGGCGCCGGTCTGCGCGCGCAGCCGCAGCGGCGCGCTCGGCATGGTGCGCCGTGTACAACGTGGCGATCGGATGCGTTCCGGGCGTGTGGGTCACGTCCGGTTCGAGTGTACCGCATGAGCCGGAGGGCTGATGCCGCACCGGCCTATACTGCCCATGTGATGACTGTCGATGCCGCGCGCGCGGCACGCGTGATGCGGTTTGCGTGGGTGACGCTTGGTGTCACCCTCCTGGTGATCGTGTGGGGAGCGGTCGTTCGGGCAACGGGATCCGGCGCCGGGTGCGGCAGTCACTGGCCGTTGTGCAACGGAGATGTCGTGCCGCTGGATCCCAGCGTCGGCACGATGATCGAATTCGTCCATCGAGTCACGTCGGGTGGCGTGATGATCATGGCGGTCTGGCTCCTGGTGCTGGTGCGCCGGGTCTGGCCGGCCGGCAGCGACGTCCGCCGCTGGGCCTGGATCTTCCTTGCCTTCATGCTCATCGAGGCCGCCGTCGGTGCGGGCATCGTGCTGCTGGAACTGGTGGAAGACAACGCGTCGGCGCTCCGAGCGGGTTACGTGGGCGGCCACCTGGTCAACACATTGCTCCTCGTCGGAGCCATTACCTCACTGTTGTGGTGGATGGCGGGCGGGTCCAACGGGTCCAGCGGCTCCGGCAGGTCCGTCAGGTCCGGGTGGCCGGTGGGGCTGTCACTCGTGCTCGTGGGGATGCTGATCGTCGCGGCCACGGGCGCCATCGTGGCGCTTGGCGACACGTTGTTCCCACATGCGTCGCTGCGTGAAGGCATTGCCGCCGACTTTGACCCCACGGCGCATTTCCTGATCCGGTTGCGGATCTGGCATCCGGTGGCGGCCGTGGTGCTGGCAGGCGGCGTGTTGTGGCTCGCGTGGATGAGTCCGGCCCTGCAAACGCCGGCCCAGGCGAGGGTGCGACGTCTCATCGTCCTCGCGGTGTTCACGCAGTCGGCGTTGGGTGTGATCAACCTGCTCCTGCTGGCGCCGCTCTCACTGCAGATGGCACATCTGCTGGTGTCAAACCTGCTGTGGATTCCCCTGGTCTGGGCGTGGTGGACGGCACGCACGGCATGAGCCTCGATCCCCTTTTTGCCCCGTTGCACGAACCCGTGCACGCCTTCGTATTCGATCGGCTCCGGGAGCGACGCCCGGGGCGCCCGCTCGTGGTGGGCCTTCAGGCTCCGCAGGGCGCAGGCAAGACAACACTCGTCACGCACCTGCTGCGGCGTCTGCCTGAGTTGGGCTGGAACGGGACCGGGGTCTCGGTTGACGACTTCTATCTCACCCGATCCGAGCAGGTCGCGCTGGCCGCCACCCATCCCGGCAATCCGTACCTCGAACACCGCGGGTACCCGGGCACACACGACGTGGCGCTTGGCGCACAGGTTCTCGAAGCACTGCGTGAGTGCGACGCGGCGGCACGGGTGGTCCGCGTGCCCGTCTATGACAAGTCAGCGCATGGCGGGCGCGGCGACCGTGTGCCCGACGCCGACTGGCGTGAGGTGCGTGGTCCGCTGGACGTCGTGGTTGTTGAAGGCTGGATGCTCGGCTTCGCTCCGGTGCCAGACGACGCGTTGTCGGATCCACATTTGCGGCCGGCCAACAACGCTCTGGCCGCGTATGGCGTGTGGTATCACCACGTCGACGTCTGGATCGTGCTGCGCGCAGCTGATCCGGCGTACGTGCTCGAATGGCGTGTCGAAGCGGAAGAACGCATGAAGGCGTCGGGCAAGCCGGGACTCAGCCGAGAGGCCATCACCGACTACATCCGCCGCTTCATCCCTGCGTATCAGACGTGGGCCGACGGCACCGCTGCTGGTCGGCCCCCGGATCTTTCGGTGACCATCGGCTTCGACCGTCGCCCAATCAGCCGTTAACGTCCCAGCGCTTTCCTGATGGCGTCGACTGTCACCGTCGCTCTGTAGTCGACGATGGCGCGAGAGATGGCCAGTGTCTTCTCGAGATCGGCGACGGAGACGCCGTCGATCGTGGCCAGGCCGGCCTTGACCCTGGCAGAATGCCGCACCGCTTCCGGGTCGGTCGCCATGATGTTCATCGTGATGGCCGGATCGTCGTGCAGGCCGTCACTCTTTCTGCCCGTCGGCAACAGCCCCCTGGCTTCCATCGCCGCAGTGGTGCCGGCGTAATCGTAGTACTCGCGAATGTGCACCACCTTCGGTGCGCCGCTCCACTCCTTCGTGAACTTGTCGGCGACGGCCTGCATGCCGCGCACGTTGCCGCCCGAGTCGCCGATGAACACGATGTTGGCGAAGCCATGCGCCTTGAAGCTGTGCGCGATGTCAGACAGGAGCGCCTGGAACGTCTCCTCGGTGAGGCTGATCGTGCCTGGCGAGGTCATGTGGCCGCTGGGAGGATCGATACGGCCTTCCGGTACAAACGGGACGATGGGCGCACACAGGGCGTCACCAAGTTTGCGCGCAATGGCGTCGCAGTTGGCCCGCAGCACGTAGTTGTGTTTGCCCGTGGCAATCCACGGGCCGTTCGGCTCGATGCCCCCGGTTGAGATGATCACCGTGCGTTTGCCGGCCTTCAGGGCATCCCGCACGTCCATCCAGGTCATCTCTTCGATCCACACCGTGTCGGGAGAGGGGATGGGGTTCGGCGCGTCGGGACAGTTCCACGGGTTGTCCGCGCACTGACCGCCGCCCATCGACGGGGGACCGGCTTGCCGGCCTCGTCCCGCCGCACCCTGGCGTCCCGCGGCCTGCTGGCCCGACGGCGGATTCTGCTCAGCGGCGGCGATCGAGGCAGGCGCGACTCCCGCAGCCACAATCACGGCAATCAACAGGCACTTCTTCATCGATGTTCCTCGCTGCCTTCGCATCAGGCACTCCGCACCAAGCACTACGCACCGGGTTTATACGCAATGCAGTCGATCTCGACCCGCAGGCCTGCGCCTGGCAGCCCCGCGGCCTGGATCGTCGTGCGGGCCGGCCGGTGGTCGCCAAACATCCGCGCGTACACGGCGTTCATGGCCTGGAACTCGCCCATGTCGATCAGGAACACGCCGCAGCGCAGAACGTGCTGGAGGTCCGAACCCGCCGCCTGCAGGATCGCCTGCAGGTTCTTCAGGCACTGCTCGGTCTGCGTGGCGACATCAGAACCCGCGAGTTTGCCGGTCGCCGGGTCGGTGGCACCCTGGCCGGAGACGAAGATCAGCCGCTCAAAGCCCATCCCCGGCGAATAGGGGCCGACCGGAGCCGGAAGGTTGGGCGCATGGACGGGCGTGGGTGATTGGCTCATGGTGGGCGCAATTCTAAACGTTTTCCTGCCCCGGAACTGCGGTAGGATGCCCGCACCATGAACATCCTCGTGCCCGTCGCCGCCGCGGCTGCGTGCCTCCTGCTGGCATATCGGTGGTATCCCCGCTACATCGCGCGCGTTTTCCGGGAGGATGACACCAACGTCCCTCCATGTGAACTCCTGGCCGACGGCAAGGACTACGTCAAGAGCCGCACCCACGTCGTGTTCGGGCATCACTTCGCGACGATTGCCGGCGCCGGGCCCATCGTCGGACCGACGCTGGCATTGGCGTATGGGTGGCAGCCGGTCTGGCTGTGGGTGGTTATCGGCGGCATCTTCTTCGGCGCGATGCACGACATGACCGCCATGTTCGTGAGCGCGCGCGAAGGTGGAAAAACGGTCGGCACCATTGCCCGCACGACGCTGGGACCGCTGGGATATCTGCTGAATCTGGCCGTCCTCATCTTTGTCATCGCGATCGTCAATGCCATCTTTCTCAATCTGTCGGTCACGGCACTGACGTCGCTGTATCCGCTCGAGGCCTTGCGGCTCGAACCGACGCAGAATCTGCTGGGCACCATCGTTGAAGACGGCGTCGTCAAAGCGCGCATCGGCGGCATCGCCACGACCTCGGTGTTTCTGATTACGGCGTTTGCTCCGCTGCTGGGCTGGCTCATCCGGAAGGATCGCCTGACCACACCACAGGCGTACGGGTTGGCGTCAGCGCTGTGTGTCGTCAGCGTGATCGCCGGGTTTGTGTATCCGATCTCGATGTCGGGCGAGACGTGGCGTGTCGTGATGACCGGGTACATCCTGCTCGCGTGTGCGCTGCCGGTCTGGCTTGTGCTTCAGCCTCGCGACTTCACGAACGTCCAGATTCTGTACGGCGGTGTGGCGCTGCTGTTTCTGGCGGCCATCATCGCCGGATTCAAGGGCACGTCCATTCAGGCTCCGGCGGTGGACCTGCAGGCCGGCTACGCGGCGCTCAAGGCGCCGCTGTGGCCCATCCTGTTCATCACGGTGGCCTGCGGTGCCATCTCCGGCTTCCACAGCCTCGTGGCGAGCGGCACAACCGTGAAGCAGATTCCCCGTGAAAGCGACATTCGGCGCATCGGGTATGGCGCCATGGTGTCGGAGAGTTTCTTCGCGATTCTCGTGCTTGTGGCCGTCGGCTCGATGCTCACCCAGACCGAATACATGTCAGTGGTGTATCCCCCGGGAGTCGCCACCAACCCGGTGCTCGGCTTTGCGCTTGGCGCGGGTCGCCTGATCCATACGGCGCTGCCGTTCATCCCCGTGGCCATTGCTGTCGTCTTCGGCATTCTGATGCTTGAAGGCTTTGTCGTGACCACACTCGACAGCTCGGTGCGTCTCTGCCGCTATCTGCTGCAGGAAGCCTGGGTTGTGGTGTTCGGACCGGAGGGTCCGGCGTGGACGCGCAACGCGCTGATCAATTCGGGGCTGTCGGTGGGGCTGATGTTCCTGTTCGCCATCAGCGGCACCGTGCGGCAGATGTGGCCGGTGTTCGGCGCGGGCAATCAGCTGATTGGCGCACTTGCGCTGACCACGGTCTCCGTGTGGCTGGCACAGCGCGCGCGCCAGACGACCTTTGCCGTGGTCCCTGCGGTATTCATGGTGATCACGACTTGTGCAGCCCTGTACATCCTCGCCAGGAACAACCTGAGTGGCGGGAATGTCTGGCTGGGTGCCGCCGCCACGGGACTCCTATTCCTCGCAGTAGGTGCCGTCGTCATTGGCGTGTCGCGATTCACTCAAGCAGTCACTGACGACCGGATCCGGGCAGAAAGCTAGTTTCTTCGGACTTTCTACCCGGGGTCAGCAAACTCCGGCCCCGCCTCCGGCGTCTTTAGGGGCGGGACCATGCACATCATCAGACGCCTGGCGGGGGCCACCGCCATTTTTCTCGGGGTGAACGTGTGCCTGATGGCACAGGCCCCGGTGCCCGTCAGACTGCACGGAACTGTTGAGGCTGTCCGTACGCGGACAGTCGTTGTGCCTCGACTGGCCGGTCAGACACTGCCAAACCTGGTGATTACCTATCTGGTGCCGCCAGGGTCTCCGGTCAAGCCCGGTGACTTGCTGGTGGAATTCGATCGCCAGGAACAACGTCGTCAGGCCTTTGACCGGCAGGCTGAACTGAATGACCTGGCTGAACAAATCGGGCGAAAGCGGGCTGACCAGGCCGCCGCCAAGGCCAAGGACGAAACGGAACTGGTCCAGGCGAAAAACGACGTCGAGCGCGCGCGCCTGGAAATCCGCAAGAACGAACTCCTGCCGAAAGTCGACGCCGAAAAGAACAACCTCGCACTGGAGCAGGCTGAAGCCCGCTACAACCAGCTGCAGACGACCTTTGACCTCAAGCGGAAGGCGGAGGCCGCGGACCTCGGTATCCTCGAGATCCGCAGGGAACGCGCTCAACGCGCCCTGTCGTACGCCGAAGGCAACGCGGCCCTGATGGAAGTGCGGGCGCCCTTCGAGGGCTTGGCCGTCATCAAGACGACGTTCCGCAACTCCGGCATGGTTGAGATTCAACAGGGCGATGAAGTGCGTCCAGGCATTCCCATCATCGACATCGTCGACCCGACTGCCATGCAGGTCCGCGCCAAGGTGAATCAGGCTGACGTGCCGAAGCTTGCGGTCGGCCAGGCGGCGGTAGTTCGACTGGACGGTTTTCCGGAGCTGGAGTTTCCTGGCAAGGTTGTCGCCGTCGGACCGTTGGCCGTCCAGGGCTCGTTTTCGCGCTACGTCCGTTCGTTCACGGCGCTGATCGAAATCAGCGGCACCCATCCACAGTTGATGCCGGATCTGACGGCGTCCGTCCAGATTGGCGGGGGACAGTAATGGCCGAAGCGACAGGACGACGCCCATGGCGTTGGGTCGTGGTGTTGGTGATCGTCGTCGGTATCTGGGCGACGGTCCGCGCGATGTCCGGATCGGCGCCAGACCTGCCGTCAGCAGAAGTGACGCGCGGCGATTATGTCGACGTTGTCGAAGTGCGCGGCGAAGTGAGACCCGTGCGTTCGATTCAGCTGACCGCGCCGCCCGATGCCGGCGAACTCACGATCGTGACCATGGCTCGTAACGGGTCGGATGTGAAGGCCGGCGACGTGGTTGCGCAGTTTGATGCGGTCACGCTGCGCCGCACCATTCAGGAGCGGCAGTCCGAGCTGCGCAGCGCCCAGGCCGAGCTGAAGCAGGCCCAGGCGCAGTCCGCCATTGTCGACGAGCAACAGGAGACCAATGTGATGCGCGCGCGCTACGACGTGCAACGCGCGGAGCTGGGCGTGCTTGAGGTGGGCCTCGTGTCGGAAGTCGAGGTTGAACGTGGTCGACTCGCGTTGGCTGACGCCACGCAGCGGCTCGCCGAAGCGGAGGCCGCCGCCAAGGCCGCACGTGCGGGCGCCGCGGCTGACATCCGGGCACGGGAACGACGCATCGACAAGGCCAACGCGGACCTTGAGCGGGTCAACCGGTCGTTGTCCGCCCTGCAGATGATCGCCCCTGCCGACGGCACGGTGAACATCCTGCCGAACTATCGAACCTCGTCGCCGATGGCGCAGGCGCAGGAGTACCGCACGGGTGACCGCGTGCCGCCGATGGCCCCGATCCTCGAATTGCCGGACCTGACGTCGGTGTATCTGACGGCTCGCATTGACGAGACCGATCGAGGCCAGCTCAAGAATGGGCTGGAAGCGTCGGTGCGCGCTGACGCCATTCCGGATCGGGAATATGTGGCGAGTGTGGCGGACGTTTCGGTGCTGGCGCGTGTGGACTTCAACTCCGGGTGGCCCCCGGCGAAGATGTTCGACCTGCGGTTGACCTTCAAGGACAGCGATCCGCGTTTGCGGCCCGGGATGAGTGCCGTCGCGCGAATTCCCGTCGGCAAGTTGCCCAACGTGCTGCTGGTGCCTGCGCAGGCCGTGTTCACCCTGGATGGCCGGCCGGTTGTCTACGTCGCGCGTGGAGGCGAGTTCGTCCCGGTGGATGCCCAGGTCATTCGCCGAGGTCGCGATCAGGTCGCTCTTGCCGGTGGGGTGGAGGTCGGCGAACGGGTCGCGCTGGTCGATCCGACGGCCGAACCGGCGACGTCCACCTCAACTGCGGGAGGTGGACTGTGAGCCGCCGACTTCTGGTGATCGCTGCAGTGTTGGTCACGCTGGGGGCCGCCGGGTACGGCGCCTGGACGTTGCTCGCGGCCGCACCTGCCGCCTCGTCCGAGTCCTCCGCCGTCGTGACCGGGCGTGTTGAGCGCGGCAGTGTCACGCTCGATGTGTACCTGGAAGGTGATGTGCGCGCAGCCAAGTCGGTCGCCGTGCCCGCGCCGTCGGTCGGCGGCGCGCTCCGGCTCTTGTCGCTCGCGCCATCCGGCACTCTCGTGAAGGCCGGTGACCCCGTCATGGAGTTTGATCCCGCCGAACAGCAGTTCGCCCTTGAGCAGGCGTTGTCGGAGCTGGCGGAGGCCGAGCAGGAGATCGCCAAGCGCGAGGCCGATGTGGCGGTGCAGGCCGCTCAGGATCAGGTCACGCTGCTGACGGCACGTTTTGATGTGCGCCGGGCGGAACTGGATGCCAACGTGGACGCCGAACTGATGGCGGCCAACGAAATCAAGAAACGGCAGCTCGCGCTCGAAGAGGCGCGCCGCCGCCTGCAACAGACAGAGCAGGACGTGAAGTCCCGGCAGACCACGTCGAAGTCCGGGCTCACCGTGCTTGGCGAACGCCGCATGAAGGCCCAGATGGGCGCCGACCGCGCACGCGCGAACCTCGACATGCTCACGCTCACGTCGCCCATCGACGGTGTCGTCATCATTCGCGAAAATCGCGACGCGGCCGGAGGATTCTTTTTCTCCGGCATGTCGCTGCCCGAGTGGCGGGCGGGCGATACGGCGTTTGCGGGCCGACCGATGTTCGATGTATTTGATGGCGGGGCGATGGAGATTCGCGCCTCAGTCAACGAACAGGAACGAACGAACCTCTCTGTCGGTCAGGCCGTGAGCATCGAGTTGAAGTCTGCGTCCGGCGCCGTTCGGCCCGGCAAGATCCTCACGCTCGGCAGCATCGGTCGCGGCACGCAGGGGCCGCTCCGGCTGTTTGAAGTCGTGGTGGCACTCGATGAAGCTGATCCTGAGATGCGCCCCGGCTCGACCGTGCAGATCGTGGCGAAGGGCAACACGGTGGACAACGTCCTCTGGGTCCCACGGCACGCCATCTTCGAGAAAGACGGCAAACCGCACGTCTACGTGCGGGACGCTGACGGTTTTACGCCCAGGGTCGTGTCCATCACACATCGCACGGAAAGCCGTGTCGTGGTCGAGGGCATTGACGAGGGGACGGAGGTCGCACTGGTGGATCCCACGCGCACACCTGGGCAGGCGGCTGCGTCCGGAGCGGCCCCGGCAACTCCGGCACCAGGAGGTGGACGATGAGCGCGACCAACCGGCGCAAGTCGCTCGACCTTGGGCCCGAACTCCGACAGGGCGTCGAGAACCTCCGCGCGCACAAACTGCGTTCCCTGCTGACGATGCTCGGCATGATCTTCGGCGTGGCCGCGGTCATTGCGATGTTGTCGATTGGCGCAGGCGCGCAGGCACAGGTGATTGCCTTCATCGAACAACTCGGCGTGCGCAACCTCATTGTCGAAGCACGTGAAGCGAATGACAACGAGTCCGTGCAGCGGGTGCGCAAACTGTCGGCGGGGTTGCGTTTTCAGGATATGCGGATTGTTGAGGCGAGCCTGCCGGGTCTGGCAGCGATCAGCCCACGCAAACGGTTTGTGCCTGGCAAACTGCTGCCCAAACCATTTGGCGACATGCCGACGGTCTACGGCGTGACGCCGGCGTACCAGCAGATCTCGAATCTGTCGGTCACCAGTGGCCGGTTCTTCAGCGAACAGGAAAACGCCGAGTCGGCCGCGGTGACGGTACTGGGCCAGGGCGCGGCGGCCGCCCTGTTCGGGTCGGAAGATCCGGTGGGCAAGTTCATCAAGGTGAACGAACAGTGGTTTGCGGTCATCGGTGTGGCGGGCCCGCAGCTGTCAGCGCAGGGCAACGTCGGAGGACTTCCGGCCACCGACCGGAACAACCTCATCTACGTGCCGGTGATGGCTGCCATGCTGCGGCTCGAAGACTCACGGTCGTACTACACGGACGAAATCGACGCGATGTACCTCTCGCTGTCGCAGGACGCTGACGTGGCGTCGGCAGGGACGATTGTGCGAAGCCTGCTCGACAGCTTGCACCGCGGCGCCGGTGACTTTCAGGTGATCGTGCCTGCCGAGCTGCTCGCTGAACAGCAGCGCACCAAGCGTCTGTTCGAGTTCATCATGGTCGCGATCGCCTCGATCTCGCTGTTGGTCGGCGGCATCGGCATCATGAACATCATGCTGGCGAGCGTGATGGAGCGGACGAGGGAAATCGGCGTGCGGCGCGCGATTGGCGCCACGCGCCGCGATGTCATTCGCCAGTTCCTCGTCGAGACGACGCTGATTACGGTGACCGGCGGCTTCGTCGGCACCGTCGTGGGTGTTGGGCTCTCGCAGCTCGTCGCGTACTTCGCCGGCTGGTCCACCATCGTGACGGTGACGTCCGTGGCAGTGGCCTGCCTGGTCTCGGTCACCGTCGGGATCGTGTTCGGACTCTACCCGGCCGTCAGGGCCGCGAAACTCGACCCCGTGCACGCGCTGCACTACGAGTGAATGGCGGGGCTGAAGCCCCGCCGTTTCACCGAAGCTCGATGGTCGTCGGCTTTGCGCTCAGCGGGACGACGTACGCGCCGCGCTCCTGCGTCAGCGTGGTTGCCGGTCTCCATGTTCGCCGTGGCGCCGTCTTGCCCGTCTGTTCGACTCGCAGCCGCGCCTGCGTCACGTGCGTGGTGCCGGGCTCAAGCGTGACGATAATGCGACCAGTCGCCGGGTAGTACTGCACCGAACTGAACGTGCCGGCGTCGAGCGTCAAGTACAAGCCGACGGGCGCGAGGTAGACCCGCTGACGGAACGAGTCGGTTGGCGTGATGGCCAGGTACGCGTTGCCGGCCGAGCCGGTCTGGCCTGCCGTGCCCCGCATCATCTGCTGGATGTTCCCGCCAAACGCTTGCCATCCGAATTCCGGATGGTTGACGACGTAGGTGCCCGTGTTGAGCGCGTGCCCCAGGAAGTTGGGCCCGTAGTCACCCGTGTACGCATCCCAGTGCAGCTTCTCCGGGAAGGAATGGAAGGCCACCGAACCGAAGCCCTCCTGATCGATGTTGGTCAGCGCGCCCATCGTGCCTGCGTACCCGATGCGCAGCAGGTGCAGGTCGGTCGGGTCATCCCGGAAGCGAGTGAGAGCCGGGATCGCGTTGAGTCCAGAGCCGTAGTGGTGGAGCTGACGCTCGTAGCCATTCCCAGGCGCGCCGGCATAGATGAAGTCCCAGTAGCGGCGGGCCGCCCCGTTGTATCCCCAGTGCGGCACCAGCGGCATGTAGCCGACGATGGAGTTGAGCGCCGTCGTCGCCTGCGTGTCATAGCCGAAGTAGCGCATCCAGGCGAACACTTCTTCCTGGCCGGTGGAGTCCCACGCCATTTCGCTGCCGTACGGATAACTCTGCCCGGCCCATCGATCCGCGCGTGCCTTCATGCGGCCTTCCAGCTCGGTCACACGTTCAGCCCAGCCCTCCTGCTTCATGTCATCGAGGACAAGAGAAAACGTCGTGGCGCCCATCAGGCCGACGTTGACGTACCCCACGCGGTTGGCGGGGTCGGTCATGTACCTCAAGGTTTCGTGCGCCTGGTTGAGGAACCAGTCCCACGGGCGTGTGGTAACGAGTCCCTCCGTGTTACGCGCCAGCCGGTACATCGACCAGTACGCCGCCACGACGTGCGCGTAGTTGTAGGCGCGGTTCTGCACCTCGGCGCCCTGCTTGTTCCAGCTCGCCCACGTCGTCCAGTTCTTCGACGGGTCGTACACGTAGTTCGGGAATTCGTCAGGTGCGTAGTAGAAGAGGCTCTTGCGCACGCCATACTTCTGGTCGCCTTCCGAGTACTGGATGCGGCCCCACAGGACTTCATTGATGAAGCGTTCGTACTGCTTTACCTGCTCGGGTGTCGGCTGGCCGAACAACTTCATGCCCGCGGCGAGCCAGGACCCCGCGCCACCCTCGTCGGAGAGGCCCGCAATCCACGCTCGGTGATCCTGTTCGACGATGGCGTTCTTCGAGCGGTCGTAGCTGATGATCGACGGGCTGCGCTTGAAGGGATCGTTCGGATTGTCGTACCACTGCTTCGTGAACAGGAAGTTGCCGAGGTCGGCGGCCACCTGCGCCGCAGGCTTCGTGACGTAGTAGCTGAGTGCCTGGACGGTGCCGTCGTTCCAGGTGAGCGTCAGTCGTGCCCTGCCCCACTGACGTCCGCGCACGGTGTAGCGTCGCCAGCCGTTTGCCGTATTGGGGCCGGCGCTGACCGAGAGCGCGCCGGCCGGTTCGACGGTCACGGTTGCCGAGGACGTCCGAGTGCCGTATCGCGTGAAGAGCGACAGGTCCTCATCCATCGGGGCGACAAAACCGGGAAAACCGGCGGCCACGGGCCGGCCCGCTTTGACCAGTGTGTCTTCGATCGCCCGAATCTCCGGCGCCAGGTGGAACTCGAGTCCGTAGGTGCGCGACTGTCCAGGAGCCAGCGTGGCGTGGGTCGGCGCGTTCCAGGGTTGCGCGTCCTTCCACTCGTTCTCCGCGTACGCGCGTGTATGCGCCATCCACTCGAAGATGGCTTCAGACGTCTGCGTCTTGGGGGTGCGGTCATCAACGGGGCGCCAGCCTTCCAGTGGCGTCCTGCCATGCGGCACGACGACCAGTGCCGGCCCCTTGCCTGACAGGCGGGTGACCTGCACGAATCCGGCGTCCTGCGCGATGGCCGGGTCGAAGAACGAGGTGATTTCGTGGGCCTGCTCCAGGTTCCGGCCCGTAATCAGGTTGTTGAAGACGACCGGAATGCCCAACGCGCCGACCTCAACGGGCGTCGAGGCGCGGTTGGTCAACGTGAATCGCAGGACGAGGGTACCGTTCTGCACCGCCCAGTCGCGAGTCACCTGCACGGGGATGTCCGCCGGCAACGTCGGCGCCAGATCCGCCGACGCCAATGCGCCGTTCTGCACCGGCAGCGGGGTGACCGGCTTCCGTTCGCGCGCCGTGTCGAAGTCCTTCCATTCGCCGGACGTACCCGCGCGCAGGCGAAGCGTCAGGTCGCCAAGATGGTGGTAACCGTCGGCGGCCCGCTGCTCGAGGCGATCGGCAGGAGTGAAGTCGAAACGCAGAGGCGTTGGAGGTGGTGGCGGTGTGGGTGGTGCGGCTGGTGTGGGTGTGGCCCCTCTGCCACGTCCGCGGGCCGGTGTTGGCGTTGGCGTATACGTCGGCACCCCTTTGGGTTCGAGGGCGGCGATCGTCTGGGACGCCTTGACCAGGCGCAGGTCGAAGCCGGGAACATCGAAGTCGAGGGTGCCCTGGTCGAGTCCCAGCGTGGGTGGGGGAGGCGGCGCCTGGTTGCCGCGTCCCTGCGCCTGCGAGTGCAGCGCCGGGCTCCACCAGGCCGCGAGTACAAAGGTGCCGGCCACGCCGAGCGTTCGAATCACGGAAGTCTTCATCTGTCCCCCTGCGGACGCATTATAGAATCGCCACACTGATCTGGAGGTCGCTGATGATGAAGTTTGGTGGACGTCGCGCTGGGGCACTGGTGTCGCTGTTGATGATGACGGTTGCAGTTGGAGTCGTCTCGGCGCGCCAGCAGCGTCTGGCGCCAGGCGCACTCCCCGATCGGGTGGAGCGCCCCTTCGGCACCCTTCGCGAGCAGGCCGACCTGCAACAGCAATGGCTCCAGAAGCGCCTCGACACGTTTTTGCCCACGCTGATGCGGAAACACGGGATCGACATGTGGGTCGTGCCGATGCGCGAGTACATGGAAGATCCGATCTTCAAGGCCATCGTCGCTCCGGAGACCTTTGCCGCGCGGCGCCGGACCATTTACGTGTTTTTCGACAAATGTGCAGCCGCGGGAACACCCGTCACGACTGACTGCGTCGAACGCATCGCCCTGGGCGGCACCTCGCAGGGAGGCGTCTTCGAGACACGCGCGTCCAATCGGCCGACCTCCGGAGCGCCGGGCCAGCGTCTCGCTGAACTGTGGGGCGCCGAGCAGTGGCAATTGCTCAAGCAGGCGGTTGAGGACCGCAATCCGAAGGTCATTGGCATCAACCGATCCACCGTGTTCGCCTTCAGCGACGGCCTCAGCAGCGGCGAGCTGCAGGGCATGACCGAAGCATTGGGCTCCACATGGGCGTCGAAGTTCCGCAACGCGGAGGGCCTGCCGCTCGAATTGATCGCCATGCGGTTGCCTGAAGAAGAGGCCTTCTTCGAGAAAATGAACGCACACGTCTGGTCGTTGACCCAGACGATGTTTTCCGAGAAGGTCATCGTCCCGGGCGTGACTCGAACCAGCGACCTGGTGTGGTGGTTCCGCCAGCGCGTCAACGATCAGGGGCTCGGCACCTGGTTCCAGCCGTCGGTCTCCGTGCAGCGCAAGGGCGTCACGGGTGGTGCACTTGGCGCCGATCCGGTCATCGAGCGCGGGGACGTCCTGCACTGCGACGTCGGCATCACCGTTGCGCGCCTGAACACCGACACCCAGCACAACGGGTATGTGCTGCGCGAGGGGGAAACCGCGCCTCCCGCCGGGCTGCAGGCGGCACTCCGCAACGCGAACATCATGCAGGACTTCTTCATGGAGGAAGTGCGCGTCGGGCGAACCGGCAACGAAATCCTGAAGTCGATCCTCGAACGCATGAAACTCGCCGGTCTCAACGGCACGATGTACTCACATCCGGTCGGCCTGCATGGTCATGGCGCCGGCCCGCTCATCGGCCTGTGGGACATGCAGGGCGGCGTTGAAGGACGCGGCGACGCGAAGGTGGTGCCGTCCATGTGGTTCTCGGTCGAGCACCAGGTGACCACTCGTGTCGATGAGTGGGACGGCCAGCCGGTGCGGATGGCGCAGGAAGAAGACATGATCATTTCGGCCGACGGCAAGGTGCGCTGGGCGCATGGCCGCCAGGACCGTTTGTTCGTAGTGAAGTAGGGGAGACACGATGGCGAAGTTCACGGCGGAGCAGTTGGCGTTTGCGGCAGGCAAGACGGGTTACATGGGCCGCGAGGAATCGATTGAGTTCCTCAAAGTGATGGACATCAAACACAGCGTCGGCCACTGGTCGGCCGGCGACTTCTGCGACCGCTTTGCACCTCCCGGCTACCACTCTGACGATGCCTCGTTTCAGAACGATTTTGAGGGCCAGTGCCGTCGCACGAAGGCCGCCGGTGTGGACTGCATCGAGATTCACCAGAGTGTGTTCGAGAAGACCCTGAACGGCGATCTCGACTTTGCGGCTCTCGAGCGCGCCGAGAACGGGTTCCTCAAGGACCTGGGGATGACCGTCACTGCGTGCAACATCAACACCTGGACGAACCCGAAGTTCCGGCTTGGTGGTCCGTGCAATCCCGACGCCGCGCTGCGCAAGGCTGCCCTCGAGGAAGTGCTCAAGGGCGTCGAGATCTGCAAACGCATGAAGATCGGTGTTCTCAGCGTGTGGCCGGGCTCCGACGGCGCGGACTACCACTTCCAGATCGACTACAAGCAGTCGCTGGAGTGGTTCACCGAGGCCCTCATTGCGGTGAACACCGAATGTCTGAAACACGGGATCAAGCTGGGCCTGGAACCCAAGCCGTACGAACCGCGCGAGCTGTACATGATCATCCCGACCGCGGCGTCTGCAATTCTTGTGGCGCAACAGGTCAACAAGGCGACCGGCGGCAACAACTGCGGCATCACGATCGACTACGGCCATCAGAAGATGGAAGCGACCACCGCGTCCACTGCGTGTGATCTCGCCGAGTTTGCGGGTGTGCCGGTGCACAAGTTCGACATCAACGACGCGCGCCAGGGCCGGAACGACCAGGACTGCATGTTCGGCACGTTGTCGATTCCCGAATCGGTGGAGTATCTCTACACGACGTTCGTGCGGAACTATCGGGGCTACTACAGCCAGGATCAGTTTACGTACCGCGAGGATCCGACGCGTGCGATCGAGCGCAGCATGATCAACTTCGCCAACCTGTCGCTCAAGGCAGTGCGCCTGTACGCGAAGCAGGCGGAGATCGATCAGGCGCGCGCCGCCGGGACGGGGCCGGACATTCTCAACGTGGTGTCACCGGTCCTGGTGGGATAGGCCATGCCGTACACGATCGGGGTCGACTACGGCACCAACTCGGTTCGCGCAGTCGTGGTCGACTGCGCCAACGGCCAGGCCGTCGGCACGAGTGTCTTCGCGTATCCCAGCGGCGACCAGGGGGTGTTGCTGCACCCGAAAGAGCCGCACCTGGCCCGGCAACATCCCGGCGACTATTTGAGAGGCCTCACGGCGTCGGTGACAGGGGCGCTTGCGCAGGCCCAGTCGGTCGACGGCTTCGACCCGTCGCAGGTGATTGGCATCGGCGTCGACACGACGGGATCGACGCCCCTGCCTGTTGATGCGCAGGCGCGGCCCCTGGCGCTCGACCCGAAGTGGGAGTCGAATCTCGCGGCCCACGCCTGGCTCTGGAAAGACCATACGGCAGCGGACGAGGCGGCTGCGATTACCGCCATCGCGCGCGCACATGCGCCGCATCTGCTTGCGCCCATCGGCGGCATCTACTCCTCCGAGTGGTGGTGGTCGAAGATCTGGCGCTGCCTGAAGGTCGCCCCCGAGGTGTTCGACGCCGCGGCCAGCTGGGTCGAACTGGCGGACTTCATCCCTGCCGTGCTCGCAGGCGTGAATGACTCCTCGAAGATTGTCCGGTGTGTATGTGCGGCCGGCCACAAGGCGATGTACTCGGACGTGTGGGGCGGACTCCCGGACAAGACCTTCCTGGCACGACTCGACCCCAAGCTCGCCGAGCTGCGCGACCGCCTGTACGACAAGGCGTATGCACCAGGCCGTCCGGCGGGGCAGCTCTGCGCCGAGTGGGCGCAGTCGCTGGGCCTGCGTGAAGGCATCACCATCGCCATGGGCGGGTTCGACGCCCACTACGCAGCGGTGGGCGCGGGTGTCACCACCGGCACCTGGGTCAAGATCATCGGTACGTCGACGTGTGACTGCGCCGTGGCTCCTGCGACGCAGCCCGTTGCCGACATCCCAGGCATCTGCGGGATCGTCAACGGGTCGATCATGCCGGGCTACTACGGTATCGAAGCCGGGCAGTCTGCCGTCGGCGACATTCTCAAGTGGTGGGTCGAAGAGATCTGCCGGGGCGACGACTACGCACACGCGCACCTGTCGGTTGAGGCGTCACATCTCAAGCCTGGTGAGTCCGGCTTGCTCGCGCTCGACTGGAACAACGGCAACCGGACGATCCTGGTTGATCCCCGGCTGTCAGGCCTGCTGCTGGGACAGACGCTGCATACCACGCAGGGCGAAATCTACCGCGCGTTGATTGAGGCAACGGCATTTGGCGCCCGCGCGATCATCGAACGTGTACGCGAATACGGCGTGGCGGTCGATCGCGTCGTCTGTTGCGGCGGCATCGCGGAGAAGAACCCGCTGTTCATGCAGATCTACGCGGACGTCATCGGGCAGCCGATGCTGATTGCCGGCTCGCCACAGACGCCGGCGCTTGGGGCGGCGGTGGCGGCTGCCGTCACGGCGGGAGCAGCGGCCGGCGGATACGATGACTGGGGCGAGGCCCAGCGTCGCATGACGTCGGTCAAGGAGCAGTCCTACGAACCTCGGCCTGACGCTGTGGCCGTCTACAACGAGCTGTACGGCATGTACCGGGAACTGCACGACGTGTTTGGCGGCGTGCCTGGACCCAAGGCTGACCTGCCGACCCTCATGAAGCGGCTGCTCGACCTGCGTGCACGTGTATCGGGCGGAATGTAGGGCGGAGCTGTAGCCCCGCCGAAGGAACCAGATGCGATTTGAAGATCTCCGTCGCCGCGTCCATGACGCCAATCAATCGCTGGCCAGCAGTGGCCTGGTGATGGGCACGTTTGGCAATCTGTCCGCCGTCGATCGTGCGGCCGGGGTGATGGTCATCAAGCCCAGCGGCGTGCCGTACGACCAGCTCGGGCCCGAACACATGGTGCCCGTATCGTTGGAGACCGGGCAGGTCGTGGACTCAAGTCTGCGTCCATCCTCGGACACGCCGACACATCTGGAGCTGTACCGCGCGTTCGGGTGCGGCGCCGTCGTCCACACACACTCCGAATACGCCACCACGCTCGCGCAGGCGCAGCGGGAGGTCCGCTGCACGGGCACGACACACGCGGATTACTTCCGCGGCGACGTGCCCGTGACCAGGGTCATGCATCGTGATGAAGTCGAGACCGACTACGAGCGCAATACCGGCTTGGTGATTGTCGAAACCTTCCGCGAACTCGGGATCACGCCCGACGATGTACAGGCCGTGCTCGTGGCCAACCACGGTCCCTTCGCCTGGGGCCCGGATCCGGTCAAGGCCATCGAAAATGCGCGCGTGCTCGAGTTCCTCGCACGAATCGAGTGCCGCCTGCTGGCGATGGGACTCGGTGAGGAGCCCGAGTCGTTCCTGGTGGACAAACACTACCTGCGGAAACACGGCGCGACGCGGTACTACGGGCAGCCTGGGTCGTGATGACGCGCGCTGTCCTCTGGGACCTCGACGGCACGATTGTCGATTCGGGTGACCTGCATTGGCTCGCGTTTCAGGACACGATGCGCGCCGCATCGATTGCGATGACCTACGAGCAGTTCGTTGGCTGTTTCGGCTGGAAAAACGATCGCATCGTCCGAATGCTGCTTGGGGAGAACGTCGCAGCCGATGTCATCACGCGGCTCAGCGACGCGAAGGAAGTGCGGTTTCGTGAGCTCGCCGCGGCCTCGGGCGTGCGGGCCCTGCCTGGCGCCGCCGAGTGGATTGCCCGCCTGCATGACGCCGGCTGGAAGCAGTCCATTGCGTCTTCTGCTCCCCGCGAGAATATTCGCGTGATGCTCGAGGCACTCGGTCTCAACCGCTACTTCGACGCGATTGTGGCGGCCGAAGACGTGTCACACGGCAAGCCGGAGCCCGAGGTGTTCCTGACGGCCGCCGCACGCGTGGGAGCAACGCCAGCGACGAGCATCGTGGTCGAGGATGCCGAAGCCGGCATCGAAGGCGCACGTCGAGCCGGCATGCGATCGATTGGTGTGCGTGCGGACATCCGGCTCGACGCGACGATTCACGTGGCGTCTCTGGCGGACCTTCCGCCGGATGCCTTCGATCGGCTGTTGGCAGGTCCGTCCCCCGCGGATGGTGGCATCATAGGTGCGCGATGACAACCACTAGGCGATCCGCGGCAGGGCTTCGCTTTACTCGAATTCAGCTTGAGAACTGGCGGAACTTCGGGTCGGCCGATGTGAGACTCGCGGAGCGGGTGTTTGTCGTGGGCCCGAATGCATCCGGTAAGTCGAATTTTCTCGATGCCTTCCGATTTCTGCACGACATTGTGTCGGTCGGTGGAGGCCTGGAGGAGGCAGTCCGTAAACGACAAGGGATCTCCAAGTTGAGGTCTCTTTCGGCCAGGAATAGGTCGGACGTAGTCCTCCGCGTCGAACTTGGTGACTCAAGCGGCGAGACGTGGGACTACGCCTTGGCGCTGGGGCAGGATTCCAGGCAGCGGCCCCAGATCAAGGCCGAGTCCGTTTACCGTCGTGGACACCAGTTGTTCGAGCGTCCAGACGAATCGGATCGTGACGATCCCGAACGCCTCACCCAGACGTACCTCCAGCAGGTGAACGTCAACAAGCAATTCCGCCCGATGGTTGAGGCTCTCGCTTCGGTGCGTTATCTTCACATCGTTCCCCAGCTCATCCGAGATCCGGACCGCTCGGTTGGGCGGACAAACGACCCCTACGGCGGCGATTTTCTCCAGCAGCTTGCTGACACACCCGAAAAGACCCAGCGCGCACGGCTTGGCAGGATCGCGAAAGTGCTGGCCGTGGCAGTGCCTCAGCTGTCTGCGCTGGAATTGACGCGAGATACGAAGGGCGCACCCCACTTGCGAGGGAGGTATGAGCATTGGCGGCCTCAGGGGGCGTGGCAGACTGAGGATCAATTCTCTGACGGAACCCTCCGGCTACTTGGGCTTCTGTGGGCGATCGAGGAACAAGGGGGGCCACTGCTGCTCGAAGAGCCAGAGCTTTCGCTTCATCCCGACGTCGTCAAGTTCTTGCCACAGATGTTCGCGCGGATGCAACGGCGAACTGGACGGCAGGTGATGACCAGCACGCACTCCAGTGATCTCCTCCGCGACGATGGCATTGGCCTCGATGAAGTGTTACTGCTGAAGCCAAGTTCTGAAGGCACAACAGTATCGACGGCGGAGGGTTATGCCGAGATTTCCGAGCTTCTAAAGGGTGGCTCGACGCTTGCCGAGGCGGTGCTGCCGCTGACCAGGCCTCAGCGGGCCGAACAGCTGGCCCTGTTTGGTGGGGAGTGACGACCGGCCCCGTGTTTATTTCTGGAGCCGTTGAGGGCGCTTCCGATGAACCGGTGTTCCGCCGCATCGTCGAACAGCGAGGGGGAGTCGTTCATCGACTTCAGGTTCAGAACGGCAAGGCTGGACTGAAGCGGGCTCTTCCTGGTTATAACGCCGCCGCCAGGCATTCTCCTTGGCTTGTTCTTGTTGACCTGGATCGTGACTTCCCTTGCCCCGGTGCGCTGGTGGCCGATTGGCTGCCGGCGCCGAGTCAATACATGTGCCTGCGCGTAGTCGTCCGACAAATCGAAGCGTGGTTACTCGCGGACGCGGATCGCTTCGCCTCCTTCTTTGCGGTCAGGCGAGCGGTCATTCCAGCCGACCCAGACGAACTTGAGGACTCGAAGCAGGTAGTCCTCGATCTCGTGGCAACGTCCAGGCGCAGTGGTATTCGCCAAGACATGGTTCCTCGAACAGGGTCAGGTAGGCGGGTAGGTCCAGCATACACGTCGCAACTGATTGAGTTCGTCACGAATCCCGGCGAGGGGTGGCGGTTGGACGAGGCAATGCGTCATTCCCGAAGTCTTCAGAAGTGCATTGCGCGGCTGGACGAACTCATCGCGGCACAATCCTGAAATTGCGCATCATGCCCATGTCCTCGTGTTCGAGGAGATGGCAGTGATAGAGGAACAAGCCGGGGTAGTCGCTGAAGCGGATCTGCAGCCTGACTTGTTCGTTCGGCAGGATCAGCACCGTGTCGTGCCAGCCATCATCGAGCAGGCCTTCGCGGACAGACTCCGAGCCGGGCGTGGCGCCGGTCAGCGGTGTGCGTGACAGGATGCGGAATTGGCGGCCGTGCATGTGGAACGGGTGCGCCATCGGCGTGCCCATCATGCCGCCGACATTCATGACGTTCCAGATGTGTGTGGAGCCGGCCTTCACCGTTTCACCCGGCGTCGTCTCGTGCATGTCGAACGTGCGGCCGTCCAGGAACCATTGCGCCTGGCGAAACGTGATAGGCAACTCGCGCACCGGAGCGCCGGGTTCGGCTGTCCAGCTCGCGTCGTATTTGGACAGCACATCCGGGAGCGCAAACGGCACGCTGACGCGCCGCTCGACCTTCAGTGTCATCAGCACGGCGTCCGCTGCTGATGGACCGCCCATCATGCCCATGGTGGGATCGACGTCACTTTGCGGGAATCCGACGGCCTGCAGGTGGACCGAGGAGCCCACCTCGCGGCCCGACAGATCGATGATGAGGTCGGCACGTTGCGCAGGCGCCAGCGTGAGGTGACGCATCGTGCGTGGCCGCTCCAGCAGCCCGCCGTCGGTGCCGATGACGGTGAGCGGAGTGCCGTCGCTCCAGCCGAGTTTGTAGACGCGCGAACTGGAGCCGTTCAGCAGGCGGAGTCGGTGTGCCTGAGTTGCGACGTTGTGCGTGGGCGTCGGTCGCCCGTTCACCAGGAACCGGTCGCCGAGGAAGCCGTGCATCCGGTCCATCATGCCTGGACCGAGATACGTGAACTGGTTGCCCCCGTCCAGGCGACGGTCCTGCACCACACAACACAACTCCGCATCCCCTGAGGGCAGTCGGAGGCGTGCCTCCTCATCATCTTCGACAATCAGGAGTCCCGCGAGGCCGCGCGCGACCTGAGCGCCCGTCCGCCCGTGGGGATGCGGGTGATACCAATACGTGCCGGCACGATTGATGACCTCGAACTCGTACACGTACTGCCGACCGGGTTCGATCGCCAGGTGGGGATGCCCGTCGGCGGCTTCCGGCACGTCGAGACCATGCCAGTGCACGATGCTGGCTTCGGGCAGGTCGTTGACGAACGTGATGCGCACGCGCTGGCCGCGGCGGAAGCGGAGCGTCGGACCCAGGTAGCTGTTCGGGTCTGTCGTCAGCGTACCGGCCGGGCCCCGCTGCAGGGTGCCTGTGTACCGCCAGACCTGCGTCTGCGCTCCGGCAAAAAGGGGAACACTCCCAGGGGCAGCGCGCAGTGTGAGTTCCACGTCGGCCTGTCGGGGAAGTCGAAGGGGGAGCAGGCCTGCGGCCGCGCTCGTTCCGAGCAGGCGCAGGGCATCGCGGCGGGTCAGGGGCAGAGGCCAGGTTGTCATCGCCGAGATCATCGCACGCCCGTACAATGTGCTGATGCGACACTTGCTGACGTGCTCCCTTCTCGTGGCGGCTGGCGTGGCGGCGGGCGCTCAGGCCCCGGCGCCCTCGGTGCGCCTGATGGATTCCCCGGCCGCAGCGTCCAGCGAGGCGCCGCAATTGACCGTCTCGTCCCGGGGTGTGTTGCTGAGCTGGATCGAGCGCCAGGGTGGCACCGCGTCGTTGAAATACGCCGAGCGTACCGGCGACGGGTGGACACCGGCGCGCACGGTGGCGTCGGGCACCGACTGGTTCGTGAACTGGGCGGATGTGCCGTCCGTCATGAGGCTGGCTGATGGATCCCTCGTAGGGCACTGGCTGCAGAAGAGCGGCGCCTCGACGTACGCCTACGACGTGCGGCTCGCACGATCGACCGACGATGGTCGCACGTGGACGTCGTCGGTGACGCCGCACCACGACGGCACGCAGACGGAGCACGGGTTTGCGTCGCTGTTCCAGATGCCGGGCGCGGGGCTGGGCCTTGTGTGGCTCGACGGACGACAGATGACCAGTGGCGGTGGCCATGACGGCCACGGCGAGGGCGCGATGTCCGTGCGGTTCGCAACGTTCGACGGCAGTTGGAAGCAGACGGCCGAGATGCCCGTCGACACACGGGTGTGTGAGTGTTGTCCGACCACAGCGGTGGTGACCAGTGAGGGACCGATCGCGGCGTTCCGCAATCGGACCGAGGATGAGACCCGCGACATCCATGTGTCGCGTTTTGAGAACGGGAAGTGGACCGAGTCGAAACCCGTGCACAACGACGGCTGGCAGATCGCCGCGTGTCCGGTCAACGGCCCGATGTTGTCGGCGTCCGGCCGGAACGTGGTCGTGGCCTGGTATACGGGCGCCAATGATGCGGAGCACGTGTTTGCAGCGTTCTCGAAGGACGCGGGTCGCAGCTGGGGGGGGCCGATTCAACTCGACGCAGGCAAGGCCATCGGCCGGGTTGATGTCGAGATGATGCCCGATGGCAGCGCGATGGCCTCGTGGATTGAAGGCACCGATGACGGAGCCGAATTCCGCGTCCGTCGCATTCAGCCGGATGGTTCACGCGGGGGAGCGGTCACCGTCTCGAAGGTGTCGGCAACGCGAACGAGCGGGTATCCGCGCATGGCACGGCATGGCGATGATGTCGTCTTCGCGTGGCTCGAGGTCGGGCCGTCCACACCGGGGCAGCGCGCCACCACGCGTGTGCGCACGGCGGTCCTCCGGTAACCACCCGGCAATGTTGTGACCCACGGACCCCTGCAGACGCTGCTCGAGCATCGCGCCCGGTTTCTCAGCTTCATCCACGCGCGGGTCGGAGAGCGCAGCACTGCGGAAGACATTCTGCAGAGCGCTTACACGCGCCTGCTCGAACAGCCGCCACAGATTCCCGCCGGCCACGAAGTGCCGTGGTTCTACCGTGTCCTCAGAAATGCGGTGGTGGATCGCCACCGCCGGGAGACCAGCGAAGGTCGTCGCCACGACGCGTGGCTGGCTGATCCGACGCGGACGCCCGACCAGCGGGCGGCAGGCCGGTTGTGTCGGTGCACCCTGAGTGCTCTGGCGTCGCTGAAACCGCAGTACGTCCGAATCATCGAACAGGTGGATCTCGAGGGCCGGGTCGTGACCGACATTGCCCGATCCGAGGGACTGTCGCCGACCAACGCCTACGTCCGGCTGCACCGCGCACGCCGCCAACTGGCCGATCGCCTGCGTACGTTGTGCCGGCACTGCGCCGACAACGCCTGCGCCGACTGCCACTGTAAGGATTCTGGTCCGCCTGCGTGATTCCACCAGGAGCCACGAAACGACAATGACCGAACACAAGGACTGCTGCTCAGCCGACGCCACCAACGTCGTCCACACCACCCATATCGATCCCGTCTGCGGAATGACGGTGGATCCAGCCAAGGCCAGGGGCGGCTCATTCGACTACGAAGGCACGACGTACTGGTTCTGCAGTCCAGGCTGCAACACGAAGTTCGCGGCTGATCCTGCGGGCTGGCTCAGAAGCGGTCCGAAGGGCATGAAGGCCATGGCGCCGACTGCCCAACCCATGACCCTCCTGGGGCGCAAGCACCAGGCACCACCGACCCCGAAGCTGGAACCCGTTGCCGCTGCCGGCACGGTCTGGATCTGCCCCATGGATCCCGAGGTGCGCGAGTCGAAACCCGGCGACTGCCCGATCTGCGGCATGGCGCTTGAGCCGGAAGTGACGAGCATGACCGTCGAGGAGCCCGTCAACCACGAGCTCATCGACATGACGCGCCGCTTCTGGATTTCACTGGCCTTGTCGCTGCCGGTCGTCGCGGTGGCGATGGGACAGATGTTGGGCTGGTGGCCGATCTCGATGCGAACGGCAGGGTGGGTGCAGTTTGCCCTCGCGTCGCCGGTCGCGGTGTGGGCGGCGTGGCCGTTTTATGTACGGGCTGTCCGGTCCATCCGCAGCGGCCACCTGAACATGTTCACGCTCATCGGCATTGGTGTCAGCGTGGCGTATCTCTACAGCGTGGTGGCCCTGCTCGCGCCTGGGATCTTTCCGCATGCCTTTACGCACAACGGCGGCGTCGAGGTGTACTTCGAGGCCGCTGCGGCGATTGTCACGCTGATTCTGCTGGGCCAGGTGCTTGAACTGCGCGCGCGGAGCCAGACCGGCGCGGCTATTCGCGCGTTGCTGGGCTTGGCGCCGGCGACCGCGCGAGTGCTCATGGCTGACGGCAGTGAACACGACGTCCCACTGGAGTACGTCAAGGTCGGCGATCGGCTGCGCATTCGTCCTGGCGAAAAAGTGCCCGTCGACGGCATTGTGGTCGAAGGCCGAAGCCACGTGGACGAATCGATGGTGACGGGAGAGTCAGCGCCCGTGGCCAAGGCGGCGGGTGATCACGTGGTTGGCGCGACCGTCAACGGCAGCGGCAGTCTGGTGATGCGGGCGGAACGTGTTGGCAGGGACACCCTGCTCGCGCGCATCGTCGCAATGGTGGCCGAGGCACAGCGGAGTCGTGCGCCGATTCAGCGCCTGGCGGACCGTGTGTCGTCGATCTTTGTGCCTGCCGTCGTGGTGGTGTCGGTGCTCACGTTCGTGGCGTGGAGTCTGTGGGGGCCCGAACCATCGATGGCGTACGGTCTGGTCAATGCCGTGGCCGTGCTCATCATCGCCTGTCCGTGCGCGCTGGGGCTGGCCACGCCGATGTCCATCATGGTCGCGACAGGGCGAGGTGCGTCCATGGGCGTGCTGTTCCGCAATGCGGAAGCCATCGAAGCGCTGCGTACGGTTGACACGCTCGTGTTCGACAAGACCGGCACACTGACGGAAGGGCGGCCGTCGCTGGTGACCGTCGAGTCGCTGTCGGACGTTCCCGAACAGGAGTGGCTGCCGCTGGTCGCCGCTCTGGAGCGAGGCAGTGAACATCCGCTCGCCTCGGCGATCGTGAAGGGCGTCGCAGAACGAGGCCTGTCGTTCGGTACGCCGGCGTCGTTTGAGTCGATCACGGGCCTCGGAGTGAAAGGCACGGTGGCCGGGCGAGTGGTTGTTGTGGGCACGCCGGAGTTGCTGCGTCAGCAGGGGGTGTCAGACAGGGATCGTCTGGAGGCACGACTTGAGCCCCTCCGCACCACTGGGCAGACGGTGGTCTGTGCCGCAGTGGACGGCGTCGCTGTGGGACTGTTTGGCGTGGCGGATCGCATCAAGGACAGCACCGCCGAAGCCGTGAACACCTTGCGCGCGCAAGGGCTCCGCCTCGTGATGTTGACCGGTGACAATGCGACAACGGCTGCGTCGGTCGCCTCGTCACTGGGCATCGAGGATGTGCGCGCGGACGTGAGGCCCGACGGCAAGGCCGGCGTCATCAAGACGCTGCAGGCCGAGGGCCGGATCGTGGCGATGGCGGGTGATGGCATCAACGATGCGCCTGCGCTCGCGCAGGCCAACGTCGGAATCGCCATGGGGACGGGCACCGATGTGGCGATGGAAAGTGCAGGGGTGACGCTGGTGAAGGGTGACCTTCGCGCCGTGTCTCGAGCCATCCGCCTCTCGCATGCGACCATGGCCAACATCCGCCAGAATCTGTTCTTTGCGTTTGTGTACAACACGGTCGGTGTCCCGGTGGCCGCGGGTGTTCTCTATCCTTTCTTCGGGCTGCTCCTGAGCCCCATGATTGCGGCCGCGGCAATGAGTCTCAGCTCAGTCTCGGTGATCGGGAATGCGCTGAGACTGCGCAGGTAGACAGGAGGCACGATGACTGACTTCGGCGTGAAGGCTCCCGGATACCGCTTGCCGGAGACAACGGCCGTCGGGCCGGTGCGCCTGCAAATCAGCGATCTGGATCGATCGCTGGAGTACTACGAATCCGTGCTCGGGCTGCAACGCCTGCCCTCAGACGAGGCGGATGCGTCACTTGGCGCGTCAGACGGACGGCCGCTGGTGCACCTCGTTGAAAAGGTGGGGATCAAGCCGGTGCCTGCCCAAGGCGCGTTTGGCTTGTATCACTTCGCGATCCTGTTGCCCGAGCGTGCCGCACTGGCCCGATTCCTCGCGCATCTCGTGCAACTCGGGCTCCGACCCGGCATGGCGGATCACCTCGTGAGCGAAGCGCTGTACCTGCACGACCCGGATGGTCTCGGCATCGAGGTCTATGCCGATCGGCCCCGCTCGGCGTGGCGCGTCCGCGGTCACGAACTGCAGATGGTCAGCGATCCGATCGATGTGCGCGGTCTGCTGACGGCAGCTGTCGATGTACCGTGGGCCGGCATGCCCGCGGGGACGACGATGGGACACGTGCACCTGCATGTCGGTGACCTCGCTCAGGCGGAGGCTTTTTACCATCAGCGGCTTGGCTTCGATAAGACGGTGTGGTCGTATCCCGGCGCGTTGTTCCTCTCGGCCGGGGGCTACCACCATCATCTGGGCCTCAACACCTGGTCGCCCGGTCCTTCAGCCACAGACGGCGAGGCGCGCCTGCTGGAGTGGACACTCGAACTGCCCGCGCAGGGTGACGTCGACAGGTTGCTGGCGGCAGTCGGCGGCGAGACGACGGTGCAGACAGACCCTTGGGGCACACACGTGCGCCTCACCTCAGCCTGACGTCGCGCGCGGCCCCTACTTCTTTCGTGCCAGTACCGCGTCCGCCCGCTCCTTGGTGAGTGGCGCATCACCGGCGGGATAGCCGTTGCGCTGAAGGACGTACGCCACCAGGTTGAGGGCTTCTTCGCCCGTGACAATGGCTGAGCCGTCGTTGGGCATGGTGAACTCGATCAGCGACACCAGTTCAATCACCGGCTTACCTTCCCACGCCTTGATGAACGGTTCATCACCGAGCGGCAGATCTTCGGGCTTGCGTTTCTCGGCCACGGTGAATGCATGGCACGAGGCGCAGAGCTTGTCGAACTGCGCCTTGGCCGCGTCCGCCTGCGCCTTCGAGTAGATCCCGTCGTTGGTCGTGGCCTGAGACGTGTGAGACGCCGCCGAGAGCGCGACGGCCCACACCAGGCCGAGTGTTGCCGCAAAGACCAGTACCGTTCGGGCCTGGGAGCGTGTTACCTCCATCGGAACCCGTGCTTGCTCAGTGGCAGCGAGCGGACCCGAGTGCCGGTGGCGGCAAACAGCGCATTGGTGATGGCCGGAATGATCGGCGGCAATGCGGGCTCGCCAAGGCCGGTCGGGTTGTTGTCGGACAACACCCAATGCGTCTCGATGGCCGGCGGCGCCTGTCGCATGCGAAGGATGGGGTAGCTGTCGAAGTTGCCCTGCCTCACGCGCCCGCCTTCGACGCTGATCTCCAGCATGAGCTGACTCATCCCGTCGATGACCGCGCTGTGCACCTGGCTCTCGGCGTTCAAGGGGTTGATGATGTGACGCCCGATGTCCCCGGCCACCCAGACCTTGTTGACGGTGATCCGGCGGCTCGCATCCACCGAGACCTCCGCCACTTCGGCGAAGTGTCCCTGATGGCTGAAATGGAACGCGACGCCCATGCCCGTGCCGTCAGGCAAAGTGCGTTTGCCCCAGCCCGACTTCTCGGCGACAAGTTTCAGGACACTGGTCATGCGCTCGGCATCAAAACCGCCACCGCCGCCCTGCTGGGCGATCGGCGTCCGCGCCATCAGGTCGAGCCTGAACTGCACAGGGTCCTTGCCCGCGTTGAAGGCCAACTCGTCCAGGAAGGACTGCATCACGAACGAGATCGCGCAGGCCCCCGGCGCGCGATGCGCTCCCGTCGTCAGGCCGAGCGGCATCAGCGAGACATGCGTCGCAAAGTTCGGAATGAACCGGGCGGGGAACTCTGTTCCCGACAGCGTTGACGACCCTGCCGCCCTCGGCCCTTGGGCGCGTCCCTGCGCGTTGGTACTCGGGGTTGAGCCGGCGACGTGGAACGAGACGAAGTGATTGCGCCACGCCTGCACCTGACCGGACGCGTCCAGGCCGGCCTTCAGGAAGTGGTATCCCGCCGGACGGAAGACTTCGTGCCGCATTTCGTCTTCGCGCGACCAGCGGAGCTGCACCGGCGCGCCCACGGTCTTTGCGATGACGGCGGTTTCGACGACGTAGTCGTTGTAGAGACGACGGCCGAAGCTGCCACCCATGCGCGGCAGGTGGATGGTGATGTCGGCGGCCGTGATACCCAGCGCCTGCGCGATGGTGTTGACGACGCCGCCGGGCTGCTGGGTGCCGGCCCACATCTCGAGTTTGCCGTTGGCAAACACCGCGGTGGCATTGGGCGGTTCCATGGGCGCGTGTGCGAGGAACGGGTATTCGTACGCGGCCTCGACAACCGTGGCGGCCGAAGCCAGCGCGGCATCCGTGTCACCGTCGCTGCGTGCCGTCGACTGTGGCGCCTGCTGGGCGAGGGCGACGGCCTGTTTGGCAAACTCCGTCGTGTTGTCCGCTTCGGCGAGTCCGTTGTCCCATACCACTTCGAGCTTCTTGCGGGCGTTGTCGGCGTACCACCAGCTGTCGGCCACGATGGCCACACCACTCATCGAGCCACCGCCGTGACTGTCCGGGATGATGAAGGCGTGACGCACGCCGGGCATCGCCTTGATGGCGTCGAGGTTGGCGCTCTTCGCGGTGCCGCCATACACGGGACAGCGCTGGTACACCGCGTACAACAGGCCCGGCAGGGTGACGTCACTGCCGAAGAGCGGCTGGCCCGTGACGATCTTGTGGTTGTCGACACCCGGCACCGGCGTTCCGATGATCCGATACGTCGACGGGTCCTTCATCGTCAGCGTGTTCAGGGCGGGCGGTGTCATGCGCGCGGCCGCCGATGCGAACTGGCCGTAGCCCGCAGAACGATTGGACCCGGCGTGGACGAGCCGTCCCGGCGTGGTTGTGATCTCCGATGCCGGCACGCCCCACGACTCTGCCGCGGCGGCGATCAGCATGTGCCTCGCGGCTGCACCCATCTGCCGCATGGGCACCCAGTTTGATGGCGTTGCGAACGAGCCGCCCGCCGACTGCGTGCCGTACTTGGCAGGATTGAGGTCGGCCTGTTCGATGCGGACGTCTTTCCATTCCACATCGAGCTCTTCCGCAATGAGCATCGGCAGCATCTGCTTGACGCCCTGGCCGATCTCCGGATTTTTGGCCGTGATGGTGACGATGCCGTTGGCGTCGATGGCGATGAAGGCGTTCGGGTCGAGCGGCGCCTGATTGCCGCCGCGCCCCTGCGCGAACACATCAAGCGGTTCGAGGTACCCGGCCAGGACGAACCCGCCACCGGCCAGCGCCGAGACCTTCAGAAAGCCGCGTCGTGAGACAGAAGGAAGCAAGGTGGCCGTGCTCACTTGGTCTCCTCCAGTTCCGCTGCGCCCTGACGGACGGCGTGGTGAATGCCCTGGCGGATGCGCAGGTACGTGCCGCAGCGGCAGAGATTGGTATTCATCGCCGTGTCGATGTCGGCGTCGGTGGGTTTGGGGCGCTGTGCCAGCAGAGCGGCCGCCGCCATGATCTGGCCGGCCTGGCAATAGCCACATTCGGGGACGTCCAGTTCCTGCCATGCCTTCTGCAGTGGATGGCTGCCGTCCGGCGAGAGTCCTTCAATCGTCACGACCGCCGCCCCGGCCACGTTGCTGACTGGCGTCTGGCACGATCGGACGGCGCGTCCACGCACGTGCACCGTGCACGAACCACATTGACCGGCACCGCAGCCGTATTTCGTTCCATGCAGGTGCAACACATCTCGCAGCACCCAGAGCAGAGGCATCTCGTTCGGCACGTCGACAGTCGTCGACTTGCCGTTCAGCGTGAATGTGACGGGCATGGGCGGGATTATAAACCGGTGCTGGGGGCGCTGGGGTGGCCAGCAACGATGGCGCGTCGTCCGGCGTAGGACGGCAGGAGGAGTTGCACGCGCCGATGCCGAGGAGGGAAAGTGCAGGCCTGCTGATGTTCCGGCGGACGTCGGGGCAACTGGAAGTGCTGCTGGCACATCCGGGCGGGCCGTATTGGACCGCCCGACAGGATGGCGCATGGTCGATTCCCAAAGGCGGCAGGAATCCCGGTGAGTCTCCCCTCGATGCGGCCGTGCGCGAATTCCGCGAAGAAACGGGATTTGCGGCGTGCCCGCCGTTTCACCCGCTCGGCCGCATCACGCAGCGGTCGGGCAAAATCGTCCATGCGTGGGCCTTCGAAGGTGACTGCGATCCGGCAGCGGCCACCAGCATCACGACCACGACGGAATGGCCCCCGCGGTCCGGCCGGTTCATCGAGGTGCCGGAAGTGGACGAGATCGCGTTTTTTGCGGTCGATCGCGCGCGCACACTGATCAACGTGCGCCAGGCCGTGCTGCTCGATCGCCTCGTCACCTGGCTCGGCCGCGCTTGACCGCGCGGTACTATCTCGCCGATGCACACCCCGGCGCCGGCGAGCCTCGTGAGAGTGGCGTTTTTCGTGACGCTTGTGTTCTGGTGGGCCAACCTGGCCCTGACCTCACGTTGGCGCGAGGTGCCAGGGGCGCTCCACGGCGCACGGCTTCCGTGGTTCGTCACTGCGCTTGGCATACTGACGCTCCTCGCCGTCCGGCCGCGCCGGCCGCAAGCCTCCCTGACGGCCCGCGACGGGCGGCTCCTCGCCGGCGCAGGGTCGCTGCTGCTTGGCGCCACCTTTCTTGTCTGGTTTCCACCGTACACCTGGTCCCAGATCCCCTGGCTCGACGACTGGATTCCCCGTTTCCGCTCAACCCGGGAATTTATTGACCTCCTGGCCACGGGTCGGGCGGCCGGTTGGCAGTGGGATTTCCTCGGCGGGTACCACACGAGCAGTGACGTCACGCAGAGCCTCGGCCTGCTGGCCGCCGTGCCGATGACGATCCTGGGGGATGCAGCCGGATTTCACGCGCTCCATCTGCTGCTGTTTGCCGCCATTCCCGCGCTGTTGTGGCTGGACCTCTCTCTTGACCCCGGTGACGCGGATGGCCATCCACACGCCATGGCAGGGGTCGCCGCAGGCATCGGCGCCGTCCTCGCCGCAGGCTATTCCTACACCCTGATTCGCAGCGGTGACACCAACTCGCTCGCCGGTGCCGTGCTCGTCCTGTCAACGCTCGTTGGCGCGCACGCCGCCAGGCGCGGACGGTGGTGGGGAGGGCACTGGCTGCTCGTCAGCCTCGTGTTTGTCGCCTGGTCGCACGCGGGCTCGTTTGTCTACGCGCTGGTGTACCTGGGGCTCGATGCGCTGCTCGCGCGTGACTGGCGCAGCGCGGCCCGCGCCGGCACGGCTGCGCTCGTTGCACAGTGCGCGGCGCTGCCGATGACATGGGAATCCTGGCGGTATCCAGACCTCTTCCTGTTCAACAACGTGCTGTACTCACCGCCGACAGCCATCGACTGGACCGCCCTCGCCCGCAAGGTCGCATACAACGTGGAGTTGTTGTGGCTGCCAGGCCGGTGGTCAAACGACTACGGCGCGCTGGCTCTGATCCTGCTGCCAGCGACGGCAGCGCTTCTGGTTGTGGACCGCACGCGCACGCGCCTGTATGCCGCTGCGGCGTTGGCGACTGTCGTGATGATGCGGCTCAACGATCCACATTTCGGTTACGCCTTCATCCGGCCGATCCACATGTTTCCCCTGCTGCTCGCGCCGGTCATCGCGCGGGTCAGCACCCGTCATCTCAGCAGGACCGGCGGCGTCGCGCTCCTGGCCACCGTCGCGATCTTCATTCAGATCTGGTGGCAGCCGGTGCCGCACATTCGTTCAATGCGCGACGTGTTCCCTGAACTCGTGGATCGCGTGGCTCGCGCCGACGGCGCGCTGGTGCTCGTGGAAAACAACCCCCACCGCAACACCAACGCGGAGCCCGGAGGCGAGACGGTGGTATCCCTGACGGGCAACCACTACGAGGCCCTGCTGGCGCACGAGACCGGACGCCGCTTGTATGCGGGGTACTGGGACGGCTGGCAGTGGACACCCTGGCGCGGCCGCATGCTCAGCGGCGGGACCTGGATGGGGCAGGACATCCGTGATGTTTCACACGACCGGATGGTTGGGGAATTGCAGTCGTGGGGCGTCGTTGATGTGTTCGTATGGTCGGCTCGCAGCCGGGCCTATTTCGAACAGGATTCCAGATTCACCCGTGTCTGGGCTGAGGGACCGTGGACGCAATTTCGACGCAGCGACGCGGATGGACGCGAAGTGGTGACGATGGCGGGCGCCGGCGCCCTGGAAGATCGGTCGCTGCACGGCGGCGCGATTGTCCTGCGTGGAGTGCCCCTCGGCAGCCCTGTCGTCGTACGCACGAGTTATCACCCTTCGTGGCGTGCGTCGGTGGATCAACGGTCCGTCCCCCTCTACGAGAAGGACGGACAGCTGGCGTTCATCGCGCCGTGCGCGCAGGACTGCACGGTGCTGCTCGACTACCCTCGGCGTTCGTGGCTCTGGGGTGTCGCGGTCGGCGCGTTGTTGCTTGGCGTGGCGCTGCTGCGCTACGACTTCGGAATGGTCCAGAAGTAGATCGTCCGGCCTTCGACTTCCATCGTCTTCTCGGGTTCCCATTCACCCATGTCGAAGCTGTTCGACACGATGCGGGTGCCCGGCTTGAGCTCACGCTTGAGCTTCGGAATCAGCTTCACGTTGAGCGACGGCAGCAGGTAGAGCGTCACCACAGACGCCTCGCGCAGACTCGTGTTGTCGGAGAAGATGTCGGCGTTCATGAACTTCACCTTGTCGGTGACGCCGGCCGCCACGGCGTTTTCATTGGATTCCTTGATCCGCTGCGGGTCAATGTCGATCCCCACACCACGCGCGCCAAACTGCTTCGCCGCGGTGATCACGATGCGGCCGTCCCCGCATCCGAGGTCGTACACCACATCGCTGCCCGACACGTTGGCCATCTTCAGCATGGCATCCACGACAGCCTGCGGCGTGGGCACAAAGATGACATCCGGAGACCGCAGGCCACCCTGCGCCTGGGCCTGAGCATTCGACGAAACCTGCGAGACACCGAGAACGAGCAGAGCAAGGGCCACCGCGGTGAGGCGTTTTGACATTGTGGAGACTCCTTGGACCCGATTATAGCCGCTCGACGACAATCAACGTCGCATCGTCTTGAGCGGCGCCACCAGTCCAGGCCATGACGGCGGCCGATAACGCGTCCGCGAGCCCCTCGGCGGAGCCGCGCGGCGTGTGCGCCGCGAGTTGTTCCATCGCCTCGTCGCCGTATTCGGCATCCTCGGCATTCCGCGCTTCCGTGATGCCGTCGGTGTAACAGATCAGGCGATCGCCGGGCCCGAACGCGACGCGGCCGCTGGTGTACGTCCAGTCCGGCGAGACGCCAAGCACAAGACCAGTCGGCGACAGGCGTTCAACGGCGCCAGAGGCTCGTACCAGCAACGGGGGATTGTGCCCCGCATTGGCGTAGGTCACCACGCCCTCGGCGAGGTCAACGACGACATAACAGAACGTCACGAACTTGCCCGACGCGATGTTGCGGCAGAGGAGGCGATTGACCGATCCGCAGACGTCATGAGGATCCGCCGTGGGTGTCGCAAACGCGCGCACCGCGGCCTGCAGGTTCGACATCAGCAACGCGGCAGGCAGCCCTTTGCCGACGACGTCGGCGATCGACAGCGCCAGTCGTGTATCGCTGAAGCGGATGGCGTCGTAGCAGTCGCCGCCGATGCCCGCAGCCGGCGTCCAGCGGGCGGCCACCTGGCATCCGGCCAGCGTCGGCATCTGTGCCGGCAGCAGGGCGCGCTGTATCTGGCGCGCCTCTTCGTAGTCGCGGGAAAACCGCGCATCACGCCGCCGCGCCGCCTGGCCTTCGCCAACTTCCCGCTGCACCACCTCGACGAGCGTCGTGTCATCCCACGGCTTCTGGACGTAACTGCGCGCGCCCCGCCGCATCGCTTCCACGGCGGTGTCGATGCTGCCCCATCCGGTCATGACGACCACAGGTAGCGCGGAATCGCGGGCGCGGACTCGTTCCAGCAGGTCGAGCCCTTCCTTGCCTGACGTCGTATCCCGCGTGTAGTTGAGATCCATCAGCAGCAGGTCGTACGGCTGCGTGCCCACCCGTTCGAGCACGGCCTCCACGGACCCCACGAGATCGGTCTCGAACCCCGCATCGAGGAGCAGCAGGCGAAGCGCCTGAAGGATATCGGGTTGATCGTCGGCAACAAGGATGCGCGCAGCCACGTCGAAGCCCCCTACAAGGCTCATGCCACGCGAAACTTGGCACGGGTTTTCCTTTTACTTGGGTTGAACGGCCCGAATGTGGGGATGAACCGGGCGATAATCCCATTTTCGGGATTCGCCAATCTGGAATTCGGGGAGACGAGGATTTGCCGACGCAACATGGCCGGGTGCTGGTAGCCGACGATCAGACCGACGTGCTCAACGCCCTGCGCCTCCTGCTGGGAGGCGAAGGGTACGACGTCACAACGGTCACGTCGCCGTCGGAACTGGTGTCCGCGCTTGAAGGGGCGGACTTCGACGTCGCCCTGATCGATCTCAACTACACGCGCGACACCACGTCGGGGCAGGAAGGGTTCGCCCTGCTCGACCGGATGAAAGCCATCGACCCGACGTTGCCGGTGCTGGTGATGACGGGATGGAGCAGTGTGGCCGGTGCCGTCGAGGCCATGCGTCGCGGGGCCCGGGACTACATCGAGAAGCCGTGGGACGACGAGAAGCTGCTGGTGGCGGTACAGACACAACTCGAATTGCGGCGCGCGCTGCGACGCAGTCGGCGTCTGCAGGAAGAAAACGCGCGCCTGCATCGCCGTGATCTGCCAACCTTCATCGCCGCGGCGCCGTCCATGCAACAGGTGCGCGAGACGATCGAACGTGTGGCGCCATCCGACGCCACCGTGTTGATCACCGGCGAACACGGCACCGGGAAGGAAGTCGTGGCCAGCCTGCTGCATCGACTGTCCACGCGCGCACAGAAGCCGCTGGTCACGATGAACGCCGGCGGATTGTCGGAAGGTGTGGCGGAGAGTGAACTGTTCGGACACGTCAAGGGCGCGTTCACCGATGCCCGTACGGACCGTATTGGATGTTTTGAGCTTGCGGATGAAGGCACGCTGTTCCTCGACGAAATCGCCAACATGCCGGCGCGGCTGCAGCCGAAGCTGTTGCGCGTGCTGCAGACCGGCGAAGTGCAGAAGGTCGGGTCATCACGAGTGATCTTCGTGAACGTACGCGTGCTTTCGGCCACCAATGCGGATCTGCCCGCCGAAATCGCCTCAGGGCGGTTTCGTGAAGACCTGTTGTACCGGCTGAACACGGTCGTGATCCAGTTGCCGCCGTTGCGCGAACGCCGCGAAGACATCCTGCCGCTGGCCGAACACTACCTGGCGCGGTACGCAGAGCGGTACAAACGTGCGCTCGACGGCTTCGACCGGTCAGCCCGGCAGGCACTCGAGAGCCACCTGTGGCCCGGCAATGTGCGTGAACTGGCACACGCCATTGAACGCTCGGTGCTGATGGCGCAGTCGTCGCACATCACGGCTCAGGACCTCGGGCTGCAGGGTGGCGCTGCGTCCTCCGGGCCGGCGGTCGAGGACATGACGCTCGAGCAGTCCGAAAAGCAGTTCATCCAGAAGGTACTCGCCAAACACAACGGTGACGTGCGCAAAGCGGCCGAGCAGCTGGGAGTGAGCCGGTCCGCGCTCTACAGACGTCTGCAGTACTTCGGGTTATGAGCGGACGTGGAGCGCCGCAGGCGCGCAATCTCGAACTGGGACTGACGCTGCTGGTGCTGGCCGGGGGCGCCCCGGCCGTGTGTGTGTCGCTCTACTTCCTGTGGCGGCTCGATCTCACGCCCGAGGTGCGCTGGACCCTCTCGGTCGTCGTGTTGCTGGCGTGGCTCATGGCCGCCTCCGCCGCGCGGCAGATGGTCGTCCGATCGCTCAACCTGATTGCCAATCTTCTCGGTGCACTCCGCGAAGGCGACTACTCGATTCGTGGGCTCAGCGCGCGCAGCGGCAGCACGATGGCGATGGTGATGCGTGAGGTCAACGACCTCGGATCAACCCTCCAGCGTCAACGCACCGAAGCCGTGGAATCCACGGTGTTGCTGACGCACGTCATGGAAGAGATCGGCGTCGCCGTGTTCGCGTTTGATCCCACACACCAGCTCCTGCTTGTCAACAAGGCCGGTGAACGCCTCTTTGGCCGCGCCTCGGCGGATCTGCTGGGGTCGTCCGCCGACTCGCTCGGCGTCAACGAATACCTGACCGGGGAACCGCGACGCCTGGTCGACCGCGCCTTTGATGGCCGGCAGGGCCGCTACGAAGTGCGCCGCGCCATGTTTTATCGTGACGGCCGGCCGCACAACCTCATCGTCATTGCCGACCTGTCCCAGGCGCTGCGCGAAGAAGAACAGGCGGCCTGGCAGCGTATCGTGCGGGTGTTGTCGCACGAGATCAACAACTCGCTGACGCCGATCAAGTCGATCGCTCACTCGCTGCGTCGCATCGTTGATCGTGTGGATCCGTTTCCGCGTCAGGATGAAGTCTCGCAGGGGTTGTCGCTCATCGAGGAGCGCTCGGGCGCGCTCGGGCGGTTCCTGCGGTCGTACGCGCAACTGGCAAGGCTGCCGAAGCCGCAGCCGCGGCCGCTGCGCGTCAGTGAACTGATGTCGCGCATTGTGGAGTTGGAGAAGCGGCTGCCGGTGGTCGTGAATCCGTCGACCGATGTGGACCTGGTGGCCGACTCGGATCAGCTCGAACAGGCGCTCATCAACATCGTTCGCAACGCCGTCGACGCGTCCATCGAAACCAGCGGCGGTGTGGCTGTGGGCTGGCGCCCTGACGGTGAGTGGGTGGAGATCACGATCGACGATGAGGGCAAGGGACTGCCGGACACCTCCAACCTGTTTGTCCCGTTTTTCACGACCAAGCCCAACGGCTCGGGGATTGGCCTTGCGCTCAGCCGGCAGATTGCCGAAGCGCACGGCGGCACGATCACGCTGGCCAATCGCACGCCGCATCCCGGTTGCCGGGCCACGATCCGTCTGCCGCTGACCTCCCGCGTCTGACGCGTTACTGCACGAAGCGCACGCGGTCACCTTCATTAAGTTCGGTGAGCGCCGTCGTGATGACGAGTTCGCCGACCTCGAGGCCTCCAAGCACCTGCGTCAACTCGAGGGTGCCGAGACCCGTACGAACGTCTTTGCGCACGACCCGCCCGTCGGCTCCGGCGACCAGGACGTAGGTGACGCCGTTGGCCCGCAGAATTGCGCGCGAGGGGATCACCACGGCTTCCGGAATTTCGGCGACCAGCACATCACCAATGACCGGCGTGCCGACCGCGGGTTGCGCCGGCGGGGTGCCGGCTTCAGCATCGGGATTCGCTGTCCCGGTGACGGCGGCCATCGCATTGGTGGCCAGGGGCAGCGGCAACACGACACGTGTGGTTGTCGCTTCCGGAGCCGCGGGGACAATCTGCTGGACACTGGTCTGCACCGGCGCAAATCCCAGCGGCGTGACGGTGGCCTGTTGACCGGGCACCAGCTTGCCGGCGTCCCCTATCGGCACGTCGAGGACCACCTGGACTCGTGTGGGGTCGGCCACACGCAGCACGGGATCGCCCGGGCCTCCAACGACCGTGTCGCCCTGAAAGTGCCAGCGTTTGATGACCACACCAGGGAAACGCGCGCGCACGATGTCGCGTGACGCGGCCGCCTCCAGACTGCTGACCGTGGCTTTTGTGGCGGCCAGAGCCGATTCAGCGCCGGCCAACGCCGACTTGGCGTTGTCTACCTCGATGCGAGGTGTCAGGCCGCGCTGGAGCAGGCCGGAGAGTTCAATCACACGCGCGCGGGCGGCTTCCACCTGCGCTGAGGCGTGCGCCACTTCCAGCGTCGCCGTCTGCAGGGCGGCGGTGCGCGACGGCACCTCAAAACGCACGAGGACGTCGCCGGCCTGCACGACCTGTCCCTCTTCCACCGGCAGTTCCTGAATCGTCGCCAGTTCCGACGCGGAGACCACGAAGTCGGCATCCGGATGTGGGGCGATCTCGCCGTTGGCGGTGACGGCTGACCGCAGTACGTTCAGGCGCACGGGTTCCACCGAGACTTCGATGCTCCCGCTCAGGTCCAGCGCTGGTGGCGCCTCGTCACGGCCACAGGCTGCCGACAGGAGCAGCAGCACCGATGCCACGGTGGCGGCCGAGGCACGCAGCGGCAGCAGCGACAGGGCGACGGTGACACCCGCGCCGATCGGCGAATACCACGGCCAGGCAATGGGGGAGAACGTGTAGGTGGCGATCACGGTGACCCAGGCCACCAGCATCGCTCCGGCCACCTGCATGGCGGGCACCCGACGACGGAGCAAGGCGATCAGAAAGGCGCCCAGCACCGGTCCCGCGCCCAGACCCAGGACCGACAGGCCGGCGTCGAGCACGGACTGCGTGAGTCGTGTGGCCAGCAGCGCAATCGCGATTTGCACCACACCCCACACGACGGTGGCGCGGTGTGCCACGCGCAACATCTGCGCATCGTCGGCTTTCGGATTCCAGTACTTCAGGTAGAAGTCGTTGACGGTCGTGGCGGCGAGCGAGTTGATGGAGGGTGAGAGGGCGGCGGCTACGATGGCGGCGACCACAAATCCCGCGAGGCCGACCGGCACATGGTCGCGCACGAATGTCGGGATCAACATGTCGGCGCGAGACAACTCCGGCGCCGCGCCCTGCTGGTAAAACGCCGCGAGCGCCACGCCGAGCAGCAGGAACAGCCCGAACTGCAGGAAGACCAGGATGCCCGACAGGGACAGCCCCCATTGCGCTTCTCGCTGTGACCGTGCCGTCAGCAGGCGTTGTACGAGGAACTGATCGGTGCCGTGGGTCGCGAGCGTGAGTGTGATGCCGCCGACGATGCCGGCCCAGAAGGTGTAGGCCCTGAAGAAGTTCAGATCAAAATCAAAGACGTCAAAACGTCCAGTGGCTGCGCCGAAGTCAAAGACGCCGGCGAGTCCGGTGGGCAGGCCGGCGACGGCAAACCAGAACACGATCAGCGCGCCGGCGAGATACACGAACATCTGGATGACGTCCGTCCAGATGACGGCAGAGGCGCCGCCGTAGAACGTGTACACGATCATCGCGACTCCGAGCACGACGATTGCCACCCACACGGGAACACCGACCAGTGTGGCCACGACCGCCGAGGTGGCAAACAGCCGGATGCCGTCGGCAGCGCTGCGCGTGAGGAGGAACATCGCGGATCCCAGGTTGCGGACGGGTGCGCCGAACCGCTCGTGCAGCACCTCGTACGACGTCAGTAACTCGCGCGCGAAGTACTTCGGAATGAACAGCGCGGAGATCAGGAAGCGCCCGGCGATGTATCCGAGGGCCAGTTGCAGGAATGCGAAGTTGCCCGACGCGGCATAGGTCTGCGCCGGAATGCCGATGAAGGTCAGCGTGCTGGTTTCGGTGGCGACCACCGTGAAGCAGACGGCCCACCATGGCACCGTGCGGCTGATCAGGAAATATTCGGAGGCCGTGGTCTGGCGCGAGGCGAAGCTGGACCCCAGCGCAATGAGCAGCAGCAGGTAAACGCCGATGACGGCGTAGTCAAGAAGGGCCATACCCGGCCTTCATTATGGTCCAGCACCTGCTAACGCTGCCCGGTCAGGATGTGCCGCAGCTTGATGAGCAGGTCGATGGCCGTGAACGGCTTCTGCAGGAAGTGTGCGTCGGCGGGAAGGCCTTCGCTCGACAGCACGCCGTCGGCGTAACCCGAGATGAACAACGTCCGGAGTCCCGGTCTGGAGACGCGCAGTTCCTGCACCATGGCCGGTCCGCTGCCGCCCGGCATCACGACGTCGCTGATGACCATGTCGATCCGCTTGGCCGAGGCGGCAACCTCCAGGGCGCGCGCGGCATTGTCGGCGACGAGCAACTGGTACCCGTGGCGTTGAAGCATCTGTTGCAGCAGCTTGGCGACCCCGGGCTCGTCTTCAACCAGCAGGAGTACCTCCGAACCTCCGGGCGCCGAGGCCTCGGAGACGACCCCCGATTCGACCGCGAGCAACTTGGTGGGGCGCAGGAACACGCTGAAGGTCGAGCCTTCGTTCGGCGCGCTCTCGACGTGAATGACGCCGCCCATCTGGCGGATGATGCCGTAGACGGTCGCGAGCCCGAGTCCCGTGCCTCTGCCGAATTCCTTGGTGGTGAAGAACGGTTCGAAGATACGTGCGCGGGTTGCGGCATCCATGCCGACGCCTGTGTCCTGCACGTCGAGTCGCACCCATTCGCCCGCGCCAAGTCCCGACGCGTTGCGCGGCGTTTCGGCGATGTGCAGCGACAGCCGGACCAGCAACCGTCCGCCCTTCGGCATGGCGTCGCGCGCGTTGACCGCCAGGTTGAGCAGTACCTGCTCCATCTGCGAGCGATCCGCGAGCACGGGCGGGATGGTGCCGACGGTTTCTCCGACGACTTCGATGTGTTCACCGATGAGCCGCCGCAGCATCGGCATGAGTTCGTCGATGGCGGCAGCCAGGTCGATGACGGTCGGCTGCACGACCTGATGTCGGCTGAAGGCCAGCAGCTGCCGCGTCAGTCCGGCCGCACGCGTCGCCGCCTTCTGAATCTCCTGCACGTAGTCGCGACGTTCGGTGTCGGCGGCTGGCAGGTCGTTGTCGAGGCAGTCGGCGTAGCCCAGGATGGCGGTGAGCAGGTTGTTGAAGTCGTGTGCGATGCCGCCGGCCAGACGGCCCAGCGCTTCCATCTTCTGACCCTGGCGCAGGCGTTCTTCCAGTTCACGACGTTCGGTCACATCGCGGGTGACGGCGACAAAGCCCTGCAGGTCATCGGGCCCGGGTTCGAGCCGGCGGATGTGCGACAGCGCAATGAACTTTGTGCCGTCGTGCCGTGTGCCCTCGTGTTCGCGCATCACGCCACCGGCACGCGCCGCCTCGGCCAGCACGCCGAGAAAGACGTCTTCCGACATCCCGAAGAGGCGGGCCGCCGGGGTATCGACGACCTCGGCTTCGGCATAACCGAACACCGCGCCGGCGCCGACAGGCCAGTTCACGATGTGTCCGTGGTGATCGACGATCAGGATGGCGTAGTCCGTGATCGTGTCGAGCATCAGGCTCATGCGTTGCTCAACCTCACGGAGGCGCCGGTCCGCCGCGCGCCGCTCCCGCTCACGCGCCTCGGTCACCAGTTGCCCGTGGTCGAGAATGCCGCCCGCATACAAGCCGAGTTGCTCGAGCAGCCGCAGGTCGTCGTTCGGGAAAAGCGACCCATGCCGCTGCACGACGCCGACGACGCCCCAGCGGCGGACTGATGAGGAAATCGGCGCCAGCAGTACCGACGTACCTGTCCGTTTCAGCCCGTCACGCAGGCGCCCGTCCAGCGCGGACAGCGGCACGATTGAGGATTCCGCGACTCGGAAGGCGATGTCGGCCGGTCCGGCCTCGGCATCGAGGACCGTGCCTTCCAGGCTCCGGTTCGTCGCGGCCCGCACGGTGACGTCTTCGCTCGTCACTGAGTCGCGAATCGCCACGAACACGGCCGACCCGGCGGCACCACGTTGTGCCGCGCGGAGCAGATCTGCAGCGGCATGTCGGCCCCGTTCTTCAGCTTCGCGGTCGGCGGTGTCCACCAGATACCGGCCGAGTTCGTCGCGTTGCCAGGACTTGCGCAGCCATCGCGGTGTGGCGAAGGCGAGGTAGAAGGCGATCTGGGCCACGCTGGACAGGGTGCGATTGATGAGGGCCGCTGTTTCCGACGCTACGTCAAGAACGAGGGCGCCGCCAACGACAAGGTGCACACCCATCAATCCCCACGCGCCAACGGCGGCCAGGACCAGTCGGCGAGCTGTCACGCCACCAGAACGGCGTGACTCATACGTGAAAGAGACCGCAGCCAGCAACAATCCGACAAAGGCGTATGTGGAGACGAGTGAAGACAGCCACACCGGCGAGGGAAGTGACGTCGCAGTGATCAGCACCGTGAGTCCCCCTGAAGCAGACAGACCCAGCGCGACAACGGCCCGCGGGACTTCCCGGAAATGCTGAATCAGGCGGAGGAGAAAGTACGGAAGGAAGACACCAGCAGCGAGAGGAATGATGATCAGACGACCACGCCACAACCCGGCGAGGAGTGGTGAGATCAGAAGAAGCCCAACGACGGCGAGGAGAATGTCGAGTCGACGGCCGTCCCGATGCCTGGTGGCGCCGCGCGTCGCACCCCATCCGGTGAGGCACAAACACAGGCCACCCAGCATGGACAGCAACCACACGATCGCGTTCATTCAACACCTTTCGCGAGCAGTCGCAAGGTCTGTCGGACGTCTGCGGTCTGCGCGTCGTCGGGAATCGAAGGCCACAGGTGCAGAATCACGCCGGTGGAGTCTATCAGGAACAACAGTGGAACATGGGTGACGCGCAGCTGGCTGGCGTCGATGACAGACACGGCGTCAGCGGGAATGCCCATGTCGGCGGCAAACGCCACTTCGGGGCCACGTTCACGTTCGGTGGTCGTCAACCGCGACGGGATGCCGGCGGCAGCTGCCAGGCGGACAAACTCCGCATACGCATGCCGGCTCTGCTGACACGCGCCGCACGTGCTCCGCGCCATCACCAGCAGCGTGTATCGCGTGGTGCGATACAGGGCAGGATCGACATCAATGACTTCTCCCACCGCGTACGCCGGTGGCAGCGGCGCTGGTTCGATGCCGGCCCGTTGCCGAAGAGAGGGGCTGACTGACAGGGCGACGGAAGCCGCCAGCCCTGCGAGGCACAACACGATGACTGCACTGATGACGCGGCTGATCACCGCGTCGGACGCGGGAGCCACGATGGGTTAGGTCTGGACGCCGACCTTGCACACGCCGTCGCAGGCGTCATTGAGCAACCAGCCGCAGGCGGGCCACGAGTCATCTACCGTGCAATTGCTCGAGCCATCACACCAGGTCATCGACATCACGTCACAGCCCCAGTCGAGGCTGCACCAGCAGTCACCTGCAGACTCGGCCTGCACGACGAACTTCGCCCGCACCCAGTCGGTGAGCCGCAGGTGGAGCGGTGCCGCATTGACCAGCATCAACGTCTGGCGGTTGCCGAGGCGGTGCATCAGGTAGTCAGCCACGTCCGGGCCAAACAACTCCGTCACGCGCTCCGCGACGATGCGTGTGGCGGCGCGAGCGTTTTCGCGACCGTCGCCATCCATGGCGGCGAACGTGAGCCGTGTGACTTCGATGGCCGCGTTCAGGGCATCCACCTGTTCGGACGACAGTTCCGGGTGCGAGTCCCGATAGGACGTGATGTGGTCAATCCAGACCTGCGCGCGGGCTTCGTTGGAAGGCAGGCGTCGGAGGATTTCCTTGCGATACGCGAATGGGTAGTCCTGAATCTGTCTGGCAGCCAGGTCGACCTGCCGGTCGCTGAGCGCCTGCGCCCAACTCGATGCGGACTGGACTTCGCCGGTAGTCATGGCCTTGATGAGGATGAAGTCGGCCGGAAGAGTCAGCGCGGCTACCACGACGCAGAAGATGAGACGACGACGAGTGCGAGTCGACACGGGAACGCTCCTTGCGTTGGGGACGGCCGCGGGGCCGTCCGATCTGGCGGGTACTCTATTGACGAGCTAACTCATTGTCAATGAAGTACTTACAAGATTTTGTTCCAAACGGCCTTTAGCGCATTGTGACCGACACGAACGCGCTTTATTGCGAACTGAGGTCACCATAAAACTTCCAGTCCACATTCATGTCACGGCTGAGTGGCATTTTTGAAACCGCGAGGCGAAGGAAGGCCACGGGCATCGAGCCCTGCCGCATGATTTCGTCGTGGAATTCCTTCTCGGTGCGCATCCCTGAGTCGACCACTTCGCGTTTCATGCCGCGAATTTGCAGGCCGCCAACCAGGTAGGCCATCTGATAGAGCGGGCCATATTGGCCGCCAAAGGACCGGCGCACTTCGGCGGTGGCGTTGTCGCGTTCGTGTCCGACTTCGTTGACCAGGAACTCGATGCACTCCTGCGGCGACCATTGGCCCATGTGGAACTTCAGTGAGAACACGATGCGCGCCGCGCGGTGCATGCGCCAGAACAACGCGCCGACCTTCTTCTCCGGCGTGTCGTGGAAACCCTTGTCGTAGAGGATGGTCTCCCAATACAGCGGCCAACCTTCGCCCAGGAATGGCGTGCTGCCCAGCCCGGCTCGGTAGCCGTTGAAGCGCTGGCCCATGAACCCGACGAGGTTGTGGCCCGGGATCATCTCGTGGTGGGCGACGGCATTCGAGAAGTACTTGTTGTTGCCGCGCAGCACCTGCATGCGTGTGTCGTACTCCTGCGTGTTGGTCGGGAACGCGACGAGAATCTGGGAGCCGCCGAGGAAAAACGGCGCCGTGAGCTGCCGCTCGGGTGACAACATCACCATGCGGAACGATTCGCTCGCCACTGCCGGCACCGTGATGAGGGCGTTGTTGCGCAGGTAGGTAACGGCCTCGAACAGCAGGTCGCGCACGTACTCAGGCTGGCGGCCCGGCGCGACGTACATGTTCTTGACGCGTTCGACGGCGGCGTTCCAGTCGTTGCCGAGGCCCATCTCCTGCGCGGCTTTTTCCATCTCACGCACGGTCCAGGCAAACTCGCGTTCGCCAAGGCGGATGAGTTCCTCTGGCGTGTACGGAATCATTTCGTTGGCGAGATCGAAGATCAGCCCATCCCTGCCTCGCGCGGCGCCGGGAATGCCGCTGTCGTCCTGCTTGCGCGGCGGATTGGGATCCGGGCGGAAGGCCGCGCGCGCAATCTCGAGTTCCGACTGTTTCTTGATGAAGAGGTAGTCCACCTGGGCGTTGCGGCTCAGACGATCGAAGTCCAGTGTCTGCAGCGCCGTGAGCCACCGCTTGTAATAGTCGGGCGACCGCTGGACACCTGCGCCTCGCCCACGACCGCCGCTTCCGAGGAAGCGCTGCACCACCGGCAGCATCTCGTCGGCCGGCAGCGCGATGATCTCCTTCAGGTCGGGCACACTCGACATCGCTGGTGCAGTCGCCGCGGCAATGGGCGTCACGGGCGGGCGTGCCGGGGCCGTCTGGTTGGCGGGCGCGACGGCGGTGCGCAGATACGCCGAGTAGTCCGTCATGGCCTTCTCCAGGTGCGCCCACGGCATGGGCACCCACCAGGTGAACAGCGGGTCGAACGTGTTGTAGTGGTTGAACCACTCGGTCAACGCCGCGCGCATCGCGTCGGTTGCATCCGCCGCGTTGCGGGCCTGTGTGGCTGATGCGAGGAGCGCGTTCGTGCCGGTTCCGCCTGTAGCCCCGGCCTCCAGGGCCGCTCGCGACGCGCGCAGCGTCTTGGTGATCCGATCGATCGCTCCGGCCGACGCCTGGGCGTCCATGTCCCCCATGCGCATCCGATGCTCCACGACGGAGATCACATCGGCGGCAAACGGGATCAGCGGAGCGATGTCGTGGATGGCGGCCGCATCCGTGTCCAATTGCGTGAGGTTGGCCGTGATCGTCGCTTTCAGATCGGACAACTCGGTTCGCGCCGCGGGACTCAGCGACGCCGGGTCCAGGCCCGCGAGGGCAGACTGCCAGTCGAGATCAAAGCGCTTGAGCCGGGCGATACGGTTGGGAGAGACCGACACCGTAAATCCCGGAGCCTGAGGCGCAGGCGCCGCCGCACCGGCATCGCCGCCACGGCCGCCTCGACCCCCACGACCCGCGCCGCCCTGCCGCCCGGCGCCGGGCAGGTAGTTGCCGTTCAGGGTGTTCCGGTCCATGTTGTACCGCTGCACCACCAGGCGCATCTCGCTCTGCTGCGGCGCGAGCAGCGGGCGAAGGTCGGACGGCACGTCTTCGGCCGGAGCCTGTTGTGGTGCCTGGAATCCCACGGCCGGGACGGCGAACATCGTCGCCGCAGCTGTTCCCACCAGCACCGCCCCCACACACACCTGTCGCCAGAACTTCATCGCCATTCGACCAGTCTCCTGTAGCTGGATTGCTGCCGTGTACTGTAACGGACACCCGCAATTACGACCACCGATGCAACTTTCTTTCGCCTGCCGTGTTTGTCCAGTGATGAGGCGCTCGTGAGCGACGCCGCGGCATTCGAGGCGTTTGTCCTGGAGTTCCAGGACCTCGTCTACGGGACGGCCCTGCGGCTGTTGTCCAATCCGGCGGAGGCAGAAGACGTGGCACAGACGGTGTTTATGAAGGCATTTGAGCGATTTGACGACGTGGTCGGGAACCCGTCTGCGCCCGGCTGGCTCAAGACGGTGACGACCAACCAGTGCCTCAACCACCTCAACCGCTATCGCAATCGCTGGCGCCTCTTCAGCGAAATGGAATCGGGTTCTTCGGGTCCAACGGGTCCGTCAGGTCCTTCAGGTCCGTCAGGTCCGTCAGGTCCGGAGGAGGTCGTCGAGGTCTTGGAGTCGACGCTCAGGACGCTGCCTGCGCATCAGCGAGTGCCGATCGTGCTGTTTTATTTCGACGAGCTGAGTTACCAGCAGATTGCCGATCGGCTGTCCGTGCCGCTCAGCAAAGTGAAGAGCGATATTCACCGGGGCCGGCAGGCCCTGCGCGAGGCGCTGACCGCGGCCGGCTTTGCAAGGAGCTCCCATGCAGGCGCATGACGATGAGCCGGTGGTGCGGCACGACGACCTCGGTCGTGCACTGCGCGCCCTGCCGTTGCCGCGGGCACCACGCACACTCGCACCGCGTGTGATGGCCGCCGTCGCCGCGCGGCTGCAGCGGCGGGACTACACCTGGTTCGACTGGCCACTCTGGGCGCAGGTCGGATCGGCACTGGGAATCGTGTTGTTGTGTGCGGTCGGTGCCCTGGGCTGGACGACCCTGTCGTCGTCCCCGGCATTTGAATCCGATGTGTCCCTCATACGCGCGGCAGTGGTGGTGGCGCGGGCCGTGTGGCAGCCCGTGATGGGCACGTTCCTGGTGACCGTGACGGCCTTGCTGCTGATGGCCGGCACGTGTGCCGCGCTGGTCAGTCGGGTGGTGTTTGGCACCGACGATGTGACGGAGATGGTCCGATGACTCGACGAATCGTGTGGCTGGCGTTGTGTGTGATGGGGTTGACGGCGGGTGCGTCAGCCATTCCCGCGGTGGTGATTCAAGCGCAGGGTGATGCTCGCGGCGTGTCAGCCGAACAACCGCCCGTGACTGACCCGACGGCGCCGACGACGGCGACGCAGGATCGGGAAGCCTGGGAGCGCGAGTTCGGTCCCCTGCCGCCGTGGCGGTATCGGCACAATGTGTTCCGTCTCGGGCAGGACTTCCAGTTGCGCGCGAATGATTCAGCGCGTGATGTGGCGGTGGTGTTTGGCACGGCGCGCATCGGTGGCCGGATCGACGGCGATCTCGTCGTGGTGCTGGGTGACACGCGGCTGGAACCGACCGCGGTGATCGACGGGTCACTCATTCTGGTTGGCGGGGAAGCCTCGATTGCCCCTGGGGCGCTTGTGCGCGCGGATGTCGTGGTTGTCGGCACGACCGCACACCTGCCTCCGGGGTTTGTGTTCGGCGGCGAGCACGTCGTGATCGGGACGCCGCTGCTGGGCACGACGTTACAGAGATTCATGCCCTGGCTCACCTCCGGTCTGCTGTGGGGGCGACCGATTGTGCCGTCGGTCGGGTGGGTCTGGTTGATGGTCGGGTTCTTCCTGCTCGTTTACCTGCTGGTCAACCTCCTGATGCACGAGCCGGTGCGCGCCACGGCCGATGTCCTGGCGCGGCGGCCGTTCGGGGCATTCATCGTGGGACTGCTCACGCTGTTGCTCTGGGCGCCCATTGCCGGACTGCTTGGCGTCTCCATCATCGGCATCATCGTCATTCCCTTTTTCCTGTGCGCGCTGGTGGTGGCCGGCGTGGTGGGGCGCGTGAGCGTCTTCCGCTGGATTGGCAACAGCGTCATCGCGCCCGATGATGCGGAGTCGCGCCCGCAGGCGCTGCGTTCGTTTGCGATCGGATTTGCGCTGATCACGCTCGTCTACATGGTGCCGTTGCTGGGCCTGGTGACGTGGGGCCTCATTGGTGTCTTCGGCCTCGGCGCCGCCGTCATGGCGTTCCTGTCGGCGTGGCGCAAGGAATCGCCCAAAAAGCCCGGTGGTGTGGGGGCGTCGACGCCACCTCCAGCTCCTGCACCTCCGATGCCACCTGCGCCACCTGCGCCAACGGCGGCACCTGGACCATCCACGCCACCCGCATCTCATGCGCCATCCGGTGTGGCCTTCGCCTCTTTTCTTGAACGCGCGGCAGCCTTTGGCCTGGACGTCCTGATGATCGGCGTCCTGCATGAAGGGCTGGAAGGATGGCTGTTGCCTCGCTACGGTGAGTCGTACCTGCCGCTGTTGCTGATCTACTTCATTGCGTTCTGGACGTGGAAGGGCACGACGATCGGCGGCACGATCATGCGACTGAAGATCGTCAAGACGAATGGGCGTCCCTTCGAAGCCGCGGACGCCATCGTGCGCGGTCTGACAGGAGTCCTGTCATTTGCCGCACTCGGCATCGGCGTCTTGTGGATCCTGCGTGATCCCGAGCATCAGGGCTGGCACGACAAGGCCGTCGGGACGTGGGTCGTTAAGGATGAGTGAGTCATCGCTCATTTCCTCATTTCTTTCATTTCCCCACTTGAATGTCCCCGTAGAACTTCCAGTCGAGGTTCGTGTCGCGGGACAGGGGCATCGTCGAGATCGCCATGCGCGTGAGCGGGAACGGCATTGAACCCTGGAGCACCACCGCGTCGTGGAACTGCTTGAGGGTCATCTGGCCGGAGTCGACGAGCTCCTTCTTCAGACCGCGCAGCTGGAGTCCACCGAGCAGGTACGCTGCCTGGTAGAGCGGACCGTAGTTCCCCTGGAAGGAGCGGCGCACTTCAGCGATGGCGTTCTCGCGTTCATGGCCCACTTCGTTGACCAGGAAGTCCACGCACTCCTGCGGCGACCACTGACCCATGTGGAACTTCAACGAGAACACGATGCGGGCAGCGCGGTGCATGCGCCAGAACAACGCGCCGATCTTCTTGTGCGGCGTGTCGTGGAAGCCGAGATCCCAGAACATCGTCTCCCAGTAGAGCGCCCACCCTTCGCCGTAGAACGGCGTGGAGATGCCGAGGTTCGCGCGGTGCCCGTTGAGGCGCTGGCCCATGTAGGCCGTGTAGTTGTGGCCCGGGATCATCTCGTGGCCGGCCGTGGCGTTTGAGAAACCGGGGTTGTTGCCGCGCATGCTCTGGATGCGCTGGTCGTACTCCATCGTGTCGGTGGGGTAGGAGACGCTGATGATTGCGCCGCCGGTGAAAAACGGATTCACGAGCTGGCGTTCCGGCGACATCATGCCCATGCGCAGCGCCTCACGGTTGACCGGGGTGATCGTGATGAGGTCGTTGTAGATCAGGAAGTCCGCCGCGTCGTGCACGAGGCCCTGAATCATCTGCGGCTGCTCGCCGGGCGGGACCGCGGTGTTCTTGGTGTGCTCCAGGGCCTGCATCCAGTTGGTGCCGAACCCGAGTTCGATGGACGCCTTCTCCATCTCGGCCACCGTCCAGGCGAACTCGCGGTTGCCGAGTTCGATCAGTTCCTCCGGCGAGTACGGGATCATCTCGTCGGCCAGGTCGAGAATCAGGCCGTCGCGTCCTCGCGCGGCGCCTTCGATCCCGCTGGTGTCGGTCTTGCGCGGGATGTTGGCCGGCGGCACGAACCGGGCGCGGGCGATCTGCTGCTCACAGATGCGTTTGATTGCGAGGTAGTTCACCTGCGCGTTGCGGCTGAGCGTGTTGAAGTCGAGTGTCTTGAGGGCGGCCAGCCACGCTTCATGGAATGCGACATCGCGTTCCTGCTGCGGCGCTCCGCCACGCCCGCGGCCACCGGCGGCCCCAGCGCCTCTGAACGTGTTGACGATCTGAATTGTCTCGTCCTGCGGTAATGCCATCAGGTACTGCAGGTCCGGTACGGACGGGCGGCGCGGTGGCGCCACCGGTTCGATGGTGGCGTCAACCGGCGTGTGACCGGCGTTGGTCTGATTCGCGGGAATGACGGTCGACCGCAGCAGCGTCGTGTAGGCCTCCAGTTCGCGGGTGAGATGTCCGTACGGCAGGTTCATCCACCACGTGAAGAGCGGGTCGTAGCCGTTATAGAAGGTGTACCAGTCGTTCATCGCGAACCGAATGGCATCGAGGGCTGCGGCGGTCTGTCCGGCCAGTGCGGGGGCAATTCGGACGGCACCCGATTCCATCTTTGCCCGAGTCGCGGCGATCGACTTGTGCGCGGCGGTGATCCGGCCCGCAGCCTCCTGTGCCTGCATCGGTTCCACGCGCACGCGCGCTTCATACAGTTCGACGAGGTCGGCCGCAAACGGCAGCAGCGGCGTCAAGGCGGCCAGCGCGCGGGCATCCGTGTCCAGTTCGGCAAGGTTGGCGGCAATCGACTTTTTCAGTTCGGCGAGGTCCGCCTGTGCCGCGGCCGACATGGTCGAGGCGTCAAGCCGTGACAGGGCGAGTTGCCAGTCCATGTCGAGCCGCTTCAGCCGGGCGATGCGGTTGCGGCTCACAGACGGCGCTGTGACGGCCGGCGTCTCCGGCGCTGCTGGTGGCTGTGCGCCGCCGCGTCCGCCCCGACCACCCCCGCGGCCACCGCCGGCCGCTGCGGGCATGTAGTTCTGCGACAACGTCTGTCGGTCCGCTGTGTACCACTGCACCGGAATCCGCATTTCGCTCTGGCGGGGCAGCAGCAGCGGCTTCAAGTCCTTCGGGACTGATGCTGCGGCCGATGGTGCAGCCGGCGCCTGTTGCGCACGCGGCGTCAACGTCAGGGGCCAGGCCAACGCGACCAGCAGCAGGGAGCTCACGCCAAGACGACGGAAGTGGGAAGTGGACATGATGCAGGATTGTAGCGGACCCCGCGCCATTCCCCCATTCCCCCGTTTCCCCATTTACAATGGAACCGTGGTTCGAAGTTCGAACGACCGTTCGAAACGGAAGCGGGATGCGCAGCGCGACGTGATTCTGCGCGCGGCCGCCCGTCTCTTCCGTGACCGTGGTGTGGCCGATACCGGCATGCGGGAGATTGCGGCGGCCGCGGACCTGTCGCCCGCGAACCTCTACTACTACTTCAAAGGCAAGGACGAGATCCTCTTCTATTGTCAGGATCGCGCGCTCGACTCCATGTTGGCGGCGGTCGGGGGTGCCCGCCGTGCCTCCGACCCTGTGGCGGCGCGCCTTGAACAGGTGCTGCGCATACACGTGTTGACGCTGCTGGGAGAAGTGGACGGCGCGTCGGCGCACCTGCTGGTAGACGCCCTGCCGCCGCCCCTGCGCGTGAGAATCGTCGCCAAGCGGGACAGGTATGAACGCGCGCTGCGTGCGCTGGTGTCGCTGGGCGTGCGCCGCAAGGAGTTTTCGACGACCTCGCCGGCGCTTGTGACCCGCGCCATGCTTGGCGCCGTCAACATGACCGTGCTCTGGTTCAGGCCCGAGGGCAGTCACTCGGCAGACGAGGTGGGCACCGCGCTGGCCCGGTACCTGGTGGCGGGGCTCGCGTGAGAATGCCGAGGTGGCGAGATGGCGAGATGGCGGGATGACGAGGTGGTGAGATGACGAAGCTGCCCCTGCGAATGCACGTGAATGGCGAGCCGGCGGAGACGCTGGTGGATCCGGCGAAGACGCTCCTCGAGGTGCTGCGGGAAGACCTGCAGCTGACGGGCACCAAACACGGGTGTGAACTTGGTGAGTGCGGCGCGTGTGCGGTGCTGGTGGACGGACAGCCGGTGCTGTCGTGCCTGCTCGTTGCGCATGAGTGTGAGGGGCGCGACGTGTTGACCGTCGAAGGCCTCGTCGAGGACGGGCGCCTGCATCCGCTGCAGGAGTGTTTTGCCGATCTCGGCGGTTCGCAGTGCGGCTACTGCACGCCCGGCATTCTCATCACCGCCAAGGCTCTTCTGGATCGCGAACCGGATCCCTCGCCGGAACTCATCAAAGAAGCCCTGTCCGGCAACCTCTGCCGTTGCACGGGCTACCAACAGATCGTAGAAGCGGTGCAGGAAGCGGCTCGGGGCGGCCAGGGGCGGCAAGGAGCGGCGCGATGACGATGCGCCAGATCGGACGAGCGCGTCGCAGAGTTGACGGCCGGGCCAAGGTCACCGGGCAGACGAGGTTCGCTGACGACCTGTCCTTCCCCCGTATGCTGCACTGCCGGCTCCTGCGGTCGACGATCCCGCACGGCAGAATCCTGAAGGTGGATACCTCCAGGGCCGCAGCCATGCCGGGTGTACATCTGGTGCTGACGGGCGAGCAGTTTCCCATCGCCTACGGCATCCTGCCGGTCAGTCACGACGAACACGCCCTGTGCCGGGACGTGGTCCGGTTTGTCGGCGATCCGGTCGCCGCAGTCGTCGCGGTGGACGAGGCGACGGCGGATGCGGCGGTGCAACTGATCGACGTGGAGTACGAGCCGCTGCGCACGATTGCGTCCCCGGCCGAGAGCCTCGCACATCCCGAGCCGCGCATTCACGACTACGGTGACTTCGGCAACGTGCACAAGGCCGTGGCGCTGGAGTTCGGCGACGTGGACGCCGCCATCGATTCCGCCGACCACGTCTTTGACGACCTGTTCTTCTTCGAGGGCAACACCCACCTGCCGCTCGAGCAGCATGCCACCGTTGCGATCAAGGATCCGGACGGCAAACTCGTCGTCTACTCAAGCACGCAGACGCCGCACTATCTGCACCGCGCGCTGGCCAAGGCGCTCCAGCGGCCGGCGGCGCACATCCGCGTGGTGGCGACTCCCAACGGCGGCGGGTTTGGCGGCAAAAGTGATCCGTTCAACCACGAGATCGTGGTGGCCTACGCCGCAATGCGGCTCGATCGCCCGGTGAAGATTGCGCTTAATCGCGAGGAAGTGTTTTATTGCCATCGCGGGCGGCATCCGGTGCTGATGCGATTCCGCACCGGTGTCACCAACGACGGTCGCATTACCGGCCTGGACCTGCAGACGTTGCTCGATGGCGGCGCGTACGGTTCGTACGGCGTCGCCAGCACCTTCTACACCGGCGCGCTGCAGACGGTCACCTATGACATTCCGGCGTACAAATTCCGCGGCTGCCGGACCTTCACCAACAAGCCGCCGTGCGGTCCGAAGCGCGGACACGGCACGCCGCAGTCGCGGTTCGGCCAGGAGGTCCAGCTCGACAAGATCGCCGAGCGGCTGTCGATCGATCCGGCTGACCTCCGGTTGCAGATCGTGCAGCCGCCCGACAGCCTGACCGCCAACTTCCTGCGGGTACGCACGATTGGCCTGGCCGACTGCATTCGCTCGGTCGTGGAGAAGTCCGGCTGGCGCGAGAAACACGGCAAGCTGCCGTACGGCCGCGGCGTCGGTCTCGCCTGTTCGTCCTATCTGTCTGGCGCGGGACTGCCCATCAACTGGAACGACCTCCCGCACTCCGGCGTGCAGATCAAACTCGATCGTTCCGGCGGCGTCACCGTGTTCTGCGGCGCCACGGAAATCGGCCAGGGATCCGACGATGTGCTGGTGGGCATTGTGGCGGAGATCCTCGGCATCGATCCGTTCGACATTCGCGCGGTCACCGGTGACACCGACCTGACGCCGGTGGACCTTGGTTCGTACTCGAGCCGCGTGACGCTGATGATGGGCAACGCGGCCATCCAGGCCGCCGAACGTGCGCGTGACCTCATCGCCGAAGGGGTGAGCGCCAAGCTCGATATTCCCAAGGCCCGCCTGGTCTTTGCCGACCGCCGTGTGTTCGACGCCGAAGATCCAGAGAAGGGCTGCTCGTTCCAGGAAGCCGTCTGCATGGCAGAAGCGAAGTTCGGCACGCTGGGCACCACCGGCTCCTACACGCCGCCGCGGTCGCCGGCACGCTTCAAGGGGGGCGGTGTTGGCCCGTCGCCGACGTATTCGTACACCGCCGCGGTCGTCGAGGTTGACGTGGATCCGGAGACGGGCTGGGTCACGGTGCCGCGTGTATGGATTGCGCACGACATCGGCCGGGCGCTCAACCCGACACTCGTGCGCGGTCAGGTTGAGGGCAGCGTCTACATGGGGCTCGGTGAGGCGCTGATGGAAGAACAGGCGTTCCGGCGTCTGCCACCGAAGCTCTCAAACGCCATCGTCCACAAGTTCCCGTCCATCCTCGAATACAAGAGCCTCACGAGCCTCGACATGCCCGAGGTGTTCACTGAGTTGATCGAACATCCGGACCCCGCCGGTCCGTTTGGCGCGAAGGAGGTCGGGCAGGGGCCGTTGCTGCCGATGATGCCGGCGGTGGCCAACGCGGTCTACGACGCGGTAGGCGTACGTGTCGATTCGATTCCGGTTTCGCCCGAGAAGATCCTGCGCGCACTGGAAGCCAAAGCCGCGGGCAAACCCGCGCGCTCGGGACCGTCGTCGTTTCCCGAGGTGCCGTGGCCCGAGGTGCTCAAGGTCACGCCGCCGTGGGCGGGAGGTGACGGGCGCGCCAGCAACGATCCGGATCGTCCGAAGAATGCACGTGTGGACGCGGGCGTGGAAGCCCGTGCCGCCAAGGCCGCCTGGGAGAAGTCCACATCATGATGCGCCTGCCTGCTTATCGTTATCGCGCGCCGCGTTCGGTCGCTGACGCCGCCGCGTGGCTCGCCGAGGATCCGATCAACACGATGGTGCTGGCCGGCGGCACGGATCTCATTCCGAACATGAAACGCCGCCAGCAGACGCCGGCGACGGTCATCGGCCTGCGCGGCATCGAGGCGCTCCGGGGGATTGCCAGACAGGACGGCGCGCACATCGGCGCCGCGGTGACGTTGACGACCCTGGTGCATGACGCGGACATTCGCGCGCGGTACGCCGGTCTGTGGCAGGCGGCGGCGCAGATTGCCACGCCCCACCTGCGCAACATGGGCACGCTGGGCGGCAACATCTGTCTTGACACCCGCTGCACCTATTACGACCAGACACTTGAGTGGCGCAAGGCGATCAACTTCTGCATGAAGAAGGATGGCGACACGTGCTGGGTCGCGACGTCGAGCGACCGGTGTCTCGCCGTATCGTCCACCGATACGGCTCCCGCCCTGATCGCGCTTGGCGCAACGGTGGAGCTGGTGTCTGCCGCCGGAACGCGCCAGGTGGCCCTGTCCGATCTCTACAACAACGACGGCATGCACTACCTGACACGCCGACGCGACGAAATCCTGACGTCCGTGCATCTGCCGGCGACGGACGGATGGCGCTCGACGTACTGGAAACTGCGGCGCCGCGGCTCGTTCGACTTTCCCGTGGCGTCAGTCGCGGCCGCCGCACGGTTTGACGGAGACCACGTGGTGGAGGCGCGGGTGGTGTTGGGCGCGCTCGCCTCGCGGCCGCTCGATGTGCCGACGGCCGGCACGACGCTCGCGGGCGCGCGGCTCACCGATGACGTCATTGCAGCCGTTGCCGATGCTGCGTATCCGCTCGCGAAGCCCATGGACAACACCGACTTCGAACTGGTGTGGCGCAAGAAGGTGGTGCGCTCGCTGGTGACCTCCGCGTTGCGAGAACTGCGCGGTGACGACATGCGCGACGCGCGCACGAAGCTGGCGCGCCACCCGCTGCTGCAGGTCAGCTGACGTCCTCAGTGTCAGCGCGAAGCGGTCAGCGCCTGGCGGAGGTGTTCCACGTACGTGGTCATCGTGGCTGTCTGTGAGAAGACAAAGCGGGACAGGAACCTGAACAGCGGGTTGTAGACCTCGCCGTCTTCGGTGATGGTCAGGCGTGTGCCCTCGCCATCAGGCACGAGCACATACGTCCATGTGCCGCCAAACGGCTGGTCGGGATCGTCGATCCGGACCTGCAGGAACGTGGGGGCATCCACGCGTTCGATCCGGAACACGATGGGCCCGAACTCGCCGTGCTCCCGAAAACGCGTCCGTCCGTCCACCGGCTCGAGGACTTCGACGCGTTCCACATCGGGACGCCAGTCCGGGTACCGCTCCACCGCCTCGATGTACCTGAAGACCGCCGGAGGAGGGGCCGGCAACTGCGCAGACACGGTGGCCTGATGGTTGGCCGGAAGCAGCCACCCCAGGCCCGTGATCACCAGGCCAACAGCGACCACCAGAATCAGCAGTCGGGTCAGCAGTCGCATCATCGAATGGCCGCCGCCAGATCCGCCAACTCGTCCGGGGTCAATCCGGGAGACCAGTGGCGAATTCTCCAGAGGATGTCCGTAGATTCCAGGTAGGCACCGGCACAGGCGGCGTGAATGAACCCGGACGGAGAGAATCGTCCCTCCTCGTAATACACGAGCGCGATCCGCCACGATCCCTTGTCGATCAGCGCCTTGCAGCTCCTGCACGTCGCCCGGCCCGTGGGGGCCAGGCTGGCGGTGCTGACACGCGGCAACCGATGGTGGGCGACACCGGCTTCCGCTTCGGCCCGGAGCACGCCGCTCTCGTCGACCTGCGCGGGCTGGGTGTCCCGGGGAGGCTCGTAGGGCGGGGCTCCACCGTGGGGCGGGGCTTCACCGTGGGGCGGGGCTTCAGCCCCGCCATGCTGCGACTCCGAAAGCGCCGCCAGAAACGCCTCGGGCCGTCTCAGCGCGCCACACACCGGATGGTACCAGTGCGTGGTCATGCCGCCCTCGTCTGCAAACGTGTTGGGGACGCTTTCACCGAGTCGCAAGGTCGCGGCAGCAATTTTGTGTCCGCAGCCGCGACAGGTGGCGCGCCCCGATGTCGCCAGTTCCAGTGAATGCATGAGGCGCGGCATCGTAGCACGCGAGACCTGCTTCAGAGCGGACATCGCCTCATGACTGGAGGACATGCCCGGTATATCGCCGAAAACCGGCTCCTGTGTTTACGGGATTGTTGCCTCCTGCCTCGGGCGATACCGTGACCCGATTAGTCGATTCAGGTGAGGTGTGACCAGTGTCCATCTGGCGTGATTCGGCTTGGAGGAGGATGTAGATGACTAGTTACGTCAGGCGCCTGCTGCTGGCCGTGCTCGTGATTGCCGGCAGTTCGACCCTTGCGTTCGCGCAGGCAACCACCACGCTGTCCGGTGTGGTGAAGGACTCGGCCGGTGGTGTCATTCCAGGCGCCACGGTGGTGGTGAAGGACAACACGACCGGTACCACACTCGAAACGATCACCAACGCCAGCGGCGTGTATTCGTTCGCGGCGATGCAGGCCGGCACGTACACGGTGACGGCGGCCCTCTCGGGCTTCAAGACCGCGCAGGTCAACAACGTGCGCATCGCGCTGGACACCCCGGCGACGGTCGACATGACATTGCAGGTCGGCGAATTGACCGAGACGGTCAACGTCACCAGCAGCAGTGAACTCGTCAACACGCAGACGGCCACCGTGGCTTCCACGCTGAATGCCGATCAGCTCAACCGCATGCCGACGCCCACGCGTAACGCGATCAATGCGGTCATGTTCCTGCCCGGTATCAACACGGCGACCACCAATCGCGAATCACGCGCCAACGGCCTGCCGGAGTCCTTCGTGCAGATCACGATGGACGGCGTGAACAACAACGACAACTTCAACCGCTCGACCGACGGGTTTTTTGCGTCGGTGACGCCGCGGCAGGACGCCGTTGAAGCGGTGACGGTGACGATGGCGGCGGGTGGTGTGCAGCAGGGCGGCTCGGGCGCCGTGCAGATCCAGTTCCAGACGCGTTCGGGCGGCAACCGCTTCTCGGGGAGCCTCTATGAATATTTCCGGCATCCGAGCCTGAACTCGAACTACTACTTCAACGAGATCAACGACCTGCCGAAGAACGACGTCAAGCTGAACCAGTACGGCGGGCGCGCGGGTGGTCCGATCTACATCCCGGGCATTCTGGACGGCCGCGGCAAGGCGTTTTTCTTCGCCAACTACGAGCAGATCCGGTTTCCGAACAGCTTCACGCGTACACGCACGACCCTGCATCCGCGGGCGCTGGATGGCTGGTTCCGGTACACGGTCGGCAGCACGACCCGCGAGGTGAACGTGCTCGCGCTTGCCGCCGCCAACGGACAGATCACGTCGCTGGATCCGACGACCACGTCGCTGCTGGCGAAGATCGCCTCGGCGACCGCGTCCACCGGCACCGTGAACGAAACGGCCGACCCGATGCTCAACAGCTATGTCTACCTGAGCCCCGGCAATCTGTTTGAACACCAGCCGACCGTGCGTCTCGACTACAACATCACCGACAACCACCGGCTGACCGGCACATGGGCATTCATCTACGCGGAACGTGATCCGGACTACCTGAACGGTGTGGACGCCCGGTTCCCCGGCGCACCGAACTATCGCCTCTTCAGCTCGACGCGTCCGCGCTACACCGCGACTTTGCGTTCGACACTGTCGACAAACGTGGTCAACGAACTGACGATGGGCATCACCGCGCTTGGCGGCGCGTCGAACTTCGGCGACGACACGAGCAACGGGCCCCAGACCTTCGAGGACCAGGGTGGCTTCGCCATCGACTTCTCGTCGAACATGGGACTGACCAACTGGCACGCGACCAACGCGCCCAGCTGGCGCAGTTCACCGACCTACACGGTGACCAACCGCTTGAGCTGGCAGCGCGGCAATCACAGCTTCCAGTTCGGTGCCGAGTTCCTCCGCAACACGGCGGAAGAAAACGCCAAGCAGGTGGTGCCCGGCATCCAGATTGGGATGAGCACGCAGTTTGATCCTGCGGCTGGCCTCTTCACCACGGCGAACTTCCCGAGCGCCTCCAGTGGACAGCTGGCCGACGCGCGTGACCTGTACGCGCTGTTGACCGGACGAGTGACCTCGGTCACAGGCCAGGCGGCCCTGGACCCGGTCACCAACAAGTACGTGCCGTTTGCGCCACGCACCCGCGCCGGCCGGATCGACATGTATTCCGCCTTTGCGCAGGATTCGTGGCGTGTCACGCCGACCCTGACGTTCACCGCCGGGCTGCGGTGGGACGTGCAGATGCCCTTCCGTGCGACCAATGACGTCATGTCCGCGGTGACCATGGCGGACGTCTGCGGCTTGTCCGGCATCGGCGCCAACACGAACATCTACAACCGCTGCAACTTCTTCATGCCCGGCGAACTGTCGGGCAAGTCACAGGTGGAGTACGTGCAGCTGACGTCGGGTACCCAGGGCTACTCGACCGACTGGAACAACATCGCCCCGTCGGTGAGCATCGCGTGGCGGCCGAACGTGCAGGAAGGCTGGCTGCGGACGCTCCTCGGCAACCCGGATCAGGCGACGCTGCGTGCCGGATGGTCGGTGGCGTACGAACGTCAGGGTATGGGTGTGTTCACCGGCGTCTTTGGCGCCAATCCGGGCAGCACCATCACGTTGACGCGTGATGCGAACACAGGCCTCGTGCCGGACGGTGAAGCGTGGCCGGTGTTGCTGAGTCAGCGCAATCGGCTCTACAACGCCGACTTCAATGAAACGCCGCAGTTCCCGATCCTGGCGCGTGCGAACCGTGCGGACAGTCTGGCCGCGTTTTCGCCCGACATCCAGATCGGCCGCGCGATGACGTGGACGGTGGGCGTGCAGCGCTCACTGGGTGACGACATGGCCATGGAAGTGCGCTACGTGGGCACCCGTGGCGACGACCAGTGGTCCACGCTCAACTACAACACCATTCGTGGTGAGAGCCTCGTGAACAACGGCTTCCTCAACGAGTTCCGGACGGCGATGGCCAACCTCCAGGCCAACAACGCATCAGGCGTGACCAGCCGTCGTGGCTCGTTTGCCTACTTCGGCGCAGGCACGGGCACACAGCCGCTGCCCACGTATCTGGCCTACCTGAACGGCCGCACTGATGCCACCAATCCGGCGGCGTACACCGGCGGCACGTCCACCTGGGCCAGCACGACGTTTGCCGGACGCCTCTCGGCGGCCAGCCCGTCACCCATCAGTGCGGCGGGTGATTTGGAAGGCAACTCGACGCGTCGCGCCAATGCGGCGCGCGCGGGCCTGCCGGCGAACTTCTTCATTCCCAACCCGCAGATGAATGCCGTCAACGTCACTGACAGCGGTGCGTTCAGCGACTACCACGCGCTGCAGATTGAAGTGCGGCGCCGGCTGTCGCGGGGACTCTCGGCCAACGCCAGCTACCAGTACGCGATCGAGGGCGGGTCGGCGTTTGACGGCTTTAGCTTCGGCCGGACGATGATCAGCCAGGGCAACGTGCGCCACGCGTTCAAGTTCCAGACCGACTGGACGCTGCCGGTCGGCCGCGGACAGCGCTACGGCGCCAACATGCACCCGATCCTCGACGGCATCCTCGGCGGCTGGAGCCTCAACGCCGTCGGCCGTATCCAGGCCCGCACCCTCGACTTCGGCAACGTGCGCCTGGTGGGCATGACGGTGGACGAACTGACCGACATGTACAAGTTCTACCGCCGGACCAACGCCACAACCGGCCGGACGGAGATCTGGATGCTGCCCGAGGACGTCATCCTCAACACGCGTCGTGCGTACAGCATCAGCAACACGACGACGGACGGCTACTCCTCATCGCTGGGAGCCCCGACCGGACGCTACATCGCACCGGCCAACACGGCGTCGTGCCTGCAGGTTCGCGCGGGCGACTGCGCGCCGCGCACCACGCTGGTGCGCGCGCCCTGGTTCACACGTATCGACATCGGCGTGACCAAGCGGTTCACGATCAAGGGCAACATGAACCTCGAAGTGCGTGGTGACGTGTTGAACCTGTTCGACAACATCAACTTCAACCCGGTGGCGAACCCCGGCAGCGGCGCAACGATCTTCCAGGTGACCAGCGCCTACACCGACGCCAGCAACACCTACGACCCGGGCGGCCGTCTCGGCCAGCTGATGATCCGCTTCAACTGGTAAGAGCCAGTGCGACGTGCGACGTGCGAAGTGCGAAGTGCGAAGTGCTGAGTGCTGAGTGCTGAGTGCTGAGTGCTAAACCGTAGGGCGGGGCTTGAGCCCCGCCGTTCACCGGGGCCGGGCGTTTCC
>BTVE01000005.1:0-100111 GCA_045862915.1 Acidimicrobiia bacterium
CGCGAGAAAAGCCACCCGACGTCAGGCCGAAACCGCGGAATTCCTAGGGAAAACGCGCAAGAAAAAAGCCACCCGACGTCTTTTTCTCCAGAAAAGCCACCCGACGTCTTTATTAACGGGGTCTTTTCACGGGGTGGTGACGACGATGGCGGTGCAGGGGAGAGGGCCCTGGCGTGTGTAGCTGTGCGGGCGGCCGGAGTCGAAATACATCGAGTCCCCTTCGCTCAGCACGTGGTCCTCGCCCTCGTAGTTGACGGCCACCTTCCCGCGGATGACATACAGCACCTCCGCACCGCCATGCTGGTGGGGCTCGAACGGCTCCTTGCCGGCCGGCTCAAACTCCACGAAGTAGGCGTTCATCTTGCGCTCCGTGGCCGGGTAGTCGAGGCATTCGAAGGCGTATGCGCTCGGCTCTCCGTCCATCTTTTCCGGCAGGCGCACTCGCTCCCCGCGCCGCACCACGGCCATCACAGGTTTCTCTCGCGCTTCCGAGAAGAAGTGCTCCAGGCCGACGCCAAACACCAGGGAGATGCGCAGCAGTGTCGGCAGCGTAGGGAACAACTTGCCCCGCTCCACCTTTGACAACAGCGCCGGCGACAACCCGGTGTGTTTGCCCAACTGGACAAGTCCCATCTTCTTTCTCAGCCGCAGGGCGCGCAGCTTGGGGCCAATTTCGTATCGCTCAAGGCCTTCGGTCAGGGTTGGCGACAGCACGATGCACCTCGTTTTCTCCGGAATCCCGGAAGGTCAATAGGTTTTCATAATGTGCAATCAAATTGCTCCAGACGCAATCAATTGCCCATCAATCAAACGTATTTACCCTACGATGAAACGGTAACGACTCGCAAGGTCGAGACCACACGACTCAATTTCGGAAAGCACAAGGAGACAGGACGCTCATGAAGACTCAGATCATTCGTTTCACGCTGGCTGCCGTCGCGGCCGTTGCACTGGTTGCGGGTTCCACGGTCAAGGCGCAGGCGCCGAAGGACATCGTCGACACCGCGGTGGCCGCCGGTTCGTTCAAGACGCTCGCCGCGGCCCTGCAGGCCGCCGGGCTGGTCGACACGCTGAAGGGCGCGGGCCCGTTCACGGTGTTCGCGCCGACCGACGAGGCGTTCGCAAAGCTGCCGAAGGGCACGGTTGAGGACCTCCTCAAGCCGGAGAACAAGGCGAAGTTGACCGCCATCCTGACCTACCACGTGGTGCCCGGCAAGGTGATGGCCGCGCAGGTCGTCACGATGAACGGCAAGGAAGCCAAGACGGTCAACGGCCAGTCGGTGAAGATTGCCGTCAACGGCAACACCGTCATGGTCGACGGCGCCAAGGTCGTGAAGACCGACGTCGCCGCGTCCAACGGCGTCATCCACGTGATCGACACGGTCATCCTGCCTCGCTAACTCGCACGAGGCCGCACCGCGCCGGCGCCGGGAGTCCACGTCCTCCCGGCGCCGGCGTTTTCGTATGATCGGAGCGCGATGATTTCGCGCAGCCTCATCATCCTGCTCGCCATCGGCGCCGGCCTGTACCGCATCACGACCGGCGCTACCCTGGAAGGCATCGGCCTGCTGTCGATGGCAGCCGGTCTGCTCGCGCTCAAAGGCGCCGCCAAGCGGCCCGCATACAAGGCCCTGGCCTTTCTCTTCTTCGCGGTTACCGGAGCCATCATCGGCTTCGTGTTGTGGCGCAACACGCAATAACGCTCGTCGCGCTGATCTCGGCACTGGTCGTCGCCACGCCGGCCACGGCGCAGCACCAGCACGAAGAGCACCCGCCCGGCACAGATTGGACTCTGCAACTTTCAGGTCAGGCATTCCTCACCCTGAACATGCAGCCGCGCAAGTTCAGGGACTTTCACCAACTCGAATCGCAGAACTGGGGCATGGCCATGCTCGCGCGTTCAACACCGCGCTGGCAGGTGTCCGTCTACACGATGGCCACGCTCGAGCCGTTCACGCTGCGACGACTGGGTTCGGCCCAGGTCTTCCAGTCCGGCGAACAACTGGACGGACTGCCGCTGCGCGACTACCAGCACCCGCACGATCTCGTGATGGGACTGGGAGGCCGCATCAGTCGACAGGTGGCCGATCGCTGGACGGTCTTTGTTGACGGCGGCACCGTGGCGAGCCCGGCACTGGGACCCACGCCATTCATGCATCGTGCGAGCGCGACACCCCATCCCACCGCACCGCTCTCGCATCACATGCTCGACAGTACCCACATCACTCACGGAGTGATCACCGGCGGCGTGGCGCGCGGCCCGTGGCAGGTGGAACTGTCCTCCTTTCACGGACGGGAACCCGACGACGATCGCATCAGGCTCGACATGGGCCCGCTCGATTCATGGTCGGGCCGCCTCACCTATCGCTCATCGTCGGTACTCGCGCAGGTGTCCGCCGCACGAGTGCATGAGCCGGAAGCCATTGAACCGGGAGATGCGACTCGCCTGACCGCGTCGATAGAGTGGCGGTCGCCGTCAGGAGCAGCCGTTTCGGTGGCGGCCGGACGCAACGATCATGGTGATCACGTGGAGTGGGGCTGGCTCGCCGAAGCCGTGCACCCAGTGACCGGCCCGTGGTCCGTCTACACCCGCGCGGAAGTTGTTGATCGCTTCATCCTGGTTGACTTCGACTACGCCGCGCGCACCGGACGTGAACGTCACCTGCGATCACGCATCAGCGCGTGGCTGATCGGCGTCGACCGCGCGTTGTGGCGAGGCGCGGACACCGATCTGGCCGCCGGGATGGATGTGACCCTCCACCACACACCCCGCAACCTCCGCGACTCGTACGGGTTTCCCGTGTCGGCACACGTCTTTCTCCGTCTTGGAAAAAAATAGAATCCACGTATTGACATGCGTGGATAACAGATCATAGACTCCTCCTTGCCTGCTGCATGCAGGCCTTTATCGCGAGTGGCGGAGGGATCAGGCCCGACGATGCCACAGCAACCAGGCGGAATACGCCCAGGTGCTAATTCCTGCCCGTGACCGGGGAAGATAAACGAGTCCACGTCGCGTCCTGCGCGTGGTCAGGCACCACCCACTCGTTCGAACTGGTCTCGTCAGCGTCGCGTGAAGCCAGGTCCGCGTCGTCATTCCGCCGAATGGATCGGCGGCCATCGGCGCGGGGTAGGGGGACGTGTGTCTGGAGTGACGACCGAAGCCGCGCTCACTGTCGTGCGCGTGGGATTGCTGGGATTGGGAAGTGTCGGTCAGGCCGTAGCGCGCGGCGCGACGGCCTCGAGCGACCGGCTGGCGGAAGCCGGTCTGCTCGTCAAGTGTGTGGCGGCCCTCGTGCGGGATGCGGACAAGCCGCGAGTGTCTCCGGACGTCCCGCTGGTGACCGACGGCACCGCATTCCCGTTCGAGCGCTGCGACGTCATTGTGGAAGCACTTGGCGGAGTCGAGCCTGCGCATGCACTCGTCACGAAGGCCCTCTCGCGCGGCATTCCCGTCGTCACCGCCAACAAGTCGTTGATTGCCGCGCACGGCCCCGCACTGCAGCGGCTCGCCGCGACCCACGGCACCTCGCTCCACTTCGAGGCGGCAGTGCTGGCCGGTGTGCCGTGTGTCCATACACTCGCGCGGCGCCCGCTTGCGTCAGGCAGCGGCGCGTTTGCGGGCATCCTCAACGGCACGTCGCACTACCTGTTGTCGCGACTGGCCGAAGGCGAGCCGTTCGCCGAGGCGCTGCAGGAGGCCGTCACGCGCGGATACGCTGAGCCCGCGAGCGACAACGACGTCAATGGCCGCGATGCGGCAGAGAAGCTCACCATCCTGCTGCATCTTTCCGGGTGCAGCGACGTGTCGGTGGATGACCTGCCGCGCCGGTCCATCGATGACCTTGAGCCGTGGCATATCGCCTGCGCGGATCGAGTCAATGCGCAGATCAAGCCCGTGGCCGTCGCGACGCTTGCCGGACCCGCGCGTGGCGCGTGGGTGGGTCCGGCGCTCGTGCCGAACACACACTCCTTCGCCCGCGTGCGCGGCGTGACGAACATCCTCACCGTGGGAACCGGGCCGGATGCCATCACGTTCTCCGGTCCCGGCGCCGGACCCGATGTCACCGCGGCGTCAGTGCTTGACGATGTGGTGGAGGTGGTGGAGGGACGGCAAAGTGTTCGCCGCGCACCGTTGAGCCGTGTGGCGGCAGACGTCCTGCGTCATCCGCCAGCGGGCAAGTGGTTCATCACCGTGGATTGGGGACCCGACGCCGACGATGGCACGCGCGCCTCTGACCTGGTGCAGTTTCTGGCCGCACACAACGTGCCGGCGATTGGGATTGTGGGTGAGCGCCGACGGTTCGGTGCTGTCACTGCGCCTGCAACGGCGGCGGCCGTGCGCGGTGTCGCCGACGCGTTGGCGGCGGCAGGCGCGCAGACCGTCTGGTTGCCCGTGTTCGAGGAGGTCACCCGTGGCTGACGTCGCCGTGCTGAAGCTCGGAGGATCGGTGCTCACCGACCTCGGCGCCTATGTCACCGCTGCCACGTTCCTTCGCGACGAAGTCGCGCGCACCGGCGCCCGGATCGTGGCGGTCGTGTCGGCACAGGAGGGACACACCGACAGACTGCGCTCGGATGCAACCACGCTGACCAGTGAGCCTGATCAGGATGCACTCGACCTGTTGTGGTCCACGGGCGAGTTGCGATCTGTCGCGTTGCTCACGCTGGCACTGCGATCGGCGGGCATCACATCGACGGGCCTCAATGTGCATGAAACCGGGCTGCGCATCGACGCCGACGCCGCCAGTCACCCGCAGCCGCTGGTCCTCAATCCGCTGCCGCTGCGCGCCGCACTGGGCCGGCACGATGTGGTCGTCGTACCCGGATTCCTCGCCACGCGGCGCCAGCAGATCGTGACGCTGGGCCGCGGTGGATCCGACTGGTCTGCGGTGGCACTGGCGGCCGCGCTTGGTGCCACGCGGTGCGAGTTGATCAAGGACGTCCCCGGCTACTTCACCGCCGATCCGCACACGCGGCGTGATGCCGTACTCATCGACCGGCTCGACTACGCGACGGCCATTGCCATGGCCGAGGCCGGTTGTCCCCTTGTGCAGCGCCAAGCCATTGAACACGCGCGCGGCGCGCGCCTTCCACTCGTCGTTCGCAGTTTCGACAGCTTCGGCACTCGTGTTGCCTGATCAGGAGACATCAATCATGGAATTCGCCACTCGTACCATTCACGCCGGCCAGCCGTCCGAACCTCACACGGGCGCCGTGGTGGCTCCCATTTTTCAGACAACGACGTACCAGCAGGAGGGGCCAGGGGAACACAAGGGCTTCGACTACACGCGCACATCCAATCCGACGCGCAAGCGCCTTGAAGCCGTGCTGGCGGATCTGGAGGGAGGGACTCGGTGTGCGGTGTTCGGGTCCGGCCTTGCCGCGGAAAACGCGATCCTGCAGGCCTACCTGAAACCCGGCGACACCATCGTCGTGCCCGTCGACGTGTATGGCGGTACGTTCCGATTGCTGCACAAAGTCTTCGAACCGCTGGGTGCCATCGTCGAACGTGTGGACTTCAGCGATCTTGCTGCATTGCGTGCAGCCGTCCAGTCCCGTCCGCGGCTGGTGTGGCTCGAGTCACCGACCAATCCCCGATTGCTCGTGTACGACATTGCGGCCGTCGCGAGGATTGCGCACGACGCCGGCGCGCTGGTGGTCGTGGACAACACATTTGCGACGCCGTACTTCCAGCAGCCGCTCGCGCTTGGCGCCGACCTGGTCATTCAGAGTGTGACGAAGTATCTGGCGGGACACCTCGACGTGATCCAAGGCGCGGTCATCGCCAGGGATCCGGCAGTGTTTGATCCCGTGGGCTTCCTCCAGAACGCCCTCGGTGGGGTGCCGAGTCCGTTTGATTGCTGGCTGACCCTCCGCGGCGTGAAGACACTTGAACTGAGGATGGAGCGTCACGCGCAGAACGCAGCGGCGATTGCCGACGCGCTGCTCGCACATCCTCGTGTGAAGCGTGTCTACTATCCGGGTCTGCCGTCGCATCCCGGACACGACGTGGCCGCGCGTCAGATGACGGGTTTTGGCGGCATGGTCTCGTTCGAACTCGACGGGACGGTGGACGAAGCTGCGGCGTTCGTCTCCTCGCTGACCTACTTCGCGCTGGGTGAAAGCCTGGGCGGGGTCCGGTCGCTCGTATGTCTGCCGTGCCGCATGACCCACGCCTCGATTCCGCCGGAAACGCGGGCCGCGCTGGGACTGTCGGACACGTTGATTCGCCTCTCCCCGGGCATTGAACACCCTCGTGATCTGGTCGCGGATTTGACCGGCGCGCTCGCGCGGAACTCTTCTGAGGTTTTGGTGTCAAAATCTTAGCATGCGGAGATCGGTGGCGGCCCTGGCCGTGGCGGTGATGGTGTCGGCGTGTGCGTCTGCGCCGATTCGCAAGCAGGATCAGGTCAGTCTGGCGGACGCGCGCGCGCGGATGCTGGAAGGGTGTTACGACTGCCTCATCGAGGCGCGTGACACCTTTCGCCGCGTCGCCGTCGGGCGCGCCCGGCCGCTACTGGTGACCGAGCTGTTCGAGGCCGAAGTGCTCATCGGCATGCGCGAACAGGAGTTCGCCGTGGATCCCACCGATGCGTTTGCCCACGCCGAGGCGTTGCTGCCGGAGCTGCCGCCAACGTATCCGGGCCGACGGTATCTGGATCTGGCGCGGCTGATTCCGCCCGACTATGTGGGGACACCTCGCAGCGAGATGAACCAGTGGAATCGCAAGGCACCGCGGCTGACGGAGATTCGAGCGACGCAGAAGGAACTGACGGCAGGGCCAACCGTCTCGCCGTTTGTCCAGTACCTCTCCAACAGCCTGAACTGCCTTGTGCCGGTCGTCCGCGAGGTCAATCAGGATCTCCCCAAGGCGCCGCCAGACGCGTCGCCGCTCGTGCGGTATCGCACCTACACCTGTCCTGCGCCGCAGATGGTCGCGCTGGATCCGCTCTTCGTCGAGAATCCGCGCTTCGCAGAAGTTGAACTGATTGGCGCCCGTCAGCCGACACTGCTGATCACGTCCGCGTACACGAAGCGCAAGCGGGACGCCTTGGCAGCAGCCGCGATCCGCTTCCCGCGCTCACCCTCGCTCTCGTACACGGGCGGTGGCCTTGAGCAGACCGTGGGTGACTGCAAGGCGGCGATCCGGCACTACGAAGATGTCATCTCCCTGAAGCCGCTGCACGAAGACGCCGCGATGCAGCGCGTCATCTGCCTCGGCCACATCGGCGAATTCGTGCCGGCGATTGAAGGCGCGACCCGCATCATCGACGCGAAGTACGACAACTTTGCTGAGGCGTATTACTGGCGCGCCTGGACACACTACCAGCGCAAGGACCTTCCCAGTGCCCGCGCCGATATCGAGAGCGCGCGCAAAGTCTCGGTCAATCAGAAGGTGCTGCTGCTCGGCGGGATGATCAAGTACGACCAGGGTGACCTGGATCCGGCCGAGAGCGACCTCAGGGACGCCATCGCCATGGATCGCCAAGGTCAGCAGTGCATTGCGTACTGGTACTACGGCCTGGTCGGATTCTCGCGCCAGCAGTGGCCGGAGACCGCTCAGCGGTTCACGCGCGCGTCCGACTGCTACAAACGCGCGGTCGCGCGTTCCCTCAAGGACCTCGAGGACATGAAAAAAGCAGATGTCGACGAGGATTTCCGCCGCAGCCAGATCGCCGGTTTCGAGGCGGCCATCAAGGAAGACACCGACCAGGAACACGCGTCGTATCTCAATGCTGCAAACTGCTATGCCCGAGCCGGTGACCGCGAGAAGGCGAAGGAATGGCTGGCCAAAGTCCCCCCCTCGTCGGTCCACGCGTTGATTGCCGAGCAGCTCCGCAAGGAGATTGGGGGCTCGTGAGACAATGGGCGTCATGTTGACGCCCGGTCTCTACGCCAAATTCGAAACCACCCTCGGCAACTTCACGGTTGAACTCTTCGAGGACAAGACTCCAAAGACAGTCGAGATCTTCTCGGGGCTGGCGGCCGGCACGCTTGAGTGGACGCACCCGGGCACGGGCGAAAAACACACCAAGCCGTATTACGACGGCATCATCTTTCACCGCGTGATTGATGGCTTCATGATTCAGGGCGGTGACCCGCTCGGCAAGGGTTACGGCGGCCCGGGCTTCCAGTTCGGTGACGAGTTCCACCCGGACCTGCGCCACGACAAGGCCGGCATCCTCTCGATGGCGAACGCCGGGCCCAACACCAACGGCAGCCAGTTCTTCATCACGCTTGGCCCGACGCCCCACCTCGACCGCCGGCACTCGGTGTTCGGCCAGGTCGTCGACGGCCTCGATGTCGTCAAGATGATTGGCCGCGTGGCGACTGACGGTCAGGACCGCCCGAAGACGCCGGTCGTCATGCAGAAGGTCACAATCGAAAGAGTCTGATCGGGGTTCCGGAGTTCCGAGGTTCCGGAGTTCCGCAGGGGTCTACGAATGTTTTCGTTGACATCTACGAACAGATTCGTATGATCCCTGCATGGCATCAATTCAGCTCCGGCCCACCGACGCCGAGCTCGCAATTCTTCAGGTGCTCTGGACGCAGGGCCCTCGGACGGTCCGGCAGGTCCACGACGCGCTAAGCGACGTTCGCGAGACGGGCTACACCACCACACTCAAGCTGATGCAGATCATGGCCGAGAAGGGCCTGGTCTCGCGTGACGAGTCGTCGCGCACGCACGTCTACACGGCGGTCCGCACGCGCGAGGCAACACAAAGCCATCTCGTTGAAGACCTGATGCAGCGCGCCTTTGGCGGGTCCGCTGCGGCGCTGGTCATGCAGGCGCTGTCCTCGCAGCCGACGTCTGCCGACGAACTTCGGGAAATCGAACAACTCATCGAGGCCTTCAGGGCCGAGCAGGAAGGTGGAGACGATGACTGACGCAGTCGCGTGGGCACTCGTACACTTCGTGTGGCAAGGCGCGTTACTCGGCCTCGCGAGCTGGTTGCTCCAGCGCCCCGTGCGGTCACCGCAGGCGCGGTACATCACCGGCGTCGTCACACTCGCGGCGATGCCGGTCGCCTTTGTGTGGACGACGCTGAACCTGGTGCCGGCGCGTTCAGCGTGGGTCACCACGGTGACCGAGATCGAGGGGCAATTTGAATCCGCCTCTTTGACCGGCCACGTGATTGAGGGCGGGGCACCGGCCGCGTCCGGACTGCCGTCGGACTGGATAGTCGCGCTGTGGGCACTGGGATTGCTGACCTTCGCGACGCGTGCTGCCGGCGGGTGGATGCTGGCGCGACGACTCACGCGTGTCGGTGTTTCGCCCGTGGCTCCGTGGGTACTCGAGCAGGCGCAGGAGCTCTCTGCGTCGATGGGGATCACCCGCTCGGTTCGCGTGTTGCTCTCCACGCGTGTGCCGGCTCCGGTCCTCATCGGCTGGATCGCGCCGGTGATCCTGCTGCCGGCCACAGCGTTGACCGGTCTGTCATCGGCGCAAGTCACCGCGCTGCTCGCGCATGAACTCGCGCACGTCCGTCGACACGACTACCTGGTCAACCTGCTGCAGACGATGGTGGAGGCCGCGTTTTTCTTTCACCCTGCTGTGTGGTTGATTTCGCGGCGGGTGCGCGAGGACCGGGAACTCTGCTGCGACGATCTGGCGCTGGGCCTGACGGACCGCATGACGTACGCAACGACACTGCACACGCTCGCGCAACGTCGGCCCGCCGCACTCGCGCTGGGGGCAACCGGGGGTTCACTGGTGAATCGCGTTCGGAGAATTACATCGGCGGGCACGCCCTCGCCGACGCCCAAGAGCGCGTGGATCGTCCTGCTCCCGCTGGTCGTCGTCCTCTCGCTCGCAATTCCTTCGTCGTCGGAACCCGTACTGCCGGCACTGCCTCATACGCCTCTTGTGGGGACCCCGGTCCCGACTTTTGCATCTGTGCGAATGCCGCAGATCACTGCGGAGGACCGCACACAACTGGTGCAGTCGATGCCACTCGCCGAACTGCAGTCGCGGCGACGGATGCTGCGGGCGCAGCAGGATCTGTTGGACACGCTCCGAGCACAACTTGCTGAGCAGCAACAGCAGCGCGAGCAGGAAGCGGCGATGGGCAATCACCGTCGAGCGGAGACTGTGGATGCACTGCGAAAAGAGATGACCCGAGTCGAGGTGTCTGTTGCCGAGCTGACGCTTCAGTTGGAATCCCTTGAGCAGCGGCAGGCCGACCTCAATCCCCAACCCGAACGCGACCCAACTCGACCCGCGCTGCCTGTCGCTCTCGACTACCTCGTTCCGGCGGTGAACGCCGCGCCGTTGTCCGATGCGCCGCAAGTGCCGCAGCAGGCGAAGGCCGCCGAGCCGGTCCTTCACGAGGTGTTTGTGCAGGGCTATGTCGTCAGGCCCGGCGTCCGGATGGTCGAGGCGAACGACTCAACCGTCATGCGGCTCATTGAGTTGTCTGGCGGCGTTAGCGCGCGGGCCGGCGACACGGTGACAATCAGGGGATGGGACGGCAAGCCAAGGCTCCAGTTGAAACTGTCTGACCTGACTTCGCAGGATGTGGCCGTGCACCCCGGGGAGACCGTGTACGTATTGTCGGCGCCGCCAAAGGCCGGCGACATCGTGATCATCAACCGACCAGCGACCTCGGCCGACGTTACCCAAGCGAGCATGCCGGCTCAGCCCACGGAGTTCGTGGAAGTCGGTGGCGAGGTCAACAAGCCAGGAAAGATCGCGTGGAAGGAAGGCATGACCGTCCGCGACGCGATCGAGCAGGCCGGCGGAATGACGTCGAGGGGCAAACTTGGCACGGTTCGGTGGCTTGAAGACAAGCCGGATGGCTCGAGGGTCTGGGTCGAACTCAAAGGCAGCAAATTGACGCTCGACACGGTCCTCAAGCCTGACGCCAAACTCACGATTGCGCGAAAGTTCTTCGGCGGCAACTGACCCATCCGGATTGACGCGATGACCGTCTAAGCTGGTGGAAACGCCCATGACGATCACACGTGTCTCTGCCGTGAGTCTTGTCTTGTGTCTGCTGGCCCCTCTGCATGCCCAGGTGCCTGTCCAGCAGGGCCAGGGTCGTGACGTCTCCCGAGACACCGGTCAGGCCGCAGCACCGGCGACCGGCATGATTGCCGGCAAGGTGACGATGGCCGGAACCGGCCAGCCGGTGTATGGCGTGCGAGTGACACTCACCGGCGCCGAAATCCGCGGCTCCCGCTCGGTCATGACCGACGATGAGGGGCAGTACGTATTTCCGGCGCTGCCAGCCGGCACGTTCACCGTGCGCGGCAGCCTCACGGGACACATCTCCGGCACGTTCGGGCAGAAGCAGCCGGGTCGGGCGGGCACGTCCATTGCCCTGGCCGAAGGGCAGCAACTGAAAGAGGCCTCGTTCGAAATTGCGAAGGGCGGCGTCATCACCGGCGCGGTGTTTGATGACCGCAACCGCCCCTCGGTCGGCACGCCGGTGCGTGTGATGCGCTGGATGATGCAGTCGGGCGAGCGTGTTCTCACCACGGCCGGAACGGCCACCACCGACGACCGCGGCATCTATCGCGTCTACAACCTCCAGCCGGGCAACTACATCGTCTCCGCCGTTCCGCGAAACACACCGATGGAAGTGATCACCTCGGAGTTGGTGGAGCGTGAGCAGATGACCGCCATGCTGGCGGCCGGCTACAACGTCAGCGTCGACATCAGTCAGGCACGTCCCACGCAGGCCGCGAGTGAACCGGTGCAGGGCTACGCGCCGGTGTTTTATCCCGGCACGACCCAGATCCAGACCGCGCGCGAGTTGCGTGTGGGTATCAGCGAAGAGCAGACGGCGATCGACTTTCAGTTGAGCCGTGTGCCTCTGACGCGGATCACCGGACAGGTGATTGCGCCGCAAGGTGTGTCGCCCACCAGCGTGCAGGTGCGCCTGATCTCCATCGATGCCTATGCACTTGGCGCGAATCAGCAGTCGGCGCGCCCCAACGCCAGCGGCGTCTTCACGTTTCAGCAAGTGGTCCCAGGTCAGTACACGCTGTTTGCGTTTGCCAACATCTCGAATTCCGCCGCGGCCAATGCCGCGCGTCAGCAGGAATTGACGCGTCAGCTGCAGATGCTCCAAGCGAACCAGGGACCAATACCCGCGCCGCCGCCCCCACCGCCGGGGGCCTCACAACAGCGGGTGTGGGCCCAGGCCGATGTCTTCGTCGACGGGAGCTTCCCTCCGGCGGTGACCCTCAGCCTGCAGGACGGTCTGTCGATCAGCGGACAACTCGCGTTTGTCGGCGCATCCGCGCCTCCGGCATCCGCGCGCCTTCGGGTGACGATGTCGCCGTTGGGACCTGCACAGGCCTCGATGGGTGTGGGGTCGATGACGGCCACGGCGGATGAGCGCGGCAACTTCACGGTTGCCGGCATCGTGCCCGGCCGCTATCGCATCAATGCAAACAGCGCACAAGGCTGGCAACTCAAGAGTGCGCTTGCCGGAGGCGTCGACGTGCTCGACTTCCCGCTGGACGTTGTGCCTGGCACGCCGCTGCCGCCACTGACGCTGCAGTTCGGGGACCGACACACGATGCTGACCGGAGTCATGACCGGCCCGGACGGCGCTCCGTCTTCAGAGTATTCGGTGGTGATCTTTCCGGAGGATCAACGCTACTGGGTGCCGTACGCGCGACGCATGCGATCGACCCGGCCATCCACCGACGGCAAGTTCAGCTTCGGCTCACTACCCGCGGGCGACTATCGCCTTGCCGCAGTCACCGACCTCGATGCCGGTGAGATTCTCGACCCGGAGTTCCTGCGTCAGTTGCTGCCTGCCTCGGTCTCTGTGCGACTCGTGGACGGACAACCGGCGACGCAGGACATCCGGGTGCGATAACACTTAACCAGCCAGCGTCGGGTGACGGTCCTTCCACTCCGTCGCCTGTTCGTACGCCAGCGCGATGCGGCAGATGCTGGCTTCGTCGTACAGCCGTCCCGTCACCATCAACGTCTGCGGCAGGTTGTTCACGAACCCGCATTTGAGCGCGATGGCAGGATGCCCCGTGAGATTGGTGGCGGCCAGACCGGCGCTGTTCGACGAAATGAACGCGTCGTACTTGCTCATGAACGTGTGCCACTCGCGCATCAGCAGCGTGCGGATCCGCTGCGCGCGGATGTACTCCACGGCCGGGACGAAACGGTTCGAGCGAAACGTCGCGGGCCATGAGCTGTTGTTCATGAGGTCCGTGCCGCGCGAGCGCAGCAGGTCATCAAACGCGGCCGCTGACTCAACACTGAGTACAAAGCCCAGCGCGTTCGCGGGATAGTCGGGCAGGTCCACTGGCTCGAGCTTTGCACCCAGCTTCTGGAATTCGGTCAGCACCTGCTGCATGTTCTTCAGGCGCTCACCTGCTCCCTGTGCGTTGCCGCCGCGCCCGCCGCCTCGTCCGCCCTGCGGCGCCTGGGAAGCTTCGAAATCACCGCGCACATACCCGATGCGATAGCCCGACAGCGGCGCTGCCGGATTCCACGTGAACGAGGCGTCTTCCACGCTGCCGTCACGCCCGTCTGGCCCGTAGATGGCGTTGAACACGAGCACGCAGTCTTCGACGCTGCGGCACATCGGTCCCACCTTATCCATCGTCCACGACAGTTCCATCGCGCCGTAACGGCTGACGCGTCCGTAGGTGGGCCGCAGACCAACAACGCCGTTGACCGTCGACGGGGAAATGATCGATCCACGTGTCTCGGTGCCGATGGCGAAGCCGACACACCCTGCGGCCGTTGCCGAGCCCGGGCCTGCGGACGAGCCGCTCGACCCCTGCTGCGGATTCCACGGGTTCCGCGTGCGTCCGCCGAACCACTGGTCACCCTGAGCCAGCGCGCCCATCGTGAGCTTGGCGACGAGCACGGCGCCGGCCTCACGCAGGCGCTCAACGATGGTGGCGTCGAAGTCGAAGACCTGCTGCGTGTACGGCTCCGCGCCCCAGGTGGTGGGGATGCCCTTGGTGGCGAACAGATCCTTCGCGCCCCAGGGGATGCCGTGCAGCGGGCCTTTGTACTTGCCCGCGGCGATCAGCTTGTCGGCTTCAGCGGCCTGCTGCAGCGCCAGGTCTTTCGTGATCGTGACGGCAAAAAGCAGTGACGGGTTGTACCGCTCGAGGCGCGAGAGATACATGTTCGTGAGTTCTGTGGACGTCACCAGCCGGCGTTCGATCAGTGCTGCCAGCCTGGTCACCGGCCAGAACGCCACGTCCTCGAGGTTGGCGGGGCGCTTCAGTGTGGCCGCAGCCGGCTTGGTGTACCGCACCGCGCGTCCCGGTGTCGCCGGCCCGGCTGGTTCGTTGCCAGGCAGGTAGGGGCGGAAGGTGAGTGCGACCTCCGTATCGTGCGGGATCTCAATCTGCCGCAGCTGCTGATAGGTGCTCAGGTTGCCGTTGAGGCTGCGTGCAATGGCCTCTTCTTCGGCTGAGTGGAAGTCGAGGCCGGTGATCGTCTCGGCGCAGTCGACCGTCTCACGTGTGATTGGTCCGACCGGGCCCTGCTGCTGCGCCAGCACGTTTGTTGCCGCTGCCCCCACCACCGCCGCCGGAACCGCCTTCAGAAATGTGCGTCGCGTCTTCTTTTCGCTCACCAGTCTCCTCCAACTCTCGCCGCCCTTTGCCGCCGCTTGCCGCCCCTTGCCGCTACTTGCGCTCCTTGAACCCCGCCGGGATCGCCACATCAGCGTCCGTGGCGCTCGTGTCGATGGACTGCGTTTCCGTGCTCGATGTCATCAGCACTGAGCGCGGCTCGGGCTTGCGTCCGGCGCCAAGCCTGCGGGCGAGCGCGCCACCCAGGCCACCCGACGGGGGTGGAGGCGTCTGCGCCAGCGCTTCTGCGCTCCGGACGGTCTCGGTCTTCACGGTCGTCGCGAGCGTGGTGCCCTCGAGGGCACGTGCCTTCTCCTGCATCTGCTGCTGCAGTTTCTGCAGGCTCGGGTACATCGCGAACATCTGGGCCATCTGCTGCGCGGCGGCCGCCATATCCTCGCCGTACACGGCCTGGACGAACTTCATGTCGAACTGGGCAATCTCGTCGAGCGCGGCGATGCGCGGCGCGACCCAGTGCTCGGTCGTGAGCACCATGCCTCCACCTTCCTCAAGCGTCTTGCCCTTCTCGTGCACCGTGCCGGTGACAATGACCTTTCGGGAGGTGTGGCCGGCAATCGTTCGTGTTTCGGTCGTCTCCGTGACGTCAAACGAGACCTCGACTTCCTTGCCCGATTGCGCCAGTTCATCCTGGTCGGTCTGCGGAGCGTCCTTCATCGACTTCTCCGCATCGGCCTTGGCCTTCTCCCACTGCGCCTTGAGCTCCGCAAAGGTGACGACGCGGTATTCCTTGCGTCGCATGTCGAGCTCGTAGACCTTCTGTTCTGCGAGGTCGACGATACGCCCCGTGCGGTCGTTGATCTCCGCCCTGCGGGATCCCTTCACGGCAACCGTGTTCGTGATGCCATCGGCCGCGCCGCCGCTGGCCATGTTCATCACGCGGCCCATCATCCCTTCGAACTTCATGTGTGTGCGCTGCCGCGTCTTGACATCTGCGTGCAGGGCCATGGGGATCGCAATCAGTGCGAGCGCAAGGGCGAAAAATGGGCGAGTCTTCGACATCACAACCTCCAGAGGGGGCTATTCTATTCCCGGAAGGGGAGCCGTGATGAAGCGCACGTTGATCGTGGCCATGGGCCTCGCCCTGATGGCTTGTATGGGAGCAGACACGATGGAACAGGGTGTGAAACGTGTGGTGACGGCCGGAGCGCCGCCGATTGGGCCGTACAGTCCGGCCGTCGTGGCCGACGGTCTGGTGTACGTCTCCGGACTGCTGGGAACCGGTCCGGACGGGCAGATGGTCGGCCCGGACGTGGCCTCACAGACGCGTCGCATTCTCGAACGGATGGGCGAAATCCTCGAAGCGTCGGGCTCATCGATGGCCCAGGTCGTCAGCACTTCGGTCTTCATCAAGAATCCGGGCGACTTTGCGGCGATGAACGAGGCATACCGCCCGTTTTTTGCGACCGAGGCTCCCACCCGCACGACCGTGGCCTCCGATCTGCTCAACGGAGCATTGGTGGAAATTGCCGCTGTCGCAGTGCTCAACGGCGCCCCACGCGAGACGATGCATCCGGATGGATGGGTGAAATCCCCGCGCCCGTATTCACTCATCGTGCGCGCGGGCGGCATGGTGTATCTCTCGGGTCTGATCTCCCGCAAGGGTGAGGACGATTCATTTGCGCCTGGTGACATGGCGGCGCAGACACGCACGGTGCTCGAGAATGCGAAGGTGCTGCTTGGCAAAGCCGGCCTCGGGCTTGAGCACGTCGTCGCGTCCAAGGTCTACATCACCGACGCGGCGAACTTCAGTGCGATGAACGACGTGTATCGCACCTACTTCCCGAACAACCCGCCCGCGCGCGCGACAGCCGTCACGCCGCTGATGGCGCCTGACTATCTGGTGGAAATTACGCTGACCGCCACCGATGGCGACCGCGAAGTGGTGGGGCCTGCCGTGTCGCCGACGTTGCCGTTGTCAGCGGCGATTCGCACCGGCAACCGGTTCTATCTCTCGGGTGTGCTCGGCAACACGGACGCCAACGTGGGTGACGTCGCGGCGCAGACGCGGGAGACGATGGCACGAATCGAGCGGACCTTGTCGGCACAGGGCCTGACGTTCAACAACGTCATCGATACCACCGTTTATCTGCCCGACCTCTCGCATTTCGCGACGATGAACGGCGTGTATCGCGAGTTTTTCCCGAGCGAACCTCCTGCGAGGGCGACGGTCGGCATGCGCCTCGTGAATCCGACGGGACTCATCGAACTCATGATGACTGCCGTGCGCTGATGTCCCGGCCCGTTCGGATCGGTGTGTCGTCGTGCCTGCTTGGGCAACCGGTCCGGTTTGACGGAGGGCACAAACGTCACGACTTCCTGGTTGATACCCTTGGGCCACGGGTCGAGTTCGTCGCGGTGTGTCCCGAGGTCGAGATCGGTCTCGGGACACCGCGTCAGACGCTCCGCCTCATTCGCCAGGGCGACGATGTGCGTATGGTCATGGCCGATGGTCACGACCACACCGCGGCAATGAGAACCTATGCCAAGCGGCGCGTCGAGCAGCTCAAGGACGAAGACCTATCCGGGTACGTGCTGAAGAAGGACTCGCCCAGCTGCGGGATGGCTCGCGTGAAGGTGTACGACCAGCATGGGTCGCCTTCGCGAGCGGGACGCGGGCTCTATGCCGAGGCGCTGCTGGAACGATGGCCACATCTGCCGGTGGAAGAAGAGGGCCGCCTGTTTGACGAGGCGTTGCGCGAGAATTTTCTTGAACGTGTCGTCGCCTACCATCGCCTTCAGTCGCTGTTTGCCGGGCGCTGGACGGTCGGTGGCCTCGTCGCCTTTCACACCGCGCACAAACTGGCCGTGCTGGCGCATTCGACCGAGGGCTATCGTCGACTCGGACGCCTGGTGGCTGACGCGAAGAAGACACCGCGTGCCGAACTGCGCGAGGCCTACACTGCCGGCCTGATGGACGCCATGCGCCTGATCGCGACGCCCCGGAAGCACACCAACGTCATGCAGCACATGCTGGGGTACTTCCGGCCCATGCTCGACGCCGGTGATCGCGAGGAGCTGCTGACGGCGATCGAGGACTACAGGCTCGGACGGATCTCGCGCCTGGTGCCCATGACGTTGTTCCGCCATCACGTGCGCCGATGTCAGGTGGCGTATCTGGCCGGGCAGACGTACGTCACGGAGCCCGGATTGTGAACCGCTCGTCCGACGAAGGCGAACTGCGGCCGATGCTCCGGCTTGCGGTGCCTGTGGTGCTGGCTGAACTCGGCTGGTTCGCCATGAGCATCGTCGATACCGTGATGGTCGGGCCACTGGGGCCGGCGGCGATCGGCGCGGTCGGCACCGGCAGCATCCTGTTCATGACGCTGATGGTGTTTGGCTTCGGCACATTGCTGGCGCTCGACACGTTTGTCGCGCAGAGCTTCGGCGCCGGGCGCATCGACGAGTGCCACCGCTGGCTGTTTGCGGGGTTGCAACTGGCGGCTGTGCTGGCCGTCGTCCTGATGAGCGTTGCCGGTGTCGGCGTGTGGCTGCTGCCGTCGTTTGGATTTCACGAAGATCTGCTGCCGTCGCTGCAGGCGTACGTGGACGTGCTGATCTGGTCTGCGCCGCCACTGTTTGCCTACGTCGTGTTCCGGCGGTATCTGCAGGCGATGAACCTTGTGCGGCCCATCATGGTGGCGCTGGTCGCGGCGAACATCATGAACGCGCTGGCCAATTGGGTCCTGGTGTACGGCCACTGGGGATTTCCGGCGCTTGGTGTCCGCGGCGCGGCATGGGCGACGGTCGTGTCGCGTGTGGCCCTGGCTGCGAGTCTGTTTGGCGTCGTGGTGTATCAGGAGCGTGAGCGTCCATCCGGGCTGCATGACGTGCCGTTTGCCTGGGATCCGGAACGTATGTGGCGGCTGTTTCGACTGGGCTGGCCCGCCGCTGTGCAGATCACCCTCGAGGTGGGCGTGTTTGCAGCCGCGTCTGCGCTGGCTGGGCGTATCGCGCCGCTTGCGGCGGCGGCGAACCAGGTGGTGCTCAACATCGCCGGCGCCGTGTTCATGATTCCATTCGGCCTGTCGTCGGCTGCTGCGGTGCGTGTGGGCCAGGCGGTCGGCCGTTGCGATCCTGCCGGCATGCGCCGCGCTGGATGGACGGCTGTCTCGCTGTCGTGCGGCGTGATGACGTTGTCAGCCGTGCTCTTCTACACGATGCCGGAACAACTCATCCGAATCTACACGAGGGACCCCGACGTGATCGCGGTCGGCGTCACCGTGTTGTTCATCTGCGCGGTGTTCCAACTGTTTGACGGACTTCAGACTGTGACGACAGGCGCGCTGCGAGGACTCGGCGACACCCGCACGCCAATGGTGGCCAATCTGATTGGTCACTGGGTGATCGGCCTGCCGGTCGGGCACCTGTTGTGTTTCCAGAAGGGCTGGGGTGTGGCCGGGCTGTGGACGGGACTCTCCATCGGCCTGATTCTCATCGGCTCGACGCTCTTGTGGGTGTGGTCGTGGCGGAGTCGCCGGTTCATAATCTCGGCATGACTGACGACCTCAGATATCCGATAGGCAAATGGGTGCGCAGCGCAGGGATGAGCGACGCACAACGGGCAGAGGCGATTGCGCACATCGCCGGGCTGCCGGCGGCGCTGTCCTCAGCGGTGCAGGGGCTGACCGACGCGCAACTGGACACACCGTACCGTGACGGCGGCTGGACACCCCGCCAGATCACACATCACCTCGCGGACAGCCACATGAACGCGTTCACGCGATTCAAGCTGGGCCTGACCGAAGACGCGCCGACGATCAAGCCGTACGCTGAAGCCGCGTGGGCGGAAACCGTCGACGCCCGCGTCGCACCCGTAGCGCTCTCGCTCGGGATCATTGAAGGCGTTCACCAGCGTCTCGCGATGCTGCTGTCGTCACTCGATGTCGCGGCGTTCTCGAGGACGATTCGTCATCCCGAGCACGCCGGCCCGATGAGCCTGACCGAACTGCTTGGGCTGTACGCGTGGCACGGACGACATCACGTCACGCAGATCACGGCACTTCGAAGTAGACTGGGCGCCTGAAATCATTTCAGTATCGTTTCGTGTTCGGGCCAATATTGCACTTTATTGGCCTACAATAGCAATTATGGCCATGCTAGAATCATTTCATGGCGACGATGGCTCAGGTGCTGGCTCGTGGAGTACTTCCGGCCGCTGATCTGCAGCGGGAACTGGCTGTCTCACCGGCCACGTTGATGCGGATGGTCCGCGCCGAAGGCGACGCCGTCGTCCGAGTGGGCCGTGCCCGCGCGACGAGATACGGCTGGCGCCAGCCGTGGCAGGGGCTCGCACACACGGAGTTTCCGCTTGTTCGGGTGTCAGAGGCGGGCACCCCCGTGCAGGAGGGACACCTCATCACGTTGGCCGGTGGTGATTCGGCGCTGATGCCGCAGGGCGACACGCAGCATGGGCTGCCGCTCGAGCTCGTGGACAACCGCCCGGCAGGTTTTCTCGGCCGGCACTTTGCGCTGCGGGTGACCGAGCTGCAGCTGCCCGATCGGCTCGACGGCTGGTCCGATCATCACATCCTGCTGGCCCTGTCGCGGCGCGGCGAAGACCTCACCGGCAATCTCATCGTCGGCGACGAATCGTTTGCGCGATGGCAGGCGATGCCGCTCACGCGGCACACACGCGCCGACTACCCGCAGTTGGCCGAAGCGTCGATGGCCGGCAATCCTCCAGGCTCATCTGCCGGCGGCGAGCGGCCGAAATTCGGCGCGTTCGTCGACGACCGTCATGTGCTCGTGAAGTTCGCTGCGCGAGGGCAGGACACTGACGTCGTTGCGAGACGCTGGTGTGATTTGCTCGTATTCGAGTGGCACGCCCTGCAGGTGATCGCCGCAGACGGCATCCACGCATCGGCCGCCGAACTGCTGATGTTTCCGACGCACGTGTGTCTCGAGGTGGAGCGTTTTGACCGGGTCGGTCTTCGCGGGCGGCGTGGTCTCATGAGCCTTGCGGCCGTCCATGACAACCTTGGTGACTCGTGGTCGACGGCGGCGGCACGCCTGCTGGCGGCCAGGCGCATCAGCGCAGACGATGCCCGCCGTTTGCGGTGGCTGGATGCCTTTGGCGTCTGCATCGGCAACACGGACCGGCATCCGTTCAACGTGGCGTTCCTGCGCGACGATGCAGGGAACTGGCGACTGGCTCCGGCCTTTGATCCGGTATCGATGTTTTACGCGCCCGCCGCTGACGGTCGTGTGCGCACGCCCGACCTCCCGCTGCCGATTGCGACCGCCGCGATGCTGGATGTGTGGGACGACGCGCGATTGGCCGCGCGTGAGTTCTGGCGTCGTGCGGCTGACGATGATCGGGTCAGCGATGAGCTGCGCGCCGCGGCTGCGCGCAACGCGATGGTGGTTGAGTAGGCGTCACCGCTGCCGCAATCCCACGCCCGCGAGCACGAGGATGGGCGCGATGATCAGGTTTGAGAGCGTCAGCAGTTCCCATTGCCAGTAGGCGGCAACAGGCGCTCCGAGTGTCGCCACCATGAACAGGCAAGAGGGGTGCCAGGGGACGATGGGCTCGAGCATCGTGCCGTAGTCTTCAATCGACCGCGACAGGATTCGTCGCGGCACGCCCAGCTCGTCGTACTTCTTCCGGAATGCGTCGCCGATGATGAACGACGTCGCGTACTGGTTTGACGTCATGGCGTTGGTTACGCCGGTGGCGCCAAGCGACGACAGCACCACGGCCTTCGGCGTGGTGGCGAAGCGAAAGAGGCGCGTTACGGTAATCGACATCGCGTCGATGCGATCGATGATGCCGATGAAGAAGAAGACGAGAAACGCGATGAAGATTGCTTCGCGCATCGAGTAGAGGCCACCGCGCGACACCAGTGACACGACCGCCTGGGGCGCGTCCGCCGCCCACGGCGCCATTGCGGCGGAGAAGCCAGTCGTGATGGATGCGGCGACGTCCGCCAGCGAAAACGGCTGCGTCACGAGCGCGAGTACCCCAGCGATCAGAATCCCTGTCCCCAGCACAGGGATGGTGGGGTATCGCTTCAGAGAGCCGAACAACACCACCGCCGGAGGGAGCAGCAGGAGCGGCGTGAAGTTGAACATCGAGTTCAGGCCCGCCAGAAACGCGAGCGACTCGGCCGTGGTGCCGGTGCCGCCAGGCGGGTTCATGAGTCCGACGACGACGTACACCGATAACGCCAGCAGCGCAGAGGGAATGGTCGTCCACAACATCGCCTGCACGTGATCAAGCAGGTTCACGTCTGCGCCCAGCGCTGCCATGTTGGTGGTGTCCGACAGCGGCGAGAGCTTGTCCCCGAAGTACGAGCCCCCGACAACAGCTCCAGCTGTGATGCCGACATCCGCGCCCACCGACAAGGCGATGCCCATGATCACGACACCCACGGTGCCGGCCGAGCCCCACGAGGTGCCGGTGAGCATCGAGAAGATGCCCGGCACCACGAAAGCCAGCGCGTACAGCCATTGCGGCGCCAGCAGCTGGACACCCCAATACACGAGCATCGGGATGATGCCCGCGACCATCCAGCTGCCGATCAACATGCCGATGGCCGCGAGGATGAAAAAGCCCGGGATGCCTCGGCCCATGCGCGCGACGATGGACGCCTGGATGTCGTCCCAGGAATGCCCCAGGCGATACAGGTGTGCGACCGCAAACACGGACGCAAGCGGGAAGACCACTTCGAGCGGCAGCGACGGCTGGCCGAACGCCAGCGGGCGCAGCACCAGTCCGTAGAGGATCAGCACCGCCAGCACCCCGATGGGCGCGGCGGCTTGGCCGAAGCTGACGGGTGTCGCCACGACGAGTGGTTATCGGCCCTGGCGCTCGAGCGCCGTCACGCCGTCCGTCATCCACTTCTCGGCCGGTGCGCCCTTCAGGTAGTGATCGAACCACTGACGGATGCGACGGTGATAGTCGACCTGGTTCTTCTTCACGCGCAGGCCATGGTCTTCGCCGTTGTAGACGAGCATCACGACGTTCTTCTTTGCTCGCCGCGCAATGTTGTAAAACTCCACCGACTGGTGCCAGTAGACCGTGCCATCGTTGTCGCCGGTCATCAACAGCATCGGCGTCGTCATGGTCGAGATCCCGAAGACGGCCGAGTTGCGGATGTAGCGCTGAAGATCCTCGTACAGCGGCACGACCATGCGCTGCTGCCCGGTCTCGATGTGGTCCGTTTCAGCGATGCCGGACGAGAAGTGGTGGCTGCCGTAGTTGCTGATCAGGTTCGAGATGCCGGCGCCGGAGACCGCAGCGGCAAAGACCTTCGAGTGGGTCGACAGGTACATCGAGTCGAAGCCGCCCCAGGAGTGGCCCATGACGCCAACCTTGGCTGCGTCGACCATGCCCTTGTCGGTAACCGCCTTGACCGCAGCCGTGACGCTTTCCACCACCGACACGCCGGGCTCACCGGGCTGGAAGATGATGTCCGGCTGATAGTAGAAGTAGCCGTTCTGCGTCAGCGACGTGCCGTTGTAGTAGTCGCGTTCGCTCGGATTCTGGAAGCGGTGCAGACCGTCGGACAACTTTTCGTAGAGGTACACCACCATCGGATACTTGCGGCCCGGCTCGTAGTTGGCGGGGTAGTGGAGGATGCCCTGAAGCGTGGTCTTTGGCTGTCCCTTCCACTGCACGGTGTAGGTGACCAGCTCGGACTTCGTCCACGCGTACTTCGACAGGAACGGGTTGGTCTCGGTCGCCTGCACGGTGTTCTTCAGGTCTGCGCCGCTCGTGAACAAATCGGGAGAATCGTCTGCTGCCTGCGCAGAGTGGATGTAGACGTCCGCCTTCTCGGCCTTCACGAGTCCCGAGATGCTCTTGTCCGCCAGCACCAGGCGCTCCACCGTCGTCGATCCATTCGTCGTCGACAGCCGGCCGTAGCCGGACTGTTTGCTCGCGGTGCCGAAGAGAGACACATAGCCGCCCGACAGCTCGACCGGGGCCGGAGGCGCGCCGAAGCCGGCAGCGTCCACACGGGTGTAGCGATGACGCACCTGATCCGCGGTGCCATTGGTGAGCCGTGTTGCCGTGCGTCCATCCGGCGTCACCGACCACATGTCGAACTTGTCATACAGCACGACCGCCGCATCGTCCGCCGTCCAACCCGCGGAGCCGAACATCGGCTTTTCCGGCGCGGTGCTGTCGGATTCGGTATCGACGAAGGAAGTCTTCACCGTGCGCGTGATGTTGGTTTCGCGGCCCGTCGCCAGATCAATCGTCCACCAGTGTCCACCGCTGTTGTGGAGCACGTATTTGCCTGTTGGACTCACTGAGGCGCCGCCCGTCACGTTCGTCTTGAGCGGGCGACGTGTGCCGGTGCTCAGGTCGGCGATGAACAGGTCGGTCGCTCCGCGACCAATCGAGCGCTCCATCAGATACGGGGTGAACACACTGACCAGCGCGCTGCGTGTGCCGCGAATCGGCGAGACGGATTCGTCGAAGGACTCGCCGACCACCGTGATCGTATTCCCCGCCAGATGCCACACTGCCGGAAGATTGCGTCGGCGGTCCGTATTGACGCGGAGCTTCTGGGCTGGCATGACGATGTGGTCGTTCCAGTGCCAGATGTCGACATCCGGCTTCTCGTTGGCAGCCGCGCGGCCTCGGCCGCCGGCGCGACCGCGGCCGCCCTCGGGAACCGCAGGTTTGTCCGGCCATTCAGCCACGCCGAGCATGATCATCGGGCTGCCACCAGCGGGACCATCAAGCCAGCTCGGCCGCCGCGAGCTCGAGAGCCGCTGACCACGCAACGTCTCCGCGCCGTTGGTCGTGGGGTCCAGCGTGCGGACCTGTTGATTCGGCTGACCCACCGACAGCCAGGCCATGGCCACTTCGGTCGGACCATCCTTTGTATCGACGGCCTTGGAGCGAAGGACGGCGAGGTCCGACGAATCGTCGCGCCACGTGAGGCCGGAGTAATCCGCGCTCGCGGCGTGCAGGACGGTGAGACGCGACGTGGCCGCATCAAACAGGTGCACGCCATTCCCCGCCTGGCCGTCGGCGCTGATGATCATCGCCAGCAACCGTCCGTTGTCAGTCGGCTGCCACGCGTACTCGGTGACGTTGCCGAATGTCGTCTCGGTGCCTGTCTTCAGATCGCGCACCAGCAGCGTCGTCCCAATCGGCGCGGCCGCAGCGGCACTGCCGCCGGCAGCACCTGCTCCGCCACCTGCACCACCTGCGGCGGCTGCATTGCCGGCCGGCGCGGGCGCGTAGCGTTTCATCGCGACGGCCTGCCCCGCGCGGTCGAACGCAAACGACTCGATGCCTTCGATGATGGTCTCGCTGCCCGTGGCAAGTTCATAGAGGCCCAGCTTGCGACGGATGGGCGTGCGCGCGGTCCGCATCCGTTCGGTCTCTTCTTCCGAATAGCCGATGCCATACGCGATCCAGTCGGAGCCGCTTGTGAACGACGCGCCCGACGCGTACTCCACGACCTTCACTGGTGCACGCTCGCCAACACGGGCCAGTCGCAGCTCGTTCTTGCCGCCGACGCGGTTGATGGCGTAGAGCAGCCACTTGCCGTCGGGCGACAGTCCTCCTCGGGAGGCGCCGGCACTGACCGATTCGAACTGGTCGTAATCGGCGGGTGTCAGTGTGGGCTTGGACTGCGCTGAAACAACTGCCGTGAGCAGAACGGCCAGGACTCCCAGCCGCAGGAGAACAGTGGGCATGCGGTGCATGCCCGGCATTCTACTTCGCGGGGTAGGTTCTGACGACGTAGTCGTCGACGAGCGCCTGGAAGGCCGTGGCCAGTTCCTCGTAGGTGCCGCGAAGTGTTGTGGCGTGTTCACCGTCGATGAACACGGGGCAGTTCGGCGCCTCACCGGTGCCCGGGAGGGAGATGCCGATGCTGGCCGCCTTGGATTCTCCGGGGCCGTTCACGACGCAGCCCATCACCGCGACCGTCATCGCTTCGACGCCGGGGTGACGGGTCTTCCAGACCGGCATCATCTCGCGCACGTAACCCTGAATGCGCTCGGCCAGTTCCTGGAACGTGGACGACGTCGTGCGGCCGCAGCCGGGGCAGGCGGTAATCGCCGGCGCGAAGGAGCGCAGCCCGAGCGCCTGGAGGATCTCGCAGGCGGCATACACCTCTTCGCGGCGATCGCCGCCGGGACGAGGTGTCAGCGAGACACGGATCGTGTCGCCGATACCTTCGTTGAGCAACACACCCAGTGAGGCGGCCGACCACGTGAGGCCTTTGATGCCCATGCCGGCTTCGGTCAGGCCGAGGTGCAGCGGTTGATGGGTCTTCTTCGCCAGGTCGCGATAGACGGCAATCAGGTCGCGCGGGCGCGAGACCTTGCACGAGATGATGATCTGGTCCGTGCGCATCCCGCTGTCGAGCGCGAGTTCGGTGGACTGCAGCGCCGACAGCACCATGCATTCGTTCAGGATGTCTTCCGACGACTTGCCGAGGTTGCGGTCGGTGTTCTCCTGCATCCGCGCCATCACCAGTTCCTGGTTCAGCGACCCGCCGTTGACGCCGATACGCACCGGCTTCTGGTGTTCGATGGCGACTTTGCAGATGGTGGAGAACTGCTCGTCGCGCCGGCGTCCGGTTCCGACATTTCCCGGATTGATGCGGTACTTGTCGAGCGTGCGGGCGGTCTCCGGGTAACGGGTGAGTAACAGGTGCCCGTTGTAATGGAAGTCACCGATGAGCGGTGCGGTGCAGCCGGCATCCAGCATCCGCTGCTTGATTTCGGGCACCGCCGCAGCAGCCTCGGGTGTGTTTACCGTCACGCGCACCATTTCGGACCCGGCTTCCGCCAGTTCCACGCACTGGCGGGCGGTAGACTCCGCATCCGCCGTATCCGTCATCGTCATGCTCTGGACGACGACCGGCGCGCCGCCGCCGACCTGCACATTGCCGACTTTTACGCCAAATGTTTTGTGGAGCCGAACCGGAACGCTCATGCAGCTTCGATTCTATCGATGGCCGCGGGGCGTCCGCCGCGGTCAGAAGAAGTAGGCAATTTGTAGGGCGGGGCTTTAGCCCCGCCACCAAACGACCGATACATGTTCGAGGTTATCTGGATGACGAAGCGAGTGCTGGCCACTGCGGTGGCGTTGTTGGTGTTGGGCGTGGGGCAGGCATGGGCGCAGGCGCCCGTGACGGAGGCGGACCTGAAGCGCCTGGAGACGTCTGCCGGCGATATCGGGCATGCGTCCGGGATGCTGGCCAAGACCGACCCCACGCAGGCGGCCGAGGTTGACCGCCAGCTGGCGCTGCTCAAGGAAGAGATTGTCTACCTGCGCGTGAAGCTTCGCCGCGGCGGGGTGACGCGGGCCGAATATGCGGACGTGCGCGATCGGCTCGAGACGCTCAGGGTGCGCGCCACGGGCGAAAAGGTGACCGCGCAGCCCGTTGTGGCCGACGATCCGCAGAAGGGTGACCGCATCTGGGTGTTGCCTGTTGGCACGGAGCTGGATGTGCGCCTGCAGACGGCACTTAACTCCGCCACAGCCAAGGTCGAAGAACGGTTTGAAGCCACCACGATCGTTGACTACACGGTTGGCGACACCGTGGTGGTGCCCGCAGGTACCGTGGTGCGCGGTTTTGTCGGATCGGTGCGACCGGCCGGCAGGGTCAATCGCCAGGGCAGCTTGACGCTGTCGTTTGACGAGGTCCTCCTCAAGAGTGGCCCCACACGGATGCGCGCGACGGTCACCAAGGCGCTCGACGGCAAGATGAGCGACGACCTCGGTCGTGTTGGTGCGGGTGCTGTCGTCGGTGCGGTGCTGGGCGGGATTCTTGGTGGCGGCAAGGGCATGTTGCTCGGTGTGCTGGTGGGCGGTGGCGGCACCATCGCGGCGACCGATGGCACTGACGTGAACCTGACGCCTGGCACCATCCTCCGGATCCGGATCGACGCGCCGCTCGAAGTGCGCTGAGCGCGTACAATCGGCGGCATGACGCACGCCGAGCGTATCTCGCAGACGGTCGCGGCCTTCGAGGCGGCGATGGATCGGTTTCTTGGCCGGCTCGAATCGTTGTCCGACGCCGAGGCTGAGCGGCCCGGGGCGGAAGGCGGCTGGTCGCCTGCGCAGATCGCGTGGCACGTGGCGGCGACCAACGAGGGGTTTGCCGGGCTTGTGGACGGCTCACGACCGCTGGCGCGCGCACCGGAGCCAGACTTCGTCGAGACGCCGTTCCCCGAGATTCAGGCTCGTGTCCCCGACCGGCTTGAAGCGCCAGAGATGTTCACGCCTCCGGCGAACGTGTCGCGTGTGGACGCGTTGTCGCGCGCGCGCGAGTCGCGCTCCCGTTTCGCCACTGCGTATCGTGGGCTCGACGAAACCCGTGCGCACCTCACGATCAAGAGCATTCTGGGCCTGCTGACCGTGTATCAGGTGGGCGACTGGGCCGTGGCACACGTCGCCCGGCACAACGCCCAGGTCAAACGCGCCATCGGCCAGTAGCAGGCGCTACAATGGCGCCCATGCGAACCCGACTTCTTCCCGCATTGGCGACGGCGGTCACCGTGGCCGCGTCCTCGTCCTTCCTGTCCGCCCAGGCGCAGCAGCCGGATCAGGCGATGATTGCCCGCGCGCGCGGCATTCATGACCGCGTGATCACGATGGACACACACGTGGACATCTCGCCGGCGCGCTTCACGCCCACCTGCAACTACACCATGCGCCTGACGACGCAGGTGAATCTGCCGAAGATGAAGGAAGGCGGGCTCGATGCGCCGTTCCTGATTGTGTACGTCGGTCAGGGGCAGCTCACCGAAGAGGGGTTCGACAATGCCTACCGGCAGGCCGTCGAGAAGTTCGAGGCCGTGCATCGGTTGACGAAGGAGATTGCGCCGAACGAGATCGAGCTCGCCCTGACGCCGGCTGATGTCGTGCGGATCGCGAAGTCGGGCAAAAAAGTCGCGATCATCGGGATTGAAAACGGCTACCCGGTCGGCACCGACCTCGAGCGGGTGAAGGAGTTCTACGAGCGCGGCGGGCGCTACATGTCGCTCGCGCACAACGGCAACTCGCAGCTGGCGGACTCCAACTCCACCGAGGCGGCCAACGGCGGCATCCACGGTGGGCTCAGCGAGCTGGGCAAGCAGGTCATTGCCGAGATGAACAAGTGGGGGATGATGGTCGACATCTCGCATCCCTCCAAGCAGGCGAATCTGCAGGCGATTGCGCTGTCGAAGGCCCCGGTCATTGCGTCGCATTCTGCGGTGCGCGCACTGGCCAATCACTCGCGCAATCTGGATGACGAGACGTTGCTCGCGCTCAAGAAAAACGGTGGCGTGATGCAGACCGTGGCGTTTGCGAGTTACGTGAAGGTGGACAACAACGCGCAGGCGCGGCAGGATGCGGTGCAGGCACTGCAGCAGGAGTTTGGTGTGGCTGCTCCCGCCGGTGGCGGCCGTCAGGGCGGCGCGCGGGGTGGTGCGGCTGCGCCCGCCGGCGGACGCGCGGCGGGTGGTGGTCGTCAGGGCGCCGGTGCGGGGGCACCGGCAGCCGGGCAGGCGGTGGCGTGCCCGGTGGAATCGGATGACCCTGCCGGTACGGCGCCTGCGGCCGCGCGTGGTGGCGGTGGCGGCCGCGGCGGCGGCAACCAGGCGGCCATTGCGGCGCTGCCCGAAGAACGCCGCGCCGAGTATCAGCGCCGCCTGTCGGAGATCAACGCGAAGTATCCGGTGCCCGAGCGCGCAACGGTCGCCGACTTTGTGGATCACATCGACTACGCCGTGAAACTCATCGGCATCGATCACGTCGGCATTTCGTCGGACTTTGATGGTGGTGGCGGTGTGACCGGCTGGAACAGCGCGTCCGAGACGTTCAACGTCACGTTGGAACTGGTGCGCCGCGGCTACACCGAAGAGCAGATCGCCAAGTTGTGGAGCGGCAACCTGCTGCGTGTGTGGGGCGAAGTCGAAAAGGTCGCGAAGCAGCTCCAGGGCAAGTAGGGGCCTAATCCAACCCCAGCCGCTTCCGCTTCACGAACAGTCCTTTGCGCGAGATGCCGAGCAGCTGTGCGGCGTCCGTGACCTTCCCGCGGGTCTGGTCGAGCGCGCGTTCGATGAACGCGCGTTCGACTTCATCAACAGCCAATTCGAGCGGCTGATCCAGGCGCACGGTCACATGAGGTCCGGACGGCACGTCGCTGCGTGGATGCGCCGCGTGCCACGGGCCGGCGACGTCGTGTGAAAGATCATCACTCCGCAAGGTGGCCTCATCGTCGGCGACGGCCACCATTCGGCGGATCTCGTTGTACAACTGCCTCAGGTTGCCCGGCCAGTCGTAGAGCAGAAATGCGGCCACGACATCGTCACCGACCGTGATGTGATGTCGGCCGCATTCAGCCATCGCCTTGCGCACGAAGAACGCCGTGAGCGCGGGGATTTCGTCCTTGCGTTCCCTGAGTGGGGGTAGTGACAGCGCCGCGACGCGCAGGCGGTACAGCAGATCGCTCCGGAACCGTCCCTGTTCAACCATCGTTTCCAGCCGTGCGTTGGTGGCAGCGACCACGCGCACGGACACACGCATCGGTTTGGCGTCCCCCACCGGATGGACCTCGCCGCACTCGAGAAACCGCAGCAACTTCGGCTGCAGCGCCAGTTCCAGGTCGCCGATTTCATCCAGGAAGAGTGTGCCGTGGTCCGCGCTGCGGATGACGCCGGCCGACGACTCATGGGCGCCGGTGAATGCGCCGCGCCGGTGGCCGAACAGCTGGCTCTCGACGAGATCCCGCGGAATGGCGGAGGCATTAAAGGGAACGAATGGGCCGCGCCTTACTTTGCTGCTGTCGTGAATCAGCCGTGCGAAGACTTCCTTGCCTGTGCCGGTTTCACCCGTAATGAGGATGGGCAGGTCGGTCGTGGCCAGGCGTTCGGTGATGCGCAGCAGTTCCTGCATCCGCGGCGACCAGAACACTGTGTCGTCCGGGCTGTTGGGCATCGTCATCGGCCACAGCCGTTCATCCGCATCGTCGTCCTTGTTGACGGAGGCGCCAAGCAGGTCGGTGACGCTTTTGACGATGGCGACTTCCTCGAGGGAGGCCAGATCCTGGACGTCGATCGTAATCGTGCGGTCGTTGTTCGACAGGTCGATGCGGCAGCCCTGGCTGCCCCGGAACTCCCACGATGCCGTCAGGGCACTGGTGGCCTGGTCGTGTCCCTCTGGGCGTTCACTGAGGCGGACGCGCGTGCGCAGCGGCGTGTCGTGCAGCAACGACCGCACGCGTTCGGCCATCAGGTCGAGTGAGCGACCGGCGTTGAGGATGGCGGCCGCATTGCTCAGAAGCAGCGCGCTGTTGTCGGTATCAGCTTGCCGCCGTCGTTCAAGTGGTGGGGCGCCCTGAGACGCACCGCCCGGGCTGTTCGCGCGTTCGTGTTCGGCGATCCATCCGAGGAAGCGATGTTCGATCGCGTCACAGGCGCGGGCGGCGCGATCGAAGTGCCGCTGGGCCTGCACGACGTCTCCGCGATGCGCGAGACACACGGCGGTGGCGGTTTCGACGTGAATCATCGGGTCGACGGCGCCCTTGGGGCAAGCGCTCATTGCCCCGACGAGTGACGTATTGGCGGCGTCGTGCTGCCCGAGGCGTGCGAGGGCTTTTGCTCGGGCCGCCAGCAGCGTGGCCCGCCAGGTGCGGAGGTGGCGACGCTCGAGCTCCGGATCTGCCTCGTCGACGATGGCGACGATGTTGGTCCATTCTCCGCGGAGGGAATGGAAGAGGCAGCGGGTGATCTGGTGCGTCAGGTCGTACCAGGACCTGGCGGGCACACGCTGGGTCGCGATCGTCTTACGGCACTGTTCGATCAGGTCGGCGGCTTCGGCGAGGTTGCCGAGCCGACAGCGGTGTGCGACGAGAGTGTCTAGAATGCCCAGCCTGAGGAAGCTCAGTTGACCGACGCGGCCGAGGGCTTCGTCGGCGAGTCTGACGGACGTTTCATTCTGTCCAGTCCACAAGAGGAGTTGGCTGAGATTGCCCAAGAGGCCGACAATGGGCATCAAGGTTATCTGCTGTTGAGCCAAACGCAGGCCATCCGCAGTTCTGCTGAGTGCCGTCCTTAGGTCGCCTGAGCTGGTCGCCACGCTCGCTTCGAGCAGATTGACCGCATCTGTCAAAGACGCCTCCCTGCTACTGCGTGCCAAACCTCTCGCAATGTCCAAATGGACAACAGCATCGGCGAGCGAGCCCCGAAGCGTCTCAAGCTTCGCGACGGCGACGTGAAGGCGGGCGATTGACGCCGCATCCCCAATCTCGGTTGCTTTGTGTCGAAGCCGCGCAAGTAGAGGGGCCGTTTCGGACGGTGGGTAGAAAGGAGCTGCCCTAGAGACCCTGACGAACAGCAAATCGAGGCTCTCATGGGGGGCCGCAACTGATGATTCGTCGAGAGACGCCAACTGCTCCAGCGCACCAGAGGCATCGCCCGAGTCGAACGTGGCGAGTGCCACTATTCGAAGGTCGCTTGGGGAGCTTGACCCGCAGTCTGCGACACACCGTATCGCAGCCTGGAGGTCGCCCGCAATGTACCGTTCCTGCGCAGTATCCAATGGTCCCCTGCCCATGCCAGTTTGGCGCGGGCTAGTATAGGGGCAATAAGAGGGCTCTGGACCAGTCTCCTGCACAAACTGGTACAAGAAAGTAAGGGCCTAGTGCACCTTTCTCGTCGACTGTTCCTTGGCTTCCGACCTCGGAGAGTGATGTGCGCTCGAGAATCCGGAGATGCCCGACGCAAGCAACTGGGCAGCAGACTCCAGCATCCGATGGTGATCCTTCTTGAAGTCCTCGCTGCCATAGAGAGCGGCCACGCCGAGCAGCGCCTCGCCGTCGATGACTGGGCAGACCAGAGCCGAGCGCAGGGGGACCGGAAGGGCTCGAGCTACCGGACCGATATCGAGCGCAGCATCCGAGTTGAAGACTGCCTGCCGATGGGCGTACGCCCAACCGCTGATTCGTTCGCCCACGGCAATTCGGATTGACTCGATTGTTGACGAACCCGATCCCGAGCAGTACATCGGCATGAGTTCACTGTTCCCTTGCATCGGGACGTAGAAGACAACCGACGCGGCGGGGATGACCCGACGCACGTGGCGGAAGAACACTTCCACGGCCACATTCAGAGAGGCGGCCTTCGGAAGTTCGCGTCGCAGTTCTGCGAACTCGCGCTCCTCAGCCGTCGCGGCACTGATCACGTCAAGCGCAGGGCTCCGAGAGGTCCTGACCAGACCAGCTTCTGCTGCCACGTTCCGACCTTCCGCTTCGTCGATCTCTTCGAGCTTGTCGAGGATTTCCACGAAGCCGTCTACAACCCACGGGTCGTACATTGAACCGCGTCGGTCAAGCAGTATTTGCTCAGCCTGCTGTCTGGTCATCCGTGGTCGATAGGGGCGATCGGAGGTCAACGCATCATAGCAGTCGACCACCGACAGTATCCGCGCGCCGAGGGGGATTTCTTGACCCCTCAGACCATCGGGGTAGCCGCGACCATCCCAGTTCTCGTGGTGGTGCCTGACGATGGGCGCGACAGGATAGGGAAAGTCGATGCTCTTGAGGATGTTGGCGCCGACCGCCGCGTGTTCCTTCATCTTCTCGAACTCGGACGGCGTCAACGGGCCCGGCTTGTTCAGGATGTACTCCGGAATTGCAAGCTTTCCCGTATCGTGCAACAAGGCCGCGGCTTCGATCGCCCTCAGTTGCTTCTCGTCTTTCACGCCGAGATGCCTGGCGACCTCCATCGTGTACTGCTGCACTCGGCGGATGTGGCCGTGTGTCACCTGATCCTTGGCATCAATGGCCATTGCGAAGGCCTTGATGGTCGACATGTGCACGCGTTCGATGGCTTCCAATCGTTCCTGTATTTCGTCGACCTGCCTTGCTGATTGCCGATACGTCAGGTAGAAGACCGCCATCAACGGAATGATTACCAGTAGTCGCAGCGACACGTTCTCAGCGTCGCCAGATGCAATCAGTGACGCAATCGAAGCCCCAGCGAGGTAGTTGACGCCGAGGTGTTTGATGCCCCACCAGGTAATCCCGATATCTCTCAATATCGTGCCGACAGTGCTCGAGCGTGTCAGGGCGATCGCCGTCGACACCAGCGCAGCGTTCAATGAGAAGTAGAGAACGGTGAAGACGACCAATCCGTACGCGAATGTCCAGCCAGCGCTTGCAAGCGTCAACGGGGAGGGCCCCGCGATCGCATGCAATGCGTATGATGCCAACCACACTGAAAGGGGCGGTGCAGCAAGATTAAACGGTGTTTGGACGGTATCGAGACGGCGTTTCGTGTACCAGATCTTGGCTGACAGGACGATTGCGTCGAGCAGTACAAGAACGGTGCCGACGGCTTGGCCGTAGATTAGCGTGCCCGAGAATACAAACGTTTCTGAGACAGAGAATCTGGCACCAATCGACTGAAAACGTACCGACAAGAAGCCGGAGAAGAGCGTCAGCAGTGTGAGGTAATACCAGTCGTTCCCAGGCGGGTGCGTGAAGAACACGCTGCGCACGCTTGCAATGGAAGCTGCAACGCCGGCAATGATAACCAGACCGACGTATACAAGTGCCCGAACTGGATAGGTACTGGAAGGGCTGGCCATGGGGGAGTCATGGCAGGCAATCCAAGGCAGGTGGTAGCCCGCCTTGGTTGCTTAGCTCCAAACGATAATCGAGCGAATCACCATGTCTGTCTCCGAGAGTCCGGTGGATTCTTGCTTGCCTTGTGAGCCCTAGTTGTCCCACACCATGGTGTTGTCCCAGACCATGGTGTTGTCCCACACCATCGTCTGGCCCCAGAAGTGCGAGTTGTCCCACACCATGGTGTTGTCCCAGACCATGGTGTTGTCCCACACCATCGTCTGCCCCCAGAAGTGGGAGTTGTCCCAGACCATGGTGTTATCCCAGACCATGGTGTTGTCCCAGACCATGGTGTTGTCCCACACCATGGTGTTGTCCCACACCATCGTCTCGCCCCACAGCGTTACGTTTCCTGGGATGGTCTTGTTGTCCCAGACCATGGTGTTGTCCCACACCATCGTCTGACCCCAGGTCGACGCCTGGCCGAAGGTAATGCCGCTGGCCCACGCCTGTTCGCCACCGATGGTGTTGGTCAGGTCGAGGCGGTTGATGTTGCGGTTCTTGGCGAAGCGGACAGCCAGCGCCACGTTCATGCTGCCGGCGCCCTGCTTGACCAGGCCCACGCCCGGCAGGTGCTGCGCGGTGAGTTGCAGCGCGGTTTTCACTTCAAACGGCGTGAGGTCAGGACGCGCCTGCAGCACCAACGCGGCGGCACCGCTGGTCGCCGCAGCGGCCATGCTGGTGCCCGAGAGCCACATGTACGACCCGCCGCGCGCGCCAATCACGCGACGATCGCGAAGGTCAGGATTGCGCCACAACGTCGACCCGGTCGGAATGGCCGACACGATCTTGTTGCCCGGCGCGAGAAGGTCCGGCTTGAGCAGCGCATTGGCCGGCAACTGTGACGGGTCTTGCGGCGCCGGCGTGCCGGGATCAACCACCGGACCAGCCGAGCTGAACGTTGCAGGCGTGTCGTCGCTGCGGAACACCGTGCCGTTGGTGTTGAGCGCGCCCGCCGTCAGTGCATACGGCGAGTAGCCCGGCGACACGATGGAGGCCAACACCGGTTTGTGATCTTCCGTGCGGCCCAGGTTGCCGGCCGACGCCACGACCACCAGACCCGACTCAACCGCGCGCTTGACCGCGTCCGCGAGTGGATCCTCGCGATACGGCTGACCCGCGGGGTGCCCCAGCGAGAGATTCAGGATGCGGACGTCGTAAAACTCGCGATACCGGATGAAGTGATCGATTGCCTCGATGACGTCCGCCACATAGCCGGACCCATCAGCGCCGAGCACCTTGGCACTGACCAGCGTCGCGCCGGGCGCCATGCCCGTATACGCCGCCGTGTTCGTGCCATTCTCACGCGACCAGCCACGGCTGCCGTCACCACTGCCGGCGATGATGCCCGCCACGTGGGTGCCGTGTCCGTACTCGTCATCGCCGCCCCAACGCAGGCCCTCACCCGTAAAGTCGAGGCGCGCGCTCACGCGGTTGCGCAGGTCGCCGTGATTGGCAATGCCTGAGTCGATGACCGCAACGCCAATACCGAGACCCGTGGTGCCGCCATACGACGAACCGTTGGCACCCTGCCACACCTGGTTGGCACCGGTGGCCTGCGAGGTCACCGCCATCATCGAATACACGCGAACGTTCTCGATGATGCCCGACACCTGCGGATCGTTGGCGAGCTCGTCAATCTGGTCCGCCGTGCCTTCAAACAGGCCGCCGATGATCATCCGCTTCATCAGACGCACGCCGTACTTGCGGCCGAGACGATCCACCACGGACTGGGGCGCGGTCAGCACCACCTGGAACAACTGCTGCTCGGCGCGTGAGGTCCGCGCATTCCACGCCGCGCGGTACCGATTCGATTTGGCCGAGGCGATCTTGGAGGCCAGCTCGGGAGACATCCGCCGACGCCAGTCGGCCGACGCCGTCGCCGGTGTGAGCAATCCGAAGATCAGGGCTGCGCCAAGAATGCCGGCCAGCGCGCGACCTACACGACGAGTAGAAGGGTTGTTGACGTCCATAATTACGCTCGTTGACGTTTGCCTACGCAGGTACCGCACCACACAACTGCACGATGAAGATTTCGTAAAACGCTGACAGTACTGCACTTGCTGTTCGGCCACGATTCGATCACGCGTCGCGACTTCGCAGTGGCGAAGCGGTCGTCACCCGTAAGTCGTGAAACTGCACCATAATACGCCCGTTCAGGACGGTACGCCACAGGAGAATCTGCTCAGCCAGCACTGAGGTTACTCATGCCCACAATCCACTCGATCCGGCCTGTCAGAACGTTGTTTTGCCTTTTGTTTGCCGTTGCCGCTGCGCACTGTAGTGGGGGGGCTGGTACTCCACAACAGGTTGGGGGAGGGACACTCAAGGCGAGTTACCGCACCGAACCCACCAACTACATCCGGATGGCGGTCTCCCCGTCCGCACCGAACCACACGGTCAGCCTCCTCACCCAGGCAACCCTGGTCCGGACGTCACCAACGGGCGAGTTGGAGCCCCGCCTCGCGCAGAAGTGGACCATGTCGCCCGATGGGCTGACCTGGACACTCGACCTGCACCCGGAGGCGAAGTTTTCGGACGGCACGCCGCTGACCGCAGCCGACGTCCTGTTCACCCTGGCCGCCGTCGAGGGCCTGCCGGCCGCCGGCGACTTCACCGTGGAGGGGAAACCCGTCACCGCGCGCGCCCTCAGTGACCACCAGGTCGCCATCGTCTTCCCCGCGCCGTACGGCCCGGGCCTCGCGATGTTCGAAAACCTGTTCATCCTGCCCAGGCACAAGCTGGAATCCGCAAGAGCCAACCACACGTTGCCGACAGTCTGGGCCGTGGGCACGCTCCCGGCGGAGATCGTCGGCGCCGGCCCCTTCGTCGTGAAGGACCACGTGCCCGGTCAGCGCTTCCGCTTCGAACGCAATCCGCACTACTTCATGAAGGACAACGAGGGCCGTCAGCTCCCGTACCTGGACGCCATCGACCTGTCGATCATCCCGGAATACGACGCCGAGATGGCGCGCCTGCTCGCCGGTGAAACGGATGTGGTCACCGACGCGGCCGCGCTCGAAGACCTCGCCTCACTCCAGGCGGCCGCGAAGGACGGTCGCATCAAATTGGCCGACGCCGGTCCCGCCATCGACGTCACCACGTTCTGGATCGACCTGAGTCCTCAAGCGCAGAGCCGCGGCGACAAGCCGTGGGTGCAGAAGCCGGAGTTTCGACGAGCCATTTCACACGCCGTCAATCGCCAGGCCATCGTCGACACGGTGTACTTCGGACAGGCCCTGCCGGCCTACGGCCCGATTACGCCGGGCCATGGTCCCTGGCACGTCGCAGATCTGCCGACCACGCCTTTTGACCAGGCGCGCGCGAAATCGCTGCTGTCGTCCATCGGTCTCACGGACCGGAACGGCGATGGCCAGCTGGAGGACGAACGGGGCCGCCCGGCGCGTTTCAGCGTACTCAACCGCGCGGGTCTCCCGGATCGTGAGCGCACGCTGGCGATCGTCCAGGAGCATCTGCGCCAGATCGGTGTCGTCCTCGATATCGTGAACGTGAGTCAGCCGGAATTGCTCGACCGCATGACCAAACATGCCTACGAAGCCATCTACTTCGGCGGTCGCGCGCCGTCCCTGCAGCCGAATGCCTCCTTCTGGACGAGCCAGGGAGGCTTCCACTACTGGCATCCGGGACAGCCGACGCCGTCGACGCCGTGGGAAGCGCGGATCGATGAGCTCTTTCGTCAGCAGGCCACGACCGTGGACGGCCCGGCACGCGTGCGCCTCTTTGCTGAGATGCAGCGTCTGCTCGCCGACAACCTGCCTGCCGTCTGGTTCGTGGCGCCGCGGGTCATCATCCCGGTCAGTGGTCGCGTGAACGGCGCGGTGCCGCGGATCTTCTTCCCGCCGATCCTCTGGAACGCGGATCGCCTCTCGGTGTCGAGCGGAGGGCAGTGACGCCGACGTGGGTGCGGTTTGTCGCGCGCCGCGCGGCCGCCGGCGTCGTGTTCGTCCTGTTCGTCTCCACGTGTGCCTTCACGCTCGCACGACTTGCGCCGGGCGACGAAACCACCGGTGACCGGCTTGCCGGCGTGTCCGACGATGTCATTGCCGCGCGCCGCGCAGAGCTGGGCCTCGACGATCCCGTCATCGTCCAGACCGCACGCTGGGTCGCGGGCCTCCTGACGCTCAACCTTGGCGAGTCGTCGTCGTATCGGCGTCCCGTTCGCGATCTCGTGATTGAACGAGGCGCCAACACCGCATGGCTCGCGACGCTGGCTTTCTCGCTGGCCGCGTTGCTCGGGATTCCCGCGGGCATCTTCACGGGGGCGCATCACCGCCATCCACTCGCGCGGCTGATTACGGCAATCTCTCTTCTGCTGGTGGCATGCCCGCCGCTCATTGGCGCGCTGGGCCTCTTGTACCTCGGTGTGCTGACCGGTGTGCCGTCGACCGCGCAGGGCGCTCTGGCGTTGCCCACCATTGCGCTGGGCCTGCCGTTGGCGGCCATGCTCGAGCGTCTGCAGTCACAGGCGACGCGTGAGGTGATGGAGGCCGGTGGCATTCGCGCCGCCGCCGCGCGCGGGATTCCGCCTTCGCGCCTGGTCTGGCGTCACGCCGCGCGTCAGGCCCTGCGCCCGGTTCTCGGCGTGCTTGGCATCGTCATCGGCACGTTGTTCAGCGGATCGCTTGCAGTCGAACTGGTCGCCTCATGGCCCGGGCTCGGACGACTATTGCTGGATGGTGTCCAGTCGGGCGACGTCACACTCATTGCCGGATGTGTATGGGCCGGCGCGATCTGCCTCGCGGTCGGAAATCTCGCAGCGGACCTGCTGGCGGCGCTTGTTGATCCACGCATCGCGGAGCGGGTGTCGTGATCCGCGCGGCGTGGATCATGGTGGCCGTCATCGCCACGGCAACCCTGGCCGCCGACTGGATCGCACCGCACGCGCCCTGGCAACAGTTCCCGGATCGTGCCTGGGCGCCGCCCATGCGCATTCATCTGCGTGACGCCAGCGGATGGCACGCACCGTTTGTTTATCGCCAGGTCCTTCGCGATCCCATCACCCGCGCCTTTGACGATGACACCACGGAGCGAATTCCGCTGCGCTGGTTCACCGAAGGACGTCTGGTGTCGGTCGACGATGCCCACGCACCGCTGCTGCTGCTCGGCGCCGATGCGCTGGGGCGGGACGTCTGGTCACGCCTTCTGCACGGCGCGCGCCTGTCGCTTGGGGTCGCGCTGGCCGGCGCCGCCGCAGCGTTGTGGCTGGGACTCTGGATTGGCGCGGCGGCCGGCATGTGGCGCGGCTGGCCGGACGTCATCATCAGCGGCGTCGCCGACCTGCTGATCGTGCTGCCGAGTGTGTACCTCGTCTTTCTCATGCGCGCGGCCGTGCCGCTCACACTCGATGCACCTGCCGTGTTCGGATTGTTGACCCTGCTGTTTGCCGTGGCGGGCTGGCCGCATGTCGCGCGCGGGGTTCGCGCCGTCACGATGGTGGAACGTGAGAAGGAGTACGTCGAGGCCGCGCGGGCGGCCGGCGCGGGACGCTGGCGGCTGCTCAGACATGTGATGCCCGCGTCGTTCGGCTTTCTGCGAGCGGAGGCCGTCCTCCTGGTGCCGGCGTTTCTGGTCGCGGAGTCCACGATCTCGTACCTGGGGCTCGGCTTCCTCGAACCCACGCCCAGCTGGGGCTCGATGTTGCGCGACGCTGCCAGCCTCTCGGCCATGCAACGCGCGCCGTGGCTGCTGACGCCGGCCCTGTCGCTGTTCGTCGTGGTCTTCCTCGTGCAGCGGCTCTCCCGCGGTCCGTGGCGAGCGTGATACTTTCCCCGCGTGGATATTCGCGGCATCTTTCCACCCGTTCCCACTCCATTCGACGCTGACGGCGAGATCGATCGAGAGGCGCTGCGCACGCAACTGCGCAGGTTGAGTCGATCACCGCTGGCCGGCGCGCTTGTCCTCGGCTCCAACGGTGAGGCCGGCCTGCTCGATGAATCCGAAGCCGACCTCATCGTCGACACCGCGCGCGCGGAGGTCCCCGGGGACCGCGTGTTGCTGGTCGGAACCGGGCGGGAGTCGACTCGAGGCACCATCGCGGCGTGTCGACGCGCAGCCGAGCTGGGAGCAGACGCCGTCCTGGTCCGGGCACCGTCGTTTTTCAAGGGGCAGATGACACCGGAGGTCCTGGAGACGCACTACCGCGCGGTGGCAGACGCGTCGCCCGCGCCGGTCCTGCTGTACAACGTGCCCGGGATGGCCGGCTTCAGCTTCACGCTGCCGTTTGTGCGTGCTCTGGCCGAACATCCCAACGTCATCGGGATGAAGGAGACGAGCAACGATCTGGAACGTCATGCCCAGTTTGCGATGGCATCGCCCGGCCGCTTCGCGGTGTTGTCGGGGTGGGCGCCCGTCGCCTACCCGGCATGGGTGATGGGGGCATCCGGCGCGATCATTGCAGTAGCGAACATCCTGCCGGATGTATGCGTGACACTCTGGAATCACTTCGTGGCCGGGCGGCACGACGAGGCCCGCGAGCTCCAGCAGCGCCTGTTGCGGATCGCCCAGCTCGTGTCCAGCGTGCACAGTGTGGCGGGACTCAAGTGCGCGCTCGATCTGCTTGGGTATCCCGGTGGTCCCGTGCGTCCACCCCTCCGGCCGGTGTCGACTTCGGCGGCCGACGAGATTCGCACCGCGTTGCAGGAGTGGCGATGAGATCCCGCATTCCGGCATCCGATCGGCTGCTGCTCGGCCCAGGTCCCTCCCCCGTGTCCATGGCCGTGCGCGAGGCGCTGGCCGCGCCGCCGCGTTCTCATCTCGATCCCGATCTCGTGGCGTTGCTGGATGACGTCCGCATGGACCTGCAGGACGTGCTGCAGGCCCCCGACGAGGCCTTTGCGACGGCCATTTCGGGGACGGGCACCACGGCCATGGATGCGGCTGCGGCGAATCTGGTTGAGCCTGGCATGTCCGTGCTGGTCGTCGTCGGTGGTTACTTCGGTGATCGCCTTGCGCAGATCTTCCAGCGCTACGGCGCGCACGTGGAACGGCTCGACGTCGAGTGGGGCCGCGCGGTTGATCCCGCCGCCGTTGAGCGTGCCCTGGTCGACGGACGTTTTGATGTTGTGGCCGTCGTGCACGGCGAGACGTCCACGGGTGTAGCCAATCCAATTGCGGACATTGCGCCGCTGGTCCGCGCGCGCGAGGCGCTGCTGGTCGTCGATGCAGTCACGACACTCGGCGCGATGCCCGTGGACATGCGCGAGTGGGACGCCGACGTGGTGTATTCGTGCGGCCAGAAGGGCCTCGGAGCGCCGCCGGGACTGTCCCCCTTCGTGATATCCGCCCGCGCGCGTGCTCACGCGCCGGCCGTGCGTAGCTTCGCCCTCGACGCGGCCAAGCTCGAAGACTTCTGGGTGCGGCGACAGTACCACCACACCATCTCGTCACCGCTCGTTTATGCGTTGCGGGTGGCGTTGCAGGAAGTGCTTGCAGAAGGCCTTGATACGCGCTTTCAGCGGCATCAGCGCGTGCATGACCTGTTTGTCGAAGGCGCGGCCGCCATCGGATTGCAGTTGCTGCCACCCTCTCGCGAACGCCTGATCAGCCTGAACGCGGTGTGTGTGCCCGACGGCGTGGACGAAAAGGCCGTGCGCCTGCGTCTGCTGCAGGAGCACAACATCGAAATCGGCGCAGGGCTCGGGCCGCTCGCCGGACGCATCTGGCGAATCGGACTGATGGGGACCGGAGCGACCGAGGACAACGTCCGGCGCGTGCTGTCGGCGCTGGAGGATGCTCTCGCACACACACGGAGGTGATGTGATGACCGCGCGTGTCTGGCTGGCCGCTGCTGTTTCGTCGATTGCGCTGATCACGGCGTGTGTCACCAATCCCGCGACCGGCGGACGGACGTTCAACATCCTGTCCGAGGACCGTGAGATTGCGCTCGGCAAACAGTCAGACGCGCAGATCCGGCAGGAGATGGGCGTCTACGACGATCCCGAGTGGCAGGCGTACGTCTCTCGAGTGGGCCAGGCGATGGCGAAGCAGTCGCACAGGCCGTCGTTACCGTGGACGTTCACCGTCCTCGATGCCTCCGCCATCAATGCCTTCGCTCTTCCCGGCGGCTACCTGTATGTCACGCGCGGGATTCTGCCCTTCCTGCGCAACGAAGCGGAGCTCGCCAACGTGCTCGGCCATGAAATTGCGCATGTGACGGCGCTCCACGGCGCGAATGCGTATTCCGAGCAGGTGGTCCTGGGCACCTCGTTTGGCATCGCGAGCCTGTTTGCCGGTCCTCGCGAGCGCGCCGTGCTCGAAGCCGCCAACCTCGCGACCGGCCTCCTCTTTCTCAAACACGGTCGCGACGCGGAACTGGAAGCCGACAGCTTTGGTGTGCAGTACGCGGCGCAGGGTGGGTGGAATCCGTCAGGGATGGCCGGCATGCTCAGCACTCTCGGCCGGTTGTCGGACGCCGATGGTCAGAGCCGAGGCGTTCCGAACTTCCTGTCGACACATCCCCTGCCGGCCGATCGCATCGAGCACGTGCGCGACGTGGCCGAGAAGGCGCGCACCGCGTCATCCACGCGCGTCAACGAAGACGAGTTCGCGCGCCGGCTTGATGGTCTGGTGTTTGGCGACAGCCGGGAGCAAGGCATCGTACGCGGACGGGACTTCCTGCACCCGATCATGCGCATCGCGCTGACGTTTCCGCAGGGTTGGACAATTTCCAACGGGTCCACGGCCGTCAACGCCGTGCCGCCGCAGGGACAGGGCATCGGGATGGTGCTCGATGTGATCGACGCGCAGGGGCGCACCCCTGCCCAGGCCGGCCGGGCCGCGATGGAAGACGCCGGCTTCTCGCTGCAGTCGGGAGACGCCATCTCCATCAACGGTCTCAATGGCTGGGCCGGTGTGTTTGCCGGCGACGACGGGCAGAACACATATGGGGTGCGCGCAGCATTCCTGGCTCATGCCGGTCGCGTGTATCGGATTGCCGGCATCGCACCTGCGGCATCGTATGCATCGGCCGAATCCACGTTCGCCGCCGTGATTCGTTCGTTCCGCGGAATGTCACAGGCCGAGGCGGATGCCATCCAGCCGGCACGGATCGACTTTCATACGGCGCGGCAAGGCGACACATGGGAGTCGCTGGCGAAGTCGCTGGGCCGAGGCGCCGTCAGCGCCAATGCGTTGGCGATCATGAACGGGTCGTCGCCATCAACGCCACCGGCCGTCGGCACGCGCCTGCGGGTCGTCATCGGAGACTGAGTGCGACGCGCCTGGCGGTGGCTCGCGGGATCAGCCGCGGTCGTGTTCGCGATGTTCGTCCACACGTGGGCGACGCTGCCGGATGTGCGTCCGCTGCGCACACAGGCGCCGCCCACGACCGCCTTTCGTGAATTGCGCGCCGAACAGGCGGAGGACGAAGAACGGAAGCTGCGCATGCAGCACCGCTGGGTGAACTACGACCGCATCTCCGCGCATCTCAAGCGTGCGGTGATCGTCGCGGAAGACGCCGCGTTCTGGTCACACGAGGGGTTCGATTTCGACGAAATTCGCGCGTCCATGGAAGTGAACTGGGAGCGCGGCGAATTTGCGCGCGGCGCATCAACCATCACACAGCAGCTCGCGAAGAACCTCTACCTGTCGCCGTCGCGGAATCCCTGGCGCAAGGTGCGTGAGGTCTTCATCACGCGACGTCTGGAAGCCGAGCTGAGCAAGCGGCGTATCTTCGAGCTGTATCTGAACCTGATCGAATGGGGCGACGGGATTTGGGGAGCGGAAGCGGCCGCGCGCGCGCACTTCGGAGTTTCCGCGTCGCAGTTATCCCCGGAACAGGCCGCACTGCTGGCAGGCGCGATCATCAATCCGCGGATCTACAGTCCGTCACGCCCGAATCGCCGCCTGCTGAACCGTCAGCAGATCATTCTGCGGCGTATGGGTGCCGTGACACCGCCCGCCGACGGCGGACGATGATCAATCGCCGAGCACACGCCTCGCACCGACGAACCGCGAACTCCAGTACGACGAGGAGAGGGGCTCCACACGAACGACGCCGTTGGTCGCAGGCGCGTGGACAAACTCATCCGGGCCGATGACCAGCCCCACGTGTGACGCGCCAGGCGCAATTGTGGTGAAAAAAACCAGATCACCCGCGCGCAGATCGCGCTTGCGCACCGATCTGCCGACGCGGAACTGCTCGGCGGCCGTGCGGGGCACGTCGACGGCGAACTGCGCAAACACGTAACGGACAAATCCGCTGCAATCAAATCCACGCTGCGGTGTGTCGCCGCCATACACGTACGGCACACCCTGCTGGGCCAGTGCGGTCGCAATCACATTGCGGGCCGCGGTGGTCACCGGGCCGACCGGATGAGACGGCACGGGGGCAGGGGCCCAGGCCGGCGAGTTGGGGAATGGTGACGGGCGCGGACCCGTGGCGACATCACTTCTCGCGGCGCACGCCGCCATCGTGATGGCACACGTGCCCGCCGTGATGAGGCGGCTGACACGATACAGGCGGCGCGACATCCGCCTGTCTATCGGCACCGGCGCCGCTCCCCTCCAGTACCTCCTGGCGGCCATCGCCCTAAATGATTGTGTACAAGGATGTTACACGTAGGCGTCTCTTGACAGCCCGGTCGCGAACACCGACAATGACGCCGTTACCGTCATGGAACAGACTCTGCTGCTCAACGCGACGTACGAGCCGCTGAAGGTCGTGCATTGGCAGAAGGCGATCACGCTCTGGTGCCAGGGCAAGGTCGAGATCGTCTCCGAGTACGACCGGGAGATTCGGGCCGTCACGTTCTCCATGAAGCTGCCGTCGGTCATCCGGCTGCTGCGGCGCATTCGTGTGCGCCGCCGCCTCGACTACGTGCCGTTCTCCCGGGCCAATATCTACGCGCGAGACGATCACCGCTGCCAGTACTGCGGGGACATCTTTGCCTCCGCCGAGCTGACGTTTGATCACGTCGTGCCCGTGGCGCAGGGCGGCCGCAAGGATTGGGAGAACATCGTCACCTGCTGCATCACGTGTAATCGTCGCAAGGGTGGCCGCACGCCCGCGCAGGCCCACATGCACCTGCTGCGTCCGCCAAAGCGGCCCGAAAAAGCCCCGGCCTTACGGATTACCTTCGGGCTCCGCAATGCACCGGAGAGCTGGCGCGATTACATGTACTGGAATGTCGAGCTCGACGACGCGTAATCTACGTGTCTGTGTTGTCCGCCTCGTATCCCCGTGGCGCCGTGCCAGGCGCGCGTCTTGAACTGACCGGTTCCCGATTGCCGCAGCCGCCCGATGGTCCGCCCCGGGTGTGGTTCGGCGCACTCGAAGCCCGTGTCGCTGCCTCCTCCTCGCGATCGCTCACCGTCATCGTGCCGCCCGAGTGTGCGGGTGGCCCCACGGCCGTGCGCGTTGATGGTGTGGAAGGCGAGACACTGATGGTCGACGTGGCCCGTCCACTGGGGATGGACCTCCATCTGGTCGACAATCCCCTGTGCCTGCCCGACGGGACGATCTGGGGCACACACAGCGGCACTCGCGAGAACAAGTCCTCGACGCCGTTGTCACGTTTTTCACCAGAAGGGGCGCGTGAGGACCTCGCGGTGGAGATCGCCAATCCCACATCGCTCGCGCTGGGCCCTGACGATGCCGTGTATGTGTCGAGCCGCTTTGAGGGCGCGGTCTATCGTGTGACCGACCGCGGCGCGGTCGACACCTATGCGACCGACCTTGGAATTGCCACCGGTCTGGCCTTTGGGCAGGACGGCGCGCTGTTTGTCGGCGATCGCTCCGGAACGGTGCTCCGCATTTCACCGGCGGTGGATGAGTCTGGCCGCCGCAGTGTCGAGACGTTCGCCTCGTTGCCACCGAGCGTGGCGGCCTTTCACCTGGCCATGGCCCCTGACGGCTGGCTGTACGTGTCGGCGCCGACGCTGGCGTCGCGTGACGTGATTTATCGAATCAGCCCGGAGCGCGAAGTTCAGACGTGGTGCGCCTCGTTTGGCCGGCCGCAGGGCATGGCGTTCGATCGCCACGGCACGTTGTTCGTGGTCGAAGGGCTGGCCGGCTCTTCAGGGCTGTACCGCGTGGACCCCGCAGCCGCGCATCCGGAGCCTGAGCTCATTGTTTCGGCGCCGCAGCTGGTCGGCGTGGCCGTGCATCCAACCGGCGAACTCGTGCTCGCGTCGTCAGACGCGCTCTGGCGACTCTGACGCGGCGTCGAGTTTCACGATCGAGAATCCGGTGAAGCCGTAGATCGCCGAGATGATCGGATTCAGCAGATTCAGGAACGCATAGGGCGCGTACGCGAGTGTGGCGACGCCGAGCGTCTGCGCCATGAACGCGCCACACGTATTCCAGGGCACGAGTGCCGACGTCATCGTGCCGGCATCCTCCAGGCAACGGGACAGGTTCTGCGGCGCGAGTCCACGTCGCGCAAACTCCGCACGGAACATCCGGCCAGGAATCACGATCGCAATGTACTGATCCGACGCAAGTACGTTCATGCCGATGCTTGTCGCCAGCGTCGAAGCCACCAGGCTGCCCGTCCCTTTGACCGCACCGAGGATCGTCTCGGCGATCCGCGCCAGCATGCCGGTCTTTTCCATCACGGCGCCGAAGGTCATCGCCGAAAGAATCAGCCACACCGTGTTGAGCATGGATCCCATGCCGCCGCGCGAGAGCAGGTCGTCAAGGGCCTCGTTGCCGGAGCTGAGCGAGAAGCCTGATGCGAGCGCCTGCCAGCATCCCTTGATGAGTGCCGCCCATGCCGGCATGTCGCCGGCATCGGCCAGGCGGGTTACGGCGGCGGGTTGGAAGATCACGGCGAACAGGCAGCCGGTCAGTGCGCCAATGATCAGGGCCGGCGTCGCCGGGGTCTTGCGGATGACCATCACGATGACAAGCACCGCCGGCAGCAGGAGGTGCGGTCCGATCGCGAAGTTCTGCTGAATGGCGTCGAGAATTGACTGGACCGCGGCCGTATCCTGGGGAGCGGCGTTGGTCATGCCGAGCACGGTGAACAGGATCAGCGCAATGATCAGGCTCGGCACGGTTGTCCACAACATGTGGCGGATGTGGGTGAACAGGTCGGTGCCGGCCATCGCCGGTGCAAGGTTGGTGGTGTCCGACAGGGGCGACAGCTTGTCGCCGAAGTAGGCGCCCGACACGATCGCGCCGGCGGCCAGGCCGAGGTTCAGATTCTGTGCTGCCGCAATGCCGATGAGCGCCACGCCGACGGTGCCGGCCGTCGTCCAGGAGCTGCCGGTCGAGACCGAGACGAGGCAACAGATCACGCAGGCGCTCGGGTAAAAGATAGACGGCGTCAGCAGCTGAAGGCCGTAGTAGATCATCGTCGGCACGACGCCCGCGAGGATCCACGAGCCGATCAGGGCCCCGACGACGAGCAGGATGAGGATGGCGCCCATCGAGAGCGAGATGCCGTGGACGATGCCGGCCTCGAGGTCCTTCCAGGTGTGACCGAGGCTGACGCCGATGGCCGCTGCGATCACGGCGGCCAGCACCAGCGCGATTTGATTGGGACCTCCGGAGTTGCCGTCACCAAACAGCGCGACGGATCCGGCCAGCAACGCAACCAGCGCCGCGATGGGCACCAGCGAGAGGAGCAGCGAGGGCTTTGACGCCGACGTGGTCATGAGGCCGCGATGATAGCATTGCCCTCTTCCATGGCCCCGCTGACCGGTGTGCGTGTTGTTGACCTTTCGCGTCTGCTGCCGGGCGCCTTTGCCACCCTGATGCTGGCGGAACTGGGGGCCGAGGTCATCAAGGTCGAAGATCCCCGTGGCGGTGATCCCATGCGCCTGTTGCCGCCGTTTGTGCGCGGCCGCAGCGTGTATGACCTGCTGCTGGGCAGGGGCAAGAAGAGTGTGGCCCTCGATCTGAAAGACGATTCCGATCGGCGGCGGCTGCATGCGTTGGTCGGCACCGCGGATGTCGTTGTCGAGAGTTTTCGTCCGGCAACCGCCGCGCGGCTGGGCGTCACCGGTACACACCTGCGCGCTGCGCACCCGCGGCTCATTCATGTGTCGATCACCGGGTACGGTCAGACCGGTCCCTATGCCGAACGTCCGGGCCACGACCTGAACTACGCGGCGGAGTCGGGTGTGCTGGCGACCGAGCGTCCATCACCCTCGGCACTCCCGAAGATGTTCATTGCGGATGTGGGCGGCGGCGCCATGAGTGCCGTCACGGCCGTCCTGGCCTCGCTCTACGCGCGAGAGCGCACTGGTGAAGGCGCGGATTTGGATATTTCGATGCATGAGAGCGCGTTGTACTGGGTGATGTTGCCAGGCGCGCGCGATCTGGTTGACCACGGCGATGAAGCCGTCGAGGATCTGCCGACCTACGGCGGTCACGCCTGCTACAACGTGTATGACACGGCGGATGGCAGGCAGGTGGCGCTTGGCGCCCTGGAATTCAAGTTCTGGCAGACGTTCTGCGCGAGAGTTGGTCGTCCTGACCTGGCGGCGCGGCATCGATCGTCGCCGGTTGATCAACAGGCCCTGATCGCCGAGATCCGGGCCGTGATGCGCACACGCACCCGCGACGAGTGGCTGGCGCACTTTGAGGGCCACGACGTGTGCCTCTCATCGGTAAACAGCCCCGCGGAGGCGTTCGGGGATCCTCACGTGTTGGCCCGAGGCGCCGTCGTCAGCGGCGCCGGGACGCGCGCCGTCCGTACGCCATTTGGCCTGCCCACCGTGCCGCTCCACGCGGCCCCTCTGGTGGGCGCCGACACCGACGCCGTCTTGGCTACAATCAAAGGTTGAGATGGCCCACGACTGGATTGCTGTCCGGGGCGCCCGCGTCCACAACCTGCGGAACATCGACATCGACCTGCCCCGAGACCAGCTGGTGGTCATCACCGGGTTGTCGGGGTCGGGCAAGTCGTCGCTTGCCTTCGACACGATCTACGCCGAGGGGCAACGCCGGTACGTGGAGTCTCTCTCCGCGTATGCCCGGCAGTTCCTCGAGCAGATGGAGAAGCCGGACGTCGACCTGATCGACGGCTTGTCGCCCGCGATTTCCATCGAGCAGAAGACCACCGCCGCCAATCCGCGATCGACCGTGGGGACCGTCACGGAAATCTACGACTACATGCGGTTGCTGTTCGCCAACATCGGCGTGCCGCATTGCCCTGTCTGCGACAGGGAGATCACCTCCCAGTCGCTCGAGCGCATCGTCGATGTCGTGTTGTCGCTCCCTGAAGAGGAGCGCCTGAACGTGCTTGCGCCGGTGGTGCGCGGACGGAAGGGCGAGTTCAAGAAGGATCTTGCGGCGCTGCGGACGCGGGGGTTCACGCGCGCGCGTATCGACGGCGAGTTCCGATCGCTGGATGAAGAGATCTCCCTGGATCGTCGCAAGAACCACACGATTGACGTGCTGGTTGACCGTGTGGTGGTCAAGGAGGGGGTGGAACGACGGCTCTCCGAGTCGATCGATCTGGCCCTGTCGCTGGCCGATGACGTGGTCATCGTCAACACGCTGCACGGCGGTGATCGGTTGTTCTCGCGTCGGATGGCGTGCCCCTCGTGCGACATCTCGATCCCCGAGATGACGCCGCGGGCGTTTTCCTTCAACTCGCCGCATGGTGCGTGTCCGGACTGCCAGGGGCTTGGCGCCGTGTACGACTTTGATCCGGCGCGTGTGGTGCCCGATGACCGCAAGTCACTCGAGGAAGGCGCCGTCGCACCCTGGGGAGACACAAAGAACGCGTCAGTCCGTGAGATGTTCGCCGGATTGCAGCGCGCATTCGGTATCGACCCGGCCACACCGTTCGCCAAGCTCGGCAAACGTCAGCGAGACGTGATTCTGATGGGCGCCCCTGGTCGAAAGGCCAAGGGCGGCGATCCGTTTGGCAGCGACTTCGAAGGGGTCATTCCGAATCTGCGCCGGCGCTTCGATGAAGGCAGTTGGACCGACCAGGAAGCGCTCGAGGTGTATCGCGCGTTGCGGCCGTGTCTCGCCTGTCATGGGGAGCGGCTGCGCCCTGAGAGTCGTGCCGTCCGCGTGAAGGGGCGACGCCTGGCCGAATACGTCGAGTTGCCGATTGCCGACGCGCTTCCGCTGCTGGAAGCGATGGAACTGACCGAGCGTGAGTTTCTGATCGCCGGGCGTGTCCTCAAGGAGATTCGTGAACGGCTCCGGTTTCTCGCGGACGTGGGTGTCGGGTACCTCACGCTGTCGCGCAGCGCAGCCACCTTGTCGGGTGGCGAAGGCCAACGGATCCGGCTCGCGACGCAGATCGGTTCGCAGTTGACCGGCGTGTTGTACGTGCTCGACGAGCCGTCGATTGGCCTGCATCAACGCGACAACCGCCGGCTGCTGGCCACTCTGGGCCGCCTGCGCAATCTCGGCAACACGGTGCTCGTCGTCGAGCACGACGAAGACACGATCCGGCAGGCGGATTACCTCGTGGATCTGGGCCCCGGTGCGGGTGTGCACGGTGGCGAGGTGATGTTCCAGGGGCGTCCGCAGCAACTGCTGGCCGCGCCGGGCGAGTCGCTGACCGGGCAGTACCTGACCGGACGTCGCGCCATCGAGACGCCGCCGGCACGCCGCGCGGGATCCGGACAGCAGGTCATCGTTCGCGGCGCACGAGCGAACAACCTCAAGAACATCGACGTCGCATTCCCGCTCGGGACGTTCATCACCGTCACCGGCGTGAGCGGGTCCGGCAAGTCCACGCTCGTCAACGAGATTCTGTATCGATCGCTGGCGAAGACGATCTATCGCGCGCTTGATGAACCAGGGGCGCACGACGGCATCGACGGACTCGAACACATCGACAAGGTCATTCAGATCGACCAGTCGCCCATCGGGCGGACGCCACGATCCAATCCGGCGACCTACACCGGGTTGTTCACCTTCGTCCGGGAGCTGTTTGCCATGTTGCCCGATGCGCGCGCGCGGGGCTACAAGGCTGGACGGTTTTCGTTCAACGTCAAGGGCGGCCGGTGCGAAACGTGCCAGGGCGATGGCGTGATCGCGATCGAGATGCACTTCCTGCCCAACGTGTACGTCACGTGTGAGGAGTGCAAGGGGCGCCGCTACAACCGCGAAACGCTGGAAGTCCTGTATCGCGGCAAGTCAATTGCGGACATGCTCGAACTGACGGTGGAGCAGGCCCTGGAACTGGTCGAGAATTTCCCGTCGATCGCCACGCGCCTGCGCACGCTCCAGGAGGTTGGTCTCGGGTACCTGACGCTGGGGCAGTCGGCCACGACGCTCTCCGGCGGTGAGGCCCAGCGCGTGAAACTCTCCCGTGAGCTGGCGCGCCGCGGCACGGGGAAGACGATGTATATCCTCGATGAGCCGACGACCGGCCTGCACTTCGAGGATGTGCGCAAGCTGCTCGACGTCCTCAACCGGCTCGTTGATCAGGGCAACACGGTCGTCGTCATCGAGCACAACCTGGACGTGATCCGTTGCGCGGACTGGGTGATCGACCTTGGGCCGGAAGGTGGCGTCGGTGGTGGGCAGATTGTTTCGGCCGGACCTCCTGAGGTCGTGGCGGCGGCATCACAATCAGCCACCGGGGCGTTCCTGGCGGGTGTCCTGGGCACGTCGGTCAAACCGGCAGTTTCCTGACGCTGTGTCAATTCCCCAACAGTACAGAACGTCCTGACTGTGGTATTTGTGACACTGCGTGTAAACCGTGGGCAAAATATGCCGTGGGCCCTTGCTGCTAAATCCAATTGATGCAATACTTTGGTGGTTGTCCAGTAGGCCGGTTGCTGTTGGCAGGCAACTTGCTTAATGGGGCAGCAGCTGACGTTTTTCATGCCTGCTCAACGCACCCTCCGCCACGCTACCCACTGCATCGGAATCGGGCTCCATTCAGGGCAGAAAGTCACCATCGGTCTCAAGCCGGCTGAGCCAAACACGGGCATCCGCTTCGTTCGTACCGACCTTGGCGTAGAAGTGCCGGCGTCCATCGAGTGCCTGGGTGGACCGCAGCAGCTGCAGACCGAGCTTCGGCTGGGTGACGCGTCAATTGCCACAGTGGAGCATCTGTTGTCTGCCCTGCATGGGCTGGGGATCGACAACCTGCGTGTGGAGTTGAACCAGGCGGAAGTGCCGATCATGGACGGCAGCGCTGCGCCGTGGGTCTACCTGATTCAGAGCACCGGCATCCGCGAGCAGGCGGCCCCGCGCAAGACTATCGAGATCCTGCGGACCTTTGAAATTGCCGACGGCGACAAGCGCATGGCGGTGCACCCGTATGACGGGTTCAAGGTCAGCTACGCGATCAGTTTTGATCACCCGCTCCTGCGTCAGCAGGAGGCGTCCATCGACATCACCGAACAGGTGTACGTGGACGAAATCGCTCCGGCGCGGACCTTCGGCTTCCTGAAGGACGTGGAACTCATGCGCCAGCGCGGCCTGGCGCTGGGTGGTTCACTCGACAACGCCATTGTGGTCGGTGAGACCGGTGTGTTGAACCCGCTGCGGTTTGACGATGAATTTGTGCGCCACAAGGTGCTTGACGCGATTGGTGACCTGGCCCTGATCGGCCGGGCGCTGCGCGGGCATGTGGTGGTGCACCGGGGCGGTCATGCCCTGCATACGAGGTTCGCGACTGAACTCCTCCGTCAGCGCGACGCGTGGCGCCTTGTGGACGCGAGCGAGCCGGCGGCTGCACCCGCCGCCGCCCGCGTCCCCGCCCGTTCCACCAGCCGCTAGCTACGGCACTCCGGAACCTCGGAACTTCGGCACTCCGGAACTTCGGAACCTCGTTAATCCTCTGTCGCTTCCGACGCCCGCTTGACCATCTGCATCAGCCGGTCATTTTCGAACCGGTTGAAGCTCATGAACAGGCTTTCTTTCAGGTAGGTGCGCAGCTCCTCCGGCGTGAGCTGTCCGATGAGGTGATCGAACTCGCGGTCGATGTCTTCAAACGAGTAGTCGAGATCGGCGCGGCGCGCCAGGTCGCGCGAGATGGCTTCGAGGATGGCAAGCACGTCGCCATCGAGGACCAGCGGCGTTCCGGCGGTGGTGGTGACCGTACGCATCATGATCAGCCTCCGAAGCTCGACAGGGCGGACTGCTGGTCGGCGTGGACTTCCAGGAAGTTATGCGCCCCGGTCATGGTCAACATCGTTTCGACGCGTTTCTGCACGCCGGACAGCTTGAGCTGCCCGCCGGCCGCGTGTGACTGCCGATAGAGATCCATCAGGCACCCGATCGTCGCGCTGTCGACGTAGCTGACGGTCGACATGTCGAGCACGATCTGCTTCTGTCCCTCGGCGACCAGCCCCGCGACCGTCGTCGCAAAGTCGGACAGGATGGGATAGGTGAGCTTCGTCTCGGTGACGTGGACGACCACGGTCGGCCCGTGGGTTGAGGTGGTGACGTTCATTCGGTTCCTCCGCGCGATGCCATGGAGCCCGGCGGCCTGTGTTGTTGGAGACGGCGGATCTGGCGAGCCAGTTCGAGTCGTCCCCGGTTGATACGCGACTTCACGGTGCCTTCGGGCAGTCCCAGTTGATCGGCGATCTCCTGGTACGAAAACTCCTGCAGGTCACGGAGGGTGACCGCCTGACGCAGGGTGGGCGGCAGCTCCGCCAGCGCCTGGCGGATGATCGACTTGAGGTCGACCTGTTCGAGTTCACCAAGCGGCGTCCGCTCACGCGACACCGGTGACAACTCGGACGCATCCACATCACGCGCCATGGTCGCCCGTTCCTTCCGGACCGAGCGGTAGTGGTCGATGCAGAGATTGCGGCTGATGCTGATCAGCCACGTCTGGAAATTCGCGCGGCGATCAAACGTGTGCAGCGCCTTGAAAATCTTGATGAAGATGTCCTGGGTGAGGTCTTCGGCCTCGTCGTGGCGGCCGACGAATTTGTACGCGAGGTTGAAGACCTTGCGGCGGTGCGTCCGGACAATCTCTTCCCACGCCGTCTGGTCGCCCGACAGGCACCGGGCAATCAGCGCATCGGTCGCATCGTTGGGGGAAGGGGTGTACTCGGTAGACATCGGACGCAGTTCGGACCCGCGTCCGGGATCATACTAAAATGCTTGTCCCCGTGTCTGGATTCGCGCGTATCCGAGGAGTGTTGTGGTGCGACGAGGTGAACCTCACCGACGTCGCTGAGGCGGTCGGCACGCCGGCGCACGTCTACAGCGCCTCGGTGCTGCGCGAGCGGTTTTCGGCGCTTGACGACGCGTTTGCCGAGTATCCGCACGATCTGCACTACGCCATCAAGGCCAACGCGACGCTCGCGGTTGTCCGGCAGATGCGTGAATCGGGCGCCCATGCGGACGCGAACTCGGGCGGCGAAATCGAGGTGGCGCTTCGCGCCGGCTTCACGCCGGATCAGATTGTGTTCACCGGCGTCGGCAAGACCCATGACGAGCTCGTGCGCGCGGTGACACTTGGCCTCAAGGCCATCAACGCCGAGTCTCCCGGTGAGATGGAGCGGATTGCCGCGATCGCGGCGGCACATGGTGTGACGGCGCGTGTCGCCGTGCGCATCAACCCCGATGTCGACGCGGGCAGCCATCCCCATATCTCGACCGGACATCGATCCAACAAGTTCGGCATGTCGGTCTCACAGGCGTACGCGATGGTCACCGAGATGGCGCGGCGTGAGCACCTGGCGGTGGTGGGGCTGCACGTGCACATCGGTTCGCAGGTGACCGACGCGGCGCCGCTCACACAGGCCGCGGCCACGATTGCCACGATGGCCGAGACGCTGCGCGGACAGGGCATCACACTCGAACATCTCGATATCGGTGGCGGCCTCGGCATCGCGTACGAGGCCGGCCAGCGTGTGCTGTCCGTCACCGACTACGCAGCGGCGGTGTTGCCGGTGATTCGTCCGACGGGCCTGCGGCTCATCCTCGAGCCGGGCCGCTGGATTACCGGGCCAGCCGGGGTGATCCTGACGCGGGTGGTTGACCTCAAGGCGCAGGCGGACGGCAAGCAGTTTGTCATCGTGGACGCCGGCATGACGGACCTGATCCGTCCGGCGTTGTATGGCGCGTGGCACGAGATCGAGGCCGTCACGCCGCGCGACGGCACCGAGGTCACCTGCGACATCGTCGGCCCGGTCTGTGAGACGAGTGACACGCTGGGGAAACAACGCAGCCTTCCGCCAATGCAGGTCGGCGATCTGATCGCCGTGCGCGACACAGGAGCCTACGGGGCGGTGATGGCGTCCAACTACAATCGGCGGCCTTTTGCCGCTGAAGTCATGGTGGACGGCGGAACATGGCGCACGGTGCGGCGACGGCAGACGATTGACGATCTGCTGCAGTGGGAGGTGTGATGCTGATTGCGTTTGAAGGGCTGGATCAGAGCGGCAAGGAGACGCAGGCCCGGCATCTGCGTGCCCGCATCGCCCAGGACGGTCGCAAGGTGCACGCTCTGTCGTTTCCCGACTACGAGACGCCCATCGGCAAGGAGATCGCGGCCGCACTCGCCGGCGAGCGCGAGTTTTCGCCCGATGTGATGCAGCTGTTGTACGTGGCGAACCGCTGCGAATTCCGCGCGCGGCTCGAGAGCTGGCTCGGCAGCGGTGGTGTCGTCGTGTGCGACCGCTACCGTGCGTCCAGCGTCGCCTATGGCGAGGCGCAGGGGCTGGACCCCGTGTGGCTCGAAGACATCCAGCGGTTGTTGCCCACACCCGACATCACGGTGCTGCTCGACATTGCCCCTGAGACCGCGGTGCAGCGCAAGTCGACCGGCCGTGACCGCTACGAGCGTGACCTGTCGCTGCTGGCGCGTGTGCGCGAGTCCTACCGGCGTCAGGCCTCCGCGTCCCCCGGCTGGGTGCTGGTCGATGGCGAACAGGCGAAAGACGACGTACGTACGGCGGTCGAAGCAGTCGTGCTCCCGCGCCTGGCCGGCTGATACTGCCCGGACACGGTCAACGGGAACGAACGTTTCCCTGACCGCAATAGTCATGCTGGTCGCTGTGTCCGCGGCCGCCGCGCTGCCGGCCTGGTACGCGTCGCGGGTGCCGCCGGCGGAGGCGCTGAAGCAGTAGCGGTTACGAGATCTTCTTGAGCAAGATGATGTGTTGCCAGGGAAGCACATCGATGACGCGATCGATGGCAAATCCGTCCGCTTCAAGCTCCTGACGCACCTGGTCGACAGTCATCTTGTGCAGCGGGTGAATCGGAATCGTACTGTCTTCGCCGCGGTACTCGATGAGCACCAGGCGGCCGTCGTCCTTGAGCGCCTCTTTGAGCCGGGCGGTGAACGCCTGCGGCCGTGCCAGCTCGTGATACACGTCCACCATCAGGATCATGTCGAATGTGGCGGCGGGCAGTTTCGGATCGTCGATGGTGCCCTGGACGAGCGTGACGTTGGAGAGCCGTTCCTTGTCGACGCGCCGGCGGAGCAGGTCCAGCATCCCCGGCTGGACGTCGGTCGCATACACCTGCCCGTCGCGACCGACTGATCGGCTCAGGCGAACGGTGTAGTAGCCGGAACCGGCGCCAACGTCCGCCACCACCATTCCACGCTTGAGCCGAAGGGCGTCCACAGCCCGCGTCGGTTGTTCCTCGCTTTCACGTTCCGGCCGGTCCAGCCATGGCGCGCCGGCCACGCTCATCGTCGGTGCGATGGTCCTTCCGCTGACAGGATGGCGGTTCTGCTGGGCGAGGGCGGCAACGCCGACAGTCAGGGCAAGGGCCAGTGCAAACGCAACACGTGACGGCATGACTGGTGATACGGCCGTGGGCGGAGGCTGGATGGCTGCGACCTGCGGGCGACCGAGATCGGCGAACATCGTCCGGGATGTCTGGGCGCTGGTCGCTCCAGTTCTAGTCGCGTCCGACCGTTCGGCACGCCCTAGCGCTTCTTTGCCGCCGCCTTCTTCGTCGCAGACTTCTTCGCAGCCGGCCGCTTCTTCTTGACCGGCGCCATTTCGCGACGGTCGGCAAGCAGCCTGGCCGCTTCCGCGAGGTTCACGTCCTCGACGCGTGTGCCCTTCGGCAGCGATGCGTTGGTCGTGCCGTCGGTGGCGTACGGACCGTAGCGGCCGTCCTTGATCACAATCTGCGCGCCGCTCACGGGATCGGGTCCCAGTTCCTTCAGCGGTGGTACGGCCACGCCGGCACCGCGACCACCGCGACGGAAGCCCTTGGGCTGCGCATAGATGGCCTGCGCCTCTTCCAGCGTGACCGAGAACAACTGATCCTCGGTCTTGAGGTTGCGGTAGTCGGGCTTGGGCGCGCCAGGAACCTGCTTCGCGAGGTACGGGCCGAACCGACCCAGCGCTGCGGTGATCGGATTGCCGTCCACGTCGTTGCCCAGCTGCCGCGGCAGGGACAACAACTTGAGCGCATCCTCGAGCGACACCGACTTGGGATTCATCGACTTGAGCAGCGAGGCGCGCTTGGGCTTGTCCTTCGGATCGCCGGTGTCCTCACCCAGCTGCACATACGGGCCGAACCGTCCCGTGCGCAGATACACCGGCTGGCCGTCAGCCGCGTGGCCCAGCGGTTCTTCTGCCTGGCTTGCTGTGGCGATGAGTTCCATCGCCTTGTCGACGGTGATTTCGTCAGGCGCCAGGCCTTCGGGCACGCTGGCCCTCGCCTCACCGGCTTCGATGTAAGGACCGTAACGCCCGACACGCAGCGCGACGCTGTGGCCATCCTTCTCACCAAGCGGAATCGTGCCGACCTGTTTTGGATCGATGCCGGTTGCCCGCTCGTTCACGATGGCATGCAGGCCCGGCTGGTTACCCCGGTAAAAACGCTCGAGAAAGTCGTTGCGCTTGAGCTCACCGCGCGAGATCGCGTCAAGCGCGTTCTCCATCTCGGCGGTGAACGAATAATCCACCAGTGCCGGCTCCAGCGCCGTCATCAGATTCACGACGGCGAAGGCGAGCGGGGTGGGCACCAGCGCTGCCGCACGTTTGGTGACGTACTCCCGGTCGATGATGGTCGCGATGATGCTTGCGTACGTCGACGGGCGTCCGATGCCAAGCTCTTCAAGCTTCTGCACCAGCCCGGCTTCTGTGTAGCGCGCCGGAGGTTTGGTGAGGTGGCTTGCAGGGGTCGCCTTCGCGACCCGCGCTTCGTTGCCCTGCGAGAGCGGCGGCAACACGGCGTCTTCGTCCTTGCGGTCCTGCGAGCCAACTTCCGGCTCGTCCGAGCCTTCGACGTACGCGCGCAGGAAGCCGTCAAACAGCACCGTGCGCCCTCGTGCCACCAGCTCGGCGGCGGATCCAGTCGACAGCGTGCAGTCGAATGTCGCCGCGACACTCTTCATGCGCGCGTCGACCATCTGCGACGCGACCGTGCGCTTCCAAATCAGGTCGTACAGTCGTGCTTCGTCGCCGCCAACTTCACGCTCCACGGCGTCCGGCAACTGGAAGGTCTCGCCGGCCGGTCGAATGGCCTCGTGTGCTTCCTGCGCATTGCGCGATTTGCCTTCCCACACACGGGGACGGCTCGGCAGATACTCGGCGCCATACCTGCTGGTCACCAGGTCGCGCGCCGCCGTGATGGCCTGGGCCGACAGGGCAATGCTGTCGGTACGCATGTAGGTGATGTAGCCGTTTTCGTAGAGCCGCTGCGCGGCCTGCATTGCACGTCGCGCCGTCATCCCAAGCTTGCGGCCGGCTTCCTGCTGCAGTGTTGAGGTAGTGAACGGCGCCTTCGGTGAACTGCCGTATTCCTTTTCCTCAATCTTGCGCACTCGCGCGGTCTGGCCCTGCAGTCCGGTGCTGAGTGATGTCGCCGACGCCTGATCCAGGATGACGACCGATCGCCCAGCCAGCAAACGACCGTCGGCGCCAAAGTCCCGCCCCTGGGCCAGCGTCTTGCCATCAAGCGCGACCACCGACGCCGGGAATTCCGTGCCGGCGTGCGACAACGTCACGTTGGCGTCCCACCAGGTGGCCGATCGGAACGCCATGCGTTCCTTCTCGCGCTCGACAATCAGGCGCGTCGCGACGCTCTGCACCCGGCCGGCCGAGAGACGCGGCGCAATCTTGCGCCACAGCACCGGGCTGACCTCATATCCATACAGCCGGTCGAGGATGCGGCGGGCTTCCTGTGCGTCCACCAGGCTCGTATCCACGTCGCGACAGTTCTTGACCGCCGCTTCGATGGCCGCCTTCGTGATTTCGTGGAACACCATCCTCTTGACGGGCACCTTTGGCTTGAGCAGCTCCAGCAGGTGCCAGGAGATGGCTTCTCCTTCGCGGTCTTCGTCAGTGGCCAGGTACAACGCGCTGGCGTCCTTGACCTTGGCCTTCAGTTCCCGAATCTTCGCCCGCTTTTCCTGAGGAATCACATACAGCGGCGAATACCCGTCATCCACGTTGACGCCCAGGCGAGCCCAGGACTCGGCCTTGACCGCCGCCGGAATCTCCGAGGCGCTGGATGGCAAGTCGCGTACATGGCCAATCGACGCCTCCACCACCCAGTCTTTTCCCAGGAATTTGGAGATGGTTTTCGCCTTGGCGGGCGATTCGACGATCACGAGCGGCTTGGCCATGCCCCCTCACCCTGTCCTGAACTGGGCTGGCGCGTCAAGTAGATCTCGCTGAAGTTGGCGCAATTGCTCATCTGCGGCTCGGGATTCTAGACGATGTGGCCATGGGCGCGAACGGCCCGCGCGGCCGTCAGGACGTGCACCTCGCGCACGCCGGCAGCCTTGAGCGCGCGCGCACATGCGTCGGCCGTTGCCCCCGTCGTCAACACATCGTCGACCAGCACGACCCGTCGGGGAAGCGGCCGCCATGCCCACCACACGTGATAGACGCCATTCACGTTGTGGCGGCGCTCGTCCGCGGAAAGTCCCGCCTGAGGCCGGCCGAGACGTCCGCGCCACAGCAGCCGACGGACCGGACAACCCAGGGCGCGTGCAATGAGGTCAGCCTGGTTGAAGCCCCGTTGCCACGAGCGCCACGGATGCAGCGGCACCGGCACCACGCAGGCGTCGTCGAGCCAGTGCCCCGAGACGAGCCGCATCCGTCGCGCAAGTTCCGGAGCGATGAGCGGGTGGCGACCGTACTTGAGCGCGTGCACGATCTCGCGCAGGCTGCCGTCATACAGACCAGCCGCTCTGGCGCCGTCAAACGAAGGCGGGTGTTGCACACAATGCGTACAGAGGGTGGGCGATGCCGTCACGGCGGCAAGCGGTTCCGCGCAGCGCACGCACAGCGGTGGAGACAACTGCTGCACCGAGTTCCAGCACGTGGCACACACCGGGCCGCGGCGGTCCGAGGTCAGTGGCCGGCTGCAGGTGACACACGCCGCGTCAAAGAGGGTGAGGAGCGCCTGGTCGACTTGTGCGAGTACAGACATGCACCGGACTCCTGCACGGCGGGTGCCGTGTCAGGCGCCGGTGGGCGGGGCAGGGAACGCGGAAACTGCGTACGGGACCGCGAGGCTACGACGCAGAAACTTCAATCGTCTCGGCGCCACCCCACAGGCGCTCGAGTGCGTAGAACGACCGCTGCCCCGGCAGGAAGATGTGGACGATGAAGGTGAAGTAGTCGAGCAGGACCCACTCGCCGCGGTTATACCCTTCGACGAGGGCGGGGGGCTGACCATCCGCCTTGAGTCCCATCTCGATGCCGTCGGCGATCGCCTGCACCTGCTTGGTGTTGGCGCCGGTGCAGATGATGAAGAAGTCGGTGAACGCTGACGCTTCGCGCAGGTCGAGCACTGTCAGGTCGATGGCCTGTTTGTCCTGCGCCAGCTGAATTGCCTTCTTGAGGTCGGACGGCAGACGGAGTTTGCTTGATGTCGGCGCCGCCTTCTTCGGCGACGCCGGCTTGGCCGACTTCGCCGCGGCCGGTCCCTTGGCCGACACAGCCTTGCGCGTGGCGGTTTTTTTCGCCGGGCGCTTGGCGACGGTCTTTTTTGCCGGTGCCGCCTTCTTCGCGCTGGCGGTCTTCTTGGTTGCCGGTCGGGTCTTCTTTGCGGGTGCCTTGGCCATCTGGTGTCCTGCGATCGGCGGGGCTGAAGCCCCGCCCTACGTTCTGCTCACTCGACGGGGCCCAAGCCCCGCCCTAAGTCCTGCGTTCTACTGTACAGCGCGTGCTGGGAAATGTACTCGGCGACTGGCGGCGGTACAAGTCCGTCCAGGGATTCGCCCCTGGCCGCCCGCGCCCGCACCGCGGTTGACGAGACAGGCGCGGTTGGTGCGTCAATCAGCACGATGACCTCGGGCGTTGGCGACTGTCGCCATTCGTCCGGCCTGCGCATGCGGCCGGCCAGAGACGGCAACACGTCTCGCAGATCGAGCGCGGAATACCCGGGCCGAGAGACCACCGCACAGCAGACACGGCCGACCACGTCCATGGGGCGATGCCATCCGAGCACACCGGCAAATGCGTCCGCGCCGGTGATGAGCACCAATCCCTGAAGCCCACCACGAGCCTCCAGGCGGTCAAGGGTCACGGCCGTGAAGGACGGACCGTCGGCGTCCAGCTCGATCGTCGAGATATCCAGCCAGGGGGCACTCGCTGCAGCCAGATGGGTCATCGCAAGACGCTGGTCAGTGGACGCGTGTGGCTGAGGGCGATGGGGAGGGATGCGCGCGGGTACCAGCGTCACACGCGTCAATCCGAGTGCCTGGTGGGCGGCCTTGGCGACGTCGAGATGGCCGAGGTGAATCGGGTCGAACGTGCCGCCCATCCAGCCGTGCCAGCCGCTGGTGGTCATTCGTCGTCGCGTCGCGCGGCCACGGCTTTCCACATGGCTTCGAGCAGTTCGGGAAGCCCTTCGCCGGTGACAGCCGAGATCGGGTAGAGCGCGATCTTGCGCTTCTTCAGGTGTTTCTTCAGCGCCTCAAGGCGTTTGGGATCGTCGAGCGCGTCGATCTTGTTGGCCACCGCGATCTGCGGCTTGGACGCGAGCGATTCCACGGCGTCTTCACCCGTGCCTTCAAATTGCGTCAGCTCGTTGCGGATGACCTCGAAGTCTTCCACCGGATCCCGGCCCGACATCGACGACACATCGACGATGTGCACGAGCACCTTGGTGCGTTCCAGATGCGCGAGGAACCGCATGCCGAGGCCGTGGCCCTCGTGTGCACCTTCAATGAGCCCGGGTACGTCGGCCACCACGAAGCTGCGATGGTCGCTCATCGACACGACGCCAAGGTTCGGTGTGAGTGTTGTGAACGGGTAGTCCGCGATCTTGGGACGCGCGGCGGAGATGCGCGAGATCAGCGTGCTCTTGCCGGCGTTGGGGTAGCCCACCAGGCCGACGTCGGCCAGCAGCTTGAGCCGCAGGCGGAGCGTACGGGCCTCACCGGTTTCGCCAGGCTCCGTTCTGCGCGGCGCGCGGTTGGTGGGTGTCGCAAATGCCGCGTTGCCGCGTCCGCCTCGTCCCCCTCGCGCCACGAGCACGCGGTCGCCGACCTGCGCGAGGTCTGCCAGCAGGATCAGGTCGTCGTCTTCGCCTTTTTCGTAGATGACCGTGCCCGGAGGCACTTCGAGTGTGAGGTCGTCGCCGTCCGCGCCCGTGCAGTTGGAGCCCATGCCATGGACGCCGCGCTGCGCCGAGAAGAGGGGATTAAAGCGGTAGTTGACGAGGGTGTTCTGGTGGAGGGTGGCGACCAGATAAACCGAGCCGCCCTTGCCGCCATCACCGCCGGAGGGGCCTCCGCGCGGGATGAACTTTTCACGTCGGAAGGCGAGGCAGCCATTGCCGCCGTCGCCTGCCTTTACGCTGATGTCGACTTCGTCGACAAACATGCGTCCCTACGCCTTGTCGGCGACAGGGACGATGGCGATGAAGCGTCCGCGCTGTCCCTGATCAAGGAACTTCACCGTGCCGGTGATCTTCGCGAACAACGTGTCGTCCTTGCCCAGGCCGACATTCAGACCCGGCTTGAACTTGCGGCCGCGCTGACGGACCAGGATGGTGCCGCCGCTGACCAGATTGCCGTCGTGGGCCTTGACGCCGAGGCGCTGCGCGTTCGAGTCGCGGCCGTTGCGTGAGGATCCCTGTCCTTTTTTAGTAGCCATCGTTTCAGTCCTAGGCGTTGATGGCGGTGACCTTCACGCGCGTCTGCTGCGTGCGGTGCCCGCGAGTCTTGCGTTCCTGCTTGCGGCGCTTCATCTTGAAGACCCGGATCTTCTTGCCCTGGGTCTGCTCTTCGATGACGCCCGACACCGTGGCGCCCGTCACGTACGGAGCGCCGGTGACGACGTTGCCGTCGGCGCCCTCCACGAGAAGAACACGGTCAAACGTATATTCCGCGCCCGGCTCGAGTTCGAGCCGATCAACCACGACGACCGCGCCCGGCGTTACCTTTTCCTGCCGACCGCCGGCTTCCACAATGGCGAACATCGCACACTCTCCAGAAATCGATAGTCTTCCCACACGGGTAGCCGGCTGGCTCCCGTCGGAACCACCAAGGGTAACACAGCCGGGCTCGGCCCGGCTAGGCCGGGCCGGGTCCTGGGCTGGACGGGTTATTTCAGCAGGGTGCGGGTGCCCTTGATCTTCTGGGTCGACAGGGTGCTGAGGAAGCCCGGAAGCAGCCGGTCCATCAGCTCGAAGTACGACGACAGCGGCGGCGTGTTGTTCTGGGCCGAATACAGGGTTTCTTCCCGGAACGACTCGCTGTAGAGCTGCACGCCCGTACGCCCGTCGATGAAGATGAACTTGGGGACCAGCGCGAAGCCCTTGCGGTCTTCGTACTGCTTGACGTCCTGGACCGTTCGGCGACCGAACTGGTCAAACGTCTCCCGCGACCGCGTCACCATGCCGCTGCGCTGGACGTCGGTGAAGAGGATGGAACCCGTGATGATGAGCGGGGCCTGATACTCCTCGCCGAGCCGTTTCCAGTAGTCGACGTCCGCAAAGATTTCCTCGTACGGCTCCAGATCACGCTCGGTTTCGATCTTCGGGGCGTCTGTCGCGGAGGCGGCTGCCGGATCGGCTGGCGTGGCTTCACCCCGTGCGACCTTGCGCCGATCCACTTCCTGCACCAGCGACAACACGTCGGAGTCGACGACCCGCAGGTCCGAGCGGGTGCGGAGCTGGCTGCGCAGTAGGCGGACCGTCTCGCTGTTCACGTCGACGTCTTTCGAGCCCCCCGACACAAAGCCGAGCACGAGCACGCGCTGGAACGACGAGACATCGAGTTTGGCCTGGATGGGCGTCTCGATCCCGATGTCGTAGAACTTCAGGCAGCTGGACGCGCCAAGCGTCAGCGCCACACTAACGATCGCGGCGACGGTTCTGGCGGTCATAAATCTCCCTGAACAGATCGTAGTTCTGCTGGATGTAGGTGTTTTTCGGGTCGAGCGACTTGGCTTTTTCGTACGCCTTGAGCGCATCGGGGAACTTTCCCTGCTGCTCGTAGGCGATACCGAGATTGTTCCAGGCCGACGAATAGGTCGGATCCAGCTCGACGGCTTTTTCCCAGCGGAACTCTGCCTCTTTCCAGAGCCCCTTCTGGGCGAGTTCAATGCCGAACTGCACCTGCTCCTTGGATTCGGACCGGCGATCGGCTGACAGGGGAGTGGTGAAGACGAGGGCGCACACCGCGATCACGACGGCAGCCACCGCCCGCTTGCTCCAGCGTGACGGAATTGGTGTCTTCATAACGTTATTGTCCTCACTATACTCCCGTACGACCGTGTTCGGATGTCGGCAATTTGTGCAATCTGCCTGCCGTTCACCATGGCAGGTTTTGCGCACCCTGCCCGGCCCGCCGGACTCCAGCCTGGCACCTGGGGTGCACATCTGACCCGCCGTGACATCTCTTCTGGTGGACAGGCGACTCTCACGACTCGCGGCGGCGATGCTGCGGCCCGGGACCGACTCGCGTTCGGCGGCCTGGGTGAAGACCCACGTTCCAGCCGAACAGCCAGTGGACCTCCACGCGCTGGCGGCTGCGGTTGAACCCGATCCCGGCAGGCACGCGGGGATGGTCCAGGCGGCCTGTGCCGCGGCGACCCGAGCCTATGAACACGCCGACGCGGGCCGATGCCGGCTGTCTTTTGCGGGGGAGCCGGACTATCCCGCGCGGCTCGCGGAGATTGCCGACCCCCCTATCGTCTTGTGGGCGCGGGGCGCCGCTCCGCTGGACGGCAACGCCGTTGCCATCGTCGGGTCGCGCGCCGCAACGCCCGACGGACAACACATCGCCCGCGAACTTGCCGGCGAACTGGCGCGCCGCGGGTACGTCGTGGTGTCCGGCATGGCCGCAGGGATTGACGGCGCCGCGCACGCAGCCGCAGTGCAGGCGGGTGGGGTGTCGATTGGCGTGCTGGGGTGCGGCGTCGATGTTGTGTATCCGGCCAGGCACAAGGCGCTGGCCTCGGCGATGGTGGAACACGGCGTGCTCGTGAGCGAACTGCCGCTGGGCACGGGGCCGCGTCCGTACCATTTCCCGCTTCGCAATCGTGTGATCTCCGGGTTGTCCCGAGGAGTCGTGCTCATTGAAGCCGGCAAGGGCAGTGGGTCGCTGATCACTGCGCGTACCGCTTCCGAGCAGGGGCGTGACGTGATGGCCGTGCCCGGCAACGTCCGCACCGGACGCTCCAAGGGATGTCATGCATTGATCCGTGACGGCGCGCGACTGATCGAGACGATTGATGACGTGCTGGAGGAGCTGGAAGGTCTCCAGCCACAGTCAGGCAGTGGAGAGACCCGCCCGTTGCCGCTCAGCCGCCTCGAGGCGACCATGGCGCCGTCGGCGTCGTACTCGCTGGATGACCTCGCGCAACTGACGGGGTGGTCGGGTACGGACCTGCTCGTTGAATTGGCGCAGCTGGAAATTGAGGGTCGTGTGGCGCGTGATGCGGGTGGTCGTTTTGTGCGCGGGTGATCCCGCTGCTAAGTTTAGGAGCGATGCCAGGAGTACAGATCATCGGGGGAGGACTCGCCGGCAGCGAGGCCGCGTGGCAAGCCGCCGCGTTGGGTGTCGACGTGACCCTGTACGAGATGCGGCCCGTGCGCCCGACTGCGGTCCATCAGACCGATCGGCTGGCCGAGCTGGTGTGCAGCAATTCGTTTCGCGGCGACAAACTCGACAACGCGGTTGGCCTGCTCAAGGAAGAGATGCGCCGGCTTGGCTCCCTCATCATGCGCGTGGCTGACGAGGTGCGTGTGCCCGCCGGCGCGGCGCTTGCCGTCGATCGGCAGCTGTTTGCCGAACGCGTGACCGAGGCCATTACGCAGCATCCGCGCATCCGCGTCGAACGCACTGAGCTCACGACCATTCCGGAGTCCACCGCCGAATCCCCGGTCATCGTCGCGACCGGACCGCTGACGTCCGACGCGTTGTCCGCATCGATTGCCCAGTTCGTTGGCCGCGACCACCTGGCATTTTTTGATGCCATCAGCCCGATCGTGCTGGCCGAGAGCATCGACATGTCCAAGGTGTTCCGTGCGTCACGCTGGGATCGTAGCCTCGGTCCCGGCGAAGGGTCGCCTGGCGACTATCTCAACTGTCCGTTCACCAAGGAGCAGTACCTCGCCTTTCATCAGGCGATCGTGACGGCCGAAAAGACCGAAGGGCACGACTTCGACAATACGAAGTTCTTCGAGGGCTGCCTGCCGATTGAAGTGATGGCGCATCGCGGCGTGGATACGCTGCGGTTTGGGCCGATGAAGCCGGCCGGTCTCGACGATCCCCGGACGGGACGCTGGGCGTATGCGATCGTGCAATTACGGCAGGACACCCTGGCCGGGGATCACTACAGTCTCGTGGGCTTTCAGACCCAGATGAAGTGGGGCGAGCAGGCGCGGGTGCTGCGAATGATTCCCGGCCTCGAACACGCCGAGTTCGTGCGGTTCGGCATGATTCACCGCAACACCTACATCAATGGGCCAACGGTGTTGACCAGCACATGGCAAACCCGCACCCGGCCGCACTTGTTCTTTGCCGGTCAGGTGTCGGGGGTGGAGGGGTACGTGGAATCGGCCGCGTCAGGATTACTGGCCGGGCGCAACGCGGCGTTGATGGCCCTTGGGCGCGACCCGAGACCGGCTCCGCGCGAGACTGCGATCGGTGCTCTCGCCCACTACGTGTCGCATGCCGACCCCGCCCACTACGATCCGACCAACATCACCTTCGGGATCATGCCGCCGCTCGACGCCCCCCCAAAAGCCAAACATGACCGTCAACTGGCCATGAGCACCCGGGCGCTTGAGGCTCTGGCTGCGTGGTTGGGATGATGACGTAGTATGATGACGTCATCATGCGAACAATCGTAGAGATTCCGCGTGACCAACTCGCGGAGCTGGATGTCCTCTGCCGACGCCAAGGCATCTCCAGGGCAGAGGCCATCCGTCGGGCGGTGGCTGCCATGCTGGTTGAACAGGGCCGTGGGCATTCTCAGGCGGCGTTCGGGTTGTGGAAGGACCGCGGCGACGAGCTCGAGGCCGCGGTCGAAGCGGTCAGGGACGAGTGGCGCTGATGTCCGCCCCCCGGGCATCGGTCGACGCAGTGTTCGACACGAATATCCTGATCGACTACCTCGTTGGCCGCGATGAGGCGCTGCAGGCCTTCGAGCGATACCCTCGTCGAGCGGTGAGTGTGGTCACCTGGATCGAACTGCAGGTCGGCACGCGCAACGCCGATGAAGCAGATGTCGTGGAACTCTTCCTGCGCGAGTTTGCCTTGATCGATATCAACCGGCGCATTGCACGGACGGCAGTCGCCCTTCGGCGTCGGACCCGGATCCGCCTCCCCGAAGCGCTTATCTGGGCCACGGCGCAGATTGCAGGTGCGCCGCTGCTCACTCGCAACACCAGAGATTTTCCTGAAGGCACGCCCGGCGTGGTGGTCCCGTACCTGTGATGTTGCGGGATCACATCCGGGAGTTCCTGCAGTTCCTGAAACTCAACAGGAATGCGTCCGCGCACACCGTCCGGGCCTACGACACGGACCTGACCCAGCTGCTCGACCACACGGCAGGCATGCTGGGCCTCAAGCCAAGCCAGGTGCCGCTGTCTGCGCTCGACGCGGATGCGGTGCGTGCCTTCATGGATGAACTCCACGCGCGCGGACTTTCGCCGGCGTCCGCCGCGCGTCGTCACGCGGCGGCGCGCGCCTTCGCCAAGTATCTGGTGCGCGAAGGCCTGCTGGCCGACGACCCGACGCAGCTGGTCGGCACGCCGCGCAAGGAGCAACACCTGCCCGCACACCTCGACATTCCGCAGATGGACCGCGTGCTTGAGGTGCCTGATGCCACCGTCCCCGCCGGTCGGCGTGACCGCGCGATCCTGGAACTCTTCTATGCGTCAGGCCTTCGTCTGAGCGAACTCGCGGGGCTCGATCTGGAAGATGTCAACCTCAGCGGGCGGATTGTCCGGGTGCGCGGCAAGGGCGGCAAGGAGCGGCTGGTGCCGTTCAACAATTCAACGGCGACTGCCCTGCGAGCAATGCTCAACGACACCCGGCAGATGGTGGAAGCACCGCCGTTGCGGAAGTCTGCTCGTCCAGGCGTGCACGCCCGCCGCCGCAACGCGCTGTTCCTGAATCTCCGCGGCCGCAGATTGACCACACGCAGCATTGATCGCATTGTGCGCGATGCCGCCGCCCGCGCCGGAGTGCCGGGCACGATCAGCCCACACGCACTCCGTCACACGTTTGCGACGCACCTGCTGCAGGCCGGCGCCGACCTCCGCGCGATTCAGGAGCTGCTGGGACACGCCCGGCTGAGTACCACACAGCGGTACACACACCTCGACCTCGGCCGCATCATGGACGTGTACCGCGCGAGCCACCCGCGCGCGAAGTAGTTACACCGCCAGCGGCTCGTGCAGCCGTCGCGATCGCGGGATTTCGATGTTGAGCACCTTGATCTTGTAGTTCATCACGCGTGGACTGATGCCGAGCAGGTCCGCGGCGTCCTTCTGCACCCAATTCGACATTTTCAGCGCCTCGACGACCGCCTGCCGTTCGATTTCTTCGAGTGCGATCCCGGTCGGCGGAATCTTGACGACCGATGGCCGTTCGCCGCTCGCCGAGGGCGCGTGTTCACCAATCTGCAGGTCTGCCAGCGTGACGGTATGCCCATCGGTGAGCAACACAGCGCGTTCGATCACGTTCTCCAGTTCGCGGATGTTGCCGGGCCAGTGGTGGCGCATCAGCACCTTCAGCGCCTCGGGATCGATGGCGTCCACCTTCTTCTTCAACTCGCCCGCATATCGCTTGACGAAGAACTCCGCCAGCGCCGCGATGTCGTCCTTGCGATCGCGGAGCGGGGGCATCTCGACCGACACAACATTGAGGCGGTAGAACAGATCCTCGCGGAACCGCCCGTCCTTCACCATCTGCGAGAGGTTGCGGTTGGTCGCGGTGATGATGCGCACGTCCACGCGCAACGTCCGCGTGCCGCCCAGCCGCTCGAACTCGTGCTCCTGCAGCACCCGCAGGATCTTCGCCTGCGTGCTTGGGCTCATGTCGCCCACTTCATCGAGAAACAGCGTGCCGCCGTCCGCCTGTTCGAATCGTCCGATCCGCTGTTTGTCCGCGCTGGTGAACGCGCCCTTTTCGTGGCCGAACAGTTCCGACTCGAGCAGGTTCTCCTGCAGCGCCGCGCAGTTCACCTTGACGAACGCCTTGCTGGCCCGCAGCGAGTTGTGATGGATCGCGCCGGCGATCAATTCCTTGCCGGTGCCGGTCTCTCCCTTGATCATCACCGTCGAATTGCTGCGCGCCACCTTCTGCACGATCCCCAGCACCTGCTTGAGTGCGCCACTGGCACCGACGATGCGATCGAAGTCGTAGTTCTCCTGCTGGGCATGCCGCAGATAGTCCACCTGGTACTTGAGCCGACGGAGTTCGATCGCCTTCTCGATCTTCATCTCCATCTCTTCGATCTCGAACGGCTTCTGCACGAAGTCCACCGCGCCGATCTTCATGGCCTCGACGGCCGTGTTGATCGACCCAAACGCCGTCATCAGGATCACGGCAGCATGGGGCTGCAGACGGTCGGCCGTGCGCAGCACATCGAGGCCGTCTGCGCCGCCCATCCGGAGGTCGGTCAGGACGACGTCGAACTGACTGTCCTGAAGGCGTTCGATCGCGGCCGTGCCGTTGGCCGCCTCCTCCACGTCATGGCCGGCGTTGGCGAGGGCCTTGACCAGGCCGCGTCGCAGTGAGTCGTGGTCATCGACGATGAGGATGCGTCCCATCGGTGTGCTCCGTGAGGTAATCGGGAATCGGCATGACCGGCAGGGTCACGCGGAACGTGGTGCCTCGCCCCGGTGCGGACGTGGCGTCAATGATGCCGTCGTGGGCGTCCACGACCTTGCGGACGATGGACAGGCCCAGGCCGGTGCCTTTGGGTTTGGTCGTGAAAAACGGACTGAAGATGCGCTCGAGATCATCTTCCGAGATGCCGGGGCCGTTGTCCTGTACCTCGATGCGGACGAGGGCCGGCAGCGGGCGTCCGGCGCTCAGTGGCTCCGCGTCTTCGGGGACAAACGTCACACGGATATCCACCCGCGGCGTTTCTGGCTGATCTTCCATCGCTTCAAGTGCGTTGGTCACCAGGTTCGTGAACAGCTGCCGCAGCTGGTGCGGGTCGGCCATCAACTGTGGCACCGCCTCATCCACGCGGAGGTGGACGAGATGGGCGCCGCGATCGAGCGCCTCAATGGCGCTGCGGATCACGTCGGCCAATGCAATCTTCTCGACCTGCAGGCGAATCGGGCGCACGAACTCCAGCACCTCGACGACGATGGCGTTGGCCATCTTGGATTCCTTGATGATGTCGCCAAGGGTCTCCATGGCGTCGGGGCGATCGGTGAGCTGACGCCGAAGCACGCCCGCCATGACCTCGATGGACGCGAGGGGATTTTTGACCTCGTGCGCGATGGCGGCGGCCATTTCTCCGAGGGTGGCGAGGCGGTCGCGGAGCCGTTCGCGTTCTTCGAGCTGCTCCACGCGCGTCAGGTCCTTGAAGAACAGCGTCAGTCCAATCCGCTCGCCCGCGTCGTCGTGGATGTGCGACATCGTGTATCCGATGGCGCGTCCTGTCTTGCGCAAACGGAGTTCCGCGCGATTGGGCAGGACGCTGGCGTCAATCGACGTCTCGAGGACACGTGCCACGTCCGGGCAATCGGCGAGCACTTCGACGAACGGCTTCCCGACGTCGCCCGCGTCCGGCTGCAATCCCAACACGCGGTAGGCGATGTCGTTCATGGCTGCCACGCGGCCGTCGGCCGTGATGGCGAGCACGCCGTTGTTGAGATTCATGAACAGGTTGCGGAAGAAGCGGTCGCTCAGTAGTGACGCGGCCGCACGTTTCCTGGGGGGTGTCGAACGTGTGGGTATCCGGCGGACGGACTTTTTGGGCGTGGACGAACGAGGCATGGGCGCTTCCGGCATCAAGGTGCAGCCCTGTCGCTCAGGCAAGGGCCGTACCGATGCAAAAGTACGCGCTGACACACAAAAGTGTCATCGCTGGCGCGGTGTTGGTGGTCCGGAGCGACGTTGGCGATTACAAAATGAGACTGTGAATAACAATATTGTTATTCTTGCAGGGACTCCCACGCATTCATGAGATCGCCGACTTCCCACATGAGCGTCTGGTGGCGCGCGACGGCGGCATCCGCGGCCGTGCGGTCGTCATAAAACGCCGGCTCGGCCATCCGGGCTTCCAGTGCCTTGATTTCACTCTCGTGGGCGGCGATGCGCGCCTCGAGGTCGGCAATGCGTGCCTCGCGTTCCGCCTGGGCGCGCCGGGCCTTGCGCGCCTCGGCGTCTGCCTCACGCTTCTGCTGGTAGGACTGCTTCGGCGTGGGCGGAGGAGCCTCTGTCTGTGTCGGCCCGGTTGCTGCGGGCTTTGGGGGGTTTGTGGGCGCCGCTGCCGCCCGTGCTGGTGCTGCCGGAGGCGACGCCGCTGCTGCGTTGGCGCGCGCCTCCTTGCTCCACAAGTACTCGGCGTATGTGCCGGGGTAGACCACGGCGGTGCCGTGTCCGACTTCGATGATCTTGGTGGCCAGTCGATCCACGAAATAGCGGTCGTGCGACACGAAGATCAAGGTGCCGCCAAAATCGGCGAGTGCTTCCAGCAGCACGTCCTTGGAATCAAGATCGAGATGGTTCGTCGGTTCGTCAAGCAGCAACGTGTTCGCCGGCTGCAGCAGCATGCGCGCCACCGCGAGGCGTGTGCGCTCGCCGCCCGACAACACGCCGCACTTCTTGTAGATGTCGTCGCCAGCAAACAGGAATCCGCCGAGGATGTTCCGGATCATCGGCACCATGCCGATGGGCGAGTCGGCTTCGAGCGTCTGGTACACCGTGCGGGTGGGGTCGAGCCGGTTCGCTTCATCCTGCGCGAAGTACTGCATCACCACCTGATGCCCTTCCCGCCGTGAGCCCCGATCGGGCGCCTCGGCACCCGACAACATCCGCATCAACGTGGACTTGCCCGCGCCGTTGGGCGCCACCAACGCAATGCGATCACCACGTTCGACATGGAGGGAGAGATCGTTGAACACCACCAGGTCGCCGTAGGCCTTGTGCGCGTTGGCCAGCTCAATCACCATGCGGCCGGACTTCGGGCAGGACGGAAACGTGAAGTGCACACGTTTCCGTTCCGGCGGGACCTCGATGATCTCGACCTTGTCGAGCATCTTGATGCGGCTCTGGACCTGCGCGGCTTTTGTCGCCTGATACCGGAAGCGATCGATGAACGCCCGCATCCGCGCGATCTCATCGTCCTGCTCCTGCTTGGCCTTGCGGAGGCGTTCCATTCGCGCGTCGTATTCGACGAGGTACTTCGAGTACGAGCCCACGTAATCCGTGATCGTGCGCAGCGACAGGTCCGCGATCTTGGTCACGACCGCGTCGAGGAAGTAGCGATCGTGCGAGACGAGAATGACGGGATGGGGATACGCGACGAGGTAGTCCTCCAGCCAGTTGCGCGCGTCGAGGTCCAGGTGGTTGGTGGGTTCGTCGAGCAGCAACAGACCCGGTCGGGTCAGCAGGAGTTTGGCCAGTGCAATGCGCATCTGCCAGCCACCTGAAAACGCTTCCGCGGGTTTCTGGTGGTCGGCGCGTGAGAAGCCGAGACCATCAAGCACCTGCGTCACCCGCAGGTCGATGCTGTGGCCTTCCTCATGACGGAAATATTCGGTGAGGTCGTGGTACCGCTCGAGCAGGCGCTCGTGTTCGCCGTCAGGCAGCGACGGATCCGCCAGCGACGATTCGATCGCGGCCATCTCGTCGCGGGCATCCAGCAGCGGCTTGAATGCCTGGGATACTTCGTCGGCGAGCGGCCGGCCGGCGTGTTCGAGGCCGTCCTGCGGGAGGTACCCGATGGTCAGCCCGGACGGTTTGATGATGACGCCGGAGTCCGGCTCGTCTAAGCCCGCGAGCATGCGCAGCAGCGTGGTCTTGCCGGCACCGTTGGGACCGCACAGGCCAACGCGATCTCCACTGGACACCTGCCAGGTGACGTTGTCGAGCAGGACACGTTCGCCGAATCGTTTGGTGAGGCCGGACAGCTGGATCATGAGTCGAACGGCAGGCCCCGCGCCGCCGCGGGGGCGCGATCAGGCTTCGGCAGCCGGGACGGGTTCGCCCAGCGCGCGTGCCGTGGCCGCGAGGATGCGCGGCAGGCGGAACGGCTTGGTCAGATACCCGGCGACGCCGAGGTTGATGGCTTCGATGGCGCTGGCTTCCGTCGAGTAGCCGGTGATGATGATGACCGGCAGGTCGGGAGCCGCGCGCCTGGCTTCGCGAATCACCGACAGCCCGTCCATGCCGGGCATCTTGAGGTCGGTAATCAGCAGGTCGTACTCCACCGCACGGAGCCGGTCGATGGCCGAAGCACCGTCCGCAGCGGAATCGACGTCGTAGTCGGCCATGGTGAGGGTCTTGGCCAGCAGGTCACGCACTGCCTGCTCATCGTCAACCACGAGAATGCGGGGGCGGTCGCCGGGGCGGTCCTTGTCGTTGCCGCGGCCGCTCTGACGGCTGGAATCCAGCCAGGCGTCGATGTCGCGCTTGCGGAATCGCCACTGGCGCCCGACCCGAACGGCCGGAATCTTGCCTGCCTTGATGAGGCGGTAGACGGTCCGCAGGTTGACCTGGAGGTAGTCGAGTACCTCTTCGGTGGTCAGAAAGTGGTCGTCCGACATGACGTGCCCGAAAGTCTAGCATTCATGCGACGTTGGCGAAACCAGACCCGGTCCGGGGCCTCGGCTACACTGTGTTCAGATTCGTACAGACTGCCGGTCCCGGTCCGCCGTCCAAAGAGGTGACTACAACGGCAAGGGCCCCTGCACCCATGACGTCAGACGAAGAACTGGTCGCGCGAGCGACCGCTGGAGATCAAGAGGCGTTCACTCAGCTGGTCAAGCGCTGGGAGCGGCCGATTTTTGCCCTGGCCTACCGCACCCTGGGCCGGGAAGAGGAAGCACGCGATGTCGTGCAGGACGCCTTCATGCGGGCGTACCGGGGGCTGAAGGGGTTCAAGGGCGAGGCGAAGTTTTCGTCGTGGCTCTACCGGATCACCCTCAACCTGTGTCGCGACTGGGTGCGCAAGGAGCGCCGGGCGCCGCTGGCGCAGGTGCCCGAGGGGAAGGACGCGGTCGACCTTGCCGATGAGCAGGCGGCGCCGACCGAGTCGGTTGAAGAGCTGGTCGCCCGGCGCGAAATGTCGGCGGCTGTGCAGCTGGCGATGGCCGAACTGCCCGAGGAGCAGCGGACGGCCATCATGTTGAAGGAGTACCACGGGCTCACGTTCCAGGAGATTGCCGAGCAGCTCGGTTGTCCGCTCAGCACCGTCAAGACCCGGCTGTATCAGGGCTTGTCCGTGCTCAGGCGTCGACTCGAGCGGCAGCAGGCGGAGGTTGCCAGCCTTCGCCGGGCGTCCTGGGAGAGCTCATCGGGTTGACTCAGGCATTCCAACGGAGAGCAGACACCATCGCGACGCCCACGCGCGACGGAGGACTGAACAGACCATGTGCGATCAACGTGAACGATTGATGGATTACCTCTACGACGAGGCGGCGCCCAGCGAGCGCCGGCTGGTCGAGGCTCATCTGGAAACGTGTGACGACTGCCGCGATGAAATTCGCGCGTTCCGTCGTGTGCGCGAAGACCTGCTGGCCTGGGATGTTCCCGACACCCCGTCGGTCTGGACACCCTTTGTGACCACGACGCCCGCGCCGTGGTACCGGCAGGTGCCCGCGTGGGCCCTGACCGCTGCGGCCGGCATCATGTTCGCGGTCGGGCTGGCCGGCGGGATGTTCGCCCACACTCTGGCGCCCGCTACGGCTCAACCCGCCATCATCGTCCAGGCCAATCCGGCCGTGCCGCCGCCGCCGGCGGTGGCGGCGGTGCCCCGCGAACTGCCGCCCATGCCGGTCTCTCTGCGAGAGGATGACGTCCTCTCGCTCGTGCAGGGCGAGATCGATCGCCTCTCGCGCCAGCAGGGTGACTCGCGGCGGGGGGAGACCGAGGCACTTGTCGCCAGCGCCGCCCAGGCACAGTGGGCGCGCGTCTATGACTATATGAAGGCCGTAGCCAGCGAGCGGGAACTCGAGCGCAAGGATTACGACACGCGCATCAGCAATCTGCAGCTGCAGCTTGACCGCCTCAACGGCTTGCTTCTGCAACAGCAGCAGTTCAAGGGGAATCAGTAATGGTCCGTCGAGACAGAGCACGTGTCGTTGTGGCCGGGTTGCTCGTGGCCTCTGCTACGACGCTGGCCGCGCAGCAGACGCGCAGCGAGAGGATGACCGCCGAGGCGCAGATCCAGGAGCGCCGTTTCCAGTTCCAGCTCATGGAAAGTGTGCTGGTCAACGCCGTGCGGCAGGGCGCCAGCGAAACGGTAATGCGCGCGCAGATGACCATGCCCATCGGCACGCTGCTCGTGGGAGAACCCAAGGCGAAGGGGTTCCCGCTGGACGGCTACGGGGTGTTGTTTGATGTGGAGATTCCCATCATCCTCGAGAGCCAGGTGTTGCTCAGTCAGTTGACGCCGACCGCGCCGCCACCTCCGGCAGGTCCAGGCAATCGCCCGGTGTCGGGTTCCGGCACGGCCACGCGCGCTTCGGGTGTGGTGCCCGACGATCCGACGGCCATGTCTCCCGTGGTTGAAGACCCGTTTCTGCGCGACCCGAATGCGTTTTATCGCAGCGTCGTGCGCGAACGTCTCGTGGACGTGATGCTCGAGTATTCGCGCCAGCTGGCCGTGCCTGACGATGAGTGGTTGTCGGTGGTGGCGCGCAGCGAAGACGATCCCTCGCGCCGATTGCAGAACGACTCCCGCACGATGATCCTCCGCATCAAGGGCTCGGACCTGGCGGCGATGTATGCCGGCCGGATCTCGCGTGATGAGGCGAAGAAGCGGGTCGTTGAATCACAGTTCTGATCTACAATCGCCGGGGAATGTTCCATCGCCATCTGACACGTACCTTTCTGGCGCTGGCCGTGTGTGCGCCGCTGGTCGCGGTCTCCGGCTGCAACTCCGTTGATCTGAAGACGGCCGTCGAGGTGACCGATGTCTCGTCCGGCTATCACGATGCCGGCGTGACGGACCTGGGCGACAACAAGCTGGTGCCGAGCTTTACGTTCCGCCTCAAGAACGTCTCGACCGACGCCCTCAGTTCCGTCGAAGTCATCACGTACTTCTGGGGCGAAAAAGACGGGCGCCCGCTTGAGCTCGACGAAATCATCATCACCGGAATTTCCTCGGACGGTCTGGCGCCAGGCGCGTCGACCGAGCCCCTGGTGGTCCGGTCCAAGCAGGGGTTCACGTTGCAGCAGCAGGCGCGCAGCGAACTGTTCAATCATTCGATGTTCCGCGACGTGACGGTCAAGCTCCTTCTCAAGCGTGGTGGCCGCCTCGTGCCCGCTGGTGAATTCACGATTGAACGCCGGCTCCTGCTGGCTGCGCCCTCGGGCACGTCCGCCCAGTGACGACCTCCTCGCAGGCGTCGCACGCCACGTCTCCCACCCTTGAGCGGCGGCTCGGTCCTCTGGACGCCGCCGCCATCATCGTCTCCAACGTCATCGGCGGCGGCATCTTTTTCGTGCCGATCCTCGTGGCCGGGCTCGTGCCGACTGCCAGTGCGATGCTCGGCGTGTGGGTGCTGGGCGGCGCGCTCGTCTTTGCCGGTGCGCTGGCCTATGCCGAACTGGCGGCGCTGCGTCCGCGGTCGGGCGGCGAATACGTGTATCTGCGGGATGCCTTCGGGCCGCTCGCGGCCTTTCTGTCCGGATGGACGTCGTTTGTCGCGGGGTTCTCCGGCGCGATCGCGGCCTCGGCCCTGTTCCTGGCCGACGCCATCGGCCGGTTCGTGCCTGCGGCCGCTGATCACACGCCGCTCCTGACCATCCCGCTGCCGCTCGTGCCGATGGTGATCACCCGGCAGACCGTGGTGGCGCTGGCAGCAATCGCGTTGCTCTCGTTCATTCACATGCGGGGGCTCGGGCCGGGCCGGCTCGTGCACAACGTGCTCGCGGGCCTCAAGGTCTCGGGCATCCTCATCTTCATCGCCCTCGGCCTGGCACTGGGATCAGGTTCGTGGGGCCATCTGTCGACGAGCCACGAAGTGACCGCACCAGCGACGGGCTGGCTGCTCGCGTTGATTCCGATCATGTTCAGCTATTCGGGCTGGAACGCCGCTGCCTATGTGGCGGAGGAGATTCGGGATCCCGGCCGCAATGTGCCGGTGGCTCTCGCCCTTGGCACTGCCGCCGTGGTCGCGATCTACGTCGCGCTCAATGCGCTCTATCTCTATGCCATGCCGCTGGCGGACCTCGCCGTGGTGGGCGACGGCCGGCTGATGGACACCGTGGCAGAACGCCTGTTCGGCTTTGTCGCCGGCAACGTGCTGCAGATCTTCACCATCATCAGTGTCGCCGCCAGCATCAGTGCAATGGTCTTTGCCGGTCCGCGCGTGTACTTCGCGATGGCGCGCGATGGCGCGTTTGTGTCGTCGGTCGGCGAGGTACACCCCCGCTACCGGACGCCGGCCCGTGCCATCTGGGCGCAGGCGGCCTGGAGCGCCGTGCTGGTGTTGTCCTCGACCTTGTCGGGGCTGGTCAACTACACGGGCTTTGCAATCGTGTTGTTTTCGGGTGTTGCCGTGGCGGCGTTGTTCGTGCTGCGCATGCGGGAGCCACAATCCGAGCGTCCCTTCAGCGCGTGGGGTTACCCGTGGGCGCCCGGGCTGTTCGTGCTGGCCTCGGCCGCGATGTTGCTGCACCGTCTGGTCACCGAGCCGCAGCAGACGTTGTACGGCCTGATCATCATTGCGCTTGGCGCGCCGCTCTACTTCTGGTTTTCTCGCAGCCGCTGAGTCGGTCGCCTCGCCGCGCCAGTCACCGTTTCAACAGCACGGCCAGCGTCACCAGCGCCAACGTCCCATCGCTGGCGGCGAACACCAGGTAGGAGGCCGGCGCACCGGCCAGGTGTTCAAGCACAAACACCAACGCGCCCGCACCCTTGAGGACGGGGCCAAAAATCCACATGTATGTGCGATGGGTGTCCGGCGCCTTCCACGGTGCGATGTACCCGAGGCCCACACACACCAGCAGGAGGCCGGTGATCGTCACAAAGGTGCGCGGCTCGGGCACCACCATCCCGAACAGGGCAGCAAAACTATCGGCCGCCGCGAGCAATGCCAGACCCAGAGTCAGGTCATAGGCACAGGAGATGCCCGCGACGACCGATACCTGCCGCGACTGGCTCACTTGATCTTCTTGAGCGAGCCGCGGACTGTCACTGTCTTGCCGGCCTCGAGCACGACGTCCGGCACAAAGGTCTCGTACCCCTCGGCCTTCACTTCGATCCTGTGGTCCTCTCCGGCCGTGACCTTGAGGTGATCGGTCAGGCCGTCAAAGTCATCAACCGTGCCCACCAGGGCGCCATCGACGTACACCTTCGCTGAGGACGGGGACAGGCGCAGCCGGATCGATGCCATCGGCACGCTGCTGTCGGTATCGTCGCTGCTCGACCCGCCATACGACGACGTGGCGGCGCCGCCCCACGGGTCACACAGCCAGTATCCGACGCCGTAACACCACGGGTCGTACGGGTTGTACCAGGAGCCATATCGATACAGCGAATAACGGGACGCGCCGTACCTCCACGGATCAAACGACACGTAGCCGTATCCAAAACCGCCGTAGTACCACGGGTACCAGCGGCCCCACGGACTGAACGGGTTGGAGGGGAAGTAGAGCTCGTAGTTCGGGCCGGTGTAGCCGAACGGCCGCTCGACGGCGGACCCTGACACCGGACGTCCGTCGCGGCTGCGTGAGCCGAGATAGGCACCAGTGCTCGAGCCGGCACCGGCCGTGCTGCCGGTGCGGGCCACGGCGGAGCCACTCCGGACGGTTCCGGGGCCTACGCCGCTGTCGCCACCAGACCGCGGTGTGCTGTCGCCCCCACGGGCGCTGCCGCTCCGCGTTGCGGTGGAGGAGGGGCGACGGGAATCCGAGGGGAACGACGGGAATGACATGCCGCCGCCGCTGCTGCCGCCACTGCGCGTGGTGGCGTCGCCACCCCCGCTGCTGCCACTACCGCCGCCTGACGACCCGCCGGAACTGGAACCACCGGAGGACGAGCTGCCTCCATTGCGGGGAATGGCGGTTTGTGCGGCCGACAACGCAGGGACGGCAATCGCGGCGGCCACTGCCACAACGACGAGCGAGCGTGAATAACGACCCATGACTTTTCTCCTTGCTGACTTCCGGAGGTGACGCCGGACAACGCCCTGGGCAGGCGACTCTCGCTGGCAGGTTATTGCAACTATTTTGCCACATCCAGACATCCCGCCTGGACGGCGGGTTCGGGTCGCGGCGCCCTCGCCTGTCGCCTTCCAGCGGCACCATCGACCTGCTCTGGTGACGCCCGCCGTTGCGCCAGTTTCGTATACGATGCCAACTTGGCCATGTCGAGTACACACGCCACGACGGTGCTGGCCGTCAGACATCAGGGCAAGGTCGTCATGGCCAGTGACGGCCAGGTTACCCTCGGCCAGACGGTTGTCAAACATGGCGCGCGCAAGGTGCGCCGGCTCTACCAGGATCGCGTCCTTGCCGGCTTTGCCGGCTCTGCCTCGGACGGCTTCGCCCTCTACGCGCGTTTTGAGGCCAAACTCGAGGCGCATCGCGGCAACCTCGAACGTGCCGCCGTCGAGCTCGCTCGCGAGTGGCGCACCGATCGCGCCCTTCGGCGCCTCGAGGCGATGCTGCTGGTGGCCGACCCCTCCGTGATGTACCTGCTGTCGGGCACCGGCGACGTCATCGAGCCCGACGATGGAATCATGGGGATTGGGTCGGGCGGGGCGTTTGCGATGGCCGCCGCGCGTGCGCTGGTGGCGCACTCGCCGCTCGCGCCTCGCGCCATCGTCGAACAGGCCATGGCCATTGCTGCCGATCTCTGTATCTATACGAACACGCGACTGACGCTGGAAGAGATCTGATGAACAGCCTCACGCCACGCCAAATCGTGGCTGAACTCGACAAATACGTCGTCGGTCAGGCGAAGGCCAAACGCGCCGTCGCCATTGCCCTGCGCAACCGGTTCCGTCGCCAGCAGCTTCCGGCCGACATGGCCGATGATGTCGCGCCCAAGAACATCCTGATGATCGGGCCGACCGGAGTCGGCAAGACCGAAATTGCGCGGCGCCTGGCGCGCCTCGCGCAGTCGCCCTTTCTGAAGGTCGAGGCCTCGAAGTTCACCGAGGTGGGATACGTCGGGCGCGACGTTGAGTCGATGGTGCGCGACCTGGTCGAGATCGCGGTGAAGATGGTGCGCGAGGAGCGCGAGCAGGACGTGCGTGAACGCGCTGCTCAGGCTGCGGAGGAACGGATCCTCGATCTGCTGTTGCCTCCAACCGGGCCTGCCACGACCTCGAGTTTCGGCGCCGGGTCCACCGAGGCTGCGATGGCGCAGGACCACGCCACGTCCACGCGCGAAAAACTGCGTGAACAACTGCGCGCCGGCAAACTCGACACACGCGTCGTGGACCTGGACGTGCCTCAGAAGTCGATGCCGTCGCTCGAGGTGATCTCGGGATCGTCGGTCGAGGAAATCGGACTCAATCTGCGCGACATGTTGCCGGGCATGTTTCAGGGGCGGACGCGCCGGCGCTCCCTGCCCGTGCCGGAGGCGCGTGAGCACCTCATTCAGGAAGAGGCGCAGAAACTCATCGACATGGATACGGTGGCGCGTTCTGCCATCGATCGCGTCGAGAATTCCGGCATCGTGTTCCTCGACGAGATCGACAAGATCGCCAGTCAGGACGGCCAGCGCGGCCCCGACGTCAGTCGGGAAGGTGTGCAGCGCGACATCCTTCCGATCGTCGAAGGCACAACCGTCAACACCAAATACGGCATGGTCAAGACCGATCACGTGTTGTTCATCGCGGCCGGCGCGTTCCACGTCTCGAAGCCGTCAGACCTGATTCCAGAGCTGCAGGGGCGGTTCCCGATTCGTGTGGAACTGGAAGCGCTGGGTCGCGACGAGTTCGTGCGGATTCTGACCGAGCCACGCAGCGCGTTGATCACGCAGTACATCTCGTTGATGAAGGTCGAGGGCGTTGATCTGGTGTTCACGCCGGAGGCGATTGCCCGCATCGCCGAACTGGCGACGTACGTCAACGACCGCACCGAGAACATCGGCGCGCGGCGGCTGCACACCGTCATGGAGCGGTTGCTCGACGAAGTGTCATTCCATGCGCCCGATCTGAACGGTCAAGCCATCACCGTGGATGCCGCGTACGTCGATCGCATGTTGTCGGACATCGCGCACAGCGATGACCTCTCGCGGTACATCCTGTGAACGGGCAGCGTCAGGCGGTCACCGCCGTCCTCCTCGTGGCGCTGGGTGCCATCGGCTGCGGCAAGAAAGGGCCGCCGTTGCCGCCGCTGCGGGCGTTGCCTGTGGCGCCAACAGAACTGGCGGGACGGATTGTCGGCGACCGCGTCCAGCTGCGCGTGATGGTCCCGCAGGCCAGCCAGGATCCTGATGCACCGGTGTCGGTGGCGCGCATCGATGTGTATGCGTGGTACTCGCCGTCGGGCGAGCCGCCGCCGGCCGCCGCTGACCTGATCGACCGCGACTTTCTCGTCGGCAGCATCGACGTCCGGCCTCCTGTGGATCCCGACGCGCCTCCCGTGGAGCAGCCTGTGGACGATCCTCGTCCGTCCCCGGGTGACATCGCGACCTGGTCTGAGACGTTGCCGCCATCACTTGCCGCCAGCCCGCGGCCGGGCCGCCGCATCGTGACACCGCCGCAACGCATCCTGCCGGTGGTGCTGCCGCCGGCCGGTCCGATTCTGCCGATGCCGGCGATGTCGCTGCCGACGCGGTACTACGTCGCCGTTGGTGTGTCGGCACGCGGCCGCAACGGGCTGCCGTCCACCGTGTTGCCCGTGCGCCTGGGTGTCGCACCCGCGCCACCGGCCGACCCGGTGCTGACCTCGTCCGAGCAGTCGCTGACGTTGACATGGACGGCTCCAGCCGGCACTGCCGTGTCGGTGTATGCCAGCACGCCGGCCGGCGTTGAAGAGCCGCGACCCGTACAACCCACACCCTTCACGACCGGCACGTGGTCGGCGCCTGTCGTCTTTGGTCAGCAACGTTGCTTCACGGTCCGCTCGGTCGTCACGCAGGGCAACGTCTCGTACGAAAGTGCCCCGGTCGGGCCGGCGTGTGCCACGCCGCTCGATGTCTATCCGCCTGCTGCGCCCGGTACACCTCTCGGCGTGGTCGAAGAAGGGCGCATCGTGATCGATTGGCCGGCAGCAGCGGCCACGGATCTCGCCGGATATCACGTCTTGCGTGGTGAGGGACCCGGTGCGACACTGCAGCAGCTGACGCAGACGCCGGTGCAGGGCACGCAGTATGTCGATCGCACCACACGGCCGGGCGTGCAATACGTGTACGTCGTCGTGGCCGTGGACGCCGCCGGCAACGTCAGCCCACAATCGCCGCAGCTCATCCTGACCGGCAGGTAGGCGCAGAGAGAGTTATGACACGACTGTATCGAATCGCACATGAGGGCGGCGTCCGCTACGCCGCGGAACGTGAAGGCACGTGGCGTCTGGTTGAGGGCGACATCTTCGGCGAGTGGGCGATGGGAACCGAGATCGCCTCCGAGGGCCACCAGGTGCTCGCGCCGGTGCTGCCGTCGAAGATTGTCTGCGTCGGCCTCAACTACAAGGACCATGCAGCCGAGCAGAACAAGCCGCTGCCGGCAGAACCCCTCCTGTTCATCAAGCCCTCGACGACGGTCGTGGGGCCGGGCGAGGCGATTCAGGCGCCGGACTGGGTCGGACGCGTCGATCACGAAGCCGAACTTGGCATCGTGATCGGGAAGCGCGCGCATCGTGTGCCGCTGGACCGCACCGCCGACTACATTCTCGGACTCACCGCGGTGAACGACGTCACGGCGCGGGACCTGCAGAACAAGGACGGCCAGTACACTCGCTGCAAGGGCTTTGATACCTTCGGCCCCATCGGTCCGTGCATTGCGACCGGCCTGGATGGCCGCGACCTGGCGGTCCGTGCGTACGTGAACGGGCATCTGCGGCAGGATTCGCGCACACGCGAACTCATCTTCACGATCCCGGAACTGGTGGCCTACATCACGTCGATCATGACGCTGCTGCCGGGCGATATCATCTCCACCGGCACGCCGTCGGGCATCGGCCCGATCGTGCCCGGCGACAGCGTAACCGTGTCAGTCGAAGGCGTTGGCGCCTTGACCAATCCCGTGGTGCAGCAATGAAGATTTTTCTCGATACCGGCAACCTCAACGAAATCTCCACCCTCCTTCCGCTCGGCATCGTCGACGGCGTGACCACCAACCCGTCGCTGATGGCCAAGGAAGGCGGCGATCCGCGCGCCATCATCAAGGCCATTTGTGACGCAGTCCAGGGGCCCGTCAGCGCGGAAGTCGTCGCGACCGACTGGGAAGGCATGGTGCGTGAAGGACGCGAACTGGCGTCGATCGACAGACACGTCGTGGTGAAGGTGCCCTTCACGCGTGACGGCGTGCGCGCGACGAAGATCCTTGCTGACGAGGGCGTGCGGGTGAATGTCACCCTGATCTTCAGCCCGACACAGGCGCTGATTGCGGCCAAGGTCGGCGCGGCGTACGTCAGTCCGTTCGTGGGCCGGCTCGACGACATTGCGTCGGACGGCATGGGGCTCATCCGGCAGATCGTCGAGGTCTTCGACAACTTCCCGTTCACGACGGAAGTGCTGGTCGCCTCGGTACGCGGACCGCAGCACATCGTCGAGGCGGCCCGCATGGGTGCGGACGTGTGCACCTGCCCCGTCTCTGTTGTGGAGGCATGCTTCAAGCATCCGTTGACCGACATCGGCCTCGAGAAGTTCCTGGCCGACTGGAAGAAGTCGCAGGCGGGCAAGGCGTGAGTACGCCGCAGGAGCGCCTGGCCGACCTGGAACGCCGCGCCGAGTTGGGCGGCGGCGAAGACCGGCTGCGGCGTCAACGGGAAGGCGGCAAGCTCACCGCGCGTGAACGCATCGACCTGCTGTTTGACGCAGGCACGTTCGAAGAGCTCGACAAACTGGTCACGCATCGATGCCGCGACTTCGGCATGGAGAAGGAACTCATTCCAGGCGACGGCGTGGTGGCCGGGCATGGTCGCGTGGACGGTCGGCCGGTCTACGCATTTGCGCAGGACTTCACCGTGTTCGGCGGGTCACTCTCCGAGACCAACGCCGCGAAGATCGTGAAGGTCATGGACCTCGCGATGAAGATGGGTGCGCCGGTCGTCGGACTCAACGACTCGGGTGGCGCGCGCATTCAGGAAGGTGTGGTGTCGCTGGGCGGGTACGCCGACATCTTCCTCCGCAACACGCTGGCGTCCGGGGTCGTCCCGCAAATCTCCGCCATCATGGGGCCGTGCGCCGGTGGCGCCGTGTATTCCCCGGCCATCACCGACTTCAACGTCATGGTTGAAGGCACGAGCTACATGTTCGTGACCGGGCCCGACGTCATCAAGACGGTGACACACGAAGAGGTGACCAAGGAAGCGCTCGGCGGCGCGATGACACACAACGCTGTTTCCGGTGTCGCGCACTTCGCGGTGCCCTCCGATCGCGAATGCATCCTGCTGATTCGCGATCTGCTCGGGTATCTGCCGTCCAACAACCTCGACGATCCGCCACGCAAGCCCACCGAGGATCCGGCCGACCGCGAAGACGATGCGCTGGACGCGCTGGTGCCGGTCCAGCCGAATCAGCCGTACGACATGCACGACCTCATTCAGGGGGTCGTCGACGATGGCGTGTTTCTGGAGGTGCATCAGCACTACGCACAGAACATCATCGTCGGCTTTGCCCGGCTCGGCGGACGGTCGGTCGGCATCGTGGCCAATCAGCCGAAGGTGCTTGCCGGCTGTCTGGACATCGACGCCTCGGTGAAGGGCGCCCGGTTCGTGCGGTTCTGCGATGCCTTCAACATTCCGCTGATCACGTTCGAGGATGTGCCGGGCTTCCTGCCCGGTGTGCAGCAGGAACATGCCGGGATCATCCGCGCCGGCGCGAAATTGCTGTACGCGTATGCGGAAGCGACCGTGCCGAAGATCACGGTCATTACGCGCAAGGCGTACGGCGGCGCGTACTGCGTGATGGCGAGCAAACACATTCGCACGGACTTCAACTACGCCTATCCCACGGCCGAGATAGCGGTCATGGGGCCTGAAGGCGCGGTCAACATCCTGTATCGCCGTGAGTTGCAGCAGGCCGAGGATCCCGTGGGCCGGCGCGCGGAGCTGGTGTCGGAGTTCCGCGAGAAACTTGCGAATCCGTTTGTGGCGGCGTCGCGCGGCTACATCGACGAGGTCATCCAGCCGCGCACCACACGCGCGAAGCTGATTGCGGCGCTGGCCAGCTGCGACAACAAGCGGGACAAGAACCCGCCCAGAAAACACGGCAACATTCCCCTGTGAGCGCACCCAAGGTTCTCATCGCCAACCGCGGCGAAATTGCCGTCCGCGTCATCCGCGCCTGCCGCGAACTGGGGTTCGGTTCGGTCGCCGTGTACTCCGAGCCCGACCGCACGGCGCTGCATGTGCGTCATGCCGACGAGGCGTATCCGATCGGCACCGGACCGGCCTCCGACAGTTATCTCCGGATCGATCGCCTGATCGATGTGGCGAGGCGCAGCGGCGCAACGCTGGTGCATCCGGGCTACGGGTTCCTTGCCGAAAACGAGGACTTCGCGCAGGCGTGCCAGGATGCGGGGTTGACATTTGTCGGGCCCTCGGCCGATGCCATCATGCGCATGGGCAGCAAGACAGGCGCGCGTCAGGTGGCCATGGCCGCGGGTGTGCCTGTTGTGCCAGGCACCGAGGAGCCATTTGCCGAGACGGCCTCCGACGCGGAGATTGTCCAGGCCGCCGAACGGATCGGGTATCCGCTGGTGGTGAAGGCCGTCGCCGGCGGCGGCGGCAAAGGCATGCGCTCGGTGATGGCACCAGCCGACCTGCTCAATGCGATACGCACCGCGAGGTCAGAGGCCGGCGCCGCCTTCGGCGACTCTGCCGTCTACCTGGAACGGAAGATCGTCACCCCTCGGCACGTCGAGATCCAGCTCATCGGTGACGCCCACGGCACGGTGATTCCGTTCGTGGAGCGTGAGTGCTCCATTCAGCGCCGGCACCAGAAGGTGGTGGAAGAGTCACCGTCCATGGTCCTGCCTGAGGCGACGCGCCGGGCGATGGCCGAGTGCGCCGCCGCGGTGGCGCGAACGGTCGGCTATCAGAACGCCGGCACGATCGAGTTCCTGCTTGATGCCGATGGCCGGTTCTACTTCCTCGAGATGAACACGCGCCTGCAGGTGGAGCACCCCGTCACCGAGATGGTGACCGGCATCGACCTCGTGCACTGGCAGTTGCGTGTGGCGATGGGTGAACGCCTCACGATTGACCCCGCGCAGGCGTTGACCCCGCGCGGACACGCGATTGAATGCCGCATCTACGCCGAAGATCCCGACATGGGCTTCATGCCGTCACCCGGCCTGGTACGCGGGCTCGGGATTCCCGGTGGTCCCGGCGTGCGTGATGACCGCGGCATTTCCGCCGGCTTCGAGATTCCACTGTTTTACGACTCGATGATCTCGAAGCTCGTCGTCTGGGGCGAGGACCGTCAGATCGCCACCGCACGTCTGCGGCGTGTTCTTCAGGAATATCGCGTCGAGGGCGTCCGCACGACGCTGCCGTTTTTCCGCTGGCTGGTCGATCAGCCGGAGTTTGCCTCCGCGGCGTTTGACACCACGTGGCTTGATGGCCTGCTCGCCAGTCGCAAAGGTGTGCCGTTTGTCGAACCCACCGACCGTGACGCCGATGACGCAGCCCTTGTGGCGGCCGTGTCCGCCTGGCTGCGGGCGCACAAGGCGTCCGCGAGCGACACCCCAGCCGCCGGAGGCGGCTCGACGTGGCGCCGCGCTGCACGGATGGACGGTGTCCGATGAAGTTTGAAGTCGACGTCGCGGGGCGCACCCGCACGATTCAGCTCGACCGCCAGACCGACGGCCGGTTCCTGGCCACCATCGACGGCACGCCAACGATGGTGGATGTCCATCAGACCGACGCCGGCCTGTCGATCGTGTTCGAGGATGGCCGCAGTCTACAGGCCGCGGCGACGCCGGCCACGGCGGGCGAGTGGCTCATCCACCTTCCCCATGTGGATGTCCCGGTTGCCGTCGACCGTCAGCGTCACGGACGTCGCGGCGCCGGTGGACCCGCAGCGGCCGGGGCGCAGCGCGTCACGGCACCGATGCCCGGCCGCGTCGTTCGTGTGCTCGTGGCCGTCGGCGATGAGGTGGCCCATCGACAGGGGCTGGTCGTCGTCGAAGCGATGAAGATGGAGAACGAACTGGGCGCGCCCAAGGCAGGCCGTGTCACCGAGATTGTGGTGACCGAGGGGATCTCCGTGGAAGCCGGTCGCCTGCTCATCGTCATTGAGTAAAGTGGTCGTGTGAGCGAGGTCGCGCCAGAGACGACGACGCGCCGGGGGCCGGGGTGGCGGCGATGGTTCCGTCGCAGCGGCCTTGTCGTGGCCGCCGTCGTGGCCGCGGTGCTCGCGTCGCTGCTCACCATCGACCTCGGTCCGCAGATCAAACGCATCGCCGAATCACGCGCCTCCGCATTCCTGGAGCGTCCGCTGCACATCGGCCGGTTGCGCGTGGATCTCACGCGTGGGCGTTTCGTGGCCGAAGACGTGCGGATTGAGGGGCTGACGCCGGACGCCACGCCGTTCCTCACGGCCGAGCGCGTGTTTCTCACCATGCCGTGGCGATCGCTCCTGGCCCGCGAGCGTGAACTGATCCTCGAAGTCGAGCTGGATCAGTGGGCGGTCCAACTCGAGAGTTTTCCGAACCGCAACAACGCGCCGCGGGTGCGGCCGCGCGGCGGCGGGTCGAGCGGGATGACCGTGACGGTGAACAACGTGTTCGCGAGGAACGGGCGGTTCGTCTACATCGATCACGTCCTGCCCTGGGACATCACCACCGAGAACACCGCCATCAACTTCGTCTGGTCGCCCAGCGTGGATGCATATGTGGCCACCGTCGGCTTCACCGGCGGCGAGATCAACATCCAGTCGTACCAGCCGATGCGTGTGGACAGCATGGCGGCCCGTCTGACGCTGGACGGCCCCGTGTTCCGCGTGCATCAGATGCAGGTGGTGGCGGATGGTTCGCGATCGCGGATGCAGGGCTGGGTCGACGCCAACCGCTGGCCGGAAATGTCGTTCGACCTCGAGTCTGACTTCGAGATTCCCCGGATGAAGGCGTTGTTCTTCCACGGCGAGTCATGGGTGGCCACGGGCCGCGGTCACTTCAGCGGTCACTTCGAGAAGTACCAGCGCGGCGGGTTCCAGGTGTACGGCGGGTTCACGAGTCCGGTGATGCATGTGAACCGGTTGGCGTTTGCCAACCTGACCGGGCGGGTGGTGTGGCTGCCCAGCCGGCTTGAAGTGGTGCGTGCCGAGAGCGACTTTTACGGCGGCCGGGCGAATCTGAGCTACGCGCTTGATACCTCCGCGCGCGGTACGATTGCCGACTTCTCCGCACGGTATCGCGGCGTCGACCTCCAGCAGTTCGGTCGGGTGTGGGGATGGCAGGGCATTGCGCTCGACAGCTACGCGGATGGTTGGCACACCATGCAGTGGCCCAGCGGGCAGTTCTTCACGGCAATGGACGCCGAGGGCGAGCTTCGCGCGACACCGAACCATGCCGCAACGCTGGCTGCTGCGACACTGCCGGCCGCAGCGGTGTACGCACCAAAGGAAGATCCGTTCATCAGCGATCGGCCGCTCGACCCGCAGGCCACCGGTGGAGTGGTGCGGTATGCGATGACGTCGGAGCAGGTGACGTTTGCGCCGTCGTGGGCCGCAACTCCAGAGACGTATCTGGCCTTTGAAGGAAAGACCGGCTGGTCGGACGGCACCGATATTCCCTTCAGTGTGGTGTCCACCGACTGGCAGGCGAGTGACCGTCTGTATGACGCCGTGATGACGGCGTTTGGCGCGCCTGTCACGGTGATCGAGATCGGTGGCCGTGGGCGCTTCGACGGCCGGCTCACACGGTGGTTTGCACGGCCGTACATCACCGGGTATTTCTCCGGAGACGGCCTGCGCGCGTGGGACGTCGTCTGGGGGCGGGGACGTGCCGACCTTGTCATCGAGAACAGTTACGCCACGGTGACCAACAGCCTGGTGGGCGACGGGACGTCACCGGACGCCCCGAGGATCGTAGCCGACGGCAGGTACTCGCTCGGGTACCCGCGCGCTGATGGTGGCGAGGAGTTCGACGCCCGCATCGTGATCGACAACTGGCCCATCGTGGACTTCCGGCATGCCTTCCTGCTGGATGACTGGCCCGTGACCGGCACGGGCTCAGCCGACCTGCGCCTCTACGGGAACTATCAGGGCCCGGAAGGGTTCGGCCTGCTGGAGGTCTCACCGGGCACCGCCTGGGAGGAGACCTTCGACACGTTCACGGGACGCCTTGCGTTCGAGGCCACCGGCCTGCGCATCGACGCGATCGAGATGACCAAGAGCACCGGCGTCATGCGCGGTGCGGCGTATGTCGGCTGGCCCACGGCGCAGAACAACGACTGGGGCACGTACAGCTTCACGTTTGACGGCGAGCGGATCCCGGTGGAGTCGCTGGTAAGTTTCACAGTGCCGGATGCCGACCTCACCGGGTTGCTCTCGTTCCGCATGTGGGGCAGTGGCAGTAACGAGTTCCCCCGGTACGAGTGGGAAGGCCGGGTCGTGGACCTCTTCTGGGGTGACGAAGGTATTGGCCAGGCGACCGCCCACATGGTGATCGAGGAAGACCTTGTGACGGTGACACGACTGGACGTCGCGTCCGACCGTCTGTCGATGTCAGGCTCAGGCCGCGTCTCGCTCGACGACGAGTACGACGCGGAAGGGGCTCTGCGGTTCAGCGAGTCGTCCGTCGATCCGTTCCTGCGCTTTGCGGCCCCTGGACTCTCTCCGTATACACGCGCCATTCTGTCGGGGTCTGTCCGGGTCAATGGTTCGCTCGCCGACTGGTCACGCCTCGCCGTTGATCTGACGGTCGACAAAGCCGACCTGCGGCTGCTCGACTATGAAGTCACCAACCCCATCCTGGCTGATGGCACGCGCGAGCCGGTGCGCATCTCGTTTGCCAACGATGTGATGACCGCGCATCAGGTGCGCCTGGTTGGCGAAGGGACGAGCCTCTCCGTGAGTGGGACGGCGCATCGGATGACCGAAGCCTTGAACCTCAGGGTGGACGGCGATGCCAGCCTGGCGGTCCTGCAGGGTGTCATGCGCGACGTCCGCGGGGAAGGGCAGGCGCTGATCGGCGCGACGATTGGCGGCACACTGTCGGCACCGACGTATGGAGGCCGGGCGGTGGTCACCGACGGTCGCCTGCGGTACTTCGGGTTTCCACACAGCCTCGATGACATCAATGGCGACGTGACGTTTGATGCGGCAGGGCTGCGCCTGGACGGCCTTCGGGCCCGTATGGGCACCGGCGGACGGTCCGGCGGAGGCGCGATCCGGTTTGGCGGGTCGGTCGGTCTCGCCGGGTTTGTGCCCGGCGACCTCGACGTCACACTGCAGGGTGACGGGCTCGAGCTGCGCTTCCCGGAAGGCTTCCGCTCGATCGTGGATGCCGACCTGTCGCTGACAGGCACCGTGCAGAATGCGCTGCTGGGAGGACGGCTGACCGTGCGGCAAGCCAGATACACCCGGCGGTTGCAGGGCAACACCGGGTTGCTCGGACTCGCCGCGGTGGGCGGCGGGGAGGCCACCCTGCCGTCTGCCGCGTCAGATGTCGAGTTGCCGCTGCAGTTCGCGATCGACCTCGTGGGGCAGCGCCTGGTCGTGATTGACGATGCGGATGCGACGGTCGTGGTGTCGCCAGACTTCCGATTTGCGGGCACACTGGCACGTCCCTCACTCACGGGCCGGATGGACATCGACCGCGGCGAGACCGAGTTCCTCGGCAATCGCTACACACTCGACGGGTACGTCGAGTTCTCCGATCCGAACGAGATCCGGCCGTTCTTCGATCTCGAAGCGCGCACACAGATTCGGCAGCCCCTGCAGGAATACCGGATCGACCTGCGGTTCACCGGCACGCTCGACAGCTTCACCTACGACCTCAGTTCGGATCCCCCACTCACCCAGGTGGACCAGCTGTCGTTGATCCTCGGTCAGAATCCCGACCTGCAGCGGACCGAACTGCGCGCGCTTGAGTCACCGCAGGAGGTGCAGAGCCAGCTCATGTCCTCGGTGCTGGCGCAGCTGGTCGCCAGTCCCATCACGACCCAAGTCGGACGTGTTGTTGAACGGACGTTCAACGTGGACACATTCAGCGTGACGCCGCTGCTGAGTGCCGACGCGGCGCTGCAGCAATTGCCGGGAGCGCGAGTCACGGTCGGCAAACGCATCTCCAACCGGGTGTTCCTGACCTACTCGCGATCGCTCGATTCCACCACCAGTCTCGACTACGACCTCCTGCTGCTGGAGTACGCGCAGAATGACCGCATGTCGTGGGTGCTGTCGCGCAACCAGGACGGCACGTTTGCGCTCGACTTCCGCGTGAGGTACCGCTTCTGATGCGCCGCCTGGCCATCGTCTGGGTGTTGTGGCTGATCGCGGTGGCTTCGGCAGCACCGGCGACCGCGCAGCAGCGTGATCCGTCGGACATGTTCGGGCGTCCGGTGGTGGCCGTGACGCTGACCCTCGAGGGCCAGCCCCTGCAGGATGAGCGGCTGGCTGGGCTGATCGAAGTCCGCGTCGGCGAACCGCTCGAGCCCGGCACGGTGCGCGAGACACTGGCGCACCTGTTCAACCTGGGCCGGTTCGAAGACGTCGTGGTCACGGCGGTGCAGCGCGAGGCAGGCGTCGAAGTGATCTTTGCGCTCACGCCGGTGCATCCGGTGGACCGCCTCGAGTTTCGCGGCACCCCAGGGGTCGACACACGCACACTCGAGCAGGCCGTGCTCGAAGTCGCCAGCGGCCGGTTGTCGACGGTCCGGCCTGAGGCCGCCCGTGAGGCTGTTGAACGGCTGCTGGTTGAGGAAGGCTTCGCGCGTCCGTCTGTGCGTGTGACCGTGGAGGCTACCCACGCCGTCCATCGCGCCTCGATGATCATCGAGGTAGAGTCCGGCCCGCGCCTGCGCATTGGTACCGTGACGGTGGTCGGCGACGGGATAGTGAGCCGGGCGGAAGTCACCTCCGCCATCGGTGTCGAGACCGGAGCGCCCTATCGGCGCCGAGCGATCGAAGATGCGCTGCGCCGAGTCGCCGAGCGCCTGCGGGCCCGGCGGTACTACGAGGCGGTGATCACGCATCAGGCGGAACCGGCCGACGGCGGCACGGTCAACGTGACGGTCTCCGTGGCTGCCGGTCCGATCGTCGACATCGTCGTCGAGGGAGATCCACTCCCTCCAGGCGGCGGTCTCGACGAGTGGATTCCCATCCGTCGCGAGAACTCGGCCGACGATGACCTGCTCGACGACGCAGCGTTCAGGATCCGTCAGGCGTGGCAGCGTGAGGGCTACTGGCGCGCCGAAGTCACGCCCCGCAAGACCTTGACGGATGGTGATCGCCGGATGCAGGTCACATTCACCATCACGCGTGGACTGCGGTACCGCATCGGTGCGATTTCCGCAACGGGCCAGCAGCACTTCGACGAACGCGACATCCGTGCGCTGGTCGGCCTCCACGAAGGCGATCCCTTTGTCGAGAGTGTGCTCGACGCCAGGCTCGGCGCGCTCACGGCCGCGTATGCGATTGCGGGCTTCGACGCGGAGGTCGAGTATCTTGCCCAGAGTTCCCCGGGTGAGCCCGGAGTCGTGGACGTGAGGCTCACGATTGACGAAGGCCCCCTGCGGCTTGTCAACCGCGTCGACATTGCTGGCGCCAGTCAGGTGCCTGAAGCCGCGCTGCGACGCGTCATCCGGTCCCAGTCCGGGCAACCGCTTCGCGCCGCACAGGTGCGCGACGATCGCAACGCGGTCCAGCAGGTCTATCTTGACCGCGGCTTCCAGCAGGCATCGGTCGAGGCCCGTGTGTCCGACGACGCGCCGTTCGTCGTCAGCTTCGTCATCGTCGAAGGCATTCAGACCGTCGTGGACCACATCATCGTGGTCGGCAACCGGCGGGTTGCCACCGAGACCATCCTCGACGAAGTGTCCCTGCGGCCACGACAGCCGTATGGGCAGGGCGCCCGCATCGAAAGCCAGCGCCGGCTGGCCGAACTGGCCACGTTCCGGCGGATTCAGATCTCGCAGGCGGCCGAAGGACGGCAGGCCGGGCACGTCGATGTCGTGATTCAGGTTGAAGAAGCGCCCGCGACGACCATTGGGTACGGCGGTGGTCTCGAGTTCGGGCGGCGCGTGCGGTCGGCCGAAGGGGGCGGCACCGAGGACGCGCTGTGGTTTGCGCCGCGCGGCTTCTTCGAAGTGGGCCGTCGAAACCTGTTCGGCGGCAATCGCACGGTGTCGTTGTTCTCGCGGGCCAGTCTGGGATCCCGCAATGAGCCTCAGGATCCGCAGCAGGATGGGCGTGGGCTGGAACTGAGCGAGTATCGCGTGACCGGCACGTACCGGTCTCCACGCGCGTTCGGCGGCCTGCTGGATGCCACGCTGAGCGCCACGGCCGAGCGGGCCATCCGCACGTCGTTCACCTTCGCGCGTCGCGCAGTGCATGCCGAAGTGGTTCGGCGGATGTCACCGCGCGCCAGCGTCTTCGGCCGCTACGCACTCGACTCTACGGAGCTCTACGACGCGCGTATCCCCGCCGATGAGCAGCCCCTCATCGACCGTCTGTTTCCACAGATCCGCCTCTCGTCGCTCTCGTCCGGTGTCGTGTGGGACCGTCGAGACGACGTGCTTGATCCGACGGCGGGCTCCCTGCTGAGCCTCGACGGAGAACTCGCCGTGCGGTCGCTGGGTTCGGAAGTGGGCTTCGTCAAGGCGTTTGCGCAGGCCTACGGGTTCCGGCGCATCACGCGACGCAATCGCGTCATCCTCGCCGGCCGTGTTCAGGTTGGCCTCGCGCGCGGCTTTGCTCGTGAGGTCGTTGTGCTGGACGTGGCCGGCACGCCGGCCCGCGATGAGACGGGGCAGACGCGTACTGAAGTCGTGAAGGATCTGCCGGCCGGCCGCCGGTTTTTTGCTGGTGGCAGCACTACGGTTCGCGGCTTTCAGCAGGACCGCCTGGGTGTGCCGGCCGTGCTCAACGATGACGGCTTGTCGAGCGGCGGCAACGGTGTGATCGTGCTCAACGGTGAGGTGCGCACACAGATTACGGGGGCATTCGGCCTGGTCGGGTTCATCGACGGCGGCAATGTCTTTGCGCGCGCCAGCGACCTCTCACTCGGGGAGCTTCGTGGGGCCGTTGGCCTTGGCGTGCGGTATCGCTCGCCACTTGGACCGTTGCGCCTGGACTTCGGTTTCAAGCTCGACCGGCGGCTGATTGCCGGTGTCCGCGAGCGGGGCTGGGAGTTCCACCTGAGCATCGGAGAGGTCTTCTGACATGTGGCTGGCGCTTGTCCTGTCGTGCGTGTGTATGTGGCCTTCGCAGGCGCAGGTGGTCATCGACCGCGTCGTGGCTGTGGTCAACGGCGACGTGATCACGCAGTCGGATCTCAGGGCCGCGCGCACGCTCCGACTTGTTCCCGACGAATCCGACGCCGCCACAGTGCAGCGGATCATCGATCGGCGCCTGGCCCTCGCAGAGCTGCAGCGTTTTCAGGCGCCCGCCGCGCCGGCCTCTGACGTCGACGCGCGTCGGCAGGTGTGGGCCGCGTCGCTTGGTGGACAGTCCGTGGACGACCTTCTGGCCCGTGCCGGCGTGGAAGCGTGGTTTGTCGAGCGGTGGATCGCCAACGATGTCCGGCTGGAGCAGTACATTGCCCAGCGGTTTGCCGCGTTGACCGAGGACCGCCGCGCCGCAGCCATCACCGCGTGGCGCGAATCACTGCGTACGCGTGCGGAGATCGTGTTCCGCGATCAGCGTTTCTGAATCCGGATGTAGTCGACGGCCGCCGCCAGCGCGCGCCCGTCAGATCCGCCAACGTCGAGAGGCCGCGTCGCGCGGGCAAACGTCAGGACGACACGGTTGAGTCCGGCCTGCCAGACTGACGCCTCGGTCGGGATTTCGATGCGCTGCCATCCGGCGGCCAGTGTCACCGCCGGCAAGTCGTGGCCGTTCACGCGCGCGGTCATGACCTGGGAATCCAGTCCCGCTGCCTCAAACGGCGTGACCTGCACCTGCAGGAACAGCGGCGCCGCACCTGTCAGCGGCACAACGACGCCGGCTGACTGATCGGCCCACCGGAAGGTGACATCACCCACGCTTTCAGGGCCATACCATCCATCAAGCACATACACGTCGTCGCCGCTGCCGATGTCGACGCGGCCGTATGGGCGTGTGGGATCGCCGAGGAATCGGTTGGGGCGGAGCAGATCAAAACGCGCGGGACCCACGCCGTTGGCGGCCGCCCAGATCAGATTCGCCGGCCAGGACGCAGGATGCCCCATCCACGATTGCGCGACGCGCGCCTGCTCCGCGGCGAGATCGCCAAACGACACGATGGTGCCCAGCCGGTAGACGCCGCTCCGGGCCACGGCCATGAGTGTGACGTTCCACAGCACCAGCAGCGACAGCAGCGCGGCGGCCATGCGCACGGGATGGCGCTGTACCCACGCCGTCACGGTCAGGCCTAACGCGGCAAGGCCCGAGACAAGGAAGGGCAACGTGCTGTCGAAACGCCGCCCGCCAAAGCTGGCGCCGGCCCACCAGTCTTCCACCGCGCCGTTGGTCCACGTGATCGCGATCAGCGTGAGTGCACCCATCACCGCGAGCAGCCGGTGGCGACGCCAGAGGGGAATCAATCCGATTGCGCCGAGATACGCCAGTGGCGACATCGCGAACAACCCGCTGCGTGACGACCACAACACGTCAATCCACTGCGACTGCCACCACAACAGCCGCGGGCTCACCGGTGGCTGCGTGATCCACTCGCCGTAGAGTGCGTGCCATGTCCACATCTGGGGCAACGCGCCCAGCAGGACGCCGCCCGCCATCGCCGCCGTCAGCCGCGGCTGGCGCGCCACAAGCAGCCCGGGCACGATCAGCACGAGCGCATTCTGCCAGCGCATGATCACCATCACACCGCCGAGCAGGCCGAGCAGGAACCACTGACGGGCCGAGCCGGAGGTGCGCCAGCGCATCCAGGCCCACGTGAACGCAGCCACCGACGCCATCGACACCGTGTGGCTCATCGTTGGTTCGCGCACGAGATACCAGAGCAGGAACGTGCCGCTCGCGATGGCGACCGTGGCGAGCAACGCAGGGTGAGGCGGACACCACAGGCGCGTCAGGCGATAGCTGCACCACAGGCCAAACAGGCCGTACGCGAGGCCGGCCAGCGCGACGGCCTGTCGATAGGGATAGGACGTCCCGTCAGTCTTGACGTCCACTCCCTGCGAGGCGAGGACCGTGGCGGACAGATGTCCTATGCCGACAAACGGCGACCACGCGAGGGCAGGGCCGATGGCCCAGGCGCTCTGGGCGTAACCGGTAACCGTCGGCTCCAGCAGGAACTGATGTTGCGGATCGTCAATACCGAGCAGCGCGTAGTCGTTGGTGAGATCGAGATCGTGGTCGAACCAGATGGAGCGCGTGAACGCGTAGTAGAAGAATCCGTCACTCTGCAGTCGCGCGCCAAGTGCCACCTGTGCCGAGGCGCCCGCAGCAAACAGCGCCACGGCAATGCCCCACGTGCGCAAGCGGCTGGCGCGAGTGCCGACCAGCAGGCAGAGCAGGCCGACGACGACGGGGACAAGATTCCACCACGGGGAGATGTCGGGTTGTCCCGAGAGCGCCTGCGCCGGCGACCACCGTGCGAGTTGCCGCAGCACACCGTCAGCCGTGGCCGCGACGATGAGGAGCCAGCCCAGTGCCTGCCTCATCGGATCGTCACCCTGAATACGTCGACGGCGGCGGCCAGGTGGCGTCCGTCACCGCCGAGGTTCACATCCTGCGGGCGGGTCGCGGAACTGAACGCCAGCCGGACCCGATTCAAACCGGCGTGCCAGCTGTCGGCTGTGGTCTCGAACGTCACGGCGTCCCAGTCGCTTCCCACCGGCATCGGTCCCCAGGTGCCCGACGCCGTGTGGAGCGTGAGCTGCTGCTGGGGCGCGCCTGGGTATGTAAACGCACGCAGCCGCACCTGCACCGTGAGGTCTGCCGTCCGCGCCAGTGGCACGAGCAATGTCGCCTCCTGCGTCGCCCAGCGGAACGTCTGATCGCCGTCGCGTTCGGGACCAAACCAGCCGTCGCCCAGCCACAGCTGATCATCGCCGCCGATGTCGATCCGGCCGGTGGGCTGTTTCGGATCACCGAGGAACATTGACGGCGCCATCAGGTCGTAGGCGGCAGGACCGACGCCGTTGCGCAGGGCAAACCAGTAGTTCGCAGGAAACGAAAACACGTGGCCCACCGTGCCATGCCAGATGCGCGCCTGCGCGGCGCTGACCGCGCCGAACGAGGCCGCCTCGCCCAGGCGGACAACGCCACGTTGCGCGGCTGCCACCAGTGTCAGATTCCATGCGATCAGCACGCCGGCCGTGGTGGTGACGACCAGCATCGGCCGCGCCGCGACAAGCCGGCGCGCGGAGTGCAGCACCATGGCGAGCCCGAGTGTGGCCGCCGGCAGGATGCCGTCGAACCGGCGTCCGCCGAACCCATCGGATCCCCACCAGTCCTGCACGGACGCGTTGAACCAGACCATCGCCAACACCGCCAGCAGCAGCGGCAGAACGTCCTGCCGTCGCGTCCACGCCAGAGCGACAAGTCCCGCCAACGCGACATACAACAGGGGCGTCATGGCGAGCAGGCCATTGCGGGAGGAGAACAACGTCAGCGAGATCTCTGGCGCGAGCAACCGGATCTGCGGTCCGACGGGAGACACAGCGAGCCATGAGCCGTAGATCGCGTTCCACGCCAGCATTTGTGGCAGGAACGTCACCGACGCAACGAGCGTGAAGATGGCGCCGTTGGCCAGTTCCCGCTGCAGCCGCACCCGGTCGCCGCGGCGTTGAGCCTCCACCAGGACCAGCAGGGAGTCCACGGCCGGCACAAGCGCGAACAACACGTTCTGCCAGCGGATGAGTGTCATCAGGCCGGCGACCACGGCCATCAGCACCCATTGAGTGCGTGTGCGGTCGTGACGCGTGCGTTGCCAGATCAGCAGGAAGCCGGCCACGGCCGCCATCGACGGCGCATGCGTCATCGTCGGCTCGACGAGTGAGTACCAGAGGAGGAACGAACCTCCGGCCATCAGTGCCGTGGCGCCGGCGGCGATGCGGGTGTTGAACCAGCCCTCACACAGGCGGAGCACGAGCCACCACCCCAGCAGCGCGTAGACCAGCCCGGCGATGACGATCGATTGCCGGTACGGGTACGACGACCCGTCCGTCGCCACGTCGCGGCCCTGCGACGCCAGGCGGGAGGCGGCCACATGTCCAACTGCGAAGAACGGCGACCAGGCGATGCCGGGGCCGACGGTCCACGCCGAATGTGCGTAGCCCGTGCGTGTCGGCTCGAAGAGATGCGGCTTGTCGCCGAGGCCGAGCATCCGGTAGTCGTTGGCCAGCGACACGTCGCCGTCAAACGTGAACGAGCGCAGGTACGCGTAGTAATAAAACGCGTCACTCTGCAGCCTGGCCCCGAACTGCAGCTGCAGGCACAGACCACACGCCAGCGCCGTGGCAAACACGACGGCGCGAGGGCCGCGGCGATGCAGCACCACGCCGGCCGCGCCTGCGATGGCCGCGATGACGGCGAGCGTGAGCGGAGATTCCGGCAGCCAGGGCACCCATGTCGTTCGCGTCAGCTGCCGGCCAATCACCTGCAGTGCGATGATCGCGAGCGACGCCCAGACCAGTACTCGGCCGGCACGCGGGATCATTACGGCTTGACCACCCGGAAGATGCGGTACTCCGGCCCCGGATGGTCGGCATCCGGCACGAATGTGATCAGTTGCTCGTTCTGCCGGAACAGCGTGGAGTACGCGCTCAAGGCGGCGGGATCTGGAGGCGTGTCGTAGAACGCGACCCTGAATGACGCTGATGAGGCAATCAGGTAGTCGAAGCCTTCTTCAACGTAGTGCGCCGGTTCGTGAGATATCAGCCGTCGGGGATAGACGAGTGTGTACCGGTCGGCGGGCAGCAGCACTTCGCGTGTTTCGGAGGCAATCTTTGACCCAGCCGGCAGGTTTGCCATGAGCCACTCGTACGCCTGCTCGTTTGTTGTCGTCTTCAAGCTGGTGTTCAGCCAGGACACGGCGTTTCGTGTCGGCTGTACGACGATGACCGCTGTGAGGACTGCGGCCAGCACCCCCGGTCGGGAGATCCACGTCCACCGCGCAGCCAACAGACGCGACGTTTCTGCGATCGCCCCGCCGGCAAGCACCGACAGGAACGGCAGTAGCGGCAGCAGGTACCGTCCCCACACCAGCCGCT